>JAYVPJ010000183.1:0-108058 GCA_043757445.1 Pirellula sp. | reverse complement strand
GATTCGCAAACTCCAACCATAGAAAGTGCTGATGTTGCGATGTGCTTACTAGCCATTCAATATCGCGTGGTTTCCGAAAGTCCGATCCTAGTCGCTGCTAATCGAGAGGAGTTTTTTGATAGAAGAAGTACGGCACCCACCATTCAATCGGGTAAGCCGCGAATCCTATGCCCCACCGATCAACGCAATGGCGGGACTTGGCTAGGAGTCAATCAGCATGGCATATTTGTAGGTATCTGCAATCGCCGAACCATGGAGCCTCTTGGTAGCAATCGTTCACGAGGGCTGTTGTGCAAGGAAGCTTTGAAAGCTACTTGTTCGCGTACAGCGCTCGAGCGGATCTTGGAGGAATTCGACAAACACCAGTTTGAAGCCTGCAACCTTGTGGTTGTAGACCGAGACGCTGGTTTTGCGATTCACCACGAGACGGAAAACGAAATTATCGAGATGCAATCTGGGCTGAATATTATCGGAGGTCGAAATCTAAACGATCCTCGAGATGAACGTGTTCAACTTGCAAATCGACTTCTTACTCTGCAAACGCTGGACTCACCCGTGAAGTTCCTAGCGGTTGCTAGCAAAGTGTTCGCTCGCTCGCCTTCTCCGACCGGACGCGCCAACATGGTGCTGAGGGGCGCAGATTACGGGACGGTATCGAGCACGTTGATCGCTTTAGGGGCAAAACCTCGCGACGCGATTTACCAGTATGCCGACGGTCCGGCCGATGAAGCAAGATACGAGGACTACTCACCTTTGCTCAGAGATATACTCAGTCGCGGCTTGCGAGAAGCGCGAACGAAAGTTTCGTTAGCTGACTAGCCCTTTGGAATGGCCATTTGGACAGCATCCAACGAAATCAAAAGCCCTGCCTTGGAAACAAGACAGGGCTTTTTTATTGCCTGTTGCCGACGCAGCCTTAGCGGAATCGCACGTGGCTATTTTTCTAAATGGCTTATTGCATTAGTGCACTAACGCAGATAAACTAGTTCCGGTCCGCAAGGTTTTTTCGGACTTCGTGTAGAAATACGCTTGTCGAAGGGCTTCGCTGTATGCATATCGACCCGAAAAATGACACGCCGATATTCAAGCAAATCGTTCAGCAGATTCGCAGTGGAGTTGACACCGGCCTGTTCAAGCCCGGTGAGATGCTCCCTTCGCTTCGGTCGTTAGCAATCGACCTGACGGTAAATCCAAATACCGTGCAGCGGGCTTACGATGAACTGGAACGAGAGGGGATTGCCGTCGCAAGGAGAGGCGTCGGCATGTTTGTTGTGTCGAAACCTCCGATCATAGACGACGCGACCGGCCAGCGGATCCTCTCGCAATTCGAAAAGACGATCGCGATTGGGGCAAAAAAGGGCATGACCCCTGAGCGTCTTCGTCAGGCGTTCGAGCAAGCCCTCCAAGAGCACTTTTGGCGAAGGGTCACGAAGAAATGAATACGGCTATGGCCGCACAAGAAGCATCGACTTTCGCCATCGAAACGAAGTTGCTCACGAAGTCGTTTAGAAAACAAATTGCGGTAGACAAAGCAAGCCTTTCGATACCTTATGGTCAAATTTTTGGTTTGCTCGGACCGAACGGTGCCGGGAAAAGTACGCTTATCAAACTGCTCATGGGTTTGATCGCTCCCGATACAGGTGAAATCAACGTGCTGGGCAATGATGTCGCGGCCGATCGCGATTCACGCCAGCGAAAATGTCGCATTGGTTATGTGCCAGAGATTCACCAGATTTATCGTTGGATGCGAATCGACGAGGTCGTCCGTTTCTGTAAGCCATTCTATCCGAATTGGGATGATAATCTTGCAAACCAACTATTGGACACGTTCGAATTGCCGAGAAGCAAAAAGGTCAAAGAGTTATCAAAAGGGATGACGGCCAAGCTCGGTTTGTTGTTGGCGCTGTCTCATCACCCTGAATTGCTGATTCTCGATGAACCCACATCTGGTCTCGACCCGCTAATGCGTGAAGAGTTTTTGGATGGAATACTCTCATCGCTGAGGCATGGTGAGCATACAGTCCTATTCTCCAGCCACCAAGTGGATGACGTTCGGCGGCTATCCGACACGATTGGAATCATGGATCACGGAAAGCTGCTGCTGACGGCATCTGTCGATGACTTAGCGGAAAACGCCAAGCGAGTTCACGCCGTTCTGCACGACGGTTGCCTTCCAACTGCCCGTGTCAAGAACATGGTTCGACAACGTTTCAACAGGCGAGAATGGATTGCGACGTTGTATCCAGCTTGCGAGCTAGACGTGGCTGAGCTTTCCCGTGATCCAGCCGTGCAGTCGTACGAAATCTGTTCCATCGGACTTGAGGATCTTTTCAAGGACTTGGTCAAAGGGCGGCGAGATGCAGCGTAACCTCATTTACAAAGACTTCCTGCTGGTGCGGCATTACCTCATTGGCTTTGCTGTAGTGGTGCTTGGTTGTTACACATTCCTCGCGTGGGGAATGGATCATTTGCTTGAGTTCCATACCTACTCCACAAATGCGCGTTTGGCCATAGTGCTCTCAGGCTGTAGTTACTGCGCATTCCTGTGCTCCTTCTTTTTGTTCGCTTTGATCGCAGGCAATACGTTTGCGATGGAAAGGCAAGATCGCTCTTGCGAATTCATGGATGCCTTACCACCGAATCGAATTCAACGCTGCACCAGCAAGGCGGTTATTATCGCTGTTCCCCTGTTGATTACCGTCGCCGTCAATACGCTGGTCGCCTTCGTAGCCAATCGGATTGCGTTTGAGGCCGCCATAACGCATAGAGTGATACCGATGAGTGTTGTTATGGACATCGTATTTCTACTGCTAGGCTCAATTGGAATTGGATGGTGTATTTCCAGCTTGGCCACCACTACAGGAGCACCGATTCTCCTTGGGCTAATTTCCCCGTTGCTAATCATGTACACGGTTTTCCTCGTCAATTACCTATTGGGCCACGAAGCAAAGGAGTTTGAGTTTTTGCATCAAAGCGGTCGTGCGGGCTTGGTGACAGGCATCCTTGGATTCTTGATTGGCAGTCTGTGGTTCATCCGTGAGGGTCGCGCGTAACAAGTATGGGGGTCGAAATGAAAACACGAGCCAATGCTCGCAGTATGCGAAATGGAAAGCTTCAATTCGGCTGGTTGATTGGAGCCTTGATTGCGATAGGAGGTGTAGCTTTATTTCTAGACGGAGTTGTTCGAAAAAACGTTCAAGCAAATAGCTTAACTCCCCCCATTGCAGTGGACGTCGAGTCGCAACTGCGATTTCTCCAACACCTGCATGAAATAAAGTACCATAAACTGACCGACGAACTGCGACGCGAGTCAGCGGCAAAGGTAAGCATTGAGCGGATCCTCAATACGGTTGGAGCCTCCGAAGTCGACAAACGGCGGGCTCTGTTCTACCAGCTATGTTGCTACGCGAATATGGTTGCAGTCTTGCCGGACGATCAAATCAAACAAGCGGTAGCAGACGGGAACATGCGATTCGACCAATATTTTTCGACTAATGTCCCTTTGAACTTTGAGGATCATTCGCTCGCATCGCAATGGGCTTTGACATTAAAATGGAACCGGTGCGTAGGCGAAACGCGATGGATATGTTCGGTGTTCGCCGATGTCTTTAAGAACCAGCCTAATTCGAAGCTGGGAAATAAACGGAGCGAGTTTTTTGAATCGATTTCGAGGCAGTTGGATTTGCTTGGATGCAAGATCGACTTGAAGTCAAAGCGAATGAATGGAAATCAATTTGAAATCAGCGAGTTTCGGGGGAAGTGGGTGCTCGTTCGGTTTTGGAGTGCTTACTGTGCTCCATGTCGTGCAGAGCTGCGCAAGCTCAAGGCAATCTACGCCAAACATCGAAATGCCGATTTTGAAATTGTGGGAATCTGTATGACCCCATCTCAAAGCCTCATGGTCCAAGGCCCTGACTACGAAAAATCAGAGTGGACGGAACTTTGGGATAGTGAAAGCGACGGCAACCACAGCTTGGTGGAGCAATTTGGAGTTGTCGCTGCTCCGACCTCTTTTCTTGTCAATCCTGACGGAGTCGTTGATTCGCTCGATGTTAGAGCCGACGTCGAATCAGGTGCAAGCTCATTAACGGAACGTTTGAAAAAAGTCTGGCGCGACGGTCAGGAAATTCCGAGGTGAGTTCGCCAAGTTGTCGGCGAAGCAACCTTAGAATACGGCTCCTGTAAGCATGATATTGAATCTGGCCGACGGGGCCGCGAGTTAATCCGCCGCAGCCGTCGCCTCCGGCTCGGGGTTAAACGGCGAGCGGCAGGCTGTGAGATACCTGTTGTAGTTTGGGACCATTGTCCCGAACGAGCCAGCGGAGGGGACATTGGTCCCATACTGCGGAACTTTTCATTCTGCCGATCGCCAACATGTTTAACCCTCTTACGTTGCTTGCGCTCAAAATTACTTTTTGACTTCGAACTCAGCGTCGATTGCGTCGTCGTCGGCAGGGCTTTTTACAGGTTCGCCAGCCGGCGCAGGACCTGATTGAGCGCCTAATGTCGAACGAAACGCTTGAGCCGATTGATCGAGTTCCATGGTCGCGGCTTTGATCGCGGCGGAATCGTTCGTTGCAATTGCATCGCGTGCTTTTTTGATCGCTTGTTCCAGCGGTTCTCGATCGGATTCACTGAGCTTATCACCTTGTTCTTTGATGGCTTTTTCGAGTCCATGAATGGTGTTTTCTGCTCTATTCTTTGCTTCCGCCGTTTCTACGAACTTGCGATCTTCATCAGCGTGCGATTCCGCGTCTCTTCGCATTCGCTCGATCTCGTCTTTGCTCAGGCCACTCGACTGCTCGATCTTGACGCTCGATTGCTTTCCCGACTTGAGGTCTTTCGCAGAGACATTCAGAATACCGTTTTGGTCGATATCGAATTTGACTTCGATCTGCGGCACCCCTCGGGCTTGAGCATCAATGCCCTCTAAATTGAATTGGTCTAGCAAGCGATTTTGCTGAGCCATTTTGCGTTCTCCTTGGAAAACGCTAACGGTCACAGCCGTTTGACCATCCGCTGCCGTAGAAAACGTTTGCTTCTTTTCGACCGGAATCGTTGTGTTGCGTTCGATCAGTGCCGTCAACACGCCGCCTTCGGTTTCGATACCGAGTGTTAGCGGTGTGACGTCGAGCAACAGTACGTCACGTCGATCGCCTGATAGCACAGCTCCCTGAATGGCGGCTCCAACAGCTACGACCTCATCTGGATTTACTCCTTGATGAGGCTCCTTGCCGAAGATGTCCTTTACGATTTGACGCACCTTTGGAACGCGGGTCGATCCGCCGACCAAGACGACTTCATCGATGTCCGATGGCTTCATCTTGGCGTCTTGAAGTGCTTGCAAAACAGGCTTGCGGCAACGCTCTATCAAGTCATCTACGAGCCCTTCGAAGGTGCTGCGCGTGATCGTCATTTGCAAGTGCTTTGGGCCAGTCGCATCGGCGGTTATGAACGGCAGGTTGATGTCCGTTTGTGGAAGACTGCTAAGTTCCTTCTTTGCCTTTTCGCAGGCTTCTTGCAATCGCTGCAAAGACATGGGCTCCTTCCGCAAATCCAAACCGGTGTCCTTGAGGAATTGCCCGGCCACATGATTGACTAGGGCTTGGTCAAAATCGTCACCACCCAGGTGAGTGTCACCGCTCGTGCTGATGACTTCGAAAACCTTGCTATTGTTTTCGTCGTCATTGCTCATGGCAACTTCGAGAACGGATACGTCAAACGTACCACCACCCAAGTCGAAGACGATGATCTTTTGGTCCTTTGTCTTGTCCAACCCATATGCAAGAGCGGCAGCGGTTGGTTCGTTGATGATTCGAGCTACCTCCAGGCCGGCGATCTGACCAGCGTCCTTAGTAGCTTGTCGTTGGGCATCGTTAAAGTAGGCAGGGACAGTGATGACAGCCTTGCTAACTCGGTGCCCGAGATAGGATTCCGCAGCTTCCTTGAGTTTGCGAAGTACTTTGGCGGAGATCTCTTGAGGAGTAAATTGCTGATCACCGATTTGGACTTTAACGTATTCGTTAGCACCGCCGACGACTTGGTACGGCACAATCTTCTCTTCCGATTCGACCTCGGAGTGACGTCGTCCCATGAATCGCTTCACGGAGTAGACGGTACGGCGAGGATTCGTGACGGCTTGCCGTCGGGCTGGTTCTCCAACGATCGTCTCGCTCTTGTCGGTGAAGGCAACCACGCTTGGAGTCAGCCGATTCCCTTCTGCGTTGGGGATTACCTTGACCTCATTCCCTTCCATCACAGCCACGACCGAGTTGGTCGTTCCTAAGTCGATACCAATAATTTTTTCGCCTGATGCCATGAATGATTCCTCTGAGTTAGGATGTGTCGGGTTTTGCGATTACGATTTTAGGTTTTTAGTTGTCCCAGCGACTACGCCTGTCCTGAACAGCAACTGGTGTGCCAACGGAGTCGCAAAAAAGCAGCTGTACAACTTAAGTGTTTGCATCCAAATGATTTGCGTCAGAAGCAAATTTACAGTTAGCGAGCCGCCACCGCGTTTCCGAGAGTAAGAACGCCAATTTGACAGCAGAAAATCCACGCACTTCACTGAAAGTCCAGGAGTTAGGAATTGCTCGACAAACTAAAGGAAATTGATACTCAGATCCTGGCCTTAGCCAATACTCGCTGCCAAATTCTTTCTCAAATGCAGGCACAATCGGGGAAAAGCGTTGCCGCTTCCTCTTCGTTGCGAGCAGCCCAAGCGACTTTCGCGGGATCGGCCAAGGACGGGTTTGAAGAACGGCTTCAACGATTCCTGGTTGGATTGACCTTCCAGACGGCAATCAGACGAAGCTCGATTGCTTACTTGGGCCCGGAATTTTCCTACTCGTATTCTGCCGCGGCCAAGTACTTTGGCGCAATCGACAGCTTGCAGGCGGTAAACACGATAGGTGCGGTTTTCGAAGAAATTGCGAGCTCTCATTCTACCTATGGCGTTGTACCGATCGAAAATTCTACGGACGGACGCATTGTGGATACACTAACCATGTTTGTCCGAAAACCGATTCGCATCTGCGGTGAGATTCTGTTGCCGATCCACCACAACCTTCTTTCTAAATGGGACCGCAAGGACATTCGCGAAGTATACAGTAAGCCGCAAGCTCTTTCTCAATGCAGGGCGTGGCTAACCAATCATCTGCCCGACGCTAGGTGGGTCGAGGTTGCGAGCACAGCGCTTGCGGCCAAGATCGCATCTACGACTCCCAACGCCGCTGCCGTTGCATCCAAAGAAGCCGGTATCCATCACGGTTTAGACATCATCGCAGAATCGATTGAAGACAACCCAGATAACGTAACCCGATTCGTGATCATCGGCGACGAACAGGTACCAGCTACAGGCGACGACAAGACATCACTCATGTTCCAAGTACCTCACCAACCGGGAGCCCTTGCCGATGTCATGGTTCTCTTTCGGGATAACGGTTTGAACTTGACCTGGATCGAGTCGTTTCCCGTGCCCGGCAAATCCAATGAGTATTTCTTCTTCGTGGAGTTAGAGGGGCACGAATCGCAACCCAACGTTCAAGCCGCCCTGGAAAGTCTCTCTAAGAAAGCTATTCGACTCGATTTCTTAGGATCTTATCCTAAAGCCAGAAGCTAAAGATCCAATCGTTTAACCCGAAGCCGTAGGCGTAGGCGATGGCCGTGCGTCAGCCGTCGCGTGCGGCTCGGGGTTAAACGAAGTGCCCAATCTACTACTATGCTAGCACCCGTTCTTATAAGGTGAGCGGCAGAATCAAACATACCAAGTGGCATGGGCGTCCCGCCCATCCCGCCCATGTTTTGACGGGCGAGACGCCCGTGCAACGAGAATGCTACAGTAGGATTTCAACTGCCCCTTGCCTAATGCCTCCGGCGTGCGTTACGACTCGGGTTCAATCGATGCAGTCATGCTGCCCGTCGAATTCGAGCTATAAGGATCCATCCCAAAAGCACGTATCTGGTCTCGCTTAAGTTCCGCGTGTTCGAGCGTAGTTGTCAAGCAAACCGCTCGGCCAGTTCTGTCCACTTCGTCCGCAATCTTTCTGCCTTGAGTCGGCGAAAGATAAAACAAGTTTTGCATCATCTCGATAACGTATTCCCACGTGTGCACTGGATCATCCCAGAGAATGACGTGGTACCTAGGTTGTTTCTTGCTCTTAGGAGGAGCGTTCTTTGGACTAACGACGGGTTCTGCGACTGCAGAGTTGGAATGAGACATTTTCTATTGCCTTGCGGTTTGGATTCTATTCGCAATGCGAAGGTATGGGAGTAAGCTTGTGGCCCAAAAATCAATACAACTTGGTTACGAAACAAATTCGCTACAACCCCGGTATATTGTAAACCATTACCCGGTGGTCTTTGCAAGAACAAATCATACGAAACTTACAATCCTAAATGATAGATTTTCCCTCAATCGATCGCTACCTTCAGAAGAACCGTCAAAGTCATCTGGATCAGTTTTTCGAATTGCTCCGCATTGCCAGCATTAGTGCGGATAGCACCAAGAGTGCAGAATGACCCAGGCAGCGAACTGAGTTGAAGCCAAACTTGCCTCTGGAGGCCTAAAAACCAAGCAAATTCATGGCAATGGCCCACCGTTGGTCTACGCCGAGTCCGAACCCATTCCGGATCATTCGGTGGTGCTGTCACCAATCCGGCCTTAGGCCTTGCCACATCCTTCCCTTCGGCTGAAATGCACAACTCATAACCGCATTTGAAACCCTGCGTTTGGTTATCGTTCGACATATTCGCACCAACTCGACATGTTTCAGACTGTCACCGTCCAATTTGCCAACACCGCGAATCAAATCCAGCAATATCGTTGATGCGAGCTGTTCCTCGTCAATAGATAAATCTAGTCCGTGACAGACCATTTTTTTAAACCATGACTTGATCAGGCCCGTGAATTGTTGCGCTAATTTATCAGATGAAAGGAAAGTCATGGCGTACCTCTTTGCGGCGCGAACAAAGTCTCGACTTTAATGGCGCATTCACTTGCCACTTTCCGACACTGCACCGCACTCTTTTTTGTTTTTCCAAGCCACATTTTTTATTGATTGTGTTAAGCTTGTTCAATGGCAGACAATCTGCCTTTGCGAGTGGTGTTCGGTAGATTTGAACTTGCCTCTCTCCCGAGTGTACGACGTACCTACGTCGATTTTTCCGAAATCATATTGGAAGCAGATACTTTTCGTATAGTCGTCGGTTCAATTGCCGAAAGTGTTCGCATTGCTGAACGAGTGCTTTCCCGCTTTCCAAATTGAGGACATAAGCCAATCGGGACAACTCATTTTCCGAGCTTGGCAAGTCATGACGAGCTTGCGTATTCATTAGTCGCAGGCCAGATTCGACCCCTCGCAAAAAGTTGTAGCCTTCGTTCAAGGCATCTGCATCCTTCGGTTTCAACAATTCAGCTACTTTAAGCCGCTCGATCAGTTCCAGCGTACCCGCCACGAAAATTTCCCGATTGGAAGCGACGTTTCGCAACATGAGTAGCTGCCCGATGTACTCCACGTCGAGAGTACCACCGACACCGCGTTTAATATTGCGATCACCGGCAGTCGTTTCTAATTGCTCCCGAATGGACAATACAAACCTGTCATCAGATTTGGTCCACGCTCGCTCTCGAACGATCGCCAGAACGGATTCGTCTATCAAGCGTTGAAAGGAAGGTTCTGCAAAGATGCAGCGCGCGCAACAGAGTTGCTGGCGCTGAAGAGCGAGATCCTCCGACTCCATAAAAAATTGTTGGAAGTCGTTAAGTTTCCATGCAAGCGTTGTATTTCGACTAGCAGAAATCAACCAGTTCTTGGCTTCATACAATCGGCCGCTTCGTCCTACGCGATTCGCTGCTTGTGCCACTTTTTGCGCAAGTTGCAGAAAGAAATATTCTGACGAAATGGGTTCGTGATGGCGGCCTGAGCCTAGTGGTCTCGTTGTCCCCTCCAAATCATAAATTATCAACAAGGTGATGTCGCTGTGGTAATTTGGCTCTCGCGACCCAAGCTTGCCAAGTGCCACAACACCAAATCGGCAGACTTGCCCCTCATTCGTAGCCGGGACACCAAACCTCTTAATCAATCTTCCATATTGCCAATCGATGGTTTGATGCAAACAGACATCCGCAATGTCCGACAAGGCTCGATGTGTGTCCGTGATGCTCTCCTTGCCAAGTACATCTCGTACGCCCACGTTCAGGTGTCTGGCGTTTTTGAAGGAGTGGATAATCGGCTCGAGGTCTTCTGCTCCTCTGCACAATTCGTGTAGCATCAATCCCATTTGTTGTTCTGTCGGCAACCGGTTAAGCATCAACGAGTCCAACAACTCATCGATCATTCCCGGGTTGCTGGTCAAGATCCCGATCAGATAGGGACTGGCCCCGCAGAGTCGAACGTAGAGATCGAGTGACGGTTCATGCACGCTGAAAAGCTCCCACAAGACGCCCTTGCCTCCGAGTGATCGGCAACTGACAGCAAGATTCTCAAGCGTTAAATCGGGATCGGGAGTCTCGCTGATTTTGGTCAGCAACTGCGTGGCAATACTAGACAAAAAATGTCGACAACGCCGGGTGGAAAGCATGGAAACTTCTTCACGAGAAAGTTCCATCAAGTAACGGTAGGCGGCGTTCGAACGTTTGAATCGGTACTTGGCTAAAAGTGCATCAATCCACTCCGGCTTGGGATTCGGATCTAGGATGAGATCGGTTTCTTCTGACGCCTGGTTTTCGTCGGCAAACACCTCCCCTCGCAAGTGATTTCGAATTTGCTTGACCTTGGTCCACGAGTCGGCCAATTCCGCATCGAGTTGGTCCCCCGCCAGATCGCCTTGGTAAGACAGTTGCTTTGCCAGCGAGCACTTGACTTCAATCGTTGCGCCGCGATCAAAATCGCCCGCCGCAAAGGGCTTGCGAAGCTGTATCGCAAAAACGGTTTCCGACAAGCGGCGGTAGGCGGCTATAAGAATGGAACGCTCTTGTTCCGTTAAGCATCCAGACTGTGCCAAAGCGTCAATTGCTGAGGCGGTGTTGGCGATCCTAATCGGAATCAATTCGCCACCATTGATCAACTGCAGAAATTGTGTCAAAAACTCGATCTCGCGTTTTCGCCCGAGCAAAGACTCGACCGTCCAAGCGGGTTTATTCGGCTCAGCGGAATCCAATTCCTTTCCCTCGCGATCGATTTTACGTTTAAGTGCGCCGATCCCAGCGATGTCAGCACGTGTCAAATATCGCCGATACACGAGGGTCGGAAACTCTTCGGAAAACTTGCTCGCAATGTCGGGATTGCCGGCAAGAAACCGGGACTTGAGCAGCCTTAGCCGTTGCCAAGTGCGTCCGTGATTCTCAATGGTCTGAATCCATCTCCGGTAATCGTGCAAATGGACTTCATCCGACTTGCTTCCCTCGGGGTTGTACGGAAAGTCAACGGAATATCCTAGCCCTTCGGGATGGGTCACAAACGTCATCGCTCGATGGGCAAGACGGCGCATTTCATCTAGGACAAAGGACTCTCGCGACTCGTCCGGAAGAAGACTAGTATCCGTTAAAATTACCATTTCGAGTGAGCCATAGAGATCAAGCTCTTGGCCCCCAAGCGAACCAAGTCCTATGACAGTCACGAAGTTCGACAAATCCCATACAGGTACTGCTGATCTCGCTCGGCGATCCGTCATGCGCTCGGCATTTGCAGCGATCAATGCGGCAGCAATCCCTGCGTCAGCTATCCAAGATAATTGTTGTGCAACGACTCCTGGCGACATATCTTGAAGACAAAATGAGCAGATCACCCTCAACGACTCTCGACTGCGAAACCGCTTCATGCTCGCAAGAATTTGTTCCTCCTCATTTAGATTTTGAATCTCGCCAATCAGGATATCTTTTAGATGTCCTGCATCCACAGATTGCCCAGCACTCATCCTTAGCCAATCGAAACTATCAGGATCGGAAATCAACCACTCGACGGCGGTGGACTCGATTGAGAGCATTTGCAAGAGAGACGGAAGCGCATCGCGATCTCTATCCAAAAAGACCATAAAGCTCTTTGGTATTCGCGTGTTCGCGACAAAACGATGCAATGGCACAAGGCCGCGTTTCAAGTTCGGGAATGCGGTAAGCAGCGGAAGAAGCTGAGCCACAAAACTGTCACGGATATCCAAATCCGAAGCAAGATTCAGCAAGCCGTCGATTGCGGTCAATCCATCGTTCGCCACGCCCAAGTCAAGCCAGGGGCTGTTGCCTTGGTGGGTTGTGTTTTGGCTCAATTCGCTTGGTGTCAATAGTGGGCCTAGAGGAAAGTTTATTAGATATTCTGAAGCAAAATCCGCTCATCATAGTACTCGATCTACAGCATTAATAAAATGCGGCTCCATCTGCTACAATTTGAATATTCTGATTTATCTTTGTTTGAAACAAGTTTAGACTGATTGGGAATTTGCCATGCTTACCATTTACTGTCCTAGTTGCTCCAAGGCACATCGGCTTGCACCAGAGCACTTAGGGAAAAGCGTTCGATGTCAGTCCTGTTCTCAAGTATTCGTCGCTCAAAGCGATATTGCCGCCAATGCGTCGCAGTCATTTATGGACGACGGCTACTTGAGTGGATCTTCACCCACAACGCCAGTCGCTTCTTCATCCGGGGTTTCGGGGGCATCCGGGGTTTCGGGGAACTCCGGTACCAGCAATGCAGCACCTCGCTCCCATCAATCGCCGGCCGGCAAACAAGGTGTTGCGGACCAAATCGATTACTGCATCCACGGCGATGATACTCAATATGTCGAAGTAACCCTTGATCCAGGCGAAACGGTCATTGCCGAAGCTGGATCGATGATGTACATGACCAGCGGCATCGAAATGCAAACCGTGTTTGGCGATCCTTCTAGCAGTGGTGGCTTTTGGAACAAAGTGGTGAGTGCCGGCAAACGCGTTCTGACTGGCGAGTCTTTGTTTATGACGACTTTTACCAATACCAGGCCTCAAGGCCAGGAGCATATTGCCTTTGCCGCTCCCTATATGGGTCGAATCACTCCGATGCATTTGGATCAGATGGGGGGCGAATTGATTTGCCAAAAGGGCGCGTTCCTTTGCGGCGCGAAGGGCATCCAAGTGAGCATTGCGTTCCAAAAGAAAATGGGTGTCGGACTCTTCGGTGGCGAAGGATTTATCATGCAACGTTTGCGAGGCGACGGCATCGCATTGGTTCACGCTGGCGGAGCGCTCATGCACCGAGTGCTCAGTCCTGGAGAGCAGTTGAAACTGGACACAGGTTGCATCATGGCCTTGGGCCCATCCGTTCAGTACGACATCCAGTTCATTGGTGGCGTGAAAAATACGTTGTTCGGCGGCGAAGGACTCTTCATTGCAACCGTTACGGGTCCAGGGCCAATTTGGCTTCAGAGCTTACCGTTTTCGAGACTGGCGGGAAGCATCGTAAGTGCAGCAGGCGGGCGCGGCAAACACACCGAAGAAGGCTCCATGCTTGGCGGCCTGGGTGGAATGCTAATGGGCTCCAACAACCAGTAGCATGGCCCCCTGGGCCGTGTAAAACCACCGTGCCGCAATGCCACCGTGCCGCAATGCCACCGTGCCGCGATGCCACCGTGCCGCAATGCCACCGTGCCACCTTGGTCCACTTCAATCTGGCTTCCTGGCTAACACCATGTATTGTGCCCCGAACGGCAACCGAGACAGGCATGGTTCAATGGGTCTAAGCCATCGAAGCAGCTTCGGAAAATAAAAACACGTGTCAACCTGGACGATTTCGAAACCTGCGTAGTTGAGCAGCCGTTTGGATTCGGGAATCGTCAATGTGATGGCGTCTCTATCAAATGGAATTCGACTCATGACGATCCGCGTCCCTGGGTTCCAAGGATTGTTTTCCCAAAAAGAAAACCAACCGCCTGGCTTAAGTGATCGGTATATATAACGGACAGCGGTTGCCCGAAGCTCGACGGGGATGTGATGAAATACACCATTGCAATATGCCAAATCAATCTCCTCCGAGGGGCAATAGTTTTCCGAAGTCGCAAATCTAGTATTGCTCGACGAATAGCGCATTCTGGCCTGAATGAGTGACTGCTCCGACAAGTCAATTCCGACGACATTTTTTGCATGGAGTTCGCGCAGAAGGTACTCCACGCTGTTGCCTGTCCCACATCCAAAATCCATAACACATTCCGTTGCAAATGTGCAACCGTGGAAATCGTCAAGACGCTTTCGCAACCATTTGACTCGACCTGTTGCGAAATAGTCTGAGGATTCGCCAGATATGTTCAACCCTTGCTGAAGGGCCGATTCGTAGTTGTTCGCGTATTGATCGAATTGCGAGTCAGCCATGCTCTCAATCATCTCTGGTAGTCAAACGAGTACGTTGGGCATCAACCCACATGTTGATCACTCCCAAAAGAATGGCGGCCACAAATCCTTGGAATACGATCGACAAAAAATAAGCGGCCACGATCAACCGGGACCAGTGCAAAGATACCGTCCCTTTTGAGATGTATTCCAGCAAACCATCGCGGATCAAAGTTAGACTTAAGAAAACACAGAGTGCGCTCCATATCGTCAATGGAATAGGGGAAAAAAGCTTTGCTGCTATCGATGCGTAAAAGGAATCGGTCGGTTTTCGTAGCGGCCCTAGGCTCGCCAATCGGTGTGAAAGGGCGATCGCAGCAAAAGTCGTGAACGCCGCATAGCTCAATACTAAGCAGGCGATAAAACGATAGATCATCCAGTCCTCGAGGGTTCCGTTCCTCAGATAGTATTCGACCGGAAACGCAGCTATCCCAATCGTCGCAAGGACACACGCCAAAAAAAGCATGCCAAGAAATCGATCCGGTCGAACGCTTAGCAATCCACCTAGAATCGCCGAAAGGAAGCGGAACCCATCACGGAATACATTTAATTTGCTTTCACCTATTCGAGTCGCGTATGGAATCGGGATTTCGACAATTCGCATATGAGTAACAAGAGCTTTGGCACTCATGGCAGGAGTGAATTGCAGTCCTGAAGGCAATGGTTGCAATTGATGCCAAGCGTCCCGGGTCAAGACTCGCATGCCACTTGCCGCGTCGGTCACGCTTCTGCCGGTAAGAAACCCCAACAGTACTGCGTATAGCCAATTGCCAATGCGGCGTACACGCGGCATTTTGCTACCAGACCCCATTCGGGAACCGAGAACGACTTCGGCTCGATCGTCGAGGATCTGCGAGCACATGCTTTCGAAACAAGCTGGATCGCAGGTACCATCAGCGTCGAGAAAACCCAACAAATCACCTGTGCCTGCTTCGAAACCGCATTGAATGGCCGCTCCGTATCCTTGATTGGTTGGAAGCTCCACGACGGTCACGTCTTTGAAGGAATGCGCGATCTCGACGGTCTTGTCGGTCGAGCCGTCACTAACAACAATCCACTCGATTTTTTGAAGGCCAACCTTCAGACGGATCGACTCCGAAACCGCTAGGCAACGGGTAAGCGTAGCCGCGATGGCTTCTTCTTCGTTTAGGGCCGGTATTACGACCGTCAGGGTACTTTTCGTTGACGAAATCATGGCAATAGTCTAACGAGTCTCGGTGTTTTTTGTGTAGGATTAGGCATCCATTTGCATCGCTAACATCTACTTTCACTATCGAATTGACTTGCCAAAGACATGCAGGATTCGCAATTCCGAGTTTGGTATGTATTTCTCATACAGGTAATGGCGATTGCTGGCGTTTTGCAATGGCTTGGAAAATTGGAGCCACTAGCTCAATTCGACACAGCCAGTTATCGCGACTATTCATGGGGAAATGCGACTGACGCGCTCAACGACAAGAGAACGTTTGTTTATCCCTGCGTACTCCGATTTTTTGTCGCTGCCGACGGTTCTGAGCGATTGATTCCTTGGTTTCAATACCTAGTGTCGGCGTTCTCCGTGGGTGCGTTTTTGGCTTCGCTACTTCGTTGCGCATGGCACCCTTGGCTGGCCTTTGCGGCCGCATCGCCCATCCTGACGAGTCAAATAGTGTTGGAGTACAGCGGCGTTTTGACCCCGGATCTATTGGCTCAGTCCTTTGCTGTTCTGACCATCTCGCATTGGTTTATCTTGGTGCACACAGGCAGGAACAAATGGGCCTTGGTTGGAATGTCCATCTTTTTATTTCTTGCTTACCAAACCAAGCCTTCCTATCTTTTTTTGCTAGCTTTCGCCCCTGTCGGCGGCTGGATTGCTCGTTGGTGGCTGTATCCGGAAACCAGGGACGCTTGGAGGGTTGCGTTACGAATTACTTTGGCAAGCTTGTTACCTTTTTTGGCTTGGTCGACGTTGCGATGGTTTGTCGTAGGGCACTTCGGATTGGTCTCGTTTGGTGGATACAACATTATCGGAATTGCCGGCCAATTCTTGCAAAAAGATGGGACGACGCACTTGAGTTCCGATGTCCAACCACTAGCCATTGAGATCTTAAAACAACGCGGGGCAAGACAAGGCTGGAGCACAGAGCAAAACTACGACAATCTTGAATTGCACTTCAACAAGATGGTGTGGGAGATTGCCGTCCCAGCCGCATCGAAACTTTATAATGCAGATTCTCGTGTGATGAATCGTCAAATGGCACTCCTTTCGAGCGAGATCCTTCTGGGACAGCCGAAATCGTATGCGACTTGGTTATGGATGGCGTTGAAGCGTTCGATTCGAGCTGCCATCGAACTTGCTTTACGCAATCCAGTCGTGATGCTTTCGATTCCATTGATGTTGGGAGCATTTGCCATGCGATGGCGACGAAAAGGAATTAGGCACGAGCAACGGGAGACACCTGAGTACGAGCGTGAGTTTCAGATGATTCTTTGGACAGCACTCGGGTATGCAATATGCAAGATGTCGCTAGTAATTTTGGTTGAGCCTCCCATCGAACGCTACTGCGCACCCGCCTCCGTTTTCTTGCCCTCGATCCTCGTGATGATGGCTTGCAGGATGATTCTTCAGACGACGGCAATGCATCGGGGGTGAGACGAGCCAAGCGTTACAGATTGCCTAAACCGATTTTTGCGCACATCTGGTCGATTGGACAACTAGATGATTTGTTCGAGGTAATCTCGGACCTGCTCTTTTGACGATTGAATACGGAAATGGATTTCCATGGAGCGATGCCACATTCAGGGATGAGAAGATTATGTTAACACGACTCCTTTCGATAGCTATTGTCAGCGCGTTCGTCGTTGCGGCCCAGGCTCAATTGCCCTCAGACAGGTTTTCGCCAATCAATTACCTTGGTCGTTACAGCGGCTTTGGTTACAGCGAGGGCTACCACGCTTGTAAAGATGGTCGCTCTAATAGCTGCAATAGCTCCAATAGCAAGTCAATGTGGAAACCATGGGAGTCTATGTCGAGCTTCTATGGGTCCGCCACGACTCCTCCAAATAATCGAAGTGTGGGGATGCGAACTACCCATGTAGCTCCACTTTATAGCCAAGAGTACAACCCGTCCGCCAGCCCCGTCCAATCGATGGATGTTGCCCCCATGCAAATCCCAATGGCAATTCCCTTGACTCAACCTAATACTTTCGAAACACAGCCAAGTACCTTCGCAACACCTAAAAATTTGCTCCAACAGGACCCTTCGCCAACCAGATCTTACGAATCCGTTCCGCCAGCTCCGACACAAAAGCAATCGTCACCGAGCGACCGCGATCGATTGGAGCTTCCGGCGCCTGCTAAGACGTCAGAGTATTTTCCAACATCTGGAATGCAAAACGTGCGAGTAACTCCCGGATCGCGGTCGGTAGTAACGCCATCTGCATTCCAACATAGATAACGATTTCTACGATGGTGTTCGCAACCGTTGCAAACGTTCTCTTAAACGCGGACCAGCTTAAAGGATCGAACGGAGTAGGGCTCGACACAACTTTAAGCTTCTTCAATATCTTTCGAGAACGCCCCATCGATTTCCAAATGCGGTTCTTTCAAGCGAGCGATATGTCTGCCGAGCAAACCCTGACCGCAACCCAAGTCGTACCGTTGTTTTATAGAGCCGTTCCCATTAATCCCACCAACTCAAACAGTCTTCTCTATGACACGAAGATGCGTAGTTTTGAAGCGAACGTTGTCTATCGAACGCCGTATAGGATACGATTATTGACTGGTTTTCGATTTTTCGAAGTCGATGAAATATACGATGTCGTGGACAACGTTTCCTCCAGCAATAGTGCCAGAGTTGGCTTTTTTTCCCGAGCGGAAAACACGATGGCTGGCGGGCAAATAGGAGCGGAAGGAACCTTGCTCTCGAATGACAACGGAAGAGTTTTCGGATCCTGCAAATGGGCGATGCTGAGCAACGATTCATTTGGAGTTGCCCAAGCAGCTAATTCCTCAGGTGCTCCGATAGAATCCGTAGCAAGCGAATGGCTCACATCGCAGCTACTGGATTTTCAGCTAGGCGGATCGTTAGGTTTATCGAGGCGTTTTTCGATTTACGCTGGCTATCAAGGGCTAGTAGCATCCGATCTCGGCTTAGTATTGGAGCAAAATCGGAACGCAAGAATTCTCGCGGGTTCGAACCCGATCTTTACTTCCGACAGCCAATGGCATGGATTGAAGCTAAGCCTCGTTGGCATATGGTAAACGATGGGGCTAGCGCCCTGCGGCGCGTGAGTAATGATCCTGTAAATAATCCGGGCTAAATGTGTTGGCCAAGCCGGTCGGCGAGCCTCTTCAACGTCTGGCTTGCGTCTCCTTCAGAGAGTTTGGCATGGATCAAATGCAGTTGGGACTTGTCTGCCCAAGCTTCGTTCAGGGCCGCATCGAACTCCAATTCATCATTGACGAGATAGCCTTTCCCGCCCCCATAAACGTCCGGCAGTTTCGAATAGTTCCACACTGCAATCTCGTTGTACTTCCACGTCCCTTTCTGTAGGAACCTTTCTGTACCGTAGCCGTGGTTGTCTAGCACGATAATGATAGGTGAGTATCCCAAGCGAATCAGGGAGGACATCTCTTGACCGGTCATTTGAAACGCCCCATCGCCGACAACGACGAGCACTCGATCTTCTGGTTTAGCAACACAAGCGCCCAGCGCAGCCGGGACGGAAAAACCCATCGACGTGTAATAGGCAGGTGACAAAAAGTCGGTTCTCTCGTGGATCACCAATTCAGAGGAAGCAAAAAGGGAATCGCCGATATCTGCTATCACAATGGTCTGAGCATCGATTTGGCCATTGATTCGAGAAATCATGCGACTGATTTCCAGTGCCCGCCCTGGTTCCGGCTGAAAGTTTCCTGGGTGCTTTTGACGCAGAACATCTGGTATGAATCGATGAGCAGGCTGAGCGTTGGCAATAATCAATCGATCCAAGAAATCAGCAAGCGGAACGTTTGGATAGTGATGATAAGAAATCTGCAGTTGCTCACTTGTGGCATAGATACAACTCTTAACATCGAGTTGCGCCGTGTAGATACCTAGATTGATGTCCGTCATGAACGCCCCGAGTAATAACACGCAATCACTGTCTTCGACATATTGTGTAACTTCCTCGCGCCCCATTGCCCCTTCATAGAGGCCCACATAGAGCGGGTGTGTTTCGTCCACAACGCTCTTTCCAAGAATCGTAGCGGCGATCGGAATTTTGGCTTGTTCGGCCAATTTCATCAACTCGTCCTGCAACCCAAATCGATGGATCTCAACTCCCGCAATGATGATCGGCCTTTTGGCTTGATTGATTCGATCGACAGCGTCCCGGACGGCTTCATCCAACGCTTGCGAATCAAATTGCGTATTGGGTCGACGGAATGCGCGCGCAATCGGCGGAATAACATCAACCATATCCCTCGGTAACTCGATGTAGACAGGACGTTTAAAACGATAACACGCGTCCAACACACGATCGATTTCACTAAAGGCGACTATCGGGTCAACCAATTCTGTGGCTGCGATACAAAGCTTTTCAAAAACCTCTAGCTGTGTACTAAAGTCACGGACTTTGTGATGAAGTAGGGGGTTGTTGATGCGCTCGTTCAAGCCGGGCGAGCCGCTAAGTAAGACCACAGGGGACTTTTCTGCGAAGGCTCCTGCGACACTATTGCAAACCGACAAACCACCCACACAATACGTTACGCAGAGTGCCCCCATTCCACGAATTCTTGCGTACGCGTCGGCCGCAAAGCCTGCGCAATCCTCGCGAGTGCAGCCGACCACATTAATGGGACTCTTTTCCAGCATGCTATAAAAATTGAGAATGTAGTCGCCTGGAATCCCAAAGCAGTCGCGGATTCCATAATCCTGTAGCCGATTGATAAGGTATTGACCAATCGAAACATCCAATTGGCTCGGCCGCTGGCTTATGGTGCTTCGGCTATCCGTTTTCTTTCCGATGGAGCTTAACGCGTTGCTCATTTGATTTCCGTAATGTTAAATATGCGTCAGCGTCACGGCCCAGGGGGCCATGCTACAGTTAGAATTCATACTGCCGCTCGCCTTAGTGGCCTACATCATTGTATGCTGCAACTCAAGTTTGTGGGTACGCCATCGGAACAACCGTCACAATCATCCCAGTATCGAGATCTTGGATGGCTTTCTCAATGCTCATCATCCCACGACAGTGAAAACGGCGAGCTAGGCTTTTCGGGTTAATGCCCATCGACCGTTGGTTCAGTATTTTAATCGCTCGCTTATTGGACTTGCCCACCGCAATGTCAAATCAAAACCAAAGACCTATTCGTGTCGCAGATCTTACCGAGTCTGTGTACGTCCCTCGCGTTCCCGCTGCCTCCATTCCAAAGCCGTCAGCGGAAGCCGCGAATTTACGCCCTTCCAAGCTGCTTAAGGAACAAGAATCGCAATACGTTTGGAACAGGCAATCGGAAGACATGGATAAGTCGTTACGGGCCGTTGAAGAGTTATCCGTTACGGCCAACACGCACGAGGGTTTCGCAACTCACGATAGCCGTCCTCAAAGCAACGAGCATCGGGAATTGGCCGAAATGCGAGCTCAATTCGCATATGAATCGGAGCAAAGCGTCGCCGTGCTACTGCCAGTCGTTGTCGAGGATCTCTATCCCAAAATAGTAGAGACCGTCGTCAGCGATTTCTTTGAGCAAATGCTGGCAAGCCCAGCAAATCTGAAACCTGCCAAGACGACGCGCGTTTGGGGGCTGGATTACCATGCTTTCGATATGGAGCAGACGCTCGACTACTTGGAGCAGGTCATGGCTATGCGGCAGCCAAGTTATGCCGTTACGGCCAATTTGAATTATGCCATGCTGTGCGTAAAGAATCCACGATTGGCCGCTTTCACGGAGAAGGCCGCTTTAACGTTGTGCGATGGAATGCCCGTTCTTTGGCGCAGTAAGCTCAATTCGATCAAGTTGCCAGAACGCGTGGCAGGTGCCGATTTGATTTATCGATTGACCGAACGTTGTGCTGAGAAAAAACTTCGCGTGTATTTCTACGGTGGATCGGATGGGATCGCGGAAAGGGCGGCTAAACGTTTAAAGGAGCTCTATCCGAAGCTGGCCGTGGCAGGAGTCCAGTGTCCACCCTTCCGAGCATGTAGTTCCGAAGAGGTTAAGAGTCAGATTGCGCGGATCAAACAAGCCAAGCCCGATCTGCTTTTGGTTGCACTTGGTCAACCCAAAGGAGAGTACTGGATCGAAGACCATCTAGAGGAACTAGATGTCCCTCTAACGATCCAGTTAGGTGCATCTTTTGATTTCGTTGCCGGGAACGCCACACGCGCTCCAAAGCTTATGCAGCGGCTGGGTCTAGAATGGTTTCATCGCACCATTAAAGATCCGAAGCGTTTGGCCCCACGTTACTTCAGCAATCTGGTTTTCTTGGTCAAAGCCCTACGTCGAGAATTGATCGAAAAACTGTCATAACAAGATGTCAGCCATATCAAAAACCTCGCCACTGCCGCATTCCCGATAGTTAGGCAAGGGGCAGAAACAAACATACCAAGTGGCATGGGCGTCCCGCGCGTCCCTCCTGGGAAAAAATGTTCCGCAGGCGTCCCGCCTGCCTGAAAGTACAGTTCCAGGCGAGAGGCGCGAGACGCCCGTGCTACGAGATGCCCGTGCTACGAGATGCCCAAGGTAGTATTTCAACTGCCTCTCGCCTTAATAAGTTTATCGTTAGACTTTAGACCAGTCGCGGCGCTGTCGACTGCTCGGTATGGCCATTTTTTTGCGGTACTTGGTAATCGTTCGACGCGCGACTCCAAGACCTTGCTTCTTGAGCTCTTCGACCAAATCATCATCGCTTAGCGGGTTTGTTTTGTCCTCTTTTCCGATGATTTCTTGCAGCTTGATTCGAATCGTTTCGTAGGCTACATCTTCTCCGTCGGCACTTTGGGTTCCAAAGACAAAGAATCGCCTTAGTGGTAGAATTCCTCTCGGAGTTTGTATCCATTTGTCATCGACTGCCCGCGATACGGTTGTAACGTGGACTCCAACTTGGTCGGCTATCTGCTGCATTTTTAGTGGCTCGATCGACTCGGGACCTTCGTCTAGAAATTTCTTTTGGTAGTCGACTATCGCCTGCGAAACGCGAGTCAATGTTCGTCGCCGTTGTTGGATCGATTCGATTAGCCATTGAGCGCTACCGATCTTTCTCTTGATGAACTCTTTTTCTTCGTCGCTGGCTTTCGGGTCACCTAATCTCCGCCGGTAGTATTCGCTGATCCTCAGCGGTGGCAGTGAGTCATCCACTAGTCGGACGGTGTAGACACCCTTTTCATTGGATTCGACGATCACGTCTGGGGTCACGAGCGGTACGTGAACCTCCATAAATGCGGCCCCCGGCTTAGGATTGAACTGGTGCATTTGCTCGCGAATCTCTTTGATCAATTCGATTGAGTAGCCCGTCTTTTTTTGGATCACTGGCAAACGGTTTTCGGCCAAGTCGTCCAAATGCTGCGAAATCAAGGTTCGCATTTCATCTACCAATCGCATTTCGGGACGTAATTGATTAAGGAGGCATTCGCGAAGATTTCTCGCTCCCACACCAGCCGGCTCAAGCGACTGAACAATGGTTAAGGCTTTCTCAGCCAATGCTATATCCGATGACTTGTGATCGGGAGGCAAAATGTCGGCAAGTGAGGTTTTTAAATACCCGCCATCGCGGGCATCCAAACAGGAAATAATACGTTCCGCGATGCGTTCGATGTCATCGTCGATATCCATTTCCGCAAGTTGATGGAGCAGGTAATCGTTGAGAGACTCAGGTCGCTCAGCGGCATTGGCCATCAGATCGTGAGCTCGATCGCCATCTTCCTGCATGCGGTTGCTTGAACGGCGAAAATCGTCAAACGTATCTGGCATGTCGTTGTCCATGTTCGCCAGACGTTCAAAGTCTTCCGCATTGGACTGATTGTCCTTGACGATCAGTTCTTTTTCATCCTCGGTCCGGGAGGCTGTTGGGCTTTCTTCGTCGACAGGCTCTTCATCTGGCAGCGTTTCGTCGCGCTCCTCGACCTCCAGCATCGGATTTTCGTTCATCTCCTGCTCGATGCGTTCCTGCAAAGCCAAAATCGGCAACTGCAGAATCTCCATCGACTGGATCATCCTCGGAGCCAGTTTTTGGGTCTGAATCTGACGTGCTTCTAATCCGAACGACAGACGCATAATGATTAAATCCGTTAAAACAGTTTATTGAGACAAACGAGCCGAACCTCAAAAAGTTCGACTTTTACACTTCGCGTTGGTGGCATACCGACGCGCCGGCATCTCTACTGTATCACCTGCCCCGTTGTAAGTGCAGACTTTACGAGCGGATTAACTGGGATACTGGAACGTGATTTGCTAGAATTGCTGTTTCTGCCGTGATTGAACCACTGTTTGAAAGAATTTCCACAGAAAATCAATGATAAGCGAATTCGAAACGGCACCCGAAAACCCCAACGAACTGTCGTTGCGAGAATTACAGGGCCGAGTAGACAGTTGGATAAAGGAGGTCGGCATTCGTTATTTTTCTGAATTAACCAACTTGGCGGTGCTCGTTGAAGAAGTGGGAGAACTTGCAAGAATTATCGCCAGGACCTACGGAGACCAAAGTTTCAAAAAGTCGGATGCTGCATATAGTTTATCGGACGAGATGGCGGATGTCCTTTTTGTTCTGGTTTGTTTGGCGAACCAAACCGGCGTCGACTTGACGAAAGCATTTCACGAAAATTTAGCGAAAAAGACAAATCGCGATGCCGAACGGCATCGCGACAACCCAAAACTTCGACCTTAGTTACATTTTTTCAAACTCCCAACTGGCCCAGAACATTGAGCCCGATTAGAAAGCCAAGATTTATGAGTCTCACGATCATGCGAAGAATTAAATTCTGCGCCGGACATCGTTTGTTCCAACATGGAGGGAAATGCGAACATTTCCACGGACACAATTACGTTGCAGACTTTTTTGTAGTTGGCGAAAAACAAGATTCCGTTGGCCGCGTCATGGACTTTGCGGATCTAAAAGCCAAGTGCAAAGGCTGGCTGGATGAGCATTGGGACCATAGCTTCCTGGTCTCCGATCAAGATGAAAATGCGATCCACGCATTGAAAATGGTCAAGCCGTGCCGATTGTTTGTAATGCCTTATAACCCGACGGCCGAAAACATGGCCAAATACCTTTTGGAGGAGGTCTGCCCGATTCTGCTCAAAGGATTTGGGGGTGTTGCCACCCGCGTTAGGATTTGGGAGACCGATGAATCGTATGCGGAAGCTTGCGTCGATGAGCATGACAAATTGGTGCTTTCAAGCTACGATGCTGCTGAGGCGAACTAAACCGGCGAACTAGGCCGGCGACGGCAATCAAAATCGATTGCATCCTCACTCGGGTGAGCGTGGCCGCAGTCGCGAGACACTGGCTGGCCTGCATTAGACCTCCTTTTCTTTTAGCCTTTAGCGTTTGAGAATTAGCAATACCTTGAAGATGCTCTTTGCGGTTATCCAGCCAAACAAACTTCAAGCAGTCCGCGAAGCCTTGAATCACGCCGGTGTTCAGCGATTGACGGTCATTGAAGCCCAAGGATACGGTCGTCAAAAAGGACAGTCTGCAAACTACCGCGGCGTCGAATATCGAGTCAACCTCCTTCGCAAGGTTTCGTTGGAAATATGCGTCAATGACGATTTTCTGGATCGGGCGATCGAGACCATCACTTCGATTGCTCGGACCGGCACCGAGGGATGTATCGGAGACGGAAAGATATTCGTATTACCAACACTAGAGGCCATCACGATCGATGATGGCCAAAGAGGACCGGGAGCTGTTTAGTGATACTTTTATTGTCAAGTGACCTGATGTTCCAATCGCGGATCAGTTCCGCCGCTCGCGCCGCAGGCAAAGCTTGTGTGGTGGATCGATCGGTAATCAAGCTTGTAGAGCGTGTCGCAAAACCGGACTTGGTGTCGCTTGTTCTGGTCGATTTGACGCTGCTCAGCGTGGATCTAACACAAGACTTGCCGTTGCTCCATCAGGCGTTCACCCATTGCAAAATCGTGGCGTATGGGCCGCACGTCGACGTGGAACGGCTTACATTGGCGGAAGAGTCTGGTGCCGATGACGTTGTGACTCGAGGGCAAATGGATCGCGATCTCGTGGCGATTATTCAAGGGACCTAAACCCAATGATTGCAAGCTCCGGGATAGCTGAGCACGCTTCCGTCCACATCGCCGTTCGCAACGCCTTTCGCAACGCGTCCGATCATTTGCGAAGTCCTGTCACTTGTATCTTCCTTTTTGTAAGCGGTGACAAAGTAGGCGAAAGCTCCGAAAGGATTCGAACGGAACTCAACGAGCACGCACCGGGCATTCCGGTATTCGGTTGTTCAGCCGAAAGTTTAGTGGGACGAGGCCGTGAGATCGAAGGGCAAACGGCAGCCAGCGTTCTGTTGATCGGCGAGGTTTCACAATCTCTAAAGATTTTCCAAATGGAGTGCCTGCAAACTCCTGATGGACCGACCGTTGTCGGACTTACGAACGAGCTCGTTGAACGGGCTCAGGAGTGCAATGGCCTGCTGGTGGCTGCTTGCCCTCGCAGCTTTTCGGTTGATACGCTGATCGAAACACTTGAGCCAGAGCGAGGAGCAAAGGTTGTCCCAATACTTGGGGGTTATTGCAGTAGTCCGAATTGGGAAGCCAAAAGCACCCTTTTTTGTAACGACGAAATCTACCATAGCGGTGCGGTAGGATTGGTTCTGCCACCGGAATTGCATTGGCAAACAATCGTCAGCCAAGGCTGTAGACCCATCGGCGATCCCATGGTCATTACGGCACTGGATGGCAATGCAATAGTTGGCCTCGGCGGAAAACCGGCACTGCTGATGCTAAGAGATTTGTTTCAAAGACTGCCAAGTCATGAACGCGATATGGCAATCGACGCTCTTTTGATTGGTCGAGCAATCACGGAGTATAGTGACACTTTCTCACATGGAGATTTCTTGATTCGCAATGTTCAAGGGGTCGATACAGACACGGACGGAATCATCGTCACCGATCGCTTTCAAGTCGGGCAAACGGTTCGATTTCACGTTCGGGACGCCCAAGGTGCTGACTCCGACTTGATGAACCTTTTGCAGCGTGTAAGCAAGGGTGGCGCGGAGAATAAAGCGGGACTTCTTTTCAGTTGCAATGGGAGAGGCCAACGGATGTTTTCGCAACCAAATCATGACGCGTTAGCCATAGACCGTTACTTTCCAGGACTCCCCCTGTCCGGCATTTTTGCAGCTGGAGAATTTGCCCCCCTTGCCAATCGCAATCTAACGCACGGATTCACCGCAGTTGCGGCGTTCCTAAGGGAGCAGTCCTCAATAAATCATCACAAGGTAATTGCATCAGGGTAGAAACGTTGTGCTCAACTGTTCAGCAGCTTAGTACAATTCCTGCTTCATCGCAGAGCCATTATGTCCAGGCTGTTTGTTACAATACAGCCGAGACGCAGGGCGGAAACGATTGGGACAATCGTTTTACTATCGCTTACGCCGAAAAGTGTGCGATTTTGGTGGGGATTTCATGACTACTTTTTCATTCGTGTTCATACCGCTTTTGGTATTGGCAGCATCGACGATCCCGGCGGATGGGCCTGCTGATAATCAAGCGGCGTCGGTACGTCCGGTTCCTCCTCCAGGAATTGCTATCGACGCCGACTCGCGATCGAGTTTGCAAAAAGAGCTGAATGCGCTCAAGGACCATATTGAAGACCTTCGCAAATCTAAGAGTCCGACCATTGGGCGATATCTACCGGACGTTGAAGTGTTTTCAAGAGCCGTCGAGTTGGCTTTGAACGAGGATGGCTTCTTTGAGCCAAAGGATATAGATCGCGCAAAACTAGTATTGCAAGAGGGAGCTAAACGGGCCTCAGAACTTAAGATGGAAACCGCACCTTGGACGGGTCTCCAGGGAAATTCTCTCATTATAGTGCGAGGCTTTCGTTCGAATCTCGATGGTACCGTACAACCCTATGGCGTCGTCCGATCGAGAGACATGATTCCAGGTATTGTTTCTAAAGGTTATCGTGCGGACATCTGGTGCCGAGGCCGAAGCGAAAAAGGATTGGAGCTGCAATTCATCGCAACTCGAATGACCAATCCTGATCCGACGCCTGAATCGGGTGTGATCATGATTCATCCCTTCGGTCGGTACTGCAATGCGAACAAACTGGCCGGAGAAACAGATACGCTAGAAGTGCTCGAACACGCTTTGAAGGAATACCCGATCGATCCAAAGCGCGTCGCCATTCGAGGCTTCTCGATGGGTGGGGCCGCAGCCTGGCATCTGGCTGTCCACTATCCGGACAAATGGTTTGCCGCCAATCCCGGTGCCGGATTTTCGGAGACCCCTCAGTTCCTCAAAGTCTTTCAAAGCGAAGACTTGAAGCCAACTTGGTATGAGCAAAAACTATGGCAAATGTACGACTGTCCTGTATGGGCTCGCAATCTAAGTATGCTACCAACGATCGCCTATAGCGGCGAAATCGACAAGCAGAAACAAGCCGCCGACATGATGGCAGAGGCATGTTGGAAACTGCCAGAGAAAGAACGATTCGAATTGACGCATATCATTGCTCCAAAGACGGCCCATAAGGTGGACCCAGTGGCGCGAATCGAAATCGAACGACGATTGGCGATCCTAGATGGAATGCGATCCAAAGATCCACCCTCGCATGTTTCTTTTACGACGACTACCCTCAGATACAACCAAGTTCACTGGCTCACCATCAATGCGTTGGAGGAGCACTGGTCTCCCGCGACAGTGTCAGCAACGCTCAATTACAACCAGGCTCATTTACTTGGTTTTCCTGCAGCAGTCTCAGTTGGCGGGCAAAGCATGGGAGTCGTTGAGTTGTCGGTTAGCAATGTCACAGACCTCAGCCTCAGTTTTGATGCCAACCGATTCCCCCACAGCCTAAAAGCAATCGATGTCAAGCTGGATGGTGAAACGATTCGCGTGGCTAGACGATCCGATCTTTCTTGGGGCGTTCGACTTCGAAAAGTCGGACGGAGTCGGGGTTGGCAGCAGGTATCACCCATCGAAGCAGCCTCGACAAGACTTAACAAAAAGCATGGACTACAGGGACCAATCGACGACGCATTCATGGGACCATTTCTATTTGTGAAACCAACCGGTGTTGGACATCATCCAAAAGTGGATCAATGGGTCGAAGCTGAATTCAATCGTGCGGTTCGCGAATGGCATCGGCAAATGCGCGGGGACGCAATCGTCAAATCTTCGGAAGAACTCACGCCAGCGGATTTCGAGAATTACAACTTGATTCTTTGGGGCGATTCTCGCAGCAATTCAACGCTGGCGAAGTTAGCCGATCAACTCCCAATCCAATGGAATCGCGAACAAGTTGTTGCAGGGAATCGACGATTCGATGCCTTGACTCACGTGCCAGTAATGATCTTTCCCAATCCATTGAATCCCGACCGCTACGTAGTTCTTAACAGCGGTTTCACGTATCGAGAATACGATTATCTCAACAATGCGAGGCAGATCCCCAAGCTGCCAGACTGGGCGATAATCGACCTGTCGACTCCACCCGATTCGCGATACCCCGGCAAGATTGTGGACGCCGATTTCTTCGATGAAGATTGGTCGTTAAAACCGTCTCATTCATCTACAAAACCGTCTCGATCACCAACCGCAAGATAGCATCGTCCAATGGGATTTTCAAATTGCATCTAATTCTTGTTCGCGAATGCTTGTCCCATCTCGGACTAGCATTCAAGGATGAAGTGAGGTCTAATTCTTCGGTCCAATCCTCAGGAATTGCACCACTGGAGCATCTGTGTCCAACATCGAAATAGACATTCATTCCGTCCATTCTTGGCTCAAGTCGGGAACTGACGATGGTGGCCAATCTATCGCATTGGTCGATTGTCGTGAGCCGAACGAATACGAGATCGCAAAAATCGACAAGTCCATCTTGATGCCAATGGGACAATGGCCTCCTTCCTCCGACGCTCTATCTTCTCTTGAGGGTAAACGGGTTATCGTCCACTGCCATCATGGCGGTCGATCACTCCGTGTTGCAAACTGGCTCCGTCAAAACGGTCATCCTGAAGCAACAAGCATGTCTGGCGGCATCGATCAGTGGAGCTTAGAGATCGATCCCCTAATCTCTAGGTATTAGGTCCCATGTGGGTAAGCCTGTCCTCAGGCTGACTCGCACTTGAAATCGATAGCCAATCCATCAATACTAAGGACAGCAAACGCAGTGAAACTCTTTGCAAAACTCCCCGTCCGAATGCCGTTTCTATTACTCCTTGCCTTGGCTTGCAATTCCGCGAGACCTGAAGATTTCACTCCGCACGAAAACAAGCAGATCAGCTTCCGAATGAATGAGCAAATCCCAATCGGGAAACTAGTACAGAACAAATCCACTTGGTCGATCGCAATCCATGGTGGCGCGGGGGGCGTACCAGGCCGTTGGAACGAGAAACAAATTCAAGATCGCATTGATGGTTTACGAGCGGCTTTGAAAAAAGGGACCGAGATGCTTCAAAAATCAGCGACAGCCGTTGATGTTGTTCAAGCTGTTGTACAAGTTCTAGAGGACAACCCCAATTTCAATGCTGGACGAGGATCGGTTCTCAATAGTGTCGGCGACGTTTCTTTAGACGCGAGCATTATGGATGGCTCAGATTTAAGTTGCGGTGCAGTCGCCGGCGTTACCAAAGTTCGCAATCCCATCGGACTCGCTCGCGCCGTACGAGACAAAACCCCTCACGTCTTTTTGTGCGGAGAACCCGCCGATCTTTTTGCCAAAGAGATTGGATTGCCGCTGGAGTCGCTAGACTATTTCAAGACTCGGGAACAAATTGAGAGTTGGGAAAAGTGGAAACAGAAGCAAGCAGCCAAAGGGGGCGCGACTTCCAAACATGATCATGACGCCGGCGATGATCGACTATTCTATTTGGGAACAGTCGGATGCGTTGTTCGCGATCAACAAGGCAACTTGGCGGCGGCAACAAGTACTGGCGGTTTGCTTGGGAAGCGCTTTGGACGAGTGGGTGACACTCCTATCATCGGTGCTGGAACCTATGCAAAGAACAGCACCTGTGCAGTCAGTTGTACTGGGGTAGGTGAACTCTATATCAAACACCACATCGCTTCGGCCGTGTCATCGCGAATGGAGTATCTCCACGAGTCGCTACGCGAGTCCGTCAAGGCGGCAATCCAAGACACATTGCCAACGGATTCCGGAGGTCTGATCGCTGTGGATGCAAACGGAAACATTGAACTGCAATTCAATACACCGATGATGGCTCGCGGACAAGCTAAGAGCGACGGCACATTTCAAGTTGGTTTGACGGACTGGGTTGATTGATATGCTTGCCTTGATCCTAACTCGATTGGCAGCGGCAGTCGTGTTGATTGCGGCTGTATCGCAATCCGCATTCCCAATTCACGCGACATCGTTCACTCAAATGGATAGTGCTGCCGCCATTGCGGCTTCATCCAGTATTTCCCGTCAATTGTCCATGCAAGAGTGGAACTAAACTTTAAGCGAAAAAACGACAGTCAACGCCCAATTTTTAGCAGCCTAGCTTAGCCATCCCGGATCATATCGCGACTTAACTTATTTACTCGGTTTCTTGACAGGCGTCTCGTTGTTCTCTTTTTTCTCTGGAGTTTTTGGCGACTCGTCTCGTGCGTCCGATTTGATAACTTCGGGAAGTTCTTTTCCTTTTGGAATGAGCTTCATTGAAATGCTATTCACGCAGTGTCGCGTGTTCTTGGCCGTGTATCGTTCGCCTTCGAACACGTGACCAAGATGACCGCCGCAGTTTTGGCAAGTGATCTCAATCCGCATGCCGTCCGCGTCGAGTTCACTTTTCACAGCGCCTTTGATTTCGGCATCGAAACTTGGCCAACCGCAATGGCTGTCAAACTTGTCTGTCGAGTTGTACAACGGGGCGTTGCATCGTTTGCAAATATAGGTCCCGACAACCTTCGAATGCGTGTAGCCTTTTTCTCGAGCTTCGGTCCCCTTATTCAGGATTACGTACGCTTCTTCGGCGGTCAACTTATTGAATGGATCGCTCATTTTTTTTGACTTGCTAAGGGGTGTGGACTTTTTGTTTTTTGCTGAGGATGTAGCCGAATCGTCTTTGGAATCCTGGCCTTCGCCATTTTCTTTTGAGGACGCATCGTCCTTAACTGTGGGCGTGCCCTTCGACGACTTTGGCGGATCAAAGGCTTGCGTCATTCTGTAGGTTCCGAAAACGAAAAGAAGTGCAATGCCAAGAAGCGTTGGGAGTAAGTATTTCATCTCTGCCTCGAAATGATGGATAGAACTGAAAAATGGTATAGGTGTGGTTTGGTATAGCCGAAAAGGGCGATTGATTGGATTGAATTTTGTTTGAGGGCACGCTGGATGTCTGGCAAGCAAAGGCCGAACGTAACATATTCGGCTAGGGTCAGCTGGATCTGCGCCCAAATCATTATAGCAGGCAACAAGCCCAAAATCAGCCGGTTCTCTCCTTTGACTTGACCGGCCCATCGATTGCGGATAACTTTTTGAATTGCCAACAACGTGCGTTTTTATTGCTAGCACGTGGTTTTGTTGCGGGTGTGGCGGAATTGGCAGACGCGCTAGACTCAGGATCTAGTGGCTAAATACATACGGCCGTGGAGGTTCGATTCCTCTCACCCGCACTAATTGCCTCCAATTGATGTCTGAAAGAATATTTCCCCAGCGGTATGCCAAAAGATTTTCTAGCCGGGGTGCTCCCCGAGTACGACGTAGTGGTCATCGGGAGCGGATTAGCGGGCATGACCTCCGCCAACATTTTGGGACGAGCCGGTCACCGGGTTCTATTGCTTGAGCAACATTACAAACTCGGTGGACTAGCCACTTGGTTTAAACGACCAGGCAGCCACACCTTCGATATTTCACTTCACGGCTTTCCGTTCGGCATGATCAAAAGTTGTCGACGCTATTGGAACGAAGAAATCGCGTCCAATATTGTTCAACTAAAAAACATTCGGTTCGACAATCCGATGTTTTCTCTCACGACAACTTTCAATCGAGAAGATTTCACTAAGTTGCTGACCTCCCAGTTTGGGGTCGAGGCTGAAAGCGTTCGTCAATTCTTCGATGCAGCTCGAAGCATGAATTTCTACGATGACCAATCGATGACCACCGGGCAACTCTTTGAAAAGTTTTTCCCCGGCCGAGAGGATGTGGTTCGTTTGCTGATGGAACCCATTACGTACGCCAATGGGTCCACCCTAGAGGATCCGGCTATCACCTACGGGATCGTCTTTTCCAATTTTATGGCCAAAGGGGTTTTTATCTACGAGGGCGGAACCGATGACCTCGTTGGTAAGATGCAAGCCGAACTAACCAAGAACGGGGTCGATATCCGAATCCGCTGCGATGTTTCAAAGATCCTTGTCGGGTCCAAAGGTGTCCAAGGAGTTGTGGTCAATGGACGCGAGATCAAATGCAGAGCCGTGGTTAGCAATTCGAATCTGAGGTCTACAATCCTGGATATGGTCGGATCCGAGAATTTCGACTCACAGTTTCTTTCTGACGCCAAAGCAGTAAGGCTGAACAACAGCAGCACGCAAGTCTACATGGCGCTCAAACCTGGCGTAACCATACCTGAATCGACCGGTGACTTGCTTTTCTGTTCGACGGCGCCTTTATTCCGCACGCATTTGCTGCTCGACCGAAAGATCACGTCGCGCACGTTTAGCTTCTACTATCCGCGAACGCGTCCCACGGGCAAGGAACGATTCGCCATTGTCAGTAGCACCAACGCAAATTGGAGCGACTGGTCCAATTTTACAGAAAGCGAATACGACTCTAGCAAAAAAGATCTTGTCGAGACTACTCTCGATGCACTTGAACAGTATGTTCCAAACTGCCGCGATAAAATCGAGCATGCAGAAGCCGCCACACCCCAGACTTTTCAACATTACACCAAGCATCAGTTGGGGGCTAGTTTCGGAACCAAATTTGAAGGGCTGGCCGTTTCTCGCGGTTTGCCTCAACAAATCAAAGGCCTTTACCACGCCGGATCCGTTGGAATCATTATGTCAGGCTGGTTGGGAGCCATCAATTATGGAGTCATCGTGTCCAATGAGGTGGACCAGATGCTTTGCAAATCATCTCCCACGATTCCCGCTAACTGATTGACTCGAAACGACCACTGAATCACACTACTTGTCGATATCACTAAATCCGCAGTTCTTTTCCAATTTGTTTGAGTATGACCACACGTCGCCGAGCCAGAGAAGTCGTTTTGCAAGTACTTTACGAAGAGGATATGAATCCGATGCGAGAGTTGGCGATCGCTGATCAGTTCGTTTCCAAACGAATGCTGCACAACAAGCCCTTGGTGGCCTTTGCTCAACAATTGCTTCGCGGTGTTCGCGTGCATCGCGAAGCAATTGACGAGATCCTGACCAAACACGCTGCCAATTGGTCGGTCAAACGCATGACAACCATTGACCGAAACATTTTGCGGATGTCAACCTTTGAAATGATGCACGGTGGCGTACCTGGCCGCGTTTCCATTAACGAGGCGATCGAAATAGCAAAGCGTTACGGCAATCGCAACTCCGGCCAATTCGTTAACGGAATCTTGGATCGCGTTCTGCGCGAACACGAAGCGAATCTGAAGAGTGAAAAACAAGCCGAATGTGGCTCGGTGGAGTAAGGCGATAGGCATTAAGCTGTAGGGCTTATGCTCTGCCATCCTCCACCGATCCTTACTCGCTACGGACGTCGACGTCCCCCGGCTCCAGGCGGTGGGGCAGCACCCCCGCCCAGCCCTGACATCATCTGCGCCAAGCCGGCCAACTGGCCGATCGCGTCATCGAAATCCTGTTGCGTTTCGGCTGAACTGATTGAGCCCAACAATCCAATGGGAAATATCATGGCTTGCGCAACGCTTTGGTGAATAACTTTAGAGTCCAATTGTCCGAGGATACCCCGTGCTTGTCCCATGGATTGATCCCAATTATCCAACAATGTCGCTGGCAACCAACGGCCTTCGGAAAGAACGAATTTGGTAGGCGATTCCGGTTGTCCTGGCACGACGAAAGTTATCATGGCCTCGGTTGACGAAATGCTCTCAACTTTTGCCTCGATGGAAGATTGGCTTAGCATCGACTTAATAGGGCTGTTGCTTGGCAGCGTCTTTTCGACCTCTTTGGCATTCCGAATCACGTTGTTCACATAACCAAAAAGCAAATCTCGTACATCGGCTTGTTGCAAGTAACTTGCATCCAACCATTCATTCGGGATGTAGGCCTCTAGTAAACCAACGATCGCATCGTATGAGTTTTTGAGTACCTCTTTTTGGTCCGACGGAATAGGGATGGCACTGCTACCTAAGATGAATTGCTTCTTGCCTTTCAACGCGGTGAACAAATCGCCTCGAAACTTTTTTACAACGTTCAGGGTTCGTTGCTCGACACGCGTTGCGGCCAACTTGACGACCTCCTGAATTTGGTTCTGTTTGGATGTTGGCAACGCGTCCCACGCAACGATTGGATTTTCATTCTTGATCTCGCGAACGATGATGTCCACAAATTCTTGCGCCGTGGGGTTCGCAGGAAAGACGACCGGTGCTGAGCTTTTTGCGCTAGCCGTCGCAGCCCCACTCTTTGACATGGCTCTCGCTTTGAGTCGACTCTTGTCATCGAGTTTGCTGAGCGGAATAACGACTTCGGTTCCGTCGGACTTTCGAAGCGTCAACTGGACGCCATCGAGTTTGACGAATTCGGCCTTCAACGTTTTCTCACCCGAGCTATCTGTCCATCCCTCGGTTGGCTGTGATCGCTCTTGGGCCAAAGCGGTGGAAGCGGAAAAATCGCACGCGTTAATCGCGAACAAAACAAGGGTCGCACGGAAAAGACGCGATCGAAAGGAAAGCAATTTCCTTGGACTTGGTAAATACATGAAAAGGATCTCGTTCTGTGAGGAAAAAGAGAAATGGGATACGTCAAAATAATCGATCTGTTGTAAAAAGTCATTGTCTGGCTCAGACTTTCTTGGCCTCAACGAAGGAATCTTCTGTGGACGTCCAGTTCTTGGCGAACGCAACTCGCTAGTTCCAAGGCTCTGCCTTGGAACCTACTGCCTTGCAGGCTCCGCCGGGGCCGTGCGACAAATAGCAGGTTCGACATTTTTTGAATAAACTTTCCATTCACTTTTTTCCAGCTTAAGCCAAAAGCGCAAACGGGAAATGTGTTGCTATCAGTAACTGATTTGTTCGCCGACAGAAACGAGAAGACACGGAAAAAACGAGACTTCTCGCTGATCGCCGGTACATCAAACTGTTCCATGTTGATCAGGAAAAATAGAGCAACACAGAACCCTGCGTGTTCCGCGGTAGAGCCCGGGATCAAGTCACATAACAGGTGGCGTTCAGCGAAAAGTGTCGTCTAACTTGATACAATCTCAAACGCAAGCATCGATCTGGAAATATAAATCTTTTGTAGGCAGGAAGAATCATGGCAGTTATGAGTGGTTTGTCGGGCAATGAAGTCTACTGTCTCGCCAAAAAAGGTTATTCGCCAGGCGAGTTGGTAATAGGAAACTCTGTCTTTTCGATGGGTTTTCTTGGTTCGCTCTCCGCCCTGGGAAGCAATATTGTGGGAGGGGAAATCGAAGAGATTACTAATGTGATTCACGACGGTCGGCTTCAAGCATTGAACCGAATGATTCGTGAAGCGGAGCAGAGCGGCGGCGTCGGAATTACAGGTGCGACAAGTGAGCTGACCACCTTTCACGGTCAGAGCGAGTTTCTTTCGGTCGCATCTGCATTGCATTACGGTGATGCCAAATCGGAGAAGCTGTCGTTTTCGTCAAGCGCTGATGGACAGGAGTTGTATTGCCAATTGGACGCGGGATTCACGCCGCTGCGATTTGTTTTTGGAAATGTTGCGTTCTCGATCGGGGCAGGCGGTGGCATCGTTGGCGCCTTCAAGTCTTTAGCTCGCGGCGAGATCAAGGAATACAGCGACATCTTTAACAAGACCCGGCATCTCGCTCTCAATCGAATCTCCAACGAAGCATTCAATGCGGGAGCCAATTGCGTCGTAGGGATTGAAACACGCGCGATGCGTTGGGCAGGAGCGCATGAGATGCTAATGCTTGGAACCGCTTCGCATCATCCGATTTTGGGTCGCCCTGAGTCCGTCAATCAAATGGTTACTAGCGATTTAACCAACGAGGAAATGTGGAACTTGGTTCACCTAGGATATATGCCGGTGAAACTTGTACTCGGAACTGCGGTATACTCGCTCGGGGTTGTCGGCGGAATTAAGGCGATGCTGAAATCGTTCACGCGTGGCGAGATCCCCGATTTGACTAGTCTGGTATATGAGGCAAGAGCCCATGCGATCGGGTTGATTCGCGATGAGGCAACTGCAGTCCAAGCGGATGATGTAGTTGGAATTCGCACTCATATTCACGAGCACGGTGGACTCTTGGAATTCATGGCAATTGGTACGGCAGTCCGAAAGATACCTGGGCTAACTACTCTGAGTCCCGATCTGCCACCACAAGCCATCATCAAAGACAAAGATACTTGGCTCACCATAAACACCCCGCGAATCGATCGTGGGTCAGGTGAAAAAGAAGAGTAGCTAATTTACGAAAGCACTAGAGGTCAGAAAAGGCAGAAAAGGTGTCAGGAGTCATTTTTGAGTCATTTTTGGGTAACTGATGGACTCTGGGGCGACCTCGCGGTCGTAGTGTCGATTCCAGCCCAAGTCTTCGAGAGGTTGACTCGACCCATGTTTCGTTTCCGAACGGACTGCCACGCTTAACACTCCATCGAACTGCATCGATTTCCTTTTCGCTCAGTGCTTCGTTAACCCGTTTCACCCAATTAGGAAGCCTAGCGATTGGCCATGCTGACAACAATTTTGGATCGGGCTCCGGTTGGCTCAACCATCGAAACAACGACCCCCATCGCCAGCCCTCTGCTCGATCAACCAACTTGGCACGCAATGCGTTTCGCTCAACATACCGCGCGACAACAAAAAAATGGTTGTCGTCCTGGATAGGAAAACTCTTAAAACGGCCTTGGTAAACATGCCCTTGTCCCGAAGTCCCGTAGTGAGCATGGAAACGCTGAGTGTGCGTCAACGTCACCCAACGCAAGAAGTCGCTCATTCCGCCAACTTGACTTGGCTGCAACACGAAGTGCCAGTGATTGGGCATCAACTGATAGCTCAGAATGCAGCATGGATATCGTTCCAGTCCTTCGGCAAGGATTCGCTCGAAGGCTGCGTAGTCAGCCTCTTTTCTAAAAAGAGTCGATCTGGCGTTGCCACGGTTCAGGGCGTGGTAAATTCCATTCGCTTCATCGGCTCGTTTTGGTCTAGGCATCCAAGCATCATATCACTGCCCCTATCGCCCAACAATGACTCCTGACACCTTTTTTGCGCCCCCACAATGACTCCTGACACCTTTTTTGCGCCCCTTTTTTGCGCCCAGGGTAAAATTGGGTTAGACTGCTTCTGTGATAGCTTTGGGCTAATTCTATTGCGAGAACTTGTATAGGTACTCATCGGTTCGCAAATACATCGCGCCATCTGCAAATGCTGGTGTTGCCAAGGTGCGACCAGGTACTTCACTCTTGCCAAGCTCAATAAACTTCGTGCCTAAAGCTACCCAGGTCGCTTGGCCCGTTTCATTCAAGAAGAGTATTCGCCCATTTGCATGTATCGGCGATGCTGAAAAATTTCCCCCAAGCCGCTCCATCCAATGGCTTTCGCCTGTCTTGGCATCGACGCACGAAGCGATACCCTTGTCAGAAACGAAGTAGAGCTCATCGCCAACCAACAACATCGACGGTGTACTTGGTGCACCCCGTTTAAGACGCCAAACAATGTTGGAGTCGGTGACATCCCCTTTGCCACCTAGCTTCACTGCCAACAACTCTGGGTTATCGTAGTCGTGATTGTAGATGACGAGTCCATGACCAACGGTTGGTTGAGGTACTACCGACCAGCCAGTAGCTCGCACTCGCCATATCTCGGCACCCGTCTCCAAATCGTATGCAGCAAAATGATCTGGACCAGGCGCGAGCATCTGAGCCTTGCCATCGACCATCGCCATGGTTGGCGTACCAAACGAGTGACTGATGCGAGCATCGACCGAACGCGGACTCTTCCATGCGACTTGGCCAGTTGCCGCATCAACAGCAGCTACGAAGGGTTTCGAGCTACCATCGCAAGCAATGAACAGTTTGCCATCATGCAAAATAGGCGAGCCACCGCTTCCGTGCATAGGTGGGTAATCCAGAGCATTGCACGTCCATTGCACTGCACCATCATTGCTGGCAAGTTTTGCCATACCAAGCGCTCCGAAGTGAACGAAAATGGAATCGTTGCGAACAACCGAGGTTGGGCTAGCGTGGCTGTTCTTGGCATGGATCGATGGTACCTTGTCGACCGTTCTAACCTCACGGTCCCAAATAGTTCTTCCAGATGCTGCATCCACGGCTATCGCTCGAAGAGACAATCCCTCGCCCTTTGGAATGGCCGTCGTCAAAAAGACCTTACCATCGGCGATAACCGGCGAGGACCAACCCAGTCCCGCAACCGGAACTTTCCATAAGACATTCTTTGTGTCGGACCATTCCATGGGTGTCGCTGGCCCAGTCGCATGACCGTCCGAATTTGGTCCGCGAAACTGGGTCCAATCGCCTGCGATGAGTTCTCCCATGAACAGCAAGAATAAGGAAAGCGATACGTCGAACATAGGGAGGGGCCTTCGTGGGGAGTAAGAATGGTGGGAATGAAGGATTCTAACTAGAGGCGAATCAAAAGGAACTGAAGCCCCAAGAAGCGAACGCAATTTTTAATGAATAATTCGGTCGTAGTATGGCTTCTCGATGACTGTGTATTAGCTGACCAAGTTGCCGATACGATACTTGCTAACCTCCATCGATGGAAGGGAACCGCTTCGCCGTTTATTGCCGTTCACCTTATGAACAATGGTTCTTTTGCTGTCACGACATTGGCCTTCGTGTTTGCGTCGGCAGTGTCCCGCGCCGCCATGCTTGGGATTATAACTTTGCGAAACCGAGACCTTCTGGTGGATCTTAGCGAGCGATCAACGCGGGGTCTTCATCTTCCGGCTTTTGACATAGTAAACAGAAAAAAGAACTGCGACAAGAAGCCTACAAGCCAGGGGCTGCCTCGGTAGCCTTTGACTTCTTTCGATCATGACAACTCGAAAGTAAGCACTTGAAATTTCCGAACGAATTTATCGAAGTACCGCGCGATCAAGAACATTCTTCGTAATTCTTTGTACGCGAGGATCGGGGCCGTGCGGTCTGCTCCAATGCGACCACGGAAGTGTATGGCCTGGAGGCGACCCTAGGCCCTGAACCCAAAATATGCTCGAAGCGTTGAATACGGTGTTGCCCTTAGGACCGTGGTAGACGGTCGCCGACCACTGCTGCGGCGTTTCCCCTCCGACCCAAGCCGTACCCGCTCCAACTATTTCGAGCCCATCGATGTTTGCGGGATCGCCATGGTATTCCCAGCCGATTAGGCCTGGGATCTTGTCCCCATTCTTCATCCCGGTCCCATCAAAGATCCAATGCTTCGAGTTCGTACAAATCCAATCACCACCACCGTTAACGGGCTCTACGTTTCTCGCTCCCATCAAGAGTCCTTCGTCGGGTCCTCTTTCAGGGAACGGGCCATGGTCCTTGATTCGGTCTCTGGCGACCTGACGATCGCCTCCATACGGTCCTCCTCGAAACATGATCCGACTGGGTCGACCATCAAACCCAGGTCGCATCGGCGTGACCCAGCAAACGCTGTTGCCGGACAAGAACATTAAATTTACCCCTTCGTCTCGCATTTTTTCAACACTGCGAAATTGGCGTATGTCCCAATATTCGTCATGACCCACACTGATAAACATGCGACTCTTGAGCCCTCGATCTGGCACGATCATGTCGCTGTTGCAAACATACGATACGTCGTAGCCTTGTTGCTCTAGCCAATAGGCCAATGGGAATTCGAGCGGCAAATACTCACCCGCTCCGACAGTCAGTGGATCATTGACGACACTGTCGAATTGACCTTCGCGTCCATATGGTCGATCAAAGCTCACGTCCGCCCATGGACCTTGATTTCCTTTCGGGTGAGTATAGACCGAATAGTGACTAGGCCAACGATTGTATGCTTGCCAAGTATTATCCGAACACTGAAACAAAACATCGCATCGTCGATCATCCGTCACGACAAAAATGACATAGCTCTGCCAGTAGGCTTCCGCATCGGACTTTGGAATGGTGGTCATTCTCCCAAGGTAAACGCCGCTGAGCCAATCGTTCGGAATGGTTAGGCTATGCGTGGTTGTCCAATTGCATTCGTGCAAATCTTTTTCACCCGGTGCGGGGGTTGCTTGTGTGGCCCCTTCGAGAGGGCCTATCGACTTCATCAATCGAGCACCGGCGCCTCCATAGTATCCGGTGCGAAAAATCTCTAGGTTGAATGCGCGGGCCGGATTCACCGAAACTTTGATTTCGATCGTCTCCCCAGCTTGGACGCTCTGGCGGGAACAGTATCCCTCGATCCAAGGTGAGCGGTATTTCTCTCCATCGACTCGAACTCGAGTGAGTTGCCAATCGGTCGACCCAGGCAAAGCATTTTCGGTGGCAACCAAGTTGGCTTTTGATTCCGAGTCGGAGGCCTGCAATGACCAACAGTTAAAACGGAAGGCTGCCAATAGGAATAGAATTAAGATCCGCATTGTATGCTCCGTTTAACCGTGTTGTTGAACCGTAATGTTCGTTTCGATGCTATAAGGCGGGGCTAAGCAAATTGATCGTCGCTTGGCGAATATCCGACTGGCGCATCAACGACTCACCAACAAGCATGGCCTGGATGTTGGCGAGATGGATTTTCTCCACATCGGCGGCCGTAAAGATGCCGCTTTCGGCGACAACCGTTACATCGGATGGAATCTCTTTGCGCAAATGAATCACATGGTCCAGCTCGATTGCAAACGTATGCAAATCACGATTGTTCACGCCGACTAGCTTCGTTCCCGTCGCCAGCACTCGTTCCAAATGACTGGGGTTGTAAAGCTCGATCAAGGCAGTCATCCCCAGCCCTTGTATCAAGTCGTACAGACTCTTTAACTCATCTCCCTCAAGGCATTCCGCAATCAACAAGACGGCGTCCGCTCCGGCCACTCTTGCCTCGTAGACCTGATATTCGTCCAAGATGAAGTCTTTTCGCAACACCGGAATAGCCACGGCCTCTCGGATCGAGGTCAGGTAGTCTAGCCGTCCTTGAAAGAAGGGCTCATCCGTCAATACACTGATCGCAGCTGCACCACCAGCCTCATAGGCCAACGCGATATCCGTAGGATCGAACTGGGGTCGTATCATCCCCTTGGAGGGGCTGGCGCGTTTGACCTCGGCGATCAAACGAACGTAGTCATGTCCCTGTAATGCAAGCAAGAAATCCCTGATTTCGGGGCCGTTTATGGCTCCATCAACGAGCGACTGTAAATCGCGTCGCGTTTTGGCGAACGCGATTTCCTCTCGCTTGTTAGCTACTATTCGTTCTAAGACAGTTGGCATACGAAAGCACCACTAAACAAGGTCGGAATCAAATATACGGACCTGTTTCCAGTTGGGCTTTTGCTGCGCGATGAATTCCAGGTGCCGAGGTGCGACTTGATAAAGGTCGTGCGAATCTCGGCTATCGAACACAACATTGATCGTTACGTGATAACCGCGATCATTGACTGGCCTTGCTAGCTCTTTATTCAGAGCGCCAACGGAGAAGTAAACAACTCCCGGGTGTCCGTCAAGATATTCTTTGCATGCATTGACCAATTCCAAAATCTTGGCGTCCGAGTCATCGCTGAGCGTGAAGTAAACCATGTGCGAAAGTTGTGGCATTCGTTTTTGCTTTTGCTGTTTTGTGGGCCACTCTTGCCGAGAGTGATCATGCAGTGGAAATAGACTAAATTATTCGCGCCCGGCAGGAGCGACCACCCTACCAATAGAAGTTATTGGAGACTCGACGTTCTGGCAAGCCAAGCGACGGGTCATACAATGCTAGCACTCCATTTTAAAGGAATTTTCGTTGCAGACGGAAAAACCCGCAAGTCTTAACACCCCCTCAGCCGAAAACAACATTGTTCGACGAGTCGTCGTCTCCGACACGAGAAGGGTTTATACCGATGTCCTGCAAGCGTTTCCAACGAATTACTGCTTTATTACTACTTGCTACGGTTGGCGCGCAGACTGGCTGTGTCAACCTCTCCAATATCGCACTCGGACCATTAGGTGTTCCGATCCCGATTAGTCCCTATCTGCAGGACAACGAGGAAATCCAATTCCACGTTCACGAGCGATATGCCCGCGTGCCAATCATGGGTCCATTGACAGCTGGCGGCCCGGTTGCTGCCATCGATCCACCGAGCGATGACGAAGTGACTCATGCGTTGGAAAAGGCTCGCCCCATCCGAGGCGGCATCCCATTGTTGTATGAGAAGCAACGCAATCGAGTTCGCATCGTCAAAGAAAAGATGGCAGACTACATCGATGATCCACGGTTTATTCCGCTAATCGGATTCGCACAATTGCATCATGCTCACTACAAATGCACGGTCTACTTTGAGGAGCGAACCATCAATGGCTGGCCGGTTCCGTACACGCTGGACGACAAAGAGAGTGTCGAAGTCATCTACATTGACCACAACCATTTTCACATGGTTGGCGATCCCGACACAGGTGCATCCAGCCCATACTGAAAAACGAACCCGCTAATCCTCTGGTCTGTTGAACAATGGATTGGTTTAGCACTAAACCGCAGGCGAAGGTCGAGTACGCAACAGCCGACGCCTTTGGCTCAGGGTTAAAAGGAATTAAAAAAAAAGGGTGTGTCGCGAAAAGCGACACACCCTTTTTTTATTCAATCCACGTTGGCAGGCTTGTTAACGTCGGCCACCACCGCCACCGCCGCCACTTCGGCCTCGACCTCCACCTCCACCGCTGCCTCCACCGCTGCGACCACCGCCGCCACTGCTTCGTCCACGGAACCCGCCGCCGCCGCCGCCACCACCACCACCACCACCGGATCGACCGCGACCGCCGCCACCGGAAGAAGCTCGCTCAGGACGATCGCCGCCACGTTCTTCAAAGGGTCGGTCTGGGTCGACTTCGCCCTCTTCGCCTGGCTCGCCACCTTCGGCGCCTTCGGCACTTGCGAATTCATCTTCGATGCCTAATTCTTCCAAAGCCCGACGTCTGGAAAGCTTAACGCGATCGTGGTCGTCGATGTCGATGACTATTACCTTCATCGCATCGCCAACTTTGCAAACTGCATCGACGCTTGGAACGTAACCGCTGGAGAGTTCACTGATATGGCATAGACCATCTTTTCCGGGAAGGATCTCCACGAACGCACCGAAGTCGCGAACGCTTGAAACTGTACCATCGTAAATCTTGCCGATCTGGACGGTAGCCGTACAAGCCTCAACACGAGCCAGAGCCGTTCGCGCCGAATCGGCATCTCCGCTCGAAACAGTTACGTTGCCTTCGTCATCCACATCGATGTTCGCACCTGTATCTTCTTGGATGGAACGGATATTCTTTCCGCCGGGACCGATCAAAGCACCGATCTTTTCAGGATCGATCTTGGTTCGAAGAAGGCGTGGAGCATAGCGACTAATTTCGCTACGAGGACGCGGCATGCAGGTAAGCATCTTTCGCAAGATTTCCATCCTGGCCTCTTTGGCTTGCTTCAACGAAGCGCGAATGATTTCTTCGCTGATGCCGTCGATCTTGAGATCGAGTTGAATTCCGGTGATACCGTTTTGAGTTCCCGAAATCTTGAAGTCCATGTCGCCATGGTGATCTTCATCTCCTAAAATGTCTGTCAATAGAACATAGGAATCCTTTTCACGAACCAATCCGATGCTGATACCGGCCACAGGATTCGTAATGGGAACACCGGCTGCCATCAGCGCCAAGCATCCACCGCAAACGCTAGCCATAGAAGATGAGCCATTGCTTTCGAGGATGTCGCTAATCAGACGAATCGTGTAGGGAAAATCATCTGGATCTGGCAGTACTGGCTCGAGCGAACGTTCGGCGAGCATCCCGTGACCGATTTCGCGACGTCCTGGGGCGCGGATAGGACGACATTCCCCTACGGAGAATGACGGAAAATTGTAGTCCAGCATAAATTTCTTGCTGTACTCTTCGACGAGTCCATCCACACGTTGTTCATCGCGCGGCGTGCCAAGTGTCACGGTGACGAAGGCTTGCGTTTCGCCCCTTTGGAATAGTGCGGTTCCGTGTGTGCGAGGTAGCAAATCGGATTCGCAATGAATCGGTCGGAGGCTCATGCTGTCTCGGCCATCGGCACGTCTACCAGCCAAAATCAAATCGCGAACCACTCGGCTTTCGAGCGTATGCCAAGCACGGTACAAAGTATCCTTGGTCAATGCCCCTGCCGCTTGTGGATCAGGAATCATTTCGGCCAAAGCTGTTTCTCGAAGTACATTGCAAGCATCATTTCGAGCCTGTTTTCCTTCGGCCTGTTTCGCATCCCTAAAACGATCGTAGTAGGACGACGTCAACCGGGCGACGATTTCCGTGTCGTCCGGAATTGGGTAGTGAGCCTTAGTCGGTTGAATCTTTTCATGAAGCTCGCGTTGCAGACCGATTATTTCTTTGCAAATGCCGTGAGCGAATTTGATAGCGTCCAACATTTCGTTCTCAGGAATTTCCTGAGCAAACCCCTCGACCATTACGACCTCTCGCTCGTTGGCAGAGACGATCATATCTAGATCGCTATCCTCGAGTTGAGCATGGGTAGGAAATGCTATGAAGTTTCCATCGACTCGTCCGACACGCGTTGCAGCGATCGGGCCGGTAAATGGAAGTGCGCTTATGAACAGTGCACACGCACCACCATTCATGGCCAGCACGTCGGCATCGTTTTGAACGTCACTGCTCAAAACAATGGATTGAACCTGCACATCGTCTCGAAATCCTTCTGGAAACAAAGGACGAATCGGACGATCGATCAACCGGCTCGTAAGCGTTTCCTTGGTCGTTGGCCGGGTTTCACGCTTTAGGAATCCACCCGGAAATTTGCCAGCGGCGGCGAAGCGTTCGCGATAGTCACAGGTCAACGGAAAGAAGTCCGTTCCTGGCCTCGAAGGGCCAGTGGAGACTGCATTCAAGACGACGGTATCACCATATTGGCACAGCACACAGGAGGTAGCCTGTTTGGCGAGTTGACCCGTTTCAAACGCCAATACGGAATCGCCAATTTTCTTTTCTACTCGAATTTTCACTACGATATTTCCTTCAAAAAACTACATTCAAAACAACTGCTCTGGGGCTATTGACAGATTCTGCCATAGATCGATTGGTACTAGAATGGCGACCCATTCCAATCAAGGCGACCGGCGATCCACTTGCCGAGAACAAGTAAGAGAACGACAAAAAAGAGATGACAAAAGAGGCCACCCATTGGCCTCACCGACAATCAACACACTTTCCCATGGCGAACAAAACGCGACGGGATATATGTGGGCTAAACCACATCCAACATCTAAACTTGAGCAAAGCAACCGCTTGCAAGAATTCTAATACACACCAAAAAACGCCAAGGGCTGGTTCAAGCGAACCAGCCCAAGAATTCAATCGACTACTTTCGGATATTCAACTTGCCAATGAGATCCAAGTACCGTTGAGGATCATGCTTGCGAACGTAGTCTAGCAACGATCGTCGCTTACTAACCATTCGAAGCAAACCGCGCCTGCTGGAATAGTCACGCACCGCACCACGCATGTGCTCCGTCATTCCATTGATTCGTTCCGTCAACATGGCAATTTGCACATCTGGCGAACCATTGTCACCCTCGTGTGTGCGAAACTGGCCGATTATTTCTTGTTTTCGTTCTTTTGTAACGGTCATGTAAAGAGAAACTCACATCTGCTTGCAACAACGACCTCAGGAATTCCGGGAGGCCTGGATTTTTACTATTAGCGATCGAATGTTACCCCCTTTTTCGAGAATTGCAACCGCAATTAACCGTCTCGACGGGTTAGAATGAATCGCTCCGTGACTTCCGGCCCGCACGCTATCGCGTTGCGGCTCAAAGCGAGCGGCATTGGATACTAGCCTCCGGCTGCATTACAGGTGCAATTTCCGATCTGTTCATTTCCTGGGCCTACATGTCTTTCCTGAATACTTTTCGAATCGCCATTCGGGCACTAGCAAAAAACAAAATGCGGGCTGGCTTGACCATTTTAGGGGTGGTCATCGGAATCGCAGCGGTAACTGCCATGGTTTCGATTGGCACGTCTGCGAGCGAACTGGTGCAGGGAGAATTCACAAACCTGGGAACTAACGTCATTGTTCTCCAACAGGGCAACCGTCGCGGCGGACGAGCTGCCCAAATCCCATCCATCACCGCTGCCGATGTCAACGCCGTTGGGCGTGAATGCGCAAGCGTATTGGCGGCCACCCCCATCGTAGGGGCAGCCGGACAGATCATCTTCGGAAACAACAATTGTCGTCCCCGCGATTTACTTGGGGTCGGGGCTGATTATCTGCTGGTTCGAAACTGGCAGATGCGTCTGGGCTCGTTTTTTTCCGAGGGTGACATAAACAACTCCAACAAGGTTTGCGTGGTTGGACAAACCGTAGTCAAGAAACTGTTCCAAACGTCCAACCCCATTGGACAGAGCGTTCGTGTCAAAAATATCCCGTTCGAAATCGTAGGAGTCATGGCCAACAAAGGCGCGAACATCGTAGGCGACGACCAAGACGATGTCGTCTTAATGCCCTACACAACGGTTCGTAAGCGTCTCCAAGGAAGCAATTTCAACAATGTAGACGTCGCCCTTATTTCCGCCCGCAGCACCGAACTTATGGGGCAAGCGCAACAAGAAATCGAATCGTTGATGATGGATCGGCACCGAATCGGATTGGGACAACAACCGGATTTTCAGGTGGCCAACACGACCGAGATTGCAGGCGTCTTTAGCCTTGTAACCGGAACGCTGACTGCAATGCTGGCTTCCATTGCGGGGATTTCACTGGTGGTTGGCGGTGTCGGAATCATGAACATCATGCTCGTTTCCGTCACCGAACGCACGCGAGAAATAGGGATACGTATGGCCGTGGGTGCACGCCCAAGAGACATCTTGATGCAATTCCTCGTCGAATCGATGGTGCTGTCGGTAATCGGCGGGGCGATCGGTGTGATGCTCGGAGTATTGGGCTCGGTCTCCCTAACCATGGCCATCAACGCGATCTCTTCTGGCAAAGATTGGCCTATCGTTGTTAGCCAGGCTGCGGCCATCGGGAGTCTAATATTCTCGGCAGCGGTCGGAATCGGATTCGGATTTTACCCAGCTTGGCGAGCGAGTAGGCTCGACCCTATCGATGCCCTTCGATACGAGTAAGGTTTGACAAATACCCCTTTCCAGCTCACCATTGAAGGCGATCATTTAGCGATTCTCATTTTAGTTCTGTAGGCGAGTGTGAACGACGAAGACGAATTGATCCAGTCCGCACTTGCCGGCAAAAGCTCTTCCTTTGAAGTCTTGGTAACTCGTTACCAAGACCGTTTGTATACAGCCATGATTAGCGTCGTAGGAAGTACGGATGAAGCGGAAGACGTCGTTCAAGAAGCCTTCATTCAAGCCTATCTCAAACTTGATACATTCCAGCAAAACAGTCGATTCTTTACTTGGCTCTATCGCATTGCCTTCAACTTCGCTTTGGCCAAGCGACGACGCCATCGCGGGCATCTTTCTCTCGATGAAAGTCGAGAAGTCTCCGGTTCCGAACCCAAGTCGAAAACCGAAGCGCCCGATTCCCGAATGTCGCGATCCGAAGACATCGATTCGGTTCACCAAGCGTTGGCAGTCTTGTCGGAGGACCACCGATCCATTCTCGTCTTGCGTGAGATGGAGGAAATGGCCTACGAAGAAATTGCAGAAGTACTTCAAATATCCATCGGAACCGTTCGGTCTCGATTGAATCGTGCACGCCTTGCACTAAAACAGCAACTCGAAAAATTCCCGCAATGGAGTCCCGAAACTTAGTCGCTACCCAAACGATTCTTCCGTACTTGGGAATGTCCCTTTCTGGACATCCTCGCAGTACTGACTAACGGCTTGCGCACAAGCGTTTCGCATATCGACGTAGCGGCGAACAAACTTCGGGACGTAACCACTATTCCATCCGAGCATATCGTTGGTTACAAGGACTTGGGCGTCGCAATGCGGTCCAGCACCAATGCCGATCGTCGGGATACTCAGCTGCTCCGTTGCGAGTTTGGCTAAGTCCGGAGGAACGCATTCAATCAAGACACAAAAAGCCCCAGCCTGTTCTGCTGCCTTGGCGTCTGTCATCAATTTGTCTGCGTCACGTTGAACCCGATAGCCACCTAGCGCATGAACACTTTGGGGTCGCAATCCAATGTGAGCAATCGTTGGAATACCCGCATCCACAAGCGCCCGAATAGCGGCTGCCTGCTGATGGCCGCCCTCCATCTTCACCGCTTGGCATTGCGTTCGCTTCATAATTGTGGCAGCAGACTCCACGGTATGACCGATACCCAACTGTCCAACCGGAAAAGGTAGATCGACCACCACCATGGCGCGTTCTGTTGCTCGAGCGACCATTTCACCATGATAGATCATCTCATCCAAGGTAACTGGAATGGTAGTTGACTTTCCCTGAACCACCATACCTAGAGAGTCTCCAACGAGAATGCAATCGACCTTCGCTTCGTCCAGCATCTTGGCGGTTGGATAATCGTATGCAGTAAGCATCGTAAAGCGCTGTCCCCTTCGCTTCATCGCTTGTAGCGTTTTGACCGTGACTCGCTGGGGCTTGTCGTTCATGTTTAGTTCCTTTGGTTTCGTCGATTTAGGCTACTATCACTAACTTATCTTGGGCTGCACACATTGGAACCACAGAAACACGGGGATCACAGGGATCACAGGGATCACAGGGATCACAGAGAAGTATCGCATTTTATGACTCTCCTCGCCAATCGACGGTCTCTACAAATTAACAATTTCGAAATAATGTCAGCGTTTTCGTGCTCGTGCTCAGCCCAATAGGGCGGTGCTCGTGCACGGTTAGGTACAATCGATTACGCGCTCGGTTGTCGGTTCATGGTTCTCATCTTGTCGCTACCTAAATGGGCCAACGTGCTGCACCCAGGCTTTTTACACTAAGGTGTCTATTGAAAGTCCCATCCAATTCCGACTATCGAGAATCTTAATCATCATGAAAAGACGCCAATTTTTATCGAAGTCCACAACCAGTCTAACAACCCTGCCTTTCGTTGCCGATTTATCAAGGCTCAAGGCTGAGGCAAATCCAGAGCCGCAACGCGTCGTCGTCGGCTTGATGGGACTTAATAGAGGCAAAGACCTAGCGGCCAATCTGTTAAAAATTCCCGGGGTCGAGATCAAATACGCTTGCGACGCTGATTCTAATCGAGCTGCCGCTGGAGCTAAGTTTATTTCGGAATTAGGGGGTCGCCCCGAAGCCATTCAAGACTTTCGGCGAATTCTCGACGACAAAGTTATAGATGCACTTATTTGCGCAGCGCCCAACCATTGGCACGGACCAGCGACCATTCTAGGTTGCAAGGCAGGTAAGCATGTTTACGTCGAAAAACCTGCATGCCACAACCCTCAGGAGGGAGAATGGATGGTCCTCGCTGCCCGACAGAACAAGCGATGCGTGCAAGTTGGCAACCAACGACGCAGCAGCCCTGGCTTCCAAACGGCGATTGCGAAACTGCATGAAGGGGGCCTTGGGAAAGTGTATCTAGCGAGAGCGTTTTTCAACCGCTTGCGTGGCTCCATCGGCGTGAAGACCGATGCCTCACCGCCCGAATCGCTAGACTACGATCTTTGGCAAGGGCCAGCGCCGCGACGCCCCTATCGCGAAAACGTCTTGCATTACAACTGGCACTGGTTCTGGCATTGGGGCAACGGCGAACTCGGGAACAATGGTGTACACGGCCTAGATCTATGCCGTTGGGGACTACAAGCGGGTTTCCCTATCCGAACCGTCTCCAATGGTGGTCGATACTGTTTCCAAGACGACCAAGAGACACCGGATACACACGACGTTTCATGGCAATTCGAGGGTGGCAAACAAATCTCCTATCAAGGTGTTTCCTGCTCGCAACATGCCCCAGGTCCATTTGTTTCCTTCTACGGAACGGAAGGCTATATGGAGATCGAAGCGGATGGAGCCTACAAGATCTTCAACTCAGCAAACAAACTAATTGATTCAGGCGAAAAGACGAGCGATGGGCAACCAGAGCACATGCAAAACTTCATTGACTGCATTCGTGCCAACGATCCATCGAAACTCAACCAGCCCATCCTCAGCGGTCATCAAAGCACCTTGCTTTGTCATTTAGGAAATGCATCGCATCGCGCCGACCTCGCCATTCATTCTTCAAGCACCGATGGCCGCTGGAGGGACGAGGGGATCCCCAGCAACCTTTGGCGCCGCGAGTACGATCCAAAGTGGGAAACGCAGATATCAACCTGATGTCGATAGAGCTAAAGATCCTCTCCTCAAAAGGATCTTTAGCAAGATCCACTACGTCCTTCGGCTGTCGACCCTAATTCTTAGTTGTCACAAAGCGCAAGATGTGGCTGTTGTGTGGCGGCCTCCATGATTCGCTGCTCTGTCGCTTCCTCGCGTGTGAACTCGCCCGTGATGACTCCTTCGCAGAGTACCAAGATCCGATCGCTAACGGTCAACAACTCTGGCAGCTCCGACGAAGTCACGATAATTGCTACTCCATCGGCCGCGAGCTGTTCCATCAACTGATAGAGCTCTGCTTTCGCCCCGATGTCAACGCCTCGCGTTGGATCGTCCAGCAGTAAAATGCTCGGGGTGGTTAGCATACACCGCCCTATAATGCATTTCTGTTGATTGCCTCCGCTCAAGCTTGTGATCAAGGCCTCAGGCCCTCTCGACTTGATCGATAAGGCTTGAATTTGTTGATGGGTCGCCGCAAGTTCTCGCATACGACTCAAGACCCCCAGGGTCGCGCAATCCTGCAGAGAACAGATAGTCGTATTTTCTCTCACAGTCATACGAGAAAACAGTCCAAGCCGTTTCCGATCTTCCGTTACCATCGCAAGGCCCGCTTTCATGGCCTCCGCAGGATGGGAGAATTGCCTGTTAACTCCATGAACAATTAGTTGCCCCTGAGGCGGCACCGAGCTCGCGCCGTAAAGACACTCCAACAACTCAGTTCGACCGGCACCCATGAGCCCAGCAAAGCCTAGAATCTCACCACGATTCAATTGGAAATGAATGTCTTTGAGACGCCATCCTCGCGGATGTCCCGGCCAAGCTAGCGAAAGTGACTTCGTTTCCAGGACAGTTTTGGCGGCTTGATTGGTTTCTCGCCGCCGTGCTGGTTCGATTTCGCGACCGACCATCAGATGCGCAACAGAGCGTGGCGTAGCGCTTGCCCGTTCGACCGTTTGCACAAACTGACCGTCGCGTAAAATGGTGATGCGATCCGCGAGCCGAAAGACCTCATCCATCTTGTGCGAAATGTAAAGAATTGTTACGCCGCGCTTCCTCAATCGATCGATTACGCCATACAGTCTCGCGACTTCGGATTCCGTCAGCGCACTGGTCGGCTCATCCATGATAAGGATTTCCGCTTCCAATGAAATTGCTTTCGCAATTTCAACTAATTGTTGGTCACCCACTCGAAGTGAGCTCACTAAGGCTCTCGGCGATATAATGGACTCGAGTTGCGTTAGCAACTCGGCAGCGCATCGATCCATCGCACCTTGATTCAGTATCCCAACTGATCGATTCAGCATCCAAACGGATCGTTTGATTTCCCTGCCCAAGAAAATATTTGCGGCCACGGACAATTGCTCGACCAAGTTCAACTCTTGATGGATAATACCAATCCCTGCGTCCTCGGCATCGCGAGTACTTTGAAAACGGACGAGTTTGCCTCGCAAGAACAACTCTCCTTCGTACTCACTATAAACACCCGATAGGACCTTCATCAACGTGCTTTTGCCTGCACCGTTTTCACCCATCACCGCATGTAGTTCGCCTCGCACCACGTCAAAACTCACGTCGTTCAACGCTCGCACGGCGTTGAACTGCTTGCCAACTCCTCGAATGGAAATAACTGTATCGGGTTCGACCATGGCTGGTTAGCTCGCGACTCTCATGCTCGTTTTGCCCGAAGTTCCATGACCCCGCGCGCAATCAAAATGCACGCAACGATTGCGCTGAAAGCCAATGCGTGCAGCGATGAGAACCACGGCTTGTCGCGAAAGAAAAGCAAGAACGAAATGCCTGTTAGAACGCTCAGGACTGGAATACATGCCCATCCAATCGGTGTCGCAAAAAACTTTTGAGCCTTGGCCGTGCCTGCGCGTTGACTAAAAGTAACTGCCAGCACGACAACGATACCAACGATCATCCCCTCATAAACATCAGCGCCTGAGCCCACAATTTTGTTCACCGAATCGATCACCGTTCTCAGGAACAAGCAGCCAAGAATCGTGCCGGGGATAGTACCGATCCCACCTTGCAGGGAACAGCCCCCAATCACGGACGCCGCAATTGCGTTCAACTCATAGCCACGTGCTAATATGTCCGGCTTGGCGGATCCTGTATCCGCAAAATAGACAATGCCAACCATTGAAGCCGAGATCGAGCCGATGACGTAGGCAAGCCATTTGAGCCGTTCGGTCCGTATACCGCTCAGTCTTGCGGCTTGCTCATTGCCACCCATCGCGTGCAAATGTCGACCAATTACCGTTCGACTCATCAGAAACCAAATCGCAAAGGCCAACACCAAGAAGACTATCGAGACACTCGTCACATCCTTGAGCGAATCTCGAAGCGCCAAGTCAGGAAAATCGATCTGAGACTTGTTGTTCGTCATTGCCAACGTCACACCACGACTGAAGCTGCGAAGACCAACCAACGTCGCCAACGTTGCAATGAATGGCGGCAAGCCCACGCAGGTGATCAGCCATGCGTGAAGTGTTCCGACCATGGCGCCCGACAGGAGTGTCCCAAGGAACGCGATCATGACAGCCCAAGTCGCGATATGCCCGTCGCGAAAGCCAGCGGGATCCAGGGCGATTAAAAGCGAGCCGAAAACGGTTGCGCTCATGGCTATCACCGAACCGCTCGAAAGATCAATTCCGCCAGAAATGATAATCACGGCACTACCAAGCGCGAAAAAGCCTAGTAGAACCGAGTTTCGGATGATGAGTTCAGCCGCATTGCCTGGATTGTTCCAGTAGGTATGACCCGGATCCACCAAAACCGTTACCAAGACCACCGACAACCAAGCCAAAATCAGTTTGAATTCAACAGTCGACCATAGTCGCGAAAGCAGGTCTGACGGTTGAGAACTCATTCACAATACCTGTTTGTAAACTTGGCGAAACGAAAGACCGTAGCATTGCCCCCCGGGCCGTGTCTCAGGCCACGGCCTAAGCTGTTTGGTTCTCAGGCTCTGCCTGGGAACCTCTCGTGGCACGGGCGTCTCGCCCGTCAAAACACGGGCGGGACGCGCGGGACGCCCATGCCACTTGGTATGTTTGTTTCTGCCCTCGCCTACGAGCTTGTCAGGCCGTACTGCTTTAACCACTCTTGAAATTTGCTCATCGAAACGAATTCGACACCGGCACCAAACTCCTTGAACATTTCTTCTTTGAGGGCTGTGCCACTATCAGGAACAACCACCTTGAGGCCCGTATCCATAATGTCACCACCGGGTGTACCCATTTTAGGAAACATTTCCTTAATTGTCTTTTCGTCTTTTCCAAGCTTCGCCACACAGTATCGCACCGATTCAAAGCCCATGCCAAATGGGTTTTGTACTACCATGGCGTCAATCATGCCATCTCCCATTTGCTGAATGGCAAGCTGCTCTGCATCGAACGTTACGATGGTCATCTTTTCGCGCAGTTTGCGTTGCTTGACTACGTCTACGATCGCCGGAGCATTGTAAGACCAAATGCCAACGAGAATCGATAAATTGGGATTTTGGTCGATACTCTGGCGTACATTGTCGCGAGCTCGCTGTCGATCCGTATCATCGGTGCGTCGAGCGATTTGTTTGAATTGAGATCCAACCGCAGCGGTGAATCCATCCATGCGCTGGATCGCGTTCAATTGGCTATCCAGTCCAACAAATTGGACGTACTCTCCGCCGCTTGCCTTGAGATTCTTTGCAGCGGTACCGAGAACTTTGCCACCCTTTTCGTTGTCCGTTCCGACATAAAATTCTCGATTCGATCGTAGCTTTTCGTCCAGATCGCTATCAAAGCAGCCGATGATGATCCCCTTTTCCTTTAGCTTCTTTAACTCGTCGGCAACGGCAGGATTGGATGCAGAAGTGGGTGAAATCACGACCGCTACGATATCGCTCTGAGTGCCGTACTGGCGTAATTTTTCAATTTGCCCTTGGTCGGTCCCATCGTTAGTATCCATTCCGGCAGAAAATCCGAGCTCGGCAAGATTTAGTTCCGACGATGCCTTGCTGATGCCAGCTCTGGCTGCATCCCAAAATGGCGAGTCAGTATTGTTGAGCAAAACGATACGCTTTAATCCTCGGGCTTTGCCAGTCCGTCGGTTGGTCAACTCAGCGTTGTCGACCTGGGTGCTCATCGTTTCCTTTGATTTACCTAACGCAGGACTTTTGCTGTCGGAATTATTGCAGCCAGTAAATAGGAAGCTGCTCAAAAGCACCGAGAGTAGTACTATTGGTTTTCGCAACATTTAAATAACCTAAGCATCAGAAGTTAAAAGTAATACCATGTATTAGGATACTCATTGTCCTTTGCCGTGCCAGTAGCCCACTCGAATCCATTCCTCGAACTTCTATGAAAACATCAAAAAGTATCCTTCGGACTATTTTGAACACGTGGCCGATTCAACTGTGGCAAGGATCGACAATCGTAGCCGCGGTAAGCGGTGGCGCCGATAGCACGGCCCTACTCGAAGCCTTGTTTCAGATCCGGCCTGATACCGACAGGCTGATCGTGGCGCATTTTAACCACGCATTGCGTGGCGACGAAAGTGACGCAGACCAAGTGTTTGTGGAATCGCATGCAGCCAGGCTTGGTCTAAAATGCATTGTCCAACGTGCCAGTAAAACGGATAGTTCAAACCCAAACGAGAACAAACTCCGAAAACTGCGTCTTCAGTTTTTAATGGAAATTGCCAAATGCCATGGTGCTAGGTGGATTGCAATGGCACACCAAGCCGACGATCAAGTTGAAACTTTTTTGCACCATTTACTACGCGGAAGCGGACCGAGCGGACTCTCAGGTATCCAAGCCTTTCGAACTCTAGATGCCAGTACTGAGATCGTGAGACCCATGCTATGTGTGCAACGCTCAGAGATACTAGCCTACTTGTTAGAAAGGCAGCATGCTTTTCGAGTCGACCGATCGAATGAATCACTCGACTATACTCGCAATCGCATCCGAAACGAGTTACTACCGACATTAAGGTCTTTCACCAACTCGGAATCCTTAGACCGCCGATTGCTTCAGGCGCGCGAGTTAATTGCAGAGGAACACGCCGTGTTTGTCGAAATGGCCGATAGGTGGCTCGCCAAAATTGGATATGCGTCCGAAGAAAATACGGTAGCCTCGCAGTCAAGCCATTTTTCTGTCCCCGTCCCTATGTGCAGAAACGAACCGTGGCCTATTGTCCGAGAAGCCTTGGTCATGATATGGCACCGCATGGGCTGGCCGCTGAGAGAAATGAATCACCAACACTGGCGAAAAATGCAGAAGCTCATCGAGACTGCATCGCAAACCACTCATCCCAAACGGCTTGAACTGCCTGGTCAAGTCATTGCATCATGTCGCAAAGGGACCCTACGAATAGCAAGGTCCTAGTGCCTCGACTACGTCGATTTTGTGCGTAGTGGATCTTGTAAAAGATCCTTGTGGTATAGGATCTTTAACAAGATCCACTACCAACCACACACAAAATCAATGTGGATGCGGCACCAGCGTGTCCTATCGCTTTTTAAATGTACAATAGGTTGACAAAATGCAATCGGGGGATACTGAAAAAATGATTGAGATTCGATATTCCGGCGAAGAACTCTGGAACAGGATGGAACGAGCGGTGGAACGAGTGAACGAACGCTTGCGTAAGACCGTCACCATCCTAGAGAATGCCAACGTCCCATACGCAGTGGTGGGCGGCCACGCTGTTCGAGCTTGGGTGGCGCAGGTCGACGAAGCTGCCGTGCGGACGACACGCGATGTCGATATTCTCGTTCGTCCACATGACCTTCCGGCTTTGGTCGAAGCAATGACGCGAGCTGGTTTTCATCATCGCATGACGACCGGACTAAATATGTTCGTGGAAGAACCCGATGGCTCGGCCCGCGACGCGGTTCATGTGGTCTTGACCGGTGAAGTTGTCAAACCAGATGATTTCGACCCTAATCCCGATATCGAGCCAATAACTCTCGCAAACAATTTCAAAACCATCACCCTCGAAGCCTTGGTAAGAATGAAGCTCAATTCATTTCGACGCAAAGACCAAGTGCATGTGCTGGATATGATTTCAGTCGGACTTATCGACGAATCTTGGTTGGCACGCTATCCAGGTCCACTTCGCAATCGTCTCAAAGAATTATTAGACGATCCAAATGGATGAGGGCAGCACAGGATACTCGGCAGGCTGGGACGCATGCGCGATCATGACTCCTGTCTCGGGGTCACGGTCGGTTCGAATCGCATACTGCAAAATCGGCGTAGTCACACTCTTAATCGCCGTTACTACTTCAATTTTTTCCCTGTACTTGCCACCCCAGAAATCGGCGATCTCTTTGGAGCCTAAACTCATCTCCTCTACCAAATAAACCACGTCCGCGGTGTGCATCAAGGCTTCACCACCCACGGGCATTCCCGTGTCTCGAATCTGGCCGATGCAAAGACACGTGATACCTTTTTCATGATTGTAGGTCTTTAGCGCGGAAAGATTGTCTGCCGTACGATTGCGAGTCGGATCGAGCATATTCAAGGAATCGATCACCACGAAACGGATATTCTCCTTTTCGACAAGGTATCGATACTTGCCTACGAAATCGTCCCAGCTCTTTCCGCGATGGTATTGGTTTTGCATCACGTAGATATTGTTTAAAACTTTTTGGGCAAACTCTTCTTCGCCTATTCCAGTAGCCTTCATCCCGATCTTGGTCATCCGGCTGCAAAGATCGTCTCGCCCAAATTCAGGTGGGTTATAAAAACCTTCTTCGGCGATTACGAAGGCAACGGGCATGCCTGACAACGCAACTTTGGAGAGGTTTTGATTGGCTCATCAGCATACTCGGGAGGCGGACAAGACTCAATCAGGCAATCACGGGTGTGAGTCCACCAGGAAATAGCTGTTGTATTGTTTCCGCCGAGGGCTTACCCGCGTATTCCGAGATCTCGTAGGCTTCGACGAGTTTAGGAGTTGGGCCCCACTGCGATTTCCAAAATCGTTCGATGCGTCCTTTGGTTTTTTCGATATACCAGTTCGCAAGCCATTTGCGTCTGGCTTCCGACTCACTCGGCACAGAGTCCGGGACGCCATCAATCCAGGGCATCCACTCATAAAACTGCGATTCATGGCAATCAAGCATCTGGATAACCGTATCCCAATGCTCCGAAACATCCAACGTGACATCGGCTCGGAATGGACAGGGACGAGTAAACAAGTCATTCATGTAGGCCACGATGGGTTCCAATTTTTGCGGTGCCACTTCTGGTAGAATCTTAGGAACGAGAACCATGTAGGAAGCGTCTTGGACCGCTTGACCTACCGCCCGATGATCCGGGTGGTAATCAAACGGTCGGTGAGTCAAAACCAAGTTAGGCTGAAAAGTACGAATCTCTCCTATCACCGCCAGACGCAACTCCAGAGTCGCTTGCAAAGAGCCGTCGGGAAAATCCCATGTCACGTATTCCGCACCGATCTTGCGTCCCGCTTTTGCGGCTTCTCCCCGTCGTCGAAGAATCAGTTCGTGGCTCGGGATAGATTGATGGCCAGATTGCCCATTCGTCACACTTACCAGCCGAATCGTTGAGCCGACTTGCTGATGTACGGCCAGCAGTCCGCCTGCGAAAAACTCGGCATCGTCGGGATGCGCTCCCAGCACTAATACTCGTACCATTGTGGCCATCCCAATCTAAGCTTCGTAAAGTACAATAACAAAAACATCGGCTGCGCTAAAGGACCCCTGCGGGCCATGTTTTCCAGCTTGAGGAGAGATATTACCGTATACCGAAACAATTTTGGCTTTGCTCTCCGCAATCCAGCTGTTTATCTGACTTTCCAAGTCCCCTAATTCGGTGTCGACACTTTTGAATATTTTGACCTGCTGCATGATGCACCTAGAAAGAACATGAACGAAATGGGAAATGGCACCAAAGCCTGGATTCGACTCCACGACATGGACAATTGTATCGTAGCTTTGCAACCATTGATGCAAGGGCGAATCTTAGATCTAATCGGAAACTCTGTCACACTTCAAGCCAACATTCCGGCCGGCCATAAAGTTTCAATAGCGAACGTCGAAATCGGCGGGCCAATTACGAAATACGGCTGGCCCATCGGTGTTGCGACGCAACGCGTTGAGCCGGGCGATCACCTTCATGACCATAATCTTCGCTGCGAACACAAGGTAGATTTTACAGGACTTGCCTCCGAGACCCCCCAACCACCGACGAAGATTCATGGCCGAACCTTCGATGGTTTTGTTCGGGCTAATGGATCGGTGGGCACGCGAAATTACATCGCAATCATTTCCACGGTTAACTGCTCTGCCTCGGTGTCTCGCTATATTGCAAACCACTTCACCGAGGACGTACTTCGCGAGTTCCCCGGCGTGGATGGCGTCGTGGCTTTTAAACACGATAGCGGTTGCGGCATGGCTTACGAAGGAATTAAACATAAAACGCTGAGTCGTGTCCTAGGCGGTATTGCACGTCATCCCAACATCGCAGCCTATGTCCTGATCGGACTGGGCTGCGAGCAGAATACGCTTGGGCATCTACTGAAGTCGCAAAAACTCGTGCCGCTGACTTTGGCAGGCGTCAACAACCATTCCAAGCGGGAACGTTCGACGGGAGTGGAGGCGGCACGCGAAGTGCCCGTTCTTTCCATTCAAGATAGTGGTGGGACGCGAGCCACCGTAATTCGCGGTGTAGAAATGGTCAAGGAACTGCTGCCAGTTGTCAATCGAATGCAGCGTTCGCAAGTGTCAGCAGAGCATTTGATCTTAGCGACCAAGTGCGGTGGTTCCGATGGCTACTCCGGCATAACGGCCAACCCGGCTTTGGGCATCGCCGCCGACCGAACGGTCGCTTGTGGGGGGACCGCGATTCTTTCGGAGACGACCGAGTTGTATGGCGCCGAACAATTATTTACTCGTCGCGCTCAATCGGCGGAGGTCGCGATGAAGTTGTTGGAACGAATCGAGTGGTGGAAAAACTACGCCGCTGGTTATGGCGAAGAAATTGATAACAATCCATCCATCGGCAACAAGGCAGGTGGCCTAACTACCATTGTCGAAAAATCGCTTGGAGCAGCTAGCAAAGGAGGTGCCACTGCCTTGCAAGCCGTTTATCAATACGCTGAGCCAATACGAACCAAGGGACTCGTGATTATGGATGCACCTGGTTTCGATCCTGCATGTGTGACTGGAATGGTTGCCAGCGGAGCGAACGTCATCGTCTTTACTACCGGACGTGGTAGTTGCTTTGGATGCAAACCCGTGCCAAGTATCAAGGTCGCAACCAATACATCCCTTTTTCATCGTATGCCCGACGATATGGATATGGACATGGGAACAGTTTTGGAGGACGAATCCATCGAGCAAGCTGGCGATCGACTTTTTGATGCCATTCTTGCGACCGCCAGCGGGCAAAAAACGAAGAGCGAATTGCTTGGCTATGGCGACGACGAGTTTGTCCCATGGTCGATCGGCCCAACCCTCTAAACTCCGCGTGCCCAGCCTATCCTCAGGCGGAGATTGGGCTGCGCGATCAATAAATGTCCAAGTGTCGCCTTTTGCTCCGCAAAAGTAGCGATCTCCTCGCAACTTTCGCGGAGCGAAAGGCGACGCTAACAGCCGTACCTGCGTGAATAACGCAAAGTTACTCGTCTTAACAAGTAAATCGATCAATCCATGTTCCGTTAATTCCGATATTGCAAGCTGTGCGACTCAAATTGGGAACTTCTAAATAGCAAACGGCAATTTACGGACGGGGGGCGAAAGTTGATTGATCGTCTCCTTCCCTGCGAATTGCAGGCAATTCGCCAGCGATTGGCAACAATACTGTTTTGCTTACAAACGTCGGTATTGCTTGTTGTGCTATCGACAGGCTGCACACGATCCCAGTACCGAGCTTCGGCCGACAAGAAATCGTATTCGCTGATTGCTAGCAGACTCGTTGATCCTCGGTGGTCTCTACCGACGAGAACCGTCGAGCCGAAGCAGCAATCGCGAATGGGATTGCCATCCGATTTGGACTGTAGCCCCAAGCCCCCTGACGATCCCGCAGCGGCTCCATTAATGCACTTCCCTGATGGGCATCGCAATACCAAGTACTGGTCGAAAATACCGACGGCAAATCAAATCGAATCACCTTCTTGGCTAGACCATTTGCCGCGCGGCGACGACGGACAAATCCGATTAACGCAAGAACTTGCATTGGACTTGGCTTTGCTGCATTCGCGTGACTATCAAACGCAGTTTGAATCGGTCTATTTGAGCGCTCTGACGTTGACCGGAAATGAATTTGAGTTCGCTACCCAGTGGAGTGGTGGAGTTGGAACTCAATACACGGCCACCGGTGCTGATCTCGGGGGAAATCGTTTGTTACAAACAACGGATCGCTTGGGCTTTGGAAGACGACTCGCAGGCGGAGGACAGTTTGCAACGAACGTTCTCAATTCATTCTTCTGGGACTTCGGTACCAACTCTGCTGGCAGCAATGGAGTATTTGTTAGCTCGTTTACTCAACCTTTGCTGCGAGGCGCATTCCGACATGTGAGGCTCGAAAACCTAACGCAGGCCGAACGTAACTTGCTTTACGAGGTTCGAGACTTTGCCCGCTTTAGACGACGATTCTATCTCGATACCTCGAGCAGCTTTCTTAGCCTACTTACCCAAGTGCAATCGATTCGCAATGCGAATGTCAACATTGCCAGTTTGCAGCTGAACCTGATCGAGCACCAGGAATTGCGATTAATGAAAATGGTTTCGCAAATACAAGTTGACCAGATCTTTCAAGAGTATCAAAACGGCCGTCTGGTACTCTTGGCAACTGAGCAAAACTTAGCTGCGTCGTTGGATCAATTCAAGTTCCAGTTGGGCCTTCCATCTTGGGTACCCTTTGAAATTGACGAGTCGCTCTTAGCGCAATTTGAATTGGTTGACCCAAGGTTGGTCGAGGTTCAAGACGCGACGCAAAGACTCTACGAGAGACTGCTTCAGTACACACCTACCGAGAAAACGCGTTCGGAGATCGCTCCGTATCAAGTCCTCATCGATTCCTACGAAGAGTATCTCAAGCTACACGAAGAGGCGGCCGAATTGCTTCCCGGGATTAAAACGGATTTGCAAAAATGGCAAGCAAGGCTGAAGGCGGCGGTTCTGGATAAACTCTCGCAGAGTGATCAAATCGACCACAAGCAACAATCTGATCTGGCGGGTCGTATCGCCTCGACTATCACCGAACTCGAGAACGGCTTCGACAAGCGTGAGCAATTTGATCGCGAATTGAAGAAGAACATCGAAAAGTACCACGATAAACCGAGTCTAGTAGATCAAGTAAAAAACGCGAAGGACGAAGGTACCGTCGAAACGCAAAAACCCGAAATCGTGGCTTGGCGTAGTCTCTATACGGCCATCGGAGGACCACTGCGGCTGCGAGAAGAGGTCTCAAACCTCTACATTGCGCAGACCCAGATTCGTTTGTTCTTGATCGATATCGACAAGATGGAGATCGATCAGAAAGCAGCGGTCACTTTCGCCCACCAAAATCGACTTGATCAGATGAACCGCGAAGCGCAAGTGATGGATGCGTTTCGCAAAATCGAGGTGGCAGCCAATGCGCTTCAAAGCGAACTGAACGTAACGGGGCAATTGGGCCTGGGTACGGACCCCTCCAAGAACAACGCATTTCGATTGGATTCGTCAGCCAACACGTACCGCGTGGGTGTTCAATTCGACGGCCCGCTCAATCGACTCAACGAACGCAACGTTTATCGTGCGACACAAATCGCTTATCAACAAGCGAGCCGAAACTACGTGGCGGGCAAGGATACCATCGCCAATGAAGTCCGATCTTCACTCCGGCAAATCGAACTTCGCCGCCTCAATTTCCAGATTGCGAGACAACAACTTGTGGCCGCAACACGCCAAGTCGACCAGGCGCAGATCACGCTTCGAAAGTCGGTGGAGTCCAACACCAATCTGACGCGAGACTTACTGCAATCGCTTCAAGGCCTGTTGAACTCTAAGAACAATTTGATCTTCAATTGGATCGACTACAAAATTGCAAAAATCCGACTCTTTACCGTCCTAGAACTCTTGTATCTAGATGATAATGGGACTTGGATGAACGAGAGTTTTTCGTTGGCTCAGCTCAGGGAAATGATCTCGGAGGAAAATTACTTTCCGCCGGAAATGCAGACGATCCCAACTGAGCCGACGGCACCAACCGTGGGTTCACAGCGCAAGCGCGATCCAGATCAATCCTCAGCTCCTCCTGAAGAACCAACCGACGTTACTGCGCCCAGGTAAGTTTTCAAATTTTGGCTATGTTATGGATACCTCCGAATCGACCCAACCGGTTACAGGCCGCAAGCTTTTACGGTTCATCCAATTGTTTTGGACATTAGTGCGTTTTGCAATGGGCGTCGCATTGATTGGTGCCCTAGGCTTTATTCTATTGGAATTCTACCGGAGAATCAGTCCAACTGCTGGAGCTGATTCGGACGTCATGCGGCATAACGTACAGCGCCGTACGTTGGAGGACACGGTCATCGAACGCGGCACCGTCGAAAGCCAGAATACGGTTTACGGCAAATGCGAATTGCCCGGCTCTGAAAGCAGCATCGTATTCATCGTGCCCGAGGGGACACTCGTCGCCAAGGGAGACGTCATTGTCAAATTGGAATCGGCCAAGATCGACCAGCAGATCGCTTTGAAACGCATCGCACTCAACGAAGCGGAAGGCAAACTCAAAGAAGCCAAACAAAATCTAATCGCCAAAAGAAACGAAGGTGAGGGCAAGATCACTACTGCAAAGCGAGAGCTGGAAATCGCAAAGATCGACGTTGTGAAATATCGCGACGGAGACTCGAAAGCAGAAGAGTCCGAATTTTTGCGGCTCATTGCAGATGGACAAGCCCAATTGCAAAAAATTCAAGATGAACGCGCCAATATCGAGGTGCTCGTCAAGAAAGGCTACCGGTCTCCAGAACAACTCGATGAGTATCGTCTGCGTGTCAACAGCCTAACGAAAGCCGTCGAGCGCGATAAACAAAAACTAAACAACCTGAAAGAATACGACTACAAACTTAAGATGACCACGTTTCAAGGCAAAGAGACGGATGCGGGCAAGAAAGTGGATCGCGAAGAGTCTACGAACGAGGCAGAAATTGAGAAAGCAGAGTCAGCGATTTCCAGCGCTGAGAACTTAGTCAAGCTACATAAATCCGAGTTGGATGAATTGCTTGGAACTCTGGCCAAGTGCGAGATGAAAGCTCCTCAAGACGGAACGGTCGCCTATGCGAACCAACCTTGGTTTGACGCCTCACAAAAAATTCGCATAGGCTCCAGAGTTTATCAGCAACGGGACATCTTCTTTTTGCCCGACATGCTCAACATGCAGGTCAAGCTAGGTGTGCACGAATCCATTATCAATCGCATCAAAAAGGACCAGACCGTCACTATTCGCTTGGACGCATTTCCGGATGTAAAACTTAACGGCACGATCTCCTATGTCGCGGAGTTGGCCGCTAGCAGTTTTGACGATGCCAAAAACTACGACGCTACCGTCCTCATCAAGGAGATTCCAGAGGGCATCTCCCTAAAACCGGGAATGACGGCAGAGGTTGAGATTTTGGTCGGAACCTACGAAGATATCTTGGCTATCCCAGTCGGTGCAGTGACAGAGCATTTTCAACTCTCCTACGTTTACATTGCAAAGGGAAATGAGTTCACTCGCAAAGTCGTGAAAACGGGACGTACTACCCACTCGTTCGTTGAGATTACGGACGGGCTCGAGCCAAGTGATTTGGTTGCCATGGATGCCTACAAACGTGGAACCAATGACTTTGCAACCGCGGAACGCAAAGCCGGTGTGAATCAATCTGCAGGCAAAGCCAGCGAGTCGACACAAGGTGCGACCGAATGAGTCGCCGGACTTGGTCGCACTGGGGAGGCATGTTCTCAACCGCATTGCGCAGTGTGATGATGCACAAACTGCGATCATTCCTGACAATCCTCGGACTGGTCTTTGGAGTTGCGAGCGTCATCGTCATGTTGGCAGTCGCAGAGGGGGCGAGTCAAACCGCTCAGCGCCAGATCGCATCGCTTGGTATCAACAACATCATTGTGCGGAGTGTCAAACCGGCGGTCGAGGCTCCCATCAACTTCCGTTCGTTCATCCAAGAATATGGCCTCAAATACGACGATTTGCGCCGCATCAAAGAAACGCTCGACACCGTGGTTCGCGTAACACCTCTACGAGAGTTCGTGCATGAAGCTCGATACGAAGATGCGACCATTGACGCACGACTCGTCGGGGCAGATCCCAGCTACTTCGAAGTGAACCGTTTGCAACTTGCCCGAGGACGCTTTCTGGATCCGGTTGATATGGAATCGCGAAACAACGTTTGTGTCATCGGAGAAGAGGTTGCAAAGAGGATTTATCCCGGCCAATCGGCGATCGGCAAGTCCGTTCAAGTGAACAACCAGCATTTTTTTCGCGTCGTCGGGGTCTTGATGTACCGAACCCCATCCGCCGGAATCGGATCGAGCTTAGCCGCTCAGGACTTGAACAAAGACATCGTCGTACCTCTTACCACCGATCGAAGTCGTATCGGCGACATCCTTTCGAAACGTCAACAAGGAAGTTTCTCTCGGCAACGTCTCGAACTCAGCCAGATCACAATCGAAGTAGCCGATCGTTTTCAAGTCAAAGCCACCGCCAACGCGCTGGATGGACTTTTGGCCAAGTACCATCCCAACAAAGATTATGTAATCACCGTCCCTTTGGATCTAATTGAGCAGGCACAAGCGACCCAACGCATTTTCAACTTCGTATTGGGCGCCACTGCTGCCATATCGCTTTTGGTTGGTGGAATTGGAATCATGAATATAATGTTGGCAAGCGTGAGCGAGCGGACTCGAGAAATTGGCATTCGCCGCGCATTAGGTGCCCGTCAATCGGATATCGTTTTGCAATTCTTGATCGAAACGGCGTTTCTGTCTTCGGTAGGCACTCTTATCGGTCTTGGATTTGGAATTGTATCTCCGCCATTGGTCTCTTATTTTTCAGGGATGACGACGATTGTATCGCCATGGTCACTCGTCATTGCATCGGCCGTATCGTTGTTCGTCGGAATTGCTTCGGGCATTTATCCCGCTAGGCAAGCCGCCAAGCTAGACCCAATCGAAGCGCTACGGCATAGCTAATGAGTCGCCAGTAGGTCGCTCTTGCCGAGAGCGACTTTGCAGTGCAGTTGACTTCGCCTGACTCTGCGGCGCAGTTCAGTGCTCGAAGTCGCACCCGGCAGGTTGGTGGGAGACAAGCCTGGTCTGTGCGACAAATACCAGTATCGATGTTTCTTTGTGATTTATATCGAGTCTTTTTTGTTCCGAACAAAAATGGAGTTAGACAATATCGCTTGCCCATCCGTTCGGGGCTTGTCCCCGACGGATGCGTTTTGGCGTACTGGCCGTTAGTACGCCAAAACAAGGTTGGTGGGGGACGAGCCCCCGACCAACCTGAAAGGCCAGATTGCCGAACAGAACAAAAGTCGCATAAAAATTATTTTTGCGAACTGCGATTTGTCGCACAGTCCAGGCTAGGCCTGGCCTTCAGTAACAGCGATTCAGCCTTAGAATGCGATTCTCAGGAATGGAAAATCCGCTCAAGCCCGCAATCCTTCGTCAGAAAATTCTACCTAATCGCTAAAGTTTACCAATTGTTTAGCCGATAACATGCTTGTGCTAATAGTTTGCAACGGACCCTCAGGTCTATCGTGAACGATAAGTGCGTTAGGGGGGTACCTAACACAAGTATCGAAAAGCGAATGCATGCATTCTTGACCGCTTGGTGGCGATCGAGATGGATGTGTTGGATGCGGTCTGCCTTTCCTAGGCGAGATCCCGTCAACGCGGCTCGAAACACGTCGACCGACGGGACCTCCAGGCTCATGAAACGCTACCTTTATCGATGGTTCGCTGGATTGCAAATCGGCAGTGTACTGCTAACCGGTTGCCACCCTACTCAGCCATTCTTTTTGGGCGAACGCGGTGACCTAGCCCATTACCTAGATCGTGCTCAGCATGTTGAGTACGCCGATCTCAATTCGGTGCCGTTGGCGGAAGCTAGCCAATCGCACGAGCCATTTTCGCTCAACAATCAGAACTTTGAGCACATCGACCTTTCGCTCGAAGAGTGCATTGCGTACGCATTGGTAAATACTCATGTCGTTCACGCCTTGCCGGGTTCGCAGCGTCAGAATGCGGATGTTGCCGCGACCATCCTTTCTAGTCCTTCGGGACAATTGGCCACGTCCAGTGACGCAGCCATCACAGCCACCACGACCAATTCGCAACCCGCCGTAACCGATCAAAACGGCAATCGCATTCTGCCACGTGGTGCAGCGCGGGCCAATCAAGTTGGCGGAGTCGAGGATGCGTTGAGCGAGTTTGATGCGCAAGCCACATCGTTCATTTCGTACAATACGACAGACCGAGCCCGCAACGTCGGAGCTGGCAACGTATTCAATCCACAGCTGTTTGTGGCACGGGATGTAACGGCTCAGATGGCGATATCCAAAAGAACTGCAACCGGCGGGGTCGCGACCCTTCGCTCGCAATCCATCAGTTCCTTCAATAATATCCCGACCCAAGCGACCGCTGCGGGCAACTTTGGCCGAGCCGTCCCTACGGACTACACACAGATCTTTGAAGCCCAAGTGCAACATCCTTTGATGCGAGGAAGAGGCACGTTAGTCAATCGCATTCCAGTCGTTCTTGCACGCATCAACGAAGACACTGCGATTGGCCAATACGAAGAACGCATTCGCAATTTAGTCCGAGACGTCGAGTTCGCTTACTGGGATCTTTTTGCTGCCTACTTCAATGTCGACACTGCTCGAACGGCCGTGGATAGCGCTGCACTTCCGTGGAAAGTCGCCAAAGCAAAATTAGACGTTTCGCCGAAGAACGCCGAGGCTCAAGCTCGAGTAACCTACCACCAGTTCCAAGCTCAGTTGGATGCAGCCATCGCCGGTGGTGGAGCAACTGGGGGTGACCCTGGTCTCTTTGGGCGCGAGCAGAACCTGCGTCTGCTGATGGGCTGGGCCGCCAATGATGGACGACTCATTCGACCTACCGACAAACCTGCAATTGGTTTGGCCGAATTTGATTGGGATACCATCAAGGGAGAGACGCTCTGTCGCAACATCGACCTACGGAATCATAAATGGGTTGTCAAGCAACGCGAACTAGAACTCATATCAGCCAAGAACCAGGCTTTGCCAGATGTCAACGTCTCCTTAAACTATCGATGGCTCGGAGTTGGTAGCTCACTCATCGACCGGCACGGCGGAAACCAACCCTTCCCAGTTGGAAGGCCAAGTGCCTTCGAAGAGCTTTTGGGCGGCAACTACCAAGAAGGAGGGGTGCGAATGGAATACAATCCCAACGCGTTCGGATCGCGTCGCCAGTTGAACGACGTTCAAAACAAACAGCTCGCGCTAGCCAGAGAGCACCGCGTTCTAGAAGCAAAAGAAATTGCAGCGGTTCACCGACTCTCCGCCCTTTGGCAACAAGTCGACAGCCTGCACAAGCAGATGACGCAACAATTCCAAGCACTCAATGCAGCTCAAACACTGGTCGATGTCTCTCAAGCCAAACTTGCAGGCGGTGGTGGCAGTGGTGGTGACCAAGCTATCGATGCAATCATTGACAATCTCTTGCGAGCACAGCAAAGCCGTTCAACGGCTAGCCAAAACTACATTCGAGCACTTGCCGAATACAACAAATCACTTGTTGAGATCCATGCAATCAAAGGCTCCCTGCTCGAATACAACAATATTGCACTCGAAGAAGGGTTGTGGCCTCAAAAAGCTTATTGGGACGCTCATGAAAGAGCCCGCGAACGTGACTCCGCCAAGTTCATGGACTACGGAGCCAGTCGACCAAGAGTCATTAGCCGAGGTCAATACGCACAGAACTCCGGCAACGCGAATGCACAAGCTCGACCCGCTAGTTCCACACCAGGTGGACCAGCCCCAGAGAAGAAGTCACCTGAATCCGTTCCAGCCAAACCGGATAAATCCTCCGACGACTTGCCAGAGAAGCGAGCAAACTACAATTCAAGACCCAAATTTGATTGGGGACAATAGGTCACAAAGGAATTTTATGTGTACAGCGTTAGCTGTGAGCGAGTGGTAGGGGGGAAACCCAAGGGACGATTGGTCGAATACGCCAACCGTCCCTTGAGTCGTTTGCATCCGACGTATTTCGCGATGCATCCAATGGTTGTGCTCTCAGAGGGACGACAACTTGATGTCCGTCCTTTTCCGAATCGACTGGACCCATCGATGCCAGGGTGCTTCGACACAATAGTACAATACCGCTGCGGCTAGCAGACTGGCCATAAACGCGACTATCATCGACGCGAACGCTCGCGAGGGACTACTTCCGACCCAAGAATTCATTCGATGTAAAACAAGTCCGTTCACCAGATAGTGAATCAAGAAAAGACTGTAGGAAACCTTGCCTAACCAAAGCAAAGGGAGTGGCACCGATGATTTTGGAAAGAATCGTACAACGGCATAAATGATTAAGCCAGAACCAAGTGCAACCAAAATCCTAGGGCGGAACTCGACAAACAACGAAGTGGTCATTGCGAACGCGTACAGTAGAAAAACCCACCACGGAATTCGGCCCTGCAGCGTCCATCCGACAAGCGTTCCAAAAACCAGCGATCCAAGGAAATAGAATACGTAAATGTCGTTCGCCAATTCTCGACTCCAATACCAAGTCGCAACGATCCCCAAGGGAAATAAAAAAACGGACATGGCTGTTGGCCCGAAAATTCCGTGCTTGAAGGATTTTTCAAGCGTGTGCAGAGTTGACTGAATCAATAAAAAGAGGCATGCATACTGAAGATCGATACAAAGGTACCATGTGCCAGCCGACAGATTTCCATAGCCCAAAACGTCTTGTAGGAAGAATACATGGGCTAGCAATTGCCACCATGAAAAGGAATCGATCAACGGCGGATTCATGCCCTGACTCAACATCGACCAAGACGCGCCGATCAAGCACAGCAGCATTGCAAAGTAGGGTGGAGCCAGGCGCAGGTATCGCAATAAAAAAGTCAATGAGGCGTTCTTCCCCAATTCCGTTCGATCATCTAGCCCTACCCACCGCCTCCCGCTCCCACACACCGTTATTGGTAAAACTCCGGTGACGCCCCCCGCCCTACATGGAAATCGAACCAATGAAATTCGAAGATAATTTGGCGATGTCAAAGGGTGGTGGGATATGCGTTTGGCAGCAGGCAGAAAACCCATCAGACCGAGTAGGCAATCGCACCGTTGAATGGTTGGGGCAACGAGTATCGCCTGAGTGGTTTGACTTCGCTGCCTTCTCTGTTGGGCAACGTAAAGAAATGCGATTCGCATTGAAAAAGGAAGAGTATGATCGCTGGACGCCGGCAGGGGATACACTACAGCTGTCTGAGAAGCTTTCCCTGTCAAGTCGAGCCCGTAGCGACCTTGAAAAAGAAATACTCGTTGCCATGTTAGCGAGCCCAGTCGTTTTCGAGTTTCCGAGCTTGCAGGAATTGGAATCCCACGTTCGCGTCCGGTGCAACATTGTCGAAGCTGCGACCAAGACCTATCTGTCGTTCGCTGCCTACGAAGCGGAACGCCCCTTAGAATATTGGGAATACGATTCAGATCGAGGATTTGTAGTTCGCCCAGGCAAATCCATCATCGAGGCCCTTCGGATCGCAACGCAACCAACTGAAATGGAGTCGGCATATTCATTTTCATGTTATCGAGCCTCGGAATATATCGTGGCATTGGGACTCGCGGAGGAGGCCCGCGGTTGCAATCTAGAGCTCCTCAATCGACTTCAACTTCAAGCCGAAACACGGGCGATTCGATCAGGTGAGTTCCATCAGGTCTTCATGAAAGAATACGGATCGCGAGAAAGTCCAATACCTCCTAAGTATTATGTGCCTGGGGATCGCGTCTGGTTTCGCAATCCCGACGCAGCTTCCTCCGATGCGATGGGATTCGAAGGGTCTTGGGTCTTCTACCTCGGACGCGGGCTGTTTTCTGACTTCTGGAAACGCAACAAAGCCTTCACTTTGCAATCCAAAAGCTTGGAGATTTACCATTGGCGAAATGCAATCTATCGCGACAACGATGGCGAGCTTCGAATTGACGAAAAGGTCGTTCAAGCCCGGGTAGAATCATCGCTATGTAATCCAGCGGAACTTGAAAACATCTCACAAACCATGGAAAAGCTTCAAGATCCGCGAGGTGTGTATTTAGACGGGGGCTGCATCGATCCTACGCGTGAGTATCCAAGATGGGTCCGACCCTGCACAACGGACATTGTATTGCCGGATGTAAAGTGCGCGTCCTAGCAAGGCCCCCTGGGCCGTGTTGCGTAGCATGGCCCCCTGGGCCGTGTAAAGGATTTCGACGATGCAATGCCAACGCAAAGTCACCCTCGACAAGAGTGACCTACGCAAGTCTCGCCTAACGCTTGCGTTAGCGGTTCGCTTGCGTTAGCGGTTTGAGGTCATACGAACTCTAGGTCGGACGCCGACGGTATCGCTGCCGCTGCCGCACATTATTTGGAAACATCCCTCTTGAATCATCACTTGCAAACGCATGGTTCTCTGAAGAAACCGAGTTGCTAAGTCTACCTCCCCGGAGTCCAAATCGATGACCGTCAAGTTCTTTGAACGGGCCAACGAGCTCTCGTTCTTGCTCCACCAAACTTCCGCAGAATTGCCGCTGTAATTAACGATGATAACATGCTGAGCGCGACCACAGGCTCTACGAATTGCGGCTTCATCGGGTTGTCCAAGTTCGATCCATTTTTCAATATTGCCAGTGAGGTCTCGTTGCCAAAGATCCGGATCTTCTTCGCTGCTCAACCCGCGTCCAAACTCGAGCCGTTCATCGGCGAACAGCGCAAACGCAATCAATCTCACCATCAAGCGCCGATCATTCTCCGACGGGTGCTGTGCCAAAGTAAGACTATGCGTCGCATAGTAGCCGCGATCGATATCGCTGATCTCAAGTTCCGCTTTGTACACAGTCGCCTTGGTAGCCATGAAAATACCGTTGTTAGGCCAAGATCGCTAATCGTTTCTGCCCGATACGCAACATAGCCTAACGACTCATTTCGGAAAAGCGCCCTGGACTTTGATCGCCTCAACCTGAATCGCATCGTCAATATTGGTTGATTCGGCAAGTTTCAGCAATAGTTGCTTTGCCCGATCGGTAGCGATGGCTGCCAACATCGCTACGGCCCGCGTTACTGCTCCTAGACGAATAGCCGAGGGATTTGTCTGAAGTGCTTTCTCGATAACTTCCAACCGTTTAGTTGCTTCCTCTGGGCTCAAATACCTCGTCGTTTCGTACGTGTCTATGACTTGCGTTTCGCTGTTCAGTTTCCGTTCGATCAAAGCAACTGCTTCATCACCGCGATGAACAAGCTCCCAATAGGAGTCATAGGACGCGCTAGCCGCGTTGCCGCATAGATCTTTCCATAGACTCTCAAGATCTTTTGCTCGAAACGAATCCGACTCGCCGATGTCCCAAAGGTAACAGAAACCGTCTCTTGAACCGCTCAACAATGAACGGCCGTTCGACCCAAATCTCACAGTCTTGATAATGTTTGAAGCATGCTTTCCAACGTCAAAGACTTTTTGGCCGGTGAACGGATCCCATAGTTTGACGGTACTGCTCATTTCACCGGTGCAAAGCCAGAGTCCGTCGGGTGAGAAGGACATGTCTCCAGCACCCCAGCCACCGCTAGGATGGTAAACGAATTGATTGCGCAAACTGAAATCGCTTGTGTCCCAAAGGCTAACAGTTAGTCCATGGCCTGCTGCGACGAATCGTCCGTCAGGTGAATAATCGACATGGTAAATTTGCACGTTAGGGCGTTCGCCCGGCAATTTTTCGAGGTCGATTATCGCTTGGGAATCACCATTTGTCGAATTCCAAAAGCGGATATGGGAGTCCCAACCAGCAGTTACGACTGACTTATCGATTGGGCTAAACGAGACATCGTGAACGTTGCGATGTTTAATCTCTGAAAGAACGTTCCCGGTCTCGAGATCGCAAAGAAACAGAACATTTCGGCGAAACGAGACCGCCGCAATCCGCATGTTCCATTTGTCAAACGCAATAGCAGTTATATCTGTATTGAGGTCAGGACCTCGCGGCCATTTCCACGTATGAACTAGTTCGTACGTGGCGGTATTCCAAACGGAGAGCCAAAGTTCGTCGCTGATTCTTCCGCCTGCAGCAAACAATCGTCCGTCTGCGGAAAACTCCATCGACGATGCATTTTCGCCAGCCATTGTTTTTGTAGCGATTCCAGTTGATGAATCCAACATGTAAATGCGATCTCGATCATCCGTAATAGCGATTTGATTAGTCGTGGGCGAAGCGGCCGCAAGACCAGAAGCATGAACGCCGCTCGGCTGGTCCAACTGGTCACCTTTTGTCAAATCCCACCGACGAATAATGCTGTCCCATCCGGACGAATAGAGTGTTTGGCCGTTGGGACTAAAAACCAACGCCCAGGGATACCAACCATGGCCAACCAATCGCTTAACCTGCTCACCCGTTTTTGCATTCAGTACGTAGATCGCTTTGTCCGTCGCGCCTACGGCTATCAATTGACCCTCGGGCGAAAACGTTACAGAGGACGTGTAGTTTTCGAAAATATCCTTTAGAGCAATCTTCTTGGACCACACCTCGTTTCCACTCGCAACGTCGTATAACCGAACAGCTTCATCGCGTTCTGTCACGGCTATCTGCTTCCCGTCCAGGGAAAAATCTAGACGCACGAGCCATCCGGTAAGTTGGATCGCTCGCACAATACTAAAGTCATTGGTCGAAATCAGGTTTAGCACTTGGGGCGCGTCGCTAGTAACGACCGCCAAAAGCTTGCCATCCGGAGAGAATTCTCCAACACAGTAATGTCCATTGAAGGTAAGTCGATCATTATTTAGCCCGTAAATCGATTTGTCTGGATGATTCGCAAACTTGAACAGTACCTCACCGGTTGGTCTACCAACGATCACACCCTGCGAACTGCCGAGCGCAATCATTTTGCCATTGGCAGTAACGTCGACGTACTTTGGCGTGCGACTGTCCAATGAGGATCCTTCGTTGCGATCTTTTGGAACAAGGTGACTGAAACTATCTTCAAATTTGGTAATCGTTGGCGTCCCCGTTTCCAATTCCCAAGATACAAACTCATTGACTCCGCCCGGCGTATAAAAATGTTTGATGTCGTCAGAGAATGCGATGCCTTTTACGCCGTAACTCGTGTCAGAGCCGCCAAACTTGAGTTCGCTTGGGCTTACACCCCATTTCTTTAATCCAGTGCCTGCGTCCCAAACCTCGAGGCTTGTACCCATGCTGACAATGAACCGACCATCAGGTGAGATCGCTAGGCCACCAACAGTGCCTGCCGGTCGAAAGCTATTTGTGCCAACTCGAAACTTCGCACGAGGTGGCAGACTATCTCGAGACACGAACTGGTCATCGTTATTGGCTGCAACTGGTTTCTCAATTTTTTGGGACAATGCATCGATCGTAAATGCACTAGCCGCAATCGCAAAGATCAGCAGGGTGTTGATCGTCCTAAACGGTCGGTAGTGTTTTGCAGCTCTCGAAATCATCATAAACGCACCATGTTAGTTTCTTCAATTGTGTCGAGCATTTAGGATAAAGTTGCTTCCGATGAGTAAGGGCCGATCGTTCAATAAGTGGCGTAAGCTTCCAGCTTGCGAGGAGAAAAACGCAAGCTGGAAGCTTACGCCACGTTTGAAATTGGACAGTTCTTAATCGAACGGTCCTCAGGTAGGATATCCACTGCCGCTCGCCTTATCAGCTGCAAACCGTCTTTTTCGTTGAGCAAGCTAGTGGGACATTAGCCTATTTTCAGTCGAACTTTTAGCTCATCTAGCGGCAGCGTATTCAGAACATTCTCGGGAACAGCGCCCGCCCGTCGTGCTTGGGTGATGCCGAATTTCATGAGGTCCAAGTTCGAAATGCTATGCGCATCGGTATTGATTACGATCGTGACACCGGAGGCGATCGCCGCAGCCGCGTTGATGTCGTTCAAATCCAATCGCGATGGGTTCGCATTGAGCTCCAAAATTTTCCCTTGTTTCTTGGCCGCATCAATCACCGCCGTCAAATCCACATCGTAGGCCTCCCGCCGCGAGATGAGTCTGCCTGTCGGGTGAGAAATGGCGTGAACATAGGGGTTTTCAAGGGCTCCCAAGATGCGCTGGGTGATTTGCTCACGCGGTTGCCTTTGTCCGTAGTGAATACTCGCGGTCACCCAATCCGCTTTTGCAAGGCACTCATCAGCTATGTCCATGCGTCCGTCTTCCAAAATATCGCATTCCACTCCTTTGAGTATATGAAAACGGTCGTCTGATTTCCGATTGATGGCATCGATCTCTTCCCACTGTTTCAAGAGCCTCGTTTCGTCTAGCCCGCGAGCCATACTGACGCGTTTGGAGTGGTCGGTGATAGCGATGTAATCTAAGCCACGCGCCTTCGCAGCAGCAGCCATTTCCTCGATGGTGTTCTCGCCGTCCGTTGCTACCGTATGCAGATGCAGATCGCCGCGTATGTCCGACAACCGAATCAATAATCCGAAGCGACCTTGAATCGTAGGTTCGAATTCGCCTCGGTCCTCTCGCAGCTCGGGCGGTACCCATGGCATTCCAACTAAATTGTAGATTGTCTCTTCGTCGGCTCCGGCTAACACCTTGGATTCATCGTTTGCATCGAAGACCCCGTACTCGTTGATCTTCATTCCTCTTGATTTGGCCAAGCCTCGAAGGTGGACGTTGTGTTCCTTGCTGCCCGTAAAATACTGGAGAGCTGCGCCCCATGACTTCTCAGCAACTACCCGCAAGTCTACTTGGAAAGAATCGGTCACACGAACGCTCATCTTGGTGTCGCCACGAGCAATGGTTTCCTGAATGGATGAGAAGGTCGCAAAATGGTACATGACCGCAGCGCTATCCTCGCTGATAACCAAAATATCAAGATCGCCGATCGTCTCCTTGCCGCGACGATAGCTGCCCGCAAAGTCAAGTCGCTGCACGGCCAGGCACTTCTTCATATGTTCTTGCAAGCGTTCTACCAAATAGTCAGCTTGGTCAATCATCAGTCTTTGCGCTGCCTTTTCCGTGATTTGCATGTTCTGCAGGATGGACTGCTGTGTCTTTACACCGAAACCCTTCAGGCCAGCAACGAGTCCCGCTTCGCAGGCAGCCCGCAAACTCGCCAAGTCAGAGACCTGTAGCTCTTGAAACATTTTCATGGCCTTCTTCGCACCTACCCCTGGCACCTGCATGATATCGCGAAGTGTCGGAGGGACTTCCTTTCGCAGTTTTTCCAATTGAGGCAGGCTATTCGTCCGTACCAATACTGCAGTTTTTTCAGCCAGCGTCGATCCGATTCCATCGATCGTCGTTAGATCGGTACCGGCGTGAATCATTTCAGACACGGATTCGCTGAGGTCCCGAATGGCCTTGGCTCCGTTGCGATAAGCGCGAATCCGAAAAGCGTTTTCACGGGAAAGTTCGAGGAGATCTGCCATTTCCTCAAATGCAAGTGCAATTTCTACGTTCGTTACCAATCTCATCTCTCTCAGTCCGGCGAAAGCCAGTAGGTTTGTCAACGTAGTATGGCCCCCTGTGCCGTGCGGCACACAGGCAACCGGGCAAGGAGGTCGTATTCGGTGCGTCGTCTGGCTCAGCGTTTGAGCATCGCATCTGGCGAAGGAATAGAATAACTTCCCAGCAGCATCTGATCGAGTATCGATTGCTCGGTGGCAAATGTTTGAGCGGTTTCCTTATTGATGACGTCCGCCTTGCAAAGATCATACAGATATTGCTCAAAGATGAATGACGACGAGGCTGTCTGTTGCATTCCAATTTTCAGTCCCAACGAGTCACCATGCAAAATGGCGTTCGCAATCATGTTGGTATCATTAAAAAGAAACTCTAGCCCGACCTGGCGTCCGCCTCCCCGTTTCGGCAATAACCTTTGACAAATCACGCACTTGAGCGCATCGCGAAGTTGTAATTTAACCAAATCGCGCTCGATAGGATCGAAGAAGCTGACAATACGATTTACCGTTTCGTATGTCGTACCCGAGTGCAGAGTACTGATGACCAAATGTCCCGTTGCGGCAGCATTAATTGCGGAACGAATGGTGTCAGCGTCGCGCATCTCGCCGATGACGATGACATCCGGATCATGTCGCAATGCTCCTCGGACTGCCGTAGCGAAGCTTCCAACATCCTCACCAACATCCCTTTGAGAGACAATCGACTTCTTGCTTTTGTGAACGAACTCAACAGGTTGCTCAATACACAAGATGTGTACTGAACTGTTTTGGTTTATCCAGTCGACAAGAGATGCCACGGTTGTCGATTTTCCACTTCCAGTCATTCCGGTGACTAAGATCAATCCGAAATGGAGTTTACCAAGCTTCTGCATCGACTCTCGTGGGATCATTAGCTCTTCAAACGATGGGATTTTCTCGGGCAGAAACCTCATTGTGCAATGTGGCGTGCCTGCCTTCATAAACGCGGAAACACGCGCGTAACCCAGGCCGACTTGGTGGTAGATAAAGCTGCATTGTTTTTCCGAAAGGAACTCATCGAAATGTTTTGATGCCGCCATCTCCTTAACCGCTTCAAAAATCTGATCGCTCGAAAGCGGATCGAAATTGTCGGAATGTCGAAGTTTTCCGTCAATGCGGAAAACGGGCGGAGCGCCTGGATAGAGGTGAATATCACTTGCCTTAAACTTGGTCAACGCGCGGAACAATATTTCCTGGCTTATTGGTTTGGTTCGATACTCTTCACCGTGAACCCTCCAAACCTCGGGCAATACGAAAGCCGTTGAAAGTTGATCGCAAATAGAGTGCACATTTTCTAAATCGTCTGAACCATTTCCGGAAAAGCGAACCTCGATCGCTGTGCCCTTTTCTATCATTTCACATGGTGGATGAGTGGCGCTAGCAGATTGCTTGAGCGTGCTACGCACCTTGTCGTCCAGTCCATCGGCTCGAAATAAAAAGGAATCAAATAAGCCCTCATATTCCGGACGATGGGCCTCCACTGTCAAATTCCCAGCTCGTACCACCATTTTTTTTGGCGACCCATGAATACTACGAAGCTGCTGATCCGCAAGCTGAACCACTGTCCACAAACTGGCTTGATGCCCGAGGCCAAGTACAATTTCGTTCATGGCGGAACTACTCCAACGGAAAGAGGATTGCGTTCTGCTTCAATCGACAGTTGAAAAATTGCGACGAAGCATTTACAGAAGTTCGCAACCTTGACACTGATCTAACAAATGAATGCCGATTTGCAAATCGCTTTTAGGCGAACGGCAAACTGAAATCTACTAGTAGCCTGGCCCCCGGGGCCGCGTGAGTAGTATAGCCTCCTGGGCCGTGTGAAACTCGGGCCAGGGGCCCAAGCTACAGTAAACCTACTCCTGCCTCTCGCCTTACTACCGCAAAATCTTTGTCTGCTCCATTTTGATTTGCAGACTCCATTCAGAATAATGCTCGACTCTACGACCGCGAACGTGACATTGCAACAGGAGGGACTCCAAAAGTCCTTTCAATTTCTCGGTTTTTATTTCTGCACTTCCTTTCGAACGCTAACGCCAAAGCCTACACCCTCTGGCGGAGAAACAAGGACGATACGAAGAGTGACTTGTCGTTCCTCTCCTGCGTTGCCTATTGAATTCATGCTAATCCATGGTAGAAGTATTCCGTCAGGGTTGTCTTTTATTCTATTCGAATCAGGGCAGTTTCAATTTTCTGAAAGTGGCACATGACGGTTTTGACTCAACCACTCAAATGGCATGGTGGGAAATACTATTTGCGGAAGTGGATCATTGGCTTGATGCCGCCGCATCTGCATTACGTGGAACCGTTTTTTGGCGGCGGGGGCATCCTGTTGGCAAGAGATCCTGACCGCAACTGGATGGCCACCGGCAATGAAAAAATGCCAGCGGCCTTGCAGGGCTGTAGCGAAGTGGCCAACGATCTCCACGGTGATCTCATCCATTTTTGGCGAGTCCTTCAAAATGCGTCGGACTTCGAAGCATTTCGGCAACGAATTGCACTCACCCCCTTTAGCCAAACTGAGTTTGAAGAAGCGCGAGACAACTCGAATTCTGAAAGGTTGGACGAACCTGAAAATCACATTGATCGCGCGGTTCGGTTTTTCATTCTTGCGAGGCAGTCGCGGCAAGGACTGATGAAAGACTTTGCTACGCTATCAAGAAACCGCACTCGTAGCCGCATCAACGAACAGGTATCAGCCTGGTTGAACGTAGTTGAGGGGCTGCCTGAGGTGCATCAGCGTTTACGTAATGTTGTCATCCTGAACCAAAGTGCATGTGACGTCATCCGAAAGCAGGATGGTCAGAATACTTTGTTCTACTGCGACCCACCTTACGTCCATGAAACCCGCTCAACCACTGGAGAATATTCGTTCGAAATGACAGAAACGCAGCACCGCGAATTGCTAGACGTCTTGGCTGGAATCGAGGGCCGATTCATGCTCAGCGGCTATCCTAGCGGTCTATATCGTGAATGGGAACTGCGACACAATTGGAAATGCCATGAGTTTCTCATCGACAACAAAGCGTCCTCCGGCAAGGTCAAAGAAACCAAAACCGAATGCTTGTGGTGCAATTACTAAGACGTCGCTCAGAGCATTCGTCGAGGCGTTTGCTTGTTGGGCAAGCACGAATAGACTTGCCCATCCACTGTGGCCAAGCCAAGCTACCAAGCTTCAACAACGACCTGACATGGACACCGAGCAAGACCAGAACAGCACCGTACCTAACACATTCAAGCCAAAACCAGGCAAACCTAAGTGGCTGAGATGGGTCGCATTGGGCGGAGTCGCATTATTGGTTTTAGGACTTGCCTTGCCAACGATGCTTGGATCCAAGTGGGTTTACGAACCACTCATAAAGAGACTGGCTCGTGATCAATTTACTCTCGACATCGCGTCGGTCCAACTTGGCTGGTTTAGTCCGCTAGAATTCAATGACATTGCAATCGGCCAATCGGTCAGCGGATCGAACAACGCGAAAGCTGTCTCGCCGCTAATTTCGATTCGATCGATCAGATCCAATCGAGGCTTGCTCGGCTATTTGGTTAGTGGCCGCAACCTAGGTCGAGTCGAGATTTTCGAGCCGAAACTGGATATTGCACTTTTGGAGGACGGTTCTAATTTTGAGCGGCTAATCAAATCGGTCGAGGGATCTAACCACGATACGCCAGTCGAGTCCAAGTCCAAGTCACAGCCCAAACTAGACCTCGATCTAGCCGTTCGTGGATTGAGTGTGCAGATAGAACCTATTGGCGGCGGCCAAGCGATGCAAGTCCTCCCTCCTATGAATGCCAACATCTCCTACCGTGCACTCAACCAAGACGCACAGTTGATCATTCAACCGATGCAGGTTCTTGATCGAACGGAGCTTACTCCGGAACTTATTCGATTGGGGGTTGGCTTGGCGGTTCCACTGATTGCGAAGTCCGCTTGGTTTGATGGCCGCATTTCATTGCAGACCAAGGAGATTCGCGTCCCACTCGCAAAGCCTTTGGACAGCAAGGGGGAGGCAACTTTGACGCTCCATCAAGTTCGAAGCGGGCCGTCCGAACCGTTGATTGTTGGCGCATTGGATGCGTTGGCAAATCTGCGTGGCAGGGAAGCTTCGCATGAACTAGTCTTCGTTGACGGTTCGCAAGTTACGATTCGGGTTGCGGATCAACGTGTGTTTCATTCTGGTCTTGAAGCAGGGTTGCCTAAACTGGACCCGCGACTTCAGATCGGAACCCAAGGATACGTGGGCTTATCGGATCGATCTTTGGACTTGATTGTGGAGATACCCATCCCGGTCGAACTGCTTGCCCGAAGCCAAAAAATACAGCAGCTCGGAGTACCGCGAGTTAGGTTACCCGTTGGCGGGACGCTTGATGAGCCTGAAATAAAATGGGACGTCATGCGTGGCGAATCGGCGATGCTATTGTCTGTTATCGCTGGGAAACTCAAAACAGATGCACCCATCGCCAGTACGATCGCCGATGTGATAGGCGATGTCACCGAAGGAAAAGCAGACGAAGCGATCTCGATGGCCGTAGACTTCGTGAAAAGTCTTCGACAGCGGAGAGTTCAGGACAAGTCAAACAAGAGTGAGGAAGTCTTACCGCCAGAAGCGAACAAAGAACCTGAACATCGGCGACCGTTCCGCGACGCGGTTAAGAAGATCTTGAAGGGAGAATAGACACACGTGCAGCGAAGCATCGTAGCATTCACCTAGTGTATCTCAACAAGTCGCTTAGCTCGACACAGCGACGATCACAACTCGAGCTCTGCTGGACGCGACAGGCTCCGATGGATCGTAGTGGATCTTGTTAAAGATCCTTGTGCCGCCCGATCTTTTACAAGATCCACTACCCTAAAATCAAGCCCCTAAAAAACGCTCGCAAACGGCTTGTAGCCCATGTTGTGATCGACGCCGCTCGACATTCTGTTTCGAAACGCGAGGCGCTTAGCATTCTCGTTGCACGGGCGTCTCGCCCGTCAAAACATGGGCGGGACGCCCATGCCACTTGGTATGTTTGATTCTGCCGCTCGCCTTAGCGGATTTTGAAACGGATTTCTTCGTCTCGGAGAGACGAAGCTACTTGCCGTGGAAGTTATAGTCCTTGTGCTTCACGTCGAAATCGGCGTCCGAGAGTCCGACATTGAACTTCAAGTTTTGGTAAGTGTACTCTTCGATAACATCTTTATCGACGTCGATCGCAGCACCTTTTTTTGGCCAACCATAGGCTGCGTACCGAACGGGGATTTTCCATTCATCGTCCATGAAAATCTGAGCTAGATGGAAATCATAATGGGGCTGTTGAACAGGGTGTGTAACTTGGATAATCGAGCAATTGCGTCCTCCAACCTTGGCACCTGGAACCAAATCGACGGTGCAAAAGCCGTGACGTTTATCTTTTTCGCCGCGTTCGATGAGTTTCACGACCAGATTTTCGATGCCAATGTCAGTGATTGGATAGCGTTGCCCGGCCATTGCCAGAAAGCTCGTGGTTTCAAGCAAATGGGTTCCAAGAATTCTTTTCATGCCACCTTCGTGAGCATATAGTTTTCCCTGATTCTGATTCTCGACATACAGAACCTCGCGACCTTTGACGGCTGCAGGCTTCAAAAAAGCTATGTAAACGCTAAACGGTACCGCTATCTTGTTGTCTTGAACCTTACGATTGCGAACTTTAGCAAACATGAATTCATGCTCGCCTACATCGTCGCCGATTCGCTCTCGCTTTACCAAAACGGCCGTGTAGTCCTTGAGGTCGGCACGAATCTGTCCGAGACTTTGATGTGCTATCTGAATAGCAGGATCAAGAGGATGCGGGGTTACTGTAGCCGACGAAGACGACTCTATTTTGGAAACCCTAAATACAGGTTCCGTCAAGCCGCTAGCGGCTTGTTGCTGTTGGGCAGCAACGAAATCGGAAGAAAGCGTCGTGATAGCAAGGGAATACAAGGCAGTTTGAAACCAAGTTCGTCCAAATCGCTTCATCGAAAGTGTGCTCCGTTGCTTCCCAAGTTGATCCCGAATGGAGGTTGCAATCCATGCAACCGTATTTTCTTTAATGTTTTCTTTATCGATCGAAGGATTGAGGTTCGATGAAAATTTGTAACCATGTCGTCACAATCCAACTTTAGCCGGACTTTTGTAACGCGGCACTAGTTTGACTGCGCACCGGACTTGACAGCATTTGAAAGTAAAGGCATTCAAATCGGTCGACCATTTGCTTAAGGTCAAAGCGTTGCAAAGCGGATTGCTTGGCTGCTCGGATCAAGGCGTAGCGCTCCGGAGAATTTTCAATCGAAAACTTCATTAGATCCGCTAAAGTCGCTGGATCGTTCCCGTGAATGGGCCACCCTAAGGGCTCGCCCGTATGGGGTAATCGAAGCACTTCCTTTAGGCCGCCAACTTCCGTCGCGATGACTGGTGTCCCGATCATTTGAGCTTGGATGGTTACAAGCGAAAGTCCCTCGCTGAGAGAAGGATGAACAAATGCGTCCGCAGCGCATATCCAACGCTCTGGACATTCTTGAAACCCAAGCAACCTGACGTGCTTTTGCAAATCGTATTTTCGAATGAGTTGTTCGAGATTGAGTCTCGACTTGCCCTCTCCACATATGACGACGCAAAAATCCGGCAAGTGCCATCGAAGATGGTGGGCCGCTTCGATTAACCGCTCATAGCCTTTGCACGGACTCAAGCTCCCAACTGCGCAAAAAAGTGGTGTGTGATGGTCTATTCCCAGATGTTCACAGGCCCAGAATCGCTCTACCCAACGCTCGAGTTGAGGCGGTTCCAACCCGCCATGGATGACATGCGTTTTCTGCTTCGCAACCCCACCTTGGATGCATACGTCGCGAACTGCGTTGGACACGCAAACCACAGCATCCATCATCCAGTTGTATCGCACGGCTGAACGGATTGGAAACGCAGTGTGTTTGACGCCAATCCGTTTAATGCCCAATTTGCCAATCATTGCCAGCGATCCCCAGATTAGCGAGTGGGAATCATTGGCGTGAATGAGCTGAGTTCCGTGCTTTGTCAGCGTTCTTCGCAGTCTCAATAAAGCGTTCGGTTTTGGCATGCGTCCTGCCATGCCGCTAAAATCAAAGCCAGCGTTCTTAACGCGACCGAAGAGCGGACTCATTTCATCGCAAACCCATAGAATGGAGTGGCCCCGTTCGATTAGTCCGTTCCCGAGCGACCATAAAAATTGCTCGCCGCCTCCCCAACTGATTTGGGAGGACATCAGCGCCAGCTTCATTTTCATTGGCAGCATCTGAAAATTCCAGGGCGAAACGCGGAAAGGTGACCGAATGCTGGCGATGGTAGGCTTTTCCTTTCCCCAAGGTCTAGACCAAAATCCCATGTTCTAAGTACGAGATCGTCGCTATCTTACAGGAGCATTACTGATCAGCCGCAGTGCGTTTGCCCCGGGTTTTGGTCGCGCAGGCAATCGGGGGCTAGCGCCTTCCAAACAACACCCTCACAGGTCAGCAAAAGATTTATGAAACTTCGACGCAACACCTTGCTTCCGCTCCGATTCGATCCATCCGGGGCGATCCTCCCAAATCATGGGATCGAAGTCGGGCAAATGAGTGAATTGCTTCCAACTCTGAGCGGCATCCGCGATGCGATGATGACCACGGAGCTTGAAATGCTAGCGGGTAAATTGCCGATCCCGGCTGACATGGCGCCATTGGACGCGGGCTTTGTGACCATGCCGGACAGGTTGCTAAACGAATACGAGTCAAATCGGCAAGGGAGTGAACTTGGTCGGTTATTCAAACGAGCGACGCACCTTCATAAGATTGTTGACCGCGTGGTCGTGCTCGGGATAGGTGGCTCCTATATGGGGGCTCGTGCAATCTTGGAGTCTTGTTGCCAACCGTATTGGAACGAATTGTCTCGAGGTGATCGAGGCAGCAAACCTCGAATGGTCTTCGAGGGGAACAACTTCGATAATGACGCTTCGCAGGCCCTCCTGCATTTGCTTGGTGCCCACAAAAACCAACCGGCGACAAGTGAACTAGAACGCTGGGCCTTGGTCGTTATCAGCAAGAGCGGTGGTACGTTGGAAACAGCGGCTGCATTCCGCCAATTCCTTGCAGCCCTAGAAACCAGCACTGGTGGCGATCGCGATAAACTCATCGAGTTGTTGGTCCCAGTTACAGGGATGGGGGGCAAACTCCACGAGATGGCCAGTGAACTCGGTGTTACCGACCTCTATCCCGTTCCCGATGGAGTTGGCGGTCGATGCTCGATTCTATCTGCGGTTGGTCTGGTGCCGGCTGCTCTGCTTGGCGTGAATGTCGTCGAGCTATTGCAAGGTGCTTCGGCCATGACCAAACATTTCCTGACCGCAAAGCCTGAAGACAACATCGTCCTTCAATATGTGGCTGTCAACCATTTGCTAGAAAAGCATCGAGGCGTCAACATTCGCGTGATGAGTGTTTGGAGCAAGGCGCTTGAGTCTTTTGGAATGTGGTACGACCAGTTGGCCGCCGAAAGCCTTGGGAAAAACCTTCTCGGCTTCACCCCACTAACAACGCTCAACACTCGCGATCTGCACTCGCGACATCAGCAACACCAGCAAGGGAAACGCGACAAGGTCTTCAACAACGTCATCGTCGACGAATACCGTTTTGATTCACTAGCCATTGGCTCTCGCAACACCGATGCCGATTCACTAAATGAAATCGCTGATAAAACGCTGCCAGAGGTGATGCAAGCGGCGATCGAAGGCACCAACCAAGCTTTGCGGGAGGACAGTCGACCCTCCACCAATCTCTTCGTTCCTCGCATCGACGAACTCCACATGGGCCAATTATTCCAAATGATGATGCTCGCGACGGTAGTGGAGGGCAGATTGATGGGCATCAACCCATACGGACAGCCAGGTGTCGAGGCTTACAAAAAGAATATGAATCGATTGCTCGGTAGGAAGTGATCACTTCCTGGCTTTTTCCGGTTCCCCACCGTTGGACCAAGCGATAAACTATTTCACGGCCAGTTTGCGCTCGCCGTCCTTATTCACCCTGAAATATTCAACGGAGTTTTTAACTCGTGATGACTCAATACACAGCTGCAATCGCCGGACAGATCACCTCCGAAATGGAATTTGTGGCAAAACGCGAAAACTTGACTCCCGAGCTTATTCGAGTTGAGGTTGCGGCTGGCCGAATGGTTATCCCTGCGAATAAAGTCCACTTGAAGGGTAACCTCGAGCCGATGTGCATCGGCATTGCCGCGACTTGCAAAATCAACGCCAATATCGGCAACTCTGCCGTGACCAGTAACATTGACGAAGAACTGGATAAACTCCATGTGTCCGTCCATCATGGTGCTGACACCGTCATGGATTTGTCGACGGGCAAAGATATCGACAACATTCGCAGCAAGATCATCGCCGCGTCGCCTGTTCCGATCGGGACGGTGCCGATTTATCAAATGCTAGAAGAGTTGGGCGGAAACATCGAAGACATGCGTGCCCAGCACTTCTTGGATATGGTCGAACACCAAGCCAAGCAAGGGGTCGACTACATGACTATCCATTGCGGTGTGTTGCTTGAGCATTTGCATCTTACGACATCGCGAGTCACTGGAATCGTAAGCCGCGGCGGTTCGCTTATCGCCAAGTGGATGATGGTTCACCGCAAGCAAAATCCACTATACGAAGCTTTTGATGACTTGTGCGACATCATGAAGCAATACGATGTGACATGGAGTTTAGGGGACGGTTTGCGTCCAGGTTCGATTGCGGATGCAAGCGACGCGGCACAATTCGCTGAACTCGACGTGTTGGGCGAACTCTGCAAAAAGGGCTGGAGCAAGGGAACACAAGTCATGGTCGAAGGTCCCGGGCACATTCCGATGGACCAGATCGAAATGAATATCAAAAGGCAAATTGAAGTTTGCCATGGTGCCCCTTTTTATGTACTCGGGCCCTTGGTTACCGACGTGGCCCCTGGCTACGATCACATCACAAGCGCCATCGGTGCTGCATTGGCTGGTTGGGCCGGCGCTGCCATGCTTTGCTATGTCACGCCCAAGGAGCACCTTGGTTTGCCGAATCGTGAAGACGTCAAGCAAGGGGTCATCGCTTACAAAATTGCCGCTCATGCCGCCGATGTGGCCCGCAAACGCCCAGGTGCCCAAGACCGCGATAACGCGCTATCCAAAGCGAGATTTGCATTCGATTGGAACGAACAGTTCCGACTATCGCTGGATCCAGAAACTGCCAAGGCTTATCACGACGAGACCTTGCCACAAGATACTTTCAAGAGCGCTCACTTTTGTAGTATGTGCGGGCCCAAGTACTGCTCGATGCGTATTACGGAAGACATCCGCAAGATGGCGGCAGAGAGCAACGAGCCCGCCCTGGTTGAGATCAAGAGTTAACCAATCCGGAGGCGTCTCGTTACTTCTTGATCGCATGCACCCTGATTCGAACACTAGAGTTAGCTTTATTCCATTCACTTCCGCTTTTTGTTGGCTCGGCTTCCTTGTTCGTATCAGACTCCCGCATGGGCCTTAGCTCTAGTTCGACTCGACCTAGCTGTTCGGGACGCTGAAATATCCATCGAGACAATTCTCGCGATCCCGAGACTTTGGGGGCGACACGCAAACGATTTACTGGCGCGTTCGTATCGGATTCCAGGACCACTTCTTTCGCGGCTTCTGTCGGAGAAGCAACAAAGTCTAAGTATACCGATTCTGGCAATTCCAGGGGAACCTCGACACCTAAATCCCGAAGTCGCTTGGCACCATTCTCCCAGTCTTCACTTGGTATTTGGAATTCTACGATCAAGGTATTCGAAGTTGATTGCGACGATAAAGCTCTTCTTTTCGCTTCAGATTCTATCTGCTTGCTTTCCATGACACTATCCATCAATACGTTTTCATCTTTTGTTTTAACGGCTGGAGAGATTGAGGCATCCTTATCATGACGTTTTTCGGCAAGCGTCATTTCCGGTTCGGTTGTTGGTTTGTAGCGAAAGGAAAACCTGGTGATGGATTCGTCGCCGGTTGAACGTGTAGCGCCATTCTGCTGAACGAAATCGGCTGATTGGTCGTTCTGAAAAGAGTAAGAGTCTTGAGTACGCAGCGAGTCCAATACTTCCCATTCGCTGCTACCCGCGGTTTGCCTTTCAAAAAGAGATTCCAGCAGCGACTTGGCCGAGGGCTCAGCTCGTTGTGAGCGTTGCAAAGGCTCTTCCGGTTTGGGCAATCCTAAGGCAAGGTTGTTCGATGGGTCTACTACCACTGGTGCTGGAATAAGCTCGACGTCTTTTTTCTCTAAACGAAAGTCTTTCTGTTTCGCCAGCGCGGCACCTGAATCCCCGACAGCTCCTGGGCTGTCGACAGGCGCGTCTTCTGTGGCACGCCCCGTTTGCAAATTGTCCAAACGAGCCCCAGCACCACCCTGTGGTCGAAACAGTTCAACATCTGCGTCGCTCTTTCCCAAGCTGGACACATCCGAACTCGACCTATCGAGGCGACTGATAGAATTCCTATTGGGTCCAAGTAGCAGGACACCCGTACAGACCGCAATCGCGATCAAAGCAGCGATACTTGCAAGTCTCTGAGAGGAGAATTTCCATTCGGATCCGCCCATGTTCAATACAACTGGCGATGATTGATTCGTCGCTTTTTTTTCGTTCCAAGGACCCGTTTGAAAATTGCGGCTGGGTTGCGATAAATGCAATCGTTCAACAAGCTTTCGAACCGAACGCAAGTCTTCTAAGAGCAAGCGTGATGACTCGGATGCTCGGAGTTGTACTTCCACGCGGGCCCGCTCCGCTTCGGTCACTTCGTTGTCTAAATAAGCGGTCAAAAGAACATCGTCGAACTCAGGATTCATAACTGGTCCCTCCCCCAGGCGACCATGTTGTTTTTCACCGTCGCTTGTTTCGATTGCGAAGGCTCGTCAACCGACGGCCCGATCCCCATCGCGTTCAAGATCTCTCGGAGTTCTATCCGGGCCCGATGTAACCGACTCCGTACGGTACCCACCGGAATGTCTAACATGGAAGCGATCTCAGCATAGTCGATGCCTTGCAAGTCTCTGAGCACGATGATGTTTCTGCGTTCTTCATCGAGCCGCGACAGCCCTAGTTGCACTTGGCCAACCGTTTCCTTAATCATAACAATGGAGGCGGGCGAGGCCGTGTTTTGGCCTGTTGGTTCAGCAGTGTCGATCATCTCGCTACTAACGAATTGATTCTTGGTTCGCTTTTTCCTGCGTTGCAAATCGATGGCTGCGTTAAAAGCGATTCGGTGCAACCAAGTGTAAAACGACGATCGACGCTCGAACTTGTCCAGCTTGCGAAAGGCAGTAATAAAGGTCTCCTGAGTCACGTCCTCGGCGTCTTGGCGATTACCGAGCATTCCGAACAACGTCGCATAGACCCTCTGTTGGTAGTTTTCAACAAGAATTTCGAATTTGGATGGTTGGCCTGAAACGATACAGTCGATCAACGCAGTTTCCTCCGCTTGATTAGTTGCTGTATTTACGGACGGATCCATGGCCAATTGAGTTCCCAATTCGTAAAAATACTACCTGTACAAAGGAGTCAATTTTTCGGTGAGATAGTCGATAAAGGGTTGCGAGGAAAGGGGCAATCTCGTTGCATTTGCCACGAGTTCTGTTGGTTTTAGGCAACGTCCGTGCTGGTGAACATGGGTTCGAAGCCATTGCAGAAGCGGATAAAAATCACCCCTTGTAATCATGGCAGGTAAGTCCCCTAGGTCCTCGCGGGCCGCGTTCATGAGCTGCGCCGCAAAGATGTTTCCGAGCGTATACGTTGGGAAATAGCCGATCAAACCCGCCGCCCAGTGTACATCCTGCATCACCCCATCGCTATCGTTCCTTGGCCGGATTCCCAGGTAGTCGTCGTAACGATTCGACCAAGCTAACGGCAAATCCGAACATTGCAAATTGCCATCGATCAACTCACGCTCCAGTTCAAATCGTAGCAAGATATGTAAGTTGTAGGTCGCTTCGTCTGCTTCGATGCGAATCAAACTTGCATCCACCCGATTCAAATCTCCATAGATCGAATCCAATGCAACACCTTCTAATTGCGGGAACCATTTTTTTGCGTGCGGTAAACACCATTGCCAAAACTCCTTGGAGCGACCGATCATATTTTCCCAAAGCCGGCTCTGCGACTCGTGCACTCCGAGGGACGCCGCACTACCCGCTGGCAACCCAAACCATTCCGTTGGCAGTCCCTGTTCGTACATGCCGTGTCCGGCTTCGTGTAGCGTGCCATACAGTCCGCTGCTAAATGAGTTGTCGTGGTATCGAGTCAAAATACGATGGTCGTTGGGTCCGAGTGTAGTACAAAACGGGTGGTCGGTTTCATCAAGTTGCCCTCGCTCGAATTGAAACCCGATCTGCTTGGCTACCCATCGCGAGAACTCTCTTTGTTTCGCCACGTCAAACATGCCAGCAATCGATTTCCCATCTGGACCGGATTTGGACTGCGTCAGTCGTTGTACAAGTGGAACGAGACGTTCACGAAGTTCTGCAAACACGACCGCAACCTCGGCGGTCTTCGCATCCTCTTCGTATTGATCGAGCAGGCTGTCGTAAAGGCAACTCGCTCCCTTGGCCAAGATAGTGGCCTCATCTCGTCGCAGCTGAACGATCGCTTCGAGGTGGGGCAAGAACGCCGCAAAGTCGTTTTTCGGCTTGGCTTCCGACCAAACTTGTTGGCCTACAGATACAGCATGAGCAATTCGCTTCACCAAGTCTTCGGGCAGTTGAATGTTCTTATCATAGTCCCGCTTCAGGCCGCGGATCGATGCACCGACCTGGCTGTTCTTAAGCAATGCCAATTCGGTTTGAGCAAGCTCATTGAGCCAGTCTCCGATTTGTGGACTGGTTTTGCGTTGATGAACAAGTCCGCTCAAGAACGTAACCTGCTGGGCACGATGATCTCCGGCGCGGGCTGGTAGCCCTGTACGCTCGTCCCACTCTAGGAGCGCCAGGGTACTTTCGAGTAGTGTTGTTTCTCGAACGTAATTATAAACTTGCTGAAAGACTTTTTGAGCTTGGCCAGTTTGCAAAAGTAGTTCCTTAATAGAGATCAGTTTACCCGCGATCGCAACCATAGCGGAGGACAAATAAATTCTATCTCATTGGGCTGTACGCCCTAGCCCAAACTGGTGCGCAAAACCTAACCAACCAGCTGCATTCGCCTACTTTTTACCCTACATCTTTCTGCCAAAACAAGACTGGGATCGGGTTGACGTTATTGCGTCGCAACTTTCTTAAGGAAACTATTTTCGGGGGCACAATTCTCGGGCTCTCTGCCCGTACGCATCGCGGCCTGTTCGCCGCGGAATCACCGAGCGAACGGGTTCGGGTCGGCATGATCGGTGTCGGCAATCAGGGTGGGCCTAAAAACAACATGAAGTACTTTCTGAAAAACATCGTGGCTCTTTGCGACTTGGACAAAAACCATTTGGCTGAGGCGGGTGATTTCCTCCAGAAGCAAGCTGGACTGTCTGCAGTCATGACCGATGACTACCGTCGATTGCTTGACCTCAAGGACGTCGATGCTGTCGTTGTGACGGTACCCGACCAGTGGCATGCTTTGATGACGATCGAGGCCTGCAAAGCGGGCAAGGACGTGTACTGTGAGAAACCGCTTACGCTTATGATCGGCGAGGGCAAGCCAATGATCGATGCGGCCCGCATGCATAAACGGGTCGTGCAAACAGGGACCATGCAACGAAGCGGTAGCGAGTTCATCTTGGCTGTAGAGCTTGTACATAAAGGGATCGTTGGCAAAGTGCATTCTGTCAACGTTACCTTACCCTGCCCTAACTGGATCGCTCGAGCCAAGAGCCCCGTCCCCAATAGTCCGCCTCCAGAAGGATTCGACTACAACCGTTGGCTTGGACCAGCTCCGTTACGTCCATACAACAAGAATCATGTTCACTATCTTTTTAGATTCTATTGGGACTATAGCGGTGAACAACAAACGAACTTCGGCGCGCACCATCTCGATATTGCCCAATCGGGTCTGGGGATGGACGACAGCGGCCCGAATAGCGTCGAGGGATCTGCCGTCTTCAATCCGGACGGTTGGTACGATACACCGGACACGACCGATATTAAGTACACGTATGCCAATGGTGTTGTAATGACATGCCGTCAAAAACGGGATACGAAGAGCACCGACCAAGGTACGGAATTCATCGGTGAAAAAGGGAGCTTATTCGTCTATCGAGGAGGCATTGTTGCGAACCCACCCGAACTGCTCAAAGGTGTGGAGCTACCGAAGATCGTTAATTCGCAAGCCAATACGAGCCACGTCAATAACTTCTTTGATTGCGTAAAGTCTCGAAATGCGCCAGCAGCCGATATCAGCATCGGTCATCGCTCGGCTACGGTCTGCCATCTTGGAAACATTGCAGTGCGGACGAGAAAAAAGATTAATTGGGATCCCAAGACCGAAACCATCGTTGGAGATGCCGAAGCGTCCAAATGGTTGTTTAAGGACTATCGGAGCCCCTGGAACTTGGGCCATTCCTAGTTCCAATCGCGGTTAGCATTCGATCGATGTCATCGCATTGTTCATCGATGCGATGAAACGTTTGAGCCGGAGCATTGGATTCGTCAACGATCGATGCGTGCCCAAAATCGATCACGCAGAAACTCCCATCCGAGGCTCGGTAAGTCAAATTGCGAAGGGCCGGCTCCTCGTGTCGCACGCCGAAGGATTCAAGCGACGCAAAGACCTCTTCCAATTTCCTCGGGCTTAAGTGTTGAATGGTAGCCCCGCAATGGGTGACGACAATCTCTAACCGATTTGAATCGGCGTGAATCAACCGAGGGACAAAATGGCATAACTTCGATTCTAAAAAACGCATCACGCGAATTTCATTTTCGAATCGCTCTTGTGCTTTGGTTCCGCGAAACTGCTTGCTAACGGACCAATCGGATCGAAGACGGACGCTGGCCCTAGGGCTATTTTTTACAACGAGCATGAAAACCATCAAACGCTTAGCGGTGAAGGCAATGAAAGATCCTGGCTTAACGTACATTTCGCTTGTGCATGCAGCAGGTTTTTCCTCGCAAATTAATCAAATGCACGCCGGAAAAACGATCCGTGTCGACATGGAAACGATAAAATCGATTTTTACGGACTAACTTGCCTACTTCTTTGCGACTGTGAAAAGCGTTCTGGGCGACTGCGAGCAAATTTTGCTGAGCGGTCCCCAAAAATTGTTATGCTCATGCACAAGGAGCGAAATATGAAAAGACGACAATTTTTGACCAACACCTTGCTGGCCGCAGTTGGTGCGTTTGCAACACGCTCCATGTTTTTGCGACGCCCTTCCGAGTTAACTTCGTACCGTCAGGGCCCTGTATGGAGCTTCGAGCCCGTTGTGGGGGACGGCAAATGGATATGGCGAGAGCCACCGAAGACGGAACGAGGATATCTTGAGCCATTCAAAAAGGGGATCGCGTGCAAATCCCTGAGCAGAACAATCCGAGCCGACTTGTGATGGATTGGTTGCGTTCAACAGGGCGGCCTAAGGTCAACTACATTGCATCCTTAAAGCCACTTCCGCCAACAGAGTCTGGAGATGCTGGCCCCGGCGAACGAACCAAGGACACCAAGACTGGCGAGTGGCGAATCACAGGCAAACATGCGCTGGATAAATATGCTCGAAGGTAGAGTGACTAGGATCGAGCGAAAATAATTCAAAAGGGTCCAAATGTTAGGCAGAGCAACCTCAATGAGTTTTTTGGGTGAGTTGATGGCTACTTGGGTCTGCATAATGTTCCGCAGGCGTCCCGCCTGCATGTAACTAGTCATAAACTTCTGAGTCAAAGTCGCAATTGTATTTGGGCTATTTTCTATTTGTCTTTTCCAGGCGGGACGCCTGGGGAACCTGGTGTGTCACCAGTCTGGCAGGGTGGTTGGATCAACCTCGGAATACAACTCACGGTTCCTTGTGATTCGTTCGCTATGACGCAATGCCGCAGACGAGTAAATCCAATCCTCCGGCTTTGAGACTAAGTTCGCTGCTACTGGGTTTCGTTCTATGTATTCAATGGTTGCGTGCAATTCCGCTGTACTCCTCATGTGGTGGTCGTAATACTCGATAAACCAGAACTCACCTGTCCGACCCAAAAGCTTGTTGGCCTGATGAGCAACATACGATTTCCAGGTATGCAGTATTTCCGAAAGCGTATGACCCACTTGTAGTACCGCAAGGGCGTGAACGTGATTGGACATGACGCACCACGCAAGCATGACGTCCCGCTTTCCGTCAAAATGCAACAGGGCGTTCTCAACGATCGTTGCGATCTCAGGTTTCGCTAGAAAGCAACAGCCGTAACCGGCGTCGGCATACTTATCGATGCGATCATGGATAAGCTTTTTGCGTTCCATCTCGCTTGTGGACGCTAGTTCAACATGCCAGTCCTCGATGACTTTTGCAGGTACTGAATCAAATAGCCGCATGCCAATGTGTTGGAAAAGTCCTGGATAATCGCAGTGGGGATTGTATCCGCGACTGTGCCATCCGTAGTTTGAAGGAACGTCGGTAGGAGAAATAGGTTGCCCAGGCGTCTCGCCTGGAACTGTACTTTCAGGCAGGCGGGACGCCTGCGGAACATTTTTGTCCAGGCGGGACGCCTGTGGAACGAGTTGGTTCATGATCTTGCCTCCTGACGAAATAGCAAATCTCGGAGATTGAAGTTAATTGATGCATCACCGTGGATTGCCCTTGAGTATTATCCCTTCACGCTGACAACTATCGACTCGATTGCAGCGTGGCCAGACTTGCGAAAGGGCCGTGGAAGTGGTTGTGCATTTCCGTTTTCATCGATCGTGCGGCAGCGAAAAGTGTATTCGCCTTCGGAGACACCAGGAAGAACCGCGGCCCAGTGCGCATTGGAGAATCGAAGTGGCCATGTCTTCGAAAAACCCTGGTCGTCAAAGCCATATGTTTGCGATGGGACTTTGTTTTCGCTTAGTCCACTCGAGAGTTTGGGTGCTGGTAGCAAGTCAGCATCTTTCCAAGATCCTTGGGTAAAGTAGGGATCGTCCAGTGGGCGTGGAACGGTACTCGATTCGAATAAGACTTGGACCTTGGACAAGCCGCCGATACCGACTTGCGCATAGCCGGATGCAGCGATCGGTTCCCCGGGTTTGATTTGTCGCGGTAGAGAAAGCGTTGCGGCAAAAGTCTTAAGGAAGCTATCTACATCATTGTTTTGTTCTGCATAGGTGTCATTGGCGTGGGCTAAGTTGGTCAGTACCACATGCGAGAGCCATTTGACCGATTTGAATCCGTAAGCTTCTGGCACAATGATGCGCACCGGCCCGCCTCGTTCTGAATCGAGCCACTGACCGTTTAGTTTGTAGCACAAGATGACCGGCGGCAAATCGAATGGATCTTCCAGCACGCGTCCGATGGGTAGCGAACTTCGAAACAATTGCTTGGGATCATCGTTGTGGTACCCGTAATAAAAAACGCGTCGCAGATTCTCTCGCGGTTGTGTTAGCCAAACAACTTCACGTAGCGGTACTCCTTCCCACAGTCCCATTCCAAGCGGGCAGCCGAGATTCAAACAAGTCATCACTTTCGGGAACCGGACAGCCTGCCTTTCAGCCAACTTTAAAAGCGCCTCAAAATCGAATGCAGTTCCATCTTGCTTGCTGAATTGTTTTCCAAGCGTTGCGGGGAAATCGGGATCCGCGATAATTTCTAGTTTCCAAGTATCACGGGTCAGTCCAACTTCGCGTTTCTTTTCCTCTGGCAGCGAATGCGGTAAGGGCTTGCCTCGCGAAACATCCCGAAAGTCTTCGGGCGGTGTAAAGTAAGGTTCTCGCTGCGCCCCAGCCTTGTCCGGTTTTTGACGCTTTGTTTGCGTTGATGCTTTGTCGTCCGCGAAGGCAAGCATGACCGACGGAGTTGCCGTCAATCCACATATCCCTAACTGCAAAAAGTAACGCCGAGCTAGGCGGCAATGTTCATCGAAGAATTCGCTTTGGTCCATAGTAAAAACTTTTGATTAGGCGTTCGGTGGATCGAGTGATTTGTTGCGATAGACGGCTTGTTGCGACTTCATGGCGCAGGCAATCAAAACGGCCAGGCAGCATGACTTCAGCCTGACGTCTCATTCAGCACGTGCGATTTCGCTGGAGTGTTTCCGGACGTCCCTGAATGCATCCGCGATTCGATCCATTTCAGATCGGGGTTTCAAAAGGGTCGTTTGTCCAAACCAAACCGCTTCTTCACATAGTCTGTCATTGACTGGACATTGGCTCCGTTCAATCCAATCTGACATTTTTTTCTCGCCGTAGATACGAACGTAGTGTGGGTTCGAAGCAATCGCCTTGACATGAGGTGTCTTATTCAAGCTTGTGTAGCCACTACTTGCATTGACACCTTGTCGGCCTAACTCCTTGAGAAAGGCGGCACGTGGAATTCCTGCGAACTGACTCTTGTCATAACGCAACATGTAAAGGTGCCATGCGCTGCGCGTACAACCGTCGGTGAGCTTGGCCGGGCTGATTCCCGGAATCTCCTGGAGCAGTTGGGTGAGATAGGCTGCGTTGGAATCTCGTGTTTTTGACTGCTCGTCCAGACGAACCATCTGGGCGAGCAATAGGCTTGCCTGAAACTCGGTCAATCGAAAGTTAGAACCCCGCCCAGAGCTTGCTGCCGTCTTTACGCCGCCAGGAGTATGAAAGTTATAACAAAGGTTGGCAAAGTTCTCATCGTTGGTGAGTACGGCCCCACCCTCACCGCAATTGAGATTCTTCGTTGACTGGAAACTAATACAACCAGCCAGGCCTGCCGTGCAAACCGGCTTCCCTCTCCATTCGGCCAGCGGTGCTTGGCAGGCATCTTCGATCACAATCAATTGACTTGTTTTCGCTATAGCATTGATTGCATCCATATCAGCTGGAGACCCGCCGATGTGAACCGGCAATAGTAGCTTGGTCGCTTGAGTAACGGCCGCTTGAATTTTGGTTGGATCGATTTGAAAAGTTTGAATGTCGCTGTCGACAAATACCGGAAGCGCATAACTATTGGTGATAACGTTAAACGTAGCAACAAAGGTGTATGGGGGCATAATCACTTCGTCGCCAGGCCCAATTCCCAATGCGCCAAGAGTGGTTAGCAGCGCGGTTGTGCCCGACGAAGTGGCAATACAAAAACGAGCTCTCATTCGTTCCGCGAATGCCGTTTCAAACGGAACCATTCGGCGACCACCTGTTGTCCGCCCCCAGGTGCCTGAATTGAGAACGTCGAGCAATGCTGCTTCCTCCGTCGAATCCCAGATGGGCCAATCGACTTTGGCTTTCTCCACCAAGGCGACCGATGTTTTGTCGACGGGTGCCGCACTTGCGACGTGCGAACCTAGACAAGCTCCCGCACTGGCTATCGTCGTGCTGCAGATAAAATTCCTTCGACTGAACGATGTTGACATGGATGCACTCCGGAAAAAATGACCAATGGTTTTTAATGCGCCGAGCGCCTGCAATTTAGTGTTGTTCTAAACGTCTGCCTAAAAATTAAAGTTGTCTGCCTTAAAATTGAACTTGATTGTAACATAGTACAATGGCCTTTAGCTTTTACGGGAGCATCGCAAGCTTCACGACGAGGTCGTTATGGATTATTCTCATCTTCAATGAGACGTAGTACGGTCAGAACGTAGCAATGCGGAATGATTCAGGGTACTTTATACGTTTCATACGACTCTTTCTGAATACTTGTCAAGTGAATTACATGGCTTACCGACGCGGCTCGCATTATTCGTTCTCCTTTCAGTTAAACCGATGGCATTTGGTTTGTTGGCCAACTGCATGGGTGTTTCTCATTGCCTCGAACCTAGGTGCTCAAGAAAAAACGATTCCAATTATTGCAGACGGTGAAGCCCAAATTGTGGAAGGCTTCAAAGATTCCAAGGATTGGATTCGCCACGATCTTTGGGTCGAAACAGAATTTGATTCCGACGCAGACGGAAAGCCCGATCGAATGCACGTCGGCGTAACTCGACCCAAACAGACGGATACCGAAGGCTTGAAGTTACCCGTTATCTACGAATCGAGTCCGTATTTCGCAGGAACAGGCTCTACGGATCCCAAATATTTCTGGAACCCTCGCCATGCGATGGGAGACACGCCACCCAAACATGATAACCCACCGGCATTTACCGCAAAGGGAAAACGGCCCATCATCTCGAATTCGCAAACTGCCAAATGGATCCCACGGGGATTTATTGTAGTCCACTCCTCTTCACCAGGGACTGGCTTGTCGCAGGGCTGTCCGACTGTCGGTGGGGACAACGAGTCCCTTGCCCCCAAGGCAGTTGTCGATTGGCTTTGTGGTCGAGCGAAAGGCTTCACCGAAGTAGATGGTACGGAAACTGTGAATGCATTTTGGTCGACCGGGAAAGTCGGCATGACTGGCACCTCGTACAATGGAACCCTCCCGCTGGCTGCCGCTACGACTGGCGTACAGGGCCTTGAAGCCATCATTCCGATAGCGCCGAACACATCCTACTACCATTACTATCGCTCCAACGGTTTAGTGAGGCACCCTGGGGGATACATGGGTGAAGATATCGACGTTCTCTACAACTTCATCCACAGTGGCAACGAGGCAAAACGGGATCATTGCGACTGCGAAGTACGTGACAAGGAAATGGCCAACGGACAAGATCGAATCACGGGTGACTACAACGCGTTTTGGGCTGGTCGAGACTATCTTAACGATATAGGGCCTATGCGAGCAGCTCTTTTAATGTCCCACGGATTTAACGACTGGAATGTAGTACCAGAGCATAGTGTGCGTATTTACGAATGCGTTAAAGCCAAGGGATTACCCGTTCAATTCTATTGCCATCAAGGGGGGCATGGTGGCGAACCACCGCTGAGCATGATGAATCGTTGGTTCACCAGGTATCTGCACGGAGTTCAGAACGGCGTCGAAAAAGATCCACGCTCGTGGATTGTCCGAGAACACGACAAGCGAACGAATCCAACTGCTTATGTGGACTATCCACACCCCGAGGCTAAAGAGGTTTCATTGCACCTTACCAAGGGAGGAAATAGTCAGGGAGGACTTTCTACAAAGTCTTCGACTGAAAAAACTACGGAAATGATCGTGGACGATGCGACGATTTTTGGACGAGATCTCGCGCAAGCAGAATCTTCAAAACATCGATTACTGTTTGCAACACCGGAACTCAAGGAGCCGATACATCTCTCCGGCTACGCAAAAATAAGAATTCGGTTGGCATCGACCAAGCCATCTGCAAACTTAAGCGTTTGGTTGGTGTCATTACCGTGGGTCGAAGCTCCCAACGGAAAGTTTACGGACAATCTGATCACCCGAGGATGGGCTGATCCGCAAAACCATCGCTCAAAGACTGAGAGCGAGCCACTCGTGCCGAATCAATTCTATGACGTCCGTTTTTCGCTTCAGCCTGACGATCAAATTATTGCAGCCGGCGAGAAAATTGGCTTGATGATCTTCTCCAGCGATAGGGAATTTACGCTGCATCCCGATGCAGGCACCGAACTCACCGTGGATCTCCAAGAAACCGTCTTGGAGTTACCGATTGTCGGAGGAGACGCAGCTTATCAAAAAGCGGTTTCAAAATAGTGCGTATCGCTCCGGCAAACGATATTTGTCCTGCATAAGAAAATCAAATCGGCAACGTCATGCTCGCTCGGTCAAAAGTGCGACTCGGGCTAATATGATATATTGCCATGCTGGCCTTTTGACACCCGCATTCCTTTCCACCGGTTGAGAAACAAAATGTTTTTGAAACTTCATTTCCCGTCGGTTCGAAGCCTTCGCCTTTTTTCGTTGGCGTTGCTAAGTTTGGCAGCCATCACGGTGCTTGCAGATGACAACTACATAGAACGTCCGGGTACGGAAGGTAACGGCAACATCGTGGTCGGCCCTGAATATACGCTCGATCCGGATTTAACGGATCGTGGAAACGCCAAGGGAAAAGACTTTAAGTTTTCGATGCCGCTAGCGGACAGCAAAATCTTTCGCGGTGACGATTCGACTCTAGAACCCAAGAAGAAAGTGCGAACGGAAAGGAAAGTTTCCGTTTACGTGCCGGCGATTTACAAGGACGGAACGAAAGCACCCATTCTCGTCATGCATGATGGGCCGAGCAACCTCAATTTGGTACGAAACGCTTTAGACAATCTTACCATCGCTACCGATCCACAACGCAAATTACCCGCCTTCATCGCCATCGCCGTCGAGAACGGTGGGGACGATAGCAAGGGGAGCCAGCGCGGTCTCGAATACGATACTATGTCCGATCGACTCGCACGCTTCATCAACGACGAAGTCTTGCCTGCAGTGCTAAACAACGCGGAGATCAAAGCGGCCTTTCCTCATTTGGCGTTCACCGCCAACCCTTGGGGCCGCGCAGCAATGGGTTGCAGTTCGGGTGGGGCGGCAGCTCTCACCATGGGGTGGTTTCGACCGGACTTGTTTCGCAGATTGATAACCTATTCGGGTACGTTTGTCGATCAACAGGATGATGACGCGCCCGACGAAGCACGCTACCCGCTCGGCGCATGGGAATACCATTCCAGCATGAAGCTCATCGAAAAAAGCGAGAAGAAGCCGTTGCGCATTTTTACCCATGTATCCGAAAATGACAACCGAGCCAACGATCCTGAGGAGACATACCACAATTGGGTCATGGCCAACGAACGCACCGCTGCAGCACTGAAGTCCAAGGGCTACGACTACCGCTATGTGTTTAGCCGTGCAACCAAGCATTGCGACCAAAAGGTTTTCCAACAAACGTTGGCTGACACCTTGGTGTGGACATGGCGTGGCTACCAAGCAGAGTGATGGTTTGGGGTGGATCAAAGGTGGGATCAAAGGTGTCAGGGTGGGATCAAAGGTGTCAGGAGTCTTTGTTGTGCGATAGAGGCTAGACAATCGTTTGATCTGGACGGAGGTTGTGATGGGCATGGCAAAAAGAGTATGGCAGAAAAATGGGGTGAATGGGGTTGCGGTGAATTGTATTATTTTTTTGCCACCAATTTTTGCCATTTATCGAGTATGTCGTTGAAATATTTTTCGACTTTGGTTGAAAAATCGGTTCCGATTTCATAGATGTCGCAGAATTCGACAAAGGCTCATCGTCCATAGGTCTTCCGATTGTTGACGCCGGGCACACAATAGTTTTCCATCGTGGATTTCTTTTCTTTGGCGTTTTCGCGGCGATGGCCTTTGGTCTCAACTATCAAATGCAAATAGTCTGGGGTTCCATCGGGATCTATATCGCACCGCTGCGTCGGCGTACGATCCAGCTGGTGATCCATGCACCTAGGATCGCGAGCATTACAATGGGGCGATCCCAGACGCTCGTTCGAATGATTTGGGGTGGCCGGTTCTGATAGAGACGTTGCTCAAATCGATCGACGATGGTTCCCACTTGATCGAGTCGCAATGCCTCGCCACCACTGATCATCGCGATGCGTTTCATCAAGTCGGGGCGAGCGTCTGCTTCTAACTTCTCAAACCAGGGGTCGCGCACCTCGATTGCAGTATCCGCCAAGACCGCTTCCGTGTCACCTGCAACAACGGTGGCCGTAAAGTAACCGACGTCCAAAACTCCAAGTTCCAGCCGGAACATATCCGGTTGCTCAGTGGGTATCGGCGCAACCCGTTTTGGTAGCGAATTCTCATCGCGATACAGCAGTACAGCCAAATTTAGTTTGCCGTTAGCATTCAAAAAGCATTCGCGATCTCTCACGAGCAACGTTGCGGTAACTTGATCCCCAGTCAAAAACGTCGCGCGGTCCGGACGAATTGCAACGTTTTGGCCCGGCATCAAATCCTGTTGGGAAATAATCCATTGCACGAGCGACTGCCACAAGGTTGCATAGATCCTTTCCTTGTCCGAATACTGAGGTGCAAGGAAGGCCCATCGCCACATTCCGGCCCCTTCGACGACAATCGTCTGACCACTTCCAACCGGCTGATACGTAACGACAGGGATGTTCTTTCCGGTGGCGTCTGAAATACTCTGCAGCAAAACCTGTGGTAAGCCCGAACGTGTGGTCGGCTTGTTGGAAGTCGAAAGGGATGGCAATTGCGATAGCGGATCGCCCTCCATGGTCAACGAATCAAAAACCGCAGAATCGAATCCGTATTGGCTGATCTTGGTCCGAAACCGTGACTCAGCTTGTTCGCTCCATTGAATCGGGAGCAGCGAATTGAGTTTGGCATTTCCTATCCGAACAGGTTCGCCTCGCGAACACACCAAACAGCCACCTTTCGTATTGATCCACTCCATCAGATTCTGAAGACCTCGGTCCGACAAGAACACTTCGGCGTCCCGTCCAAGAATGACGACGCGGTACTGCTCGAGCGCCTCCATGTCTTCAAGCGGAGACTCCAGTTGATCGAGGATCATCCAATCGGTGGCGACATTTTCGACCGCAACCCGGATATCGATCTCTGGTTCGTCTGTCAGTTCGATTTTGGAGTCGTTCTTTTTCAATTGAGGCCGAGGGTATTTCTTTTTTAGGTACCGCTTATCGCTGACTCGAATCAAACTGGTCAGTTGCATCGTAGGATTTGTACCGAGATTGGCCGCAAGAAACTTGGTATCCCAATACGGCTTGCCCTCAAGCAAGATGGCTCCTATCGGTTCATCCAAGCGTTGGACGACGACCGATGTCTGGTTGTCCAAGTCGGTGGCTTCGCCAACGATGGGGGTTGCTACTATGCGAAATCGAGTTAGTCGTTGCGGCGGCGGTCGGTCCATGACGAAGCGGACCTCCTGGTTTGGCTCTTTACCGAGGCGAACAGTTCGCGTTTGCACGATCTCATTGCCGTGCATTAACGCGATTTGTGTCGACTCTCGCTCCAATCCTGAATGACCGACTCGAATCTTTAATGAAACGGGATGGTCCGCGAAAGCGATCATCCGCGGGCTACGGGCTGCTAGCGATAAGTTTCTCGCTCCGACCTCCTTTCCGAGCGTTACCGTGTATATCGGTATGTCCAACGACTTGGCTTCGTATGCTGCCGACAGCAACGATTCTATATTTCCAACATTGTGAGCGCCGTCACTGATCAAGACGATCGCTTGTCCTGACTCGGTATTGTTTCGAATTCCCTCGCGTAGGACTGAGCTAAGATCGCTCCGATGCCCGCGTTGGGACGGCGCATTCGAAGTGCTAAACGGCTTTGCATTGGGATCGGCGATAACCAATGGATGGACATCTGAATCAAACGCGCTTTTGCGGACTTCGACCGTCGCGGTGCTTTCGCCAATTAGCTGCGCAGCCGAGATTGCACATTGCTGACGGGTCTGATTGGGGCGATCATCCACATCCGAAATGTCCATACTCATCGTTTGATCCACATAGACTGAAACAATCGGCTTGCCTGGCGTAGGCGGAATCTCCTCAACCCAAGTTGGATTCAGCGCAATAAGCAGCGGGCCAACCACGCTGAGCCCGAGCAACACTGTCAACACAGACCGACGGAAAATGCTTAGCGTTTGGTCTCGACCAAACCAGTAAGCAGTCAGAGCCGCTGCGCAGACGAAGACCAAACTCCACCAAAGAAATATTGGAATCCGCGGCTCGAAATTCCAACTGGCAATTATCATGCGGAAAACCATCGCAGCGTGACGATTTCGCTGGCCAAACCAAGGATGCAAGCGACGATCAACCAATTCCACCATTGGTCTGACTTTGGCTCGCGTGCTTTTGCATCGCGAACGGAGACGGTTCGAGTACCGGCCAAGCGCCCTTGTAAAACCGCGGCCGAAAGCGTCTTTGGGTCAGACTCGGCGGCCGGCGCAGATATAGCCGTCGCGATCGCCGTTTCTCTTTTGTTGAGCAAACGGTAGATTCCAGGGCCGACTGGAACTGGCCAATCCCAGATATAGCTGTTTTGAGCTGCGTTCCATTCCCAGACTCCGAAACTATCAGTCAAGGCAGAACGCTTGTCGCTGGTTTCAGCAACCAAGTTTGTTGCCTCGGGGATGGTGCTGTCGAGTTGGCGTACGAGTGATTCGCCTCCAAAGGATTCAGGACTTGAATTGCGGTTGCTGAAGGTCGCATTGATCAATTCGTTGAACACCGGAAAGAAGCTTGGTTGTGAACACCAATTGCTTTCGTCAAGATCGGCATTGAGTACGACCACGGTTCCAGCATCGCAATTCGTCAAGAACAACAATGCGGACGAGTCGCTCAATTCTGCGACCACTTGATCGCGTAGGCCTGTTTCAAGTAAACGTGAAGCAAGTCCTCCACCGATTCGCGTTGTTTGCATTGCTGCGATGGCTTGTTCGCCGAAGATATAAAAAGGTGGCTGCCGATGGTGGACGTCTCTTATGAACAGGTCTTTTCGCTTTACGTCGATGTCAGGAGGAACCAGTTGGATGGGTGGCTGGTAGCCGCTGCCCATAGCTGTGGCAAACAAGTCCAAATTGACCGCATCGACAAGTTCGCTTGCAATGTAGAACAACCCTTTTCCCTTTCGTACATGCGAGGAAATCGCATCCACCACCGCGACATCCAGCGCACCGCAATGGTTGATTAGAAAGATGTCTGCGTCGCTCAAATTGATTGCGTTTGCCTTGTCCGGTGCAATGGTTTGGATTTGCCCAGATTGGCTTTTGGATTTGCCGCCGGTACGAGCCGAACCTGCAATTACCTCTAATGCTTGATGCAGGTAGAAAGCACTATTTGCCCCTTTCTCGATTGATGATTTGGTTAGCACGACGACTTTGGGTGGCATATCAATTCGAAACGAGATTGGTCTTGAATCGTCCGCAACAATGAAATCGCTGTTGCCTTGCAGCTCTATCCAGCCCGTGACCCATTGCGGCTGCGTAAACTTCATGGACGCGGTTAGAGTGCCCAAGCTTTGCAAATTCACTTTGCCACTAGCGGCGGTTTGCAGGTCTCCCAAATCGATGTTGACTCGAATTTCCGCGTCTTGATCCGAATAGTTGGCTACATCAAACTCCAATATCACATCCGAATCCACAATGGCCCGTCCGGACAATCGAAAACCGGTGATGGCAATATTGGACTTCGCGTCAGATGCCACAGATTCCAACTGGATTTTTGTAGCAGCAGGAATGGAGTCAAGATAGAGATTGCTCCAGTTGGATCGTTGAAAGTCGCTAATAATGATAAGCTCGGTTTTCGCGGCAGACGACTCCGACAACATGGATCCGATCAAGTTCATGGCGAATTTGACGTCGGCCTTTTCACACCGGGGAACAGCCGATCGAACGGCCTCGCGAACGCTCGCAAGATTAGGTGAGACCGATCTGAAAACTGGCCGTGCTTTTGCACCCACTAGTACCACATTGGCTTGAAGGTTTGGAGCGTACTCTAAGTATTTCATCGCAAGCGATTGAGCTTTTGCGATTGCCGTCGTTCCTTCGGATTTGGCTGACATGCTTTGGCTGACATCGATTACTATCACTCTCGCAGTGGCATCATTTGGAATAGTTTCGATGGATTGCGAGTTGCTAATCCAAGGCCGAGCAAGGGCCATCGCAAGCAGTCCGACAGCAAGCATTCTCAAAATTAAAACAATCAGATCGCGTAGTCGACTGCGAGATCGCTTTTCCTCGATGACTTCACGCAAGAAACGTATCGTCGCAAGCGGATATGTGACCGGCCTAGGCTTCGTCAAGAAGTGAACCGCAACCGGAATGGCTAAGGCGCCTACACCAATTCCGAGAGCCCATAGGTGCAAAAAATTCATGGGTGTTCGGGGATATTATAGGATTCTGATGTCATTGCAACGCCGGGTCAATTCCGCCCAATCACAATGATACCTTCAAATCGAGTCTTGCGTGACGATAATCAGTCGATTTGATAATCAGTCGATTTGAGCCAGGCAGGACACCCCGAGAGCTACGTTCCGTTAGCCTAAGCACTACGGCAGAAGTTCTTTGATTCGAGCGTTGTGGCAGTGTCGCTCCGCGACACTGAATTGCCGAGTCGCGGAGCGACGTCGGCTACATGTTATGCCAAAATACTTCTTCACGCGTGCTTACTTGCTTGAAAAAAACCTCGGTTGCGAAAAAGTCCTGCAGCAGAACTCGCCAGAGTTTCGGACGTGCGTTAGGTTATTCCTAATGCAATCTCGTCCAGGGCGATTGCAAATGTTACGCACGACTTTTACCCTTTTTTAGTTCACCGGTTTGTCCCAACGCATTTCAAATTCAGCGCGTGTCTTGTTTGCTCTTGCATGGCCAACGCTAGTCGCATCGTCACTGATTGGACTTTGCCTTTCGATTGCTTTCGTTGCATGGCGATCGCAGACTTTGTCATGGGCATGGCGTACCAGTCAACTCTCCATCGCCGAGTCAGACTTGGTAGCTATCAAGACGATTCTCGAAATTGCGAGGTTGGATCAACAGAAAAATGGCCCGCAGCCTATTTCGTGGAACGCTTTGAATACAAGTACGAAAAGTGCAATAGAGAAACTGACCAAAGGTGCTGAGTTGTTTTTGCTGACGTCCGCGGATCGAATCGAAACGGTTGGAACGCAAAATCATGATCGATCCGCAATTGTTCATCGATGGAGCTTCGAGCCAAACGGCTACAACCGTTTGAATCTGAGTTGCTATCTCAACGCGACATCCGAAGTTGGAAATGAACTATCTCTAGTCCGTCGCTTTTCAGCAGTCGAGTTTACAAGCCTTACCTTGTTGGATTGGCTATGGGCTTGTTCGCTGTTTTGTGGCTCGCTGTTGCTTGGGCTGTGGCTCGTAATTACAAAATCCAAGCGAAGTCGATTTCTTGTTTCGCTGGCCGAGTGGTCCAATCAGCCTCAGCAGTCCATTCCCACGGAGGGCGGTCGGCTTGCAATTGCGATGGAACGCGTCGACCCCAGTGTCGCAAGTTTTTTGCGTCGTGCTTCAGAAGGAATGCATATTCGGCTTGAAACCGTCCAACATTCATTCGAGCAGTCGTCGCGTGTGATGTCGGCTATGCCTGTCGGAGTCCTTGCCTTCGATCAAATGCTGAAGCTTTTGTTCGTTAATCGTGCTGGAGGTGAGCTATTGGGGCTTGGTACTTCCCTCCAGTTTGGACAAGACATGATCGAGGTCATACGCCAGCCTACAGTGGTCAATCTCATTCAACAGGTTTCGGCCAATCCTGAAATTCAAGAAGTAGAATTGGAGTTGCCGCTTAGCAAAGCCACATTACGCCTTCGCGCGCACCCATTGTTGGATCGCGATCGATGCGCCATGGCTGCTTCCTCAAGCGGCGTTCTATTGACCGTGACGGATGAAACGCGACTCAAGCAATTGGAGAATGCAAGACGTGACTTTACGGCGAATGTTTCGCACGAGCTGAAAACGCCGCTATCCACCATAAAAGCATATGCTGAGACACTGCTTATGGGGGCGCTTGATGATGCTGAGGCGCGCCATCGCTTTGTCGAGAGAATCGCGGAGCAAGCCAATCGACTTGACGCGTTGATTCGCGATTTGCTCCATCTAACTAAACTGCAGTCACAACCGGGCAAGCCCGACCTCTCCGATCTTTCACTTGACGACGTCCTCAAAACGTGTGTGGAAGAACACCAAACGATAGGCCGCAACAAGAACATTACGATCGATACCTCGGGAGTCGAACGGGGATTTCGAATCGAATCGGACCTTGAGTCGCTCCGTACTGTGATTGGAAATCTACTCAGCAACGCAGTGCGATACAATCATGCGGATGGATGGGTTCGGGTGTCAACTCGTCGCGAGCCCGACCATGTCCTGTTGGTCATCGCTGACAATGGCATGGGAATCCCTCCGGAGGATTTAGGCCGAATTTTCGAACGCTTTTATCGGGTCGAAAAAGCCCGGAGCCAAGACTCTGGAGGCACCGGGTTGGGACTGTCCATAGTTAAGCACTTAGTTCAGGGCATGTCGGCAGAAATTCATGTTTCGAGTACTCTCGGCAAAGGAAGTTCCTTTGAGCTTAAACTAAAGAGTGCTTCCATCGTGCGATAGTTTTCCAACTCCGAGCCTTAGGCGACGGCTGGGCTGCGCGACAAATAGCAATTCGCAAAAATAATGTTTATGTGACTTTTGTTCTGTTTTGCGATCTAGCGTTTCAGGTTGGTCGGGGGCTCGTCCCCTACTAACCTTGTTTTGGCGTACTAAGGGTCGGCACCCGCAGATCGACCCGTTCCCCTCGGCTTTGCCCGCCGGAGGCGGGCAAAGCCGAGGGGAACGGGAGTTGGGACGCCCAATTGTAAGCACTACGGCAGAAGTTCTTTGATTCGATCGTTGTGGCAGTGTCGCTCCGCGACACTGAATTGCCGAGTCGCGGAGCGACGTCGGCTACATGTTA
>JAYVPJ010000182.1:0-46211 GCA_043757445.1 Pirellula sp. | reverse complement strand
CACTGTATCTGGAACATTTTTGGGGAATACGATTCCATGATTCGGCGGCGATTACGTCGCATGCTTCTGAAGAGGAATCGTAAGAATCCCAAACGCATTCCCAGAACCCAACGTTGGCCCAATTCATTCTTTACAGATCATGGGTTATACAGCCTGCGTGAAGCCCATGTTCGTTTCGTACAATCCACCGGAACCTACTGACCGGAGAGCCGTATGCGGGAAAACCGCCTGTACGGTTCGGAGGGAGGGGAGCCGCAAACCAATGCGGTTTTCCTACCCCTATCTATAAATTCACAGCCTATCCGCGAAAGTTGCGTGGAGATCGCTACTTTTGCGGAGCAAAAGGCGACATTTGGACTGTTCTACTTAGTTGCCATCACTTGGCGGAGAAGTAAATCTTACATTCCGGCAGAACCCGTGAATGAGAAAACGAGAAACGCAATCGGTGACGTTCAGCTAGAAGTGACTATTGTTCGTCTCTTTTCGCTTCTTTCGGCAACCAAATCATTTACTGATTGCGGTACTCTACAGGTTAGCGGGTTAGGTTTAGCTGGAACAAAAAATGCTCGAATTATTTCTCGACGATTAGCTCGGACTTCGGCGATGCTTGCAGACCGTTGGGGTGCGTTGGAATAGCGTTGATTTGTTGAGCATGATTCGAAGCAGCGTCTCGCCGAGACGCTGGCTACCAGCTTCATGGCTACGTGGCATGTGGTAACGATTGATAAATCCGCAGAACTTCATCACCCAAGCCAAGGTATATTGCGTCGATGCAACCCTTTCGTCCGCTGTACATTGCCGATTGGATCGCGATTTCCTTGCTCGTTTGCAGCATGGCTCTCGTGGCTCATTTACGGTCTGACCCTCGCGTTGGCAAGTTGCTTCCAATCTTTAGCTCTCAGTCGCAATGGCTCAACGACGACGGAAGAGATCATCTCGGTACGTCAGCTTATGCATTGGATTGACGGCCAACTTCCCTCAACTGTTTCAAATGACTCACGATATTTGGCTCCATTTGCTCATCGTCAACTTGATGTGGATCGGGTTGGTGCATCGATGGAATCGCGTGCGAGGAATTGTTTGGTGGGGAGTCTTTGGTGGATTCGCAGCCTTGAGCGCACCGATACTCGGCGGTGTCTGGGCCTTGCTCACAACTTATCGCTGGACATTGTCAAAGAAGGCGCGACACCAAGACGGCGTAAAGCGCTTCGATGCATTGATCTCGCTTGCCTGTGTTGCGATGCTCTCGATGACGACGGCGTCTTGGATCAAAAAACAACGGCCTCGCATCCTTGGCCAAGCGATGGTGTACTGCGAAAGGAATATCTCCAACTCGGAGAAATCGGCTTCGTCGATCGGTATGCGTCAGCGGCTAGAACGGCCATTGCCGCCGACCCATGGAACTTTTGCACTCGTGTCGCTCGAAGGTTCTTAGCGGCTACGCTTTGGTATCAAAGTCATGATCGGGACGAAAACCTTGTTTGGCCAACGCGATTCAAGCGGGTTGTATTTCCGTTGCCCATTGCAGCGGTACTACTGCTGATAGCCAGTGGGATATGGAAGCGTCGTCGAACCGCAACAGTTCTTGCGGTCTAGTCGTGTGTGCTACTCCCGTATGTGCTGGTGAGCTACTACGATCGCTACGCCGCGCCGCTTGTCGGAATCAAGATGATGGTGGTCGTTTACGCTAGTCGATTTATACCGTTCGGTTCTGGCCCTATGTTGGGTTGGCACCGAGCATTTGAAGTCCGGCTCGCGCGGGTTCCCAGTCTGGGTAAATTCTGGCCGCCTCGCAATAGCATTCTCGAGCTGCTAAATCCCGGCCTAAATGCCAAAGACATTGCCCGAGAGCTACACATGCTTGGTAGCAAAAAGGATCCAGCGCCAAAGTCCGTTTGCAATCTTCGGCCGCTTGTTCGATGTCTCCGTCGCTGAATCGAACCCACGCCCGAAGCATGTACACGTCGGATCGTGAATCGGCTTCATCTACTAAATGGCTTGCCAATTCGGTAGCGGATTTGAACAGTCCATCGGCTAGCAATTGCTCGACTTTTTTTACCGTCAGACGATGCCAAGGGCTTTGGCTACGTTGAGCAATCGCTCTTCGGGCCTCGTCCGCGCAGCTTCGCACCATTCGGGCGGAATCGCGGAGTAACATGCCCAATGGGCACGCATGCGACTCGTCTCCAAGATGACTCAGCGCCCAAGCAGCTGCTTGTCGAACACCAACCTGCTGCGACGCAAGCATTCGCTTGAGCGTGTGCGGGGCGTAGTTCGCGCGAACGAGTGCAATCCATTGCGATGCATCATGGTTCGACGCACCCACTTCGGTTTCGCAGTCTGCGAGGTAGTTTTCGAAGTATTGGAGGAGCTTGGCCATGCGAACTCAACTATTGGCTGCGGCGAAGAAGACTAAGGTAAGGTATACTTTTTTGGACGGCTCACGCGAGGTGAACTCGAAATGCAAGGAATGATTTCCATGGTGTCACGCAACCTTACTGTAGTTACTCTTGACTCACTTCGCAATCAATTCGTTGAGCAAGAATTCAAACTTGAGAAAGCAAGTGGATCGCGCTTGACAATGAATCGATCGGTAACTCTCAGTCTCTTGGCAATGCTAGTATTCTCAGTCCAAGCTAAGAATGCATTTTGTCAACACCCGATGGCACATCCAAGCATGAGTGCAAGTGCAATTTCGATCCAGCAAACTCTGCAGGCTCCGTTTGAGCAAGCGATTGAGAATGAGCAGTTAGAGAAGCTGTTGGATAGCATATCGTCCGCGTATGATATCCCCTTTTGGTGTGATCGACGCATCGCCCGTGACACCCTAGTAACGGTCGAAAAAAGGGAGGAAACGCTGGAGAGCGTTTTGAACCGTGCCGTCGTTCAAGTGGACGCAGTACTGATACCATTGGCAGGCGTCGTCATGGTCGTACCGAAATCAAAAGGTGATGGGATTGAGGCGTCGCATTGGCGGCTAGCCATTTCACGTTCGGCGAACACCACGAGGCCAATTGGGACTAAGCCTTTTGGTTGGCCAGATGGCTCGGCAGTTTCCAAGGTCATTCAGGAGTTTGCAACGCGATGCTTTCCAGAACAAAACCTGACTATTCAGACGGACCATGACATTTGGCGTGCTTTTGAATTTCGCAAAACAACAACGCCTGCGACCATCTGTACGTGCCTGCTGAGTGGTTTCGATCTTTATTTGACTGATCAAGATGGCAAACTTGTAGTGGCTCCGATAGCCAACGTCGACTCCACGGTCGAATGGATCTATTCAAAGGAGGAGGTCGAAAAGAAGATTGGCGAAGCAGCATGGAGGGCTTGGCGTCGGCGATGGCCTGATGCGCAAGTTGCAAAGTCGGCAAAATCGGAAGGATGGCGAGTGTCAGCAACGGTCGCTTGCCATCGCGATTTGATTGGTCCATTGATCCCTAAAAGGAAATGGGAAAAGCCGAAGCCCAGCGAAGTGGGATCGGATAGAAAAGCGTATTCATTTTTGTTTGAAGGAGAGCTAGAACTTCTTATCAGGTCACTTGCTGCTAAAACCGAACTTGAATTCTTTCCGCTTCCCTTACCTGCAAGTCTCGAATCAGCGAAGGTCAAAATGAAATGCGACAAGACACCGCTCGACGACATTTTGAAAGAGATAACTAAGCAATGCGGTGCGCGTTTTAGACGAGATGGGCAAAGAGTCGAGATCATTCCGTAAACGTGGCCGACGCTGCTAGCGTCGGTTCAATTGCGAGTAGAAACCAATGGAGCCCAATAATTCTTGTCGACTTCCCCCACGTGGCGGACGCTGCTAGCGTCCGAATGGATTGACTTTAGGTTTCGGTCGTCTCTCAGCGAGTGTCCTCGGGTGTTGATTCAACGCCCAAATTCAACACGGTCCTTGAATGAGTTACCTTACCTTGCAAGGGTTGCGTTCCTATGGCCGCAAGATTGAATAAGATTGCAACGTGAATATTTGAGGAAAACGACTATCATAGGGGTTCACTTGCAGTCGTCGAATGAAATCAGCAAATCGTATATCCAACGTCCACGAACGAACACAATGACCAATGAAACTGCCGAACCAGTCGAAAAGACTGAAAAACTATCCTTCCTCGAACAGACAGAGCATTCACTGATCCGTTGGTTCGTTGACCGCGAACTTCCAAAATACCGAGCCAAGCAAGTTCTGAGCGCCGTCTATCAGCGTCGAATAGATAGCTTTTTGGACATGACCGAATTGCCAAAGGATTTGCGAGCCAAGCTGGATGAGCACTTCTGCATTTTCAAGTCAAAGACCGTAGAGTCACAGCAGTCGGAGGATGGCACCGAAAAGTTGTTACTGGAAATGCCAGATGGAGGTCGCATTGAATGCGTACTTTTGCGAGATGGTCCGAGACGATCGGTTTGCTTGAGCAGTCAGGTTGGTTGCGCGATGGGCTGCGTGTTTTGTGCGAGTGGGCTCGATGGGGTGGACCGCAACTTGACGCGTGGCGAAATACTAGAACAGGCTTTGAAACTCCAGAGATTGCTTGATCCCGAGGAACGGCTCAGTCACATCGTCATGATGGGAATGGGTGAACCGCTTGCGAATCTGCGGCATGTGTTAGATGCACTGGATGTCGCCCGTGATAGCGACTACGGCCTTGGAATTAGTCCACGCCGGATTACGATCAGCACCGTGGGCTTGCCCCCGTCGATCGACAAGTTGGCTGAGGCTCATTCACCATTTCAACTTGCTATCAGTTTGCACGCACCCAATGATGAGCTGCGTACGCGGCTTGTTCCGGTAAACAAGAACATTGGAATCGAAGCCATAATGGCTGCGTCGGAGCGCTACTTCGCAGTAACCAGTCGCCGATTAACCTTTGAGTATGTCCTACTCAAGGACCTTAACGATTCGACACAATGTGCTGAACAGTTAGTAAAGCTCCTAAGGCGTCGCACAGCCATGTTGAACGTTATCCCATACAACCCAGTCCCTGGCTTGCCGTACGAAACGCCGACTTCCGAATCGATACTTGAATTCCGCCGCATATTGATGGAGGGAGGGATCAACGTCATGTTCCGTCAACGTAAAGGGAATGACATTCAAGCGGCTTGTGGGCAGCTTCGTCGGCTTCGAGAACGCGAACCACAAATCGTTACGCTCAGCAGCAACGCTCGATAAAAGGTTTCTCGTCTGCTCAATATGCTTAGAACAGTCCTTGGCTCGATCGTCTTACTTTTAGTCGTGCTCGGTGTGGGCGCTGCCATCGCCTTTCATAAATATCGAATGATGACGGCTCCTTCGCTCCCAAACGAAGAGCAGCCAGAGTTCGTCATTGTTGCCAGTCCGAAGACGCTCTCGATTCGCAACAGAACGACCACAGTCGGAACAGTCTTAGCGCCATATTCGGTCCAACTGCGGACCGAAGTGGTTGGAACTGTCTCGGAGATGTCCTTCGAGTCGGGGCAAATCGTGGATAAGGGCCAAATGTTGCTGAAACTCGACACAAGCGTCGAGGAAGCCCAGCTCACCGGTGCCAAAGCCGCTCTCAAAATCGCAGAGTCCACGTTCAAACGTACGCAGCAAGCGGCCAGCCTTCGAGCCATTAGCGAACTCGAGTTGGAACAAGCGGATGCGATCAGGTCGCAAGCAAACGCAGATGTGCTGCGTTTGGAAGCGACCATTCGAAAGAAGACACTCAAGGCTCCGTTCCGTGCGAGAGCTGGTTTGTTCGACATCCAAGTTGGCCAATACTTGCCCGAGGGAACCCAGATTACCATGCTGCAGGGGATCGACGATTACGTGCACATCGATTTTATGATGCCCCAGCAAGCCGCCGACGAGCTCCACGAGGGTGACGAAGTCCGAATTGTAATCGAGCCGCCTCTTCCTTTGGCCAAAATCATCGCCGTAGATTCTCAAGCCGATCGAATCACTCGCAACGTGATGGCCCGTGCTCGTCTCGATAAACCGCCTGCATCGATGCAGCCCAATGACTCCGTTCGGATCGAGCTGGAATATGGCGATACCTTAGAAGCCCTAACGATTCCAGCTGAGAGTCTTCGACGGTCTCCAAAAGGCGCATTTGTGTACGTCGTCAAGCCTGATCCAGAAGATCCCGAAAAACTAAGAGCTTGCAAACAAGACGTAGTACCGGACAGGACGATCGGCCAACGGGTCGCAATCCTTTCCGGTCTCAGCTTGGAGCAAACCGTCGTCTCAGACGGCTCGTTTAAAATTCGAAACAACCAATGGGTAAAAAAAGCTGAGTCGAAATCGGTGATCGATCCAACGGAACCAGAGACTGTGGCGCGATGAAATCTTTTACCGATATCTTCATAAAGCATCCCGTATTGGCTGTGGTTGTCAACTTGATGGTGCTATTGGTGGGAATTAGGGCAGCGCAACTGTTGCCGATTCAACAGTTCCCTAAATTGGAGAGCACCACGATCCAAATCACGACCGTCTATATCGGTGCAAGTGCCGAAACGACGCGTGGCTTCTTGACCACCCCGATTGAGAAGGCCGTTTCAGCGATTGCAGGCATCGACTTTTTGGATTCGACCAGTGTTGCAGGTATCAGCACGATCACCATTCACTTGAAACTAAATTACAATGCGACCGCTGCTCTTTCGGAAATCAATGCAAGGCTACAACAAGTTCGACGTGAACTACCTGCCGAGAGCGAACCCTCTGTAGTAACCATCCAGCGAGCCGATCGCCCCTATGCGTCCTTCTATTTGAGCTTCACCTCGAACCAGTTTGACATTGCTGGGTTGACCGACTTTCTAAATCGCGACGTTCAACCGCAGCTGACAACCATCGAGGGAGTCCAGCGCGTTGGGGTCGAAGGCGGTCGTACCCCCGCCATGCGAATTTGGATTTCACCGGAGCGATTGTCCGAACTGAATCTCTCACCGGGCGACATTACTAGTGCGCTACGTCGAAACAATTACCTTGCGGCCATCGGACGGGTCAAAAACGATACGGTGCAGGTGGACTTGTTAACGGATACGGATTTGAAGACAGTGGATGAATTCAAAGAACTGATCGTCTGGCAAAAGGATGGTGCAGTCATTCGCTTGGGCGACGTCGCTAAAGTCGAGATGGGGGCCGAGGAGTCGCAGATGGTCGCCATGTACCGAGGCCGCGAAGCCGTTTATGTTTCGGTATGGCCATTGCCGGGCACGAATGAAATCGCAGTCGCCGATCGACTTCAAAAAGCCATGGAAAAACTGCGACCGAACTTGCCTGCCCACATGGACATGCAACTAGCATTCGATGCAACGAAGTTCATGCGAGATGCACTTCAAGAAATCTCCAAGACACTCATGGAGACCATCGCCATCGTTGGCATCGTGGTTTTCCTTTTTATGGGATCGATTCGAACTGCCATCGTGCCGCTCGTTGCAATGCCAGTCTCGTTGATCGGGGCTACCATATGCATGTATATGATGGGATTCTCACTCAATCTACTGACACTGCTGGCAATTGTGTTGTCGGTGGGATTGGTGGTGGATGACGCCATTGTCGTTGTCGAAAACGTGCAGCGTCACATTCGTGAGGGGCAATCCAAGATACAGTCCGCATTGATCGGTGCACGCGAATTGTTCGGCCCCATCATTGCGATGACGATTACCTTGGCAGTTGTGTATGCACCGATTGGCTTTCAGGGTGGATTGACCGGAATGCTGTTTCGCGAGTTTGCCTTTACGCTTGCTGCGGCTGTCGTTCTATCGGGGATCGTTGCCGTCACACTCTCGCCGATCATGAGTGCTAAAATGCTCAGTGCATCTGGCAAAGAAGGCTTTCTAACCCAATTCGTCAATATGCTGTTCGATCGCATTAAGCAATTGTATGGCCGTGTGCTCGAGCACGCCTTGGGATTGCGTTGGGCCATCGCGCTGTCTACGCTGCTGGTCGGTTTAGCGGCCATACCTTTCTATGAGTTTTCGGGCAAGGAACTGGCTCCTGTCGAAGATCAAGGAGCCATCGCCGTTATCTTGCAAGCGTCACCTGATTCAACGCTCAACAGCACGAAAAAGTGGGCGACACAGTTAGGCGAACAGTTCAATGCAATGCCCGAAACAGATTACATGTGGGCATTGGTCGGCTCCAATAGCGGTTTTGGAGGCTTGATTACTCACGACTGGACGGACCGAAAAAAACACGGTCAACGCAGTACTGCAGAAATGATCGGTCAAGCCTTCGGCTTAGCTTCTGCAATCCCCGGTCTCAAGCCGTTGCCGATGCTCATTCCGCCTTTGCCAGTTGCGTCCAATTTTGATGTCGAGATGGTACTCAAAAGCGATTTGCCAGTAGAAAGACTTTTGGAAATCGGCGACGAGATATCGAATATCGCAAACAAGATGCAAAAGTTCATGTTTGTCGATATCGACCTCAAAATCGATCTGCCTCAAGCCCAAGTGATCATCGATCGGGAACGCGTTGCGGATATGAAACTGGATCTTGCTGGAATCGCCCAAGAGTTAGGAGTGCTACTTGGTGGTGGATACGTCAATCGATTCAACTATTTTAACCGTAGTTATCAAGTCATACCGCAACTGTCTGAATCCGATCGCCAATCGACTAGTTCTCTTATGGATATCAAGATTCGGACGCCCGATGGACAGTTGATCCCCGTCTCGAGTTTCGCCAAAATTCTACCGCTGACAGCCCCGCGTGTATTGAATCGATTTCAACAGCAAGGGGCAATTCGCATCAACGCTGCCATGCTACCGGGCCTAACCAAGGAGACGGGACTCAACATTATGGAAAGGATTGTTCGAGATGTTGCGGGCGAAGGCGCCTTGATCGACTATGCGGGTGAATCACGGCAAATTCGAAAAGAGGGTTCGACATTGACAGTCACTTTGGGCATCGCAATTGTCTTGATCTATTTGGTTTTAGCAGCCCAGTTCAAATCGTTTCGAGATCCGCTCATCGTTTTGCTGGGCTCTGTTCCATTGGCGATATCCGGAGCACTGGCGTTGACGTTTCTAGGGCTGACAACGATCAACATCTATTCTCAAGTCGGTTTGATAACGCTGGTTGGGTTGGTGGCCAAGAATGGAATCCTCATCGTTGAGTTTGCAAATCATCTGCAGGAGCAGGGACGAACGAAATGGCTCGCCGCGATCGAAGCCTCAAAGACTCGCTTGAGGCCGGTATTGATGACGTCCGCCGCCACGATACTCGGTCACATGCCTTTGGTTTTTGTAACTGGACCAGGTGCTCAGGCTAGAAACAGCATTGGCATCGTATTGGTAGCTGGCATGGGAATTGGAACGCTTTTCACATTGTTTGTAGTTCCATCGCTGTATGTCCTCATCGCAGCCAAGCACGTGAAAACGGAAGACGCTGTTTAGTAAAGCGAGCGGCAGGATTTGGTTTACCGTAGCTTGGCCCCCTGGCCCGAGTTTCACACGGCCCAGGGGGCCATGCTACTTAAGGGGTGAGTGTATGTGGGGTGTTGTTGGGATTGTGTTGTCATTGCTACTGTTGATCTATCTTGCGTATCGCGACGTCAGCGTTCTCGTATTGGCGCCCTTGTGTGCATTGGTGGCAGTTGTTTTAGATGGCCATTTGCCCGTGCTTGCCGCATCTGGAGGATTGAGTATTGCCCTGAAGTCATTTGGTGAAACTTATTATGAACGAGCATTGGCGGTCGGGATCGATCCGCAATTGCTACATCGTGTGGCTTCGATGTCCTGTGGAGGACTCGATAGTCTTCCGCATAATGGTGCAGTCATCACGCTGCTGTTGATTTGCGGAGTCACCCACCGGCAGGGATACAAGGACATCGCTGCGATCACGATCTTAATCCCTGTCCTCGCGACCATTGCTGTCCTGGTGCTTGGATCGACATTCGGCTCCTTTTGAAAGGAATCTTGCCGAGTCCCGATAAACAATCTTGTTCGTTTATTGCTTGTGCCGGTTGATGCGGACGCTAGTAGCGTCCGCCACGTAGTTGATTCTCCGCGCCGAGGAGATGTCTTAGGCAGTCTTCTAGCGTGCTTGTCCGGAATGGGAATCCTTCCTCGATCAACCGTCCGCAATTGGCTCGGGTACTAGCTAGTAACATGGCATCGGCCATTTCGCCCAGCATCAGGCGGAGGGCGAACGCTGGTGCTGGCATCAGCGATGGCCTATTGAGCACGTGTCCTAAAGTCTTTGAAAAAGTGCGGTTGTCCGATTGCTCGGGCGCGACCAAGTTGTAGGCACCTATGCAATTAGGATTGGCGGCTAGGTACATAAAGCCAGCCGCGGCATCGTCGACGTGGATCCAACTCCAGTATTGACGACCATCGCCAACCGGTCCACCCAACCCGAGTCGAAATGGAACGAGCAGTTTTGCAAGGGCTCCTTGGCGAGGATGCAATGCTATACCTAGTCTACCAATTACCACCCTGTTTCCGGTCTTTTCAAAGTCCATGGCTGCGGATTCCCAGCCGACAGCCAAATGAGCTAGAAAGTCGTCGCCGGATCGCGCTGTTTCGTCCACTATTTCTGAAGCCCGGTCGCCGTAAAAACCAACGCCTGACGCGCAAACAAAGGCCTTGGGTGGCGAATCCAGTTTGCCTAGGTCGCTGACCAATGCCTGTGTCCCCAGGATTCGACTCTCTCGAATGGATTGTTTTACAGAATCCGTCCAGCGTGACGAAGCGATCCCTTTGCCTGCTAAGTGAATTACGGCATCTAAGTTCTGCATACACGCTACGTCGGAAAAGCCTTGGCCAGGCTGCCATACTACTGTTCTCGAGGATGTCGGAAAATCCTGGGCGCGATCTCTAGAAGAAGGCCGAAGGATTCGAACGGCTTGGTGCCCCATCACAGAAAGCAAGTCTACTAATCGGCGACCGATCATGCCCGTGCTGCCAGTAACACCAACTCGCAGGATTCGGTTCGCAGTATATTGCCGTAAAAAATTCTGGAGTCTTAAGTCAGCACTGGTGGTGTGATGTCGAAAAGCGAACATCGCTTTCAGCTTGGATCGTACTAGTGGTAGCCCCAAGGTACCGATCATTCCAAACTTTGGTTCGAACTGTACTTGATCACGAAGTATGGATTGCTCTGGGCCCGAGATTTTAAAGATGTGGTTGTGGACCCATGACTTGAACGGACCTGAAAGCAGCGTGTCTTGAAAACTTTCAGGTGGACAGAGCTCGGTATGACGAGCATGCCAACGGAGTGGCAACCCGAACAATGAGTTTGTCAAGACAACTTCGGAGCCGACAATGAGAGATTCGCTTCGTCGTTCTACGTTTACGTTCTCCCAGGGAGGGATCAGTCGATTCAATGCACCCGGATTGGAATGGTATTGAAATAGTTCTTGTCGGTCGCAATCGATACATACAGAACGTTCAAAGGTTTGCATGAACTACATTTCTGCATCGGGGAGGGTAACTAAATCGGTCATATCTCGAAGCTTGTCTAACGCTCGCTTTTCGAGTTGCCGAATTCTCTCTTTGGAGACGCCTAGCTTATCCGCCAGACGCTGAAGTGTCTGGATCCGGCGATGCCCACCTAGTGAAAATCTTGCACGAATGATAAACTTTTCGCGACGGTCTAAATGATCCAGCATAAGCGACAGCCTCGCCTTGAGCTCGTACCAACGTTGTTCGCTCATTGATGACTCCTTTTGGTCGTCGCTGAAGTCGATCCCGTTTTCATGAATACTGCCGAAGTTACGCTGACGGTCCTTCTGCTTTTCCATAACACTTCGGTAGGTATTGCGACGCACGACTTGGGTGGCATACGTGCTAAAGCGAAATCCAAGACCGACATCGAATTTATCCACGGCCCTTATGAGGGCAACGATACCGTCGCTCAATAGATCATCGAATCGATTTTGTGGGTTAACAAATTTTTTCACAATGGAGATGACGAGGCGCATGTTGGATTTCACAATCCAATCGCGATACCAATCGGCAGCCTTTAGCAAACACTCAATTCGTTTCACGTTCCAACAATTGCCTAGGTCCTCTTCTGACTTCAGCACATCTGCTTTGAACCGTAGGTAGTTCATGCGATTGAAAACTGACTTTTCCTCTTCTGGAGTTAAAAGCCTTGTTTCGCACAGCCTCGCCAAATGGGCCGGCAGCAATAGTGGTTTGGACGGCTTGGCCTCGCCCACCTCGCAACATGTTCCAAACAAACAGTTGCCTAAAATTTCAGATTCCGATGACCGTTCGTCAAAAGAACTGCTTGGGATAAATTCGATCTTGGCCGAGCTTATTTTTTTGGCTGCGATATCGATCTCTCGATCCAAACTTTGCTCAGGGCTGGAGAGCTGCATGAAGTGAACAAAAGCTTCCTCGAGCTCTTTCCGCCGGAACGTCTTAGAAAGTTTGGAACGTGCTTTTATTCGAACCTCAACCTGGGGCGTTCTGGTTGTTTTTTTAACCCGTTTCGATTTCTCTATCGTTGCTTGCGTCATTGCGATCTCTCAGTGTCAGGAATGCGAACTGCGTGCCTTGGCCGTTAAGATAGGAGTTCGTTGGAAACCGCAAATTGGATTCGTGCAATTCGTTCATTTTTCCGTTTATATCGATAAAGGATGGGGGATGTCAAACCAATTGATCTTGACTTCCAGCATCAATTATCAGCGAAATAATGGAAAAATCGTGCTACTCAATCGAATGGCGTTAATATTGGATTCCGGGTAGACGCTTCATTATAATGGGCAAGGCAGACAGACTAAATCGGTCAAATCATTCTTGGTTTGTCTTGATTCGTTATCAAGCGTATTTCTCGGGGGCTACGTTGGACGAAAATTTCACGCCAAAGCAAGTCGCATGCGCACTTCAAGTCAGCGAATCTTCGGTAAAGCGATGGTGCGATCGAGGGGACATTCGAACGGACAGAACCATCGGTGGGCATCGACGAATCCCGTTAGGTTTTTTACTCGAGTTTCTGGAGTCGACCAATCGGAGAATTGTCGACCCAATTCCCATTGGCTTGGAGCAATCCGGCGGACAATTAACAAGGATTGCAGCCAAGCAACTCCATCTGCCCGGGCTGCTGGGGCAGTTCGAAAAATCGTTGCTTTCTGGATCGGAATCGGAATGTAGACAGATCGTCAGTTCGTGGTATTCAACCCAAGGCGGCATTCCCTCGCTGGCAGATGATTTGCTTTGTCCAACATTCAGCTGCATAGGAAACGGGTGGAAGTCTGGGCAGGTCGATATTTATGAGGAAAGACGAGCATGCGAGATCAGCCGAAGGCTCGTTTTGGAGCTTCGAAGGCTTCTTCCAGAGCCCAGTGGGATGGCGCCGTTGGCGATGGGCGGAACGCCTTCAGGGGACCAATACCAGCTCTCTACACTCCTTACGGAAATGGTGTTTCGCGAACAAGGTTGGAGAACAGAAAGTTTGGGTTCCAACATTCCATTTCAAAGCCTACTTTCAGCAGCCAGGAAACACATGCCGAAAGTCTTTTGGCTAAGCATCTCGCATGTGGAAGACAATAAGGCATTCTTAAGGGATTACGCGGATTTCATCAAAAGGCTACCTAAAGGCATCCTTGTGGTAATAGGTGGTCGAGCACTAAATGAAGATCTTCGGCCCAAAATGGTGTATTCGGCGTATTGCGACGGAATGCGGCAACTCTCTGCCCTGGCAAAATCTCTAAAGATTGGATCACACCCTCAGTACCCCAAGATTTAGAATTTGGCCAGAAAGGCCTTCATTCGCGGGTTTGGCGAGTACAAAAATATCACGAAAACAACTAGGATAGAAGTTCGCCGATTGGTGTAATCACATCCATAACAGTTCAGCTCGTCATGTCTGGAATTAGCAACGACCTAGGTGGCTTCGATCTCGGGCTCCCGAATTTTTCACAAGCGGAATCGAAGTCGGCCGAGCGAGCGAATAGTGTCGATGTAGTTCCGGTCACTATTGTTATTGAATCTTGCTCTGTTATTGAACCGAGCTCAGTTATTGAACCGAGCTCAGTGGCAATTGCGCGCGAATCTACTCCATTGCTTCACAGGTGGCTGTGGACGACGGTCCCGAGTTGGTTGATCAGCACGTTCGTTCACGTTGCGGTCATTTTGATCTTGGCGGCTTGGAATATCGAGCCGATTAAGAATGAGCTTCGGATGATGTTGGTTTCTTCAGAGTCTACCAGCGATGCTGAGCAGTTGGAGGAGTTTGCAATCGATCAGTCGATTTCGGCAGAGCTGGTTTCGACGGAGAGCGAGGCGACTCCCTCTTCGTCGCCCATGGTGGATCCGACAATCACCGATACCGCAGTCGACGTAAGTTATTCCGACGTAGTTGCCGCAAAAATGCCGACCGCGAGCATACTTAGTATGACCCAGAGTCTAATCCCTAAGAACGGAATATCAGCCCAAGCCAACGCCGCATTACGGGCGGGCCTCAGCAGCCGATCCAAGGAGACCAAGCGAGACCTGCTGAGCAAGTATGGCGGTTCCAACGATACCGAAAAAGCCGTATCTCTAGCCTTGAAATGGTTGTCATTGCATCAGGATCCACAATCTGGAGGTTGGACCTTGGCGCATAACTTGGTTTGCAGAGGACAGTGTGATCACGCAGGCGAACGCCGCGGAAGTTTAAATGCAGCTACAGGACTTGCGCTAATGTGCTACCTGGGAGCCGGCCAAACCCATCTAGAGGGAGAATACAAAGAGACCGTATTTAAGGGACTGAGTTTTCTGATTAGCAACATGAAGTTCCAGAAGGGAGGAGGCCAATGGTATGTGGGGTCTGGATTCAAGGGATTTGACGATATGTACGCACATGGAATTGCATCGATTGCAATGTGTGAAGCCTACGGAATGACGAAAGATCCTGCGTTGCGAGATGCGGCACAAGCTGGCATCAACTTCCTTGGTTATGCGCAAAATCCTTCTACGGGAGGCTGGCACTATGCGCCGCAAGGGCGAGGGGACACGTCGGTAGTCGGTTGGCAGATGATGGCGCTCAAGAGTGCATCCATGAGCGGCTTTTATGTGGATTTGGACGTTGTACGCAAGGCCAACTTCTTTTTGGATGAAATGGCATTCGACAATGGCGCGAGTTACCATTATAGCTTTGATTCCAAAGCCAATCAGGCCAAGTACAACCCGAGCACCACGGCCTGCGCTGTCCTTTGCCGTATGTACTCCGGAATGCCTAAAGACCATCCCTCCATCAAAGCCGCGGTTGCGAAGTTCAGTGCGGCAGGCCCGAGCAAGACTAGTACCTATTACAACTACTACGCAACGCAAGTCCTAAAGCAGGTCGGCGGCAAGGAGTGGGAGAGCTGGAACGTTCGGATGCGTGACCAACTGCTATCGACTCAAACGACTACAGGGCATGCCGCAGGTAGTTGGTATTGGGATGATGGTCACAGCACTGATTCTGGCGGAAGATTCTACACGACCTGCATGGCGACGATGATACTTGAGGTCTACTATCGCTATATGCCGCTTTATGGAGAGCAAACGGCAGAAGACGCATTCAAGCTATAGGGCGAGCGGCAAGAGTTGGTTTACCGTAGCTTGGGCCCCTGGCCCGAGTTTCGCAAGGCCCAGGGGGCCATGCTACTAGTAGCGCATTGAGGCTCAAAATTTACAAAGTGAGTGCAGCTCTCGATGAGTGGTCTTTCCGCATGACAGCTTGCATGCAAGCCGTGGCACATACTAGACTGTGACATTCATTGTGCGTTGGCACGAACTAAACTCTGTGAACAATCATTCCAATCAAAATTGCTCCATGACCCGACATTTGCTTCTGTTTTTCTTGTTCGTTTACTCGTTGCCGGAATGTGCCATCGCACAAGTGACTGAGCCTCCGTACAAAAAGACAGCCGAGGTCGAGGGGGTTGCGGAATTCTTATTGCCCAACGGATGCCGAGTGTTGCTCGTTCCAGACGAATCATCCAACAGCATTACTGTAAACATGACGGTCTTGGTCGGTTCGCGGCACGAGGGGTACGGCGAAGCCGGTATGGCACATTTGCTTGAACACATGCTATTCAAAGGAACACCAAGCCATGGAGATATCGACAAAGAACTGAAGGAGCGTGGTGTGCTCGACATGAATGGTACCACCGACTACGACCGCACCAATTATTACGAAACCCTCCCGGCTTCTGAAGAAAATCTGGCTTGGACGATCGCCATGGAAGCAGATCGGTTGAGCAATTGTTTCATTCGAGGCGAGGACCTCTTTTCGGAAATGACCGTCGTACGAAACGAGTTTGAATCAGGCGAGGATTCCCCGAACGAAATCCTTATGCAACGAATCATGGCCAATGCCTACGAATGGCATAACTATGGAAAAAGCGTTATAGGCAATCGAGTCGACATAGAACGTGTTCCAGTCAATCGACTTCGAGCGTTTTACAAGAAGTACTATCGAGTCGACAACATCGTACTAATCATCGCTGGGAAATTCGAACCGGAGAAGGCCATGGAGTCGGCCATGACTCACTTTGGCTCTCTCGATAAAATGGTCGCACCACTCGAGTCGACTTACACGGTCGAGCCAACGCAGGACGGTGAGCGAATCGTCTACCTCAATCGTGTAGGCAATGCAGGGCTGATTGGCATGGCCTACCACGTTCCGGCCATGGCGCATTCCGATTCAGCTGCATTGACAGTGCTATCGCATATCCTCGGAACCGAACCGAGTGGGAGGCTGTATCAAAACCTTGTCAAGACCCGACTTGCTTCGACGGTTACTTCGATGCATCAAGCGGGATACGATCCGGGTATGTTTGGCTGTTTGATTCAAATCAATCGCGATGTGCAAGTCGATACAGTCCGCGACGCACTCAGCAAGATTTTGCAGAGTATCGTCCAAGATGGAGTTACGGACGAAGAGGTCAATCGCGCGATTCGAGAACTGAGCAATGCAAAAGAAAATGCCCAAAACGACACGGCCAAACTCGCCTTTGAGCTTAGCAATTGGGTGGCTTTTGGCGACTGGCGATTGTTCTATCTGGATCGCGATCGAATTGAAAAGGTGAAAACCGAGGACGTAAAACGAGTCGCCGAACTGTATTTTAAGGATAGCAATCGGACCACCGGTATCTTCGTTCCAACGCCCGAACCAGATCGGTCGTCGATTGCACAGAGACCCAAAATCGAAGCGTTGGTCTCGGGCTATACTGGCCGAGATTCAGTATCTAAAGGCGAGGTGTTCGAGCCTACACCGGAAAACATCAAGGCGCGCACGTTTCGCGGAAGACTAGATTCGGGCATGAAGTACGTTTTACTGCCCAAGCAAGTTCGAGGAGACAGGTTTTTCTTGAAGTTGACACTGCGATTTGGCAATGAATCGACGCTTGACACTCCAAAGAATCTGCAGGCAGGCAAGTTACTGGGTGATGCTTGGTTGCTTGGGACCGAAAAATATTCCGAAGCTGCGCTGAACGACAGGCTGGATGAGCTCAAGGCGGAGTGCACGTCTTCTAGCGAGACCGGCGCAGTCACTTTTCTTTTAACCGGTCGCAAGAAGAACTTTGCAGAGACGATCGATCTGTTGGCTGAAATAATTAGACACCCCACATTCCCAAGCGATGAATTTGGTCTCCTTGTAACGCAAAAGCGATCTGAAATAGAATTGGCCCGTACCGATCCAAACTACCTTGCGCAGATTGCACTCTCCCGCAAACTTTCGCCAGTCGAAAAGAACAACATCCACTACGTCCCGACCACCGAGGAAGCTCTTGAGCGACTGGAGGCAGTTCAAGTGTCCGACGTACGTGAACTCTATAAGCGATTCCTGTCGGGTACGCATGGTGAGATCACGGTCGTAGGCGCATTCGAAAAAGATCCCGCCTTGAAACAACTCCATGCGATGACCAACGATTGGAGTTCGAAGGAACCTTTTACGCGAGTTGCCAAAAAATTCATTGCAGTTGAGCCGGAGATCATTTCGATTGAGACACCCGACAAAGAGAATGCGGTCTTGATGGCTGCGGCCAATCTTGAAATTCGTTCAGATGATCCAGACTGGGAGGCCCTTTATATCGCGAATGATATTTTGGGTGGAGGTTCATTGGCAAGTCGGTTAGGAGAACGGGTCCGAGAAAAAGAGGGCTTATCCTACGGGGTTGGAAGTCAGTTCATTGCCAAGGCGATCGATCGATCGGCAGTCTTCATGACTTTTGCGATCACCAATCCGACCAATCGGGACAAACTCATTAAGACCATGGGCGAAGTCTTTGATGACTTTATGTTAAATGGGGTCAATCAAGAAGAGCTCGAATCCGCTAGGACCAGTTACTTGAAACAACTCGAGGAAACGCTCAGCAACGACGCTCAGCTCATGTCGACATTGCACCAGTATCAAGAGGCAGATCGCGACGAGTCTTTTTTGGCTCGTCGCCAACGCAATGTAAAGGCGCTCACTAAGGCTTCTGTCGATGCGGTGCTGGAAAAGCTACTCAATCAGAAAAAAATGGTGACGGTTACTGCTGGGGATTTCCAAGGAAAGAAGGACGCAAGCAAATAGCCATTCAACAAAGTGAATATACCGCCGGCTTCACGCGGCTCACGCCGGCGGTTTGCGACCTCAAGAGTGGCGCGGCTTGGCTATCTAGTGCTTCGTTAGCGAGTCTGCGAGAACTCGTTGACGCTTGTGCTCATGGTGTCGTTCGAACCGCTAATGGCTGGGTCCGTACTGCGTGTAAGGCCAAACGAATTGACGCGGATCGGTCCATTGCCGCCGAAGAAATTCTGGCCGGACCTGCAACGGTGTTGCGTTATCTCCGCTTGCTATCTCGAGTACTGCAGGATGCCGAGCAAAGCGGATCGCCGATCTTGCCCGGCAAGCCACGCACAAACTCTCAGGGCCGAGAATGCATCTCTGTACTACCGGTCAAGAGCCTGTTCGATGGACTGACCTTCATGGGGTTGCAGGCGGAAGTTTGGCGGCAAGCCAATGCGAGCAGTGAGCGATTTACCACCCATTGGAAATCATCTCAGACCACAAGGGCTGGGATCGTGGGAATCTTAGGTGCGGGCAATGTTAGTTCCATTCCTACGACCGATATGCTTTACAAGATTTTTCACAATCGTGAAGTAGTTCTTCTGAAACTCAATCCCGTCAACGAATATCTCGAACCATTTTTTATTGATGCCTTTCGGCCGCTGATCGACGCGAAATTGTTGCGAATCGTTTGCGGTGGGATCGAAGTTGGCGAGGCAATCGTCAATCACGAATCGATCGGGACGTTGCATTTGACCGGTTCGCACCTGACCCATGATGCCATTATTTGGGGAAAAGATCCGGTCGAGCGAATCGTTCGACGACGCGAAAATAGGCCGTTGGTCAGTAAGTCCATCACGAGCGAGTTAGGCAACGTCACTCCTTGGATTATTGTGCCGGGTCGATACTCTCGCCGTGAACTGCGAGCACAAGCGGAGCACGTGGTGGCGTCCATTGCGAACAATGCATCGTTCAATTGCCTAGCTACAAAAATGATTGTGACGTCGCGAGGTTGGGCACAAAGAGTTGAGTTCCTCGATTGGATCGATGCGATGTTCAGCAAGCTACCTCCGAGATTCGCGTACTATCCCGGCGCGCATCAGCGATTTGCTCGCGCCCTGGGAAAGCCGGGGCCAAGTGCTGATGATGGCACACTCCCCTGGACGCTGATCCGAGATGCAAACCCAATCGATTCGCCCCATTTGTTCGCGGAGGAGTCCTTTGTGTGCGTGTGTGCGGAAACGCAGTTACCAGATAAAGATCCGGTAGCTTTTTTGGATTCGGCGGTGGAGTTCGTAAACGAAAAACTGTTCGGAACTTTGTGCGCTACGCTCACTCTACCTGGTACTTTCAGGCGTCAATTCGCGACTTCGTTGGACCGTGCGCTAGTCAACTTAAGGTATGGTTCGGTATGCATCAACCAATGGTCCGGAGTGGCTTATGGACTCATGACGCCACCCTGGGGCGGCTATCCAGGTGCGACCCTGGCGGATCCGCAAAGCGGCATTGGTCACGTCCATAACACATTTTGCATCAGCGACATTGACAAAACAGTGTTGTGGGGACCGCTTTGTAACGTGCCCAAGCCGGTTTGGTTTGCGTCGCATCGCACCGCAAACCATGTTGCCTGGGACTTGTTGCGTGTATACGATGTTCCCTCAATAGGACGACTGCCCAAGCTTTTCTATCATGCACTGCTCGGATAATGCACTGCTCGGTTGACTTGTTACACAACAGCAAATTCTTTTCGAAAGCACATCACCATGAAAGCCTTTTGCCGATGGAGCCTGTTGAGTTGCTTGTTTTTTGCTCTGGGTTGCTACGACAGTCTGCTACCTAACGCAAACAAGTCGAACGCAAGGCCAACGGACGACGTTGCAAGTGTGGATGCAGCGGCAGTCGTGACGCTCATTCAACCTGGCGACGACGCTGAACGAAAAGCCCAAGAAGCTTTGATTGTTGCCGAGCCAGGCGAAATCATCGAGTTTGCCGAGGGAGTCTTTGAGTTCAAAGGGACGCTTTCGCTCAACGGTATTTCTGGCGTTACGATTCGAGGGAAAGGAATAGACAAGACCATTCTCAATTTCACAGGCCAACGGGCGGGATCCGGCGGCGAAGGCTTGAAAATCAAAGCCGACCAATTTACGATCGAAGATCTTACATTGCAAAATACCCCGGGTGATGCAATCAAGGTCGAGGACTCCAAAGGGGTAACGTTTCGACGCATTCGAACTTGGTGGTCACGAGGCCCGAACAAAGACAATGGAGCATACGGAATCTATCCTGTTCTCTGTTCCGATGTACTGATCGAGCATTGTCTAGCCGAGTGCGCTTCGGATGCTGGAATTTATGTTGGTCAAACCCAACGCACCATTGTCCGGCACAATCGTGTCGAGCGAAATGTTGCAGGTATCGAGATAGAGAATACGATTGGAGCTGATGTTTACGAAAACGAAGCTACCAATAATACTGGCGGCTTGCTGGTTTTCTCACTGCCTGGGTTGAAAATAAAAAACGGATCTCATTGCCGCGCATTCAAGAATCATGTTTACGATAACAATCATGCTAATTTTGCAAGCCAAGGCGCGATTGTCTCAACCATTCCAGCCGGCACGGGACTCATGATCATGGCGAACGACGATGTCGAAATTTTTGACAACAACGTGCATGGTCACGATACGACGAATTGCGTGATCACGAGCTTCTTGATTACGCAACGGAAATTCGACGACCCCCAATACGACCCATTTCCGGAGGGAGTCTACATCCACGACAATCGTTTTGCTGATGGTGGAAAGAGCCCGCAAGGAGAAATCGGTAAGCTCTTTGAGCAAATTGCTGGGCTGCCGATGCCAGACATCGTTATCGACGGAGTGAATAACTCGGAGACGCTAGTGGACGGGATAGTCCCGGAAAAAGCCCGAATCTACATTGCTAACAATGGGCAAGCTACCTTTGCTGATCTAGGTTTTGCCGCAATGCTTCAAGGTGACAAGCCTAAAATAACTCGCGATCTTAGGTCGCACGCCGGCAAACTGACTGCTCTGGAACCCATAGTCATTCCAGGGGTTAAGTAGTCGATGAAACAACTACGTCTGCTGTCGGTAGTCTTGGCTACCTTGGCGTTCAACGGCTGTCGCGAACAATCCAATGTCGTAACAAGCAAACCAGACAAGTTGAGTTTATTTGATGCTGGCAATGCAATAGCCAAAGTCTCAAGTCGACGCAGCCAGAAAAATCATCCGCAACTCCTTTCCGAGTACCAGCTTTTTCGAGGTGAATTGGCAAAGCTGGAAAAGGTTGACAACGTCATCGAATACGACGTGAATACCCCTCTCTTTTCTGACTACTCATATAAAAATCGTGTCATTCGATTACCTGAGGGGACGTCGGCCAAGTACGAACCAAAGGAAGTCTTTGACTTTCCTGTCGGCACAGTTATCTCCAAGACATTTTACTACCCACGCGATATGACCGATGCCTCGCGAGGTCGTCGCCTAATTGAAACCAGGATCTTACAGCGAGAGGAAAATGGCTGGATTGGACTGCCCTACGTTTGGAATGATGAACAGACGGATGCGAGGCTCGCGTTGGCAGGCGCTGCGGTGGATGTCCAGTGGGTTCACCACGACGGGTCATCGCGAACCAACACGCATCTTGTCCCAAATCTAAACGACTGCAAACGCTGCCATCAAAGCGAGATCATGGCCCCCTTGGGACCGACAGCCAGAAACCTCAATCGTGATTTCGATTACCCGCATGGGTCCGAGAATCAATTAGCAAATTGGACTCGAATTGGACTCCTCACCGCCGCCAATAAACAAGACGCTGCACCTAAGCTGGCGGTTTGGGATGACCTAAGAACAGGCACTTTGGATGCCAGAGCGCGAGCGTGGTTGGAAGTCAATTGTGCTCACTGCCACAACCCCAAGGGTCCGGCACGTAATTCGGGACTGCACTTGAACGTCGATGTCACGGACCGGTATCAACTTGGAGTTTTCAAGACACCGGTCGCGGCGGGCAAGGGTACAGGCGGCAGGAGCTACGGCATCGTGCCGGGCAAACCTGATGAGTCTATCTTGCTTTATCGTTTAGAGACGGTCGAGCCAGGCGCACTGATGCCAGAATTTGGCCGCACGATCGCCCACCCTGAATCGATTGCGTTGATTCGAGAATGGATCGAGAGCCTGCGAGAAAGCGGCAGCAATGTGGAACAGTTGTCCACAGCTGTTCCCGCCCTGCGTCACCATGTTAGCCCGGATTATTCACGCGTTAGAGGGCACTAGCGGCGCTAGCCCACGGTTGTCTTCGCGACCATAACCGGGGGCTAACGCAAATGGCACTCGCATTGAGCCGCAACTCGCTAGCGTGCGGGCCGGAAGTCAAGTAATCACCTTCAAATCCGGCCCTCATGCTAGCGCATTGAGGCTCAAAATTCACCAGTCATCGCTTCCAGAATATGGTTACGGGCTTTACCTACCTTGTCCATTTTTTATGCAATTTTCGTGTGGACTTTGCCGATAAACCAGACTCTGTTGCTACCCTCGTCCCCACACGCAGTCAGGCTCGAGCATTGTTTGACTCAGCGACCACGCTCGATCCTAGCGATTGGGAATCGTTACGCATTCAAAGCCATCGTATGTTGGATGATATGCTTGACTATGTCTCGCAGATTCGTCAGCGTCCGGTATGGCAAGCGGCACCCGAATCGGTCGAGCAGGTCTTTAAGACAGCTATTCCATCGGAACCGAAAAGCCTCAGCGCCGCTCATGATCTCTTTATGCAAAATATACTGCCCTATGCAGTAGGCAATGCCCATCCAGGTTTCATGGGCTGGGTGCATGGCGGCGGAACTGTCGTTGGAATGTTGTCGGAAATGCTAGCATCCGGGCTTAATTCCAACTTGGGTGGACGCGACCAAATCCCAATCCAAGTTGAACAGCAAGTGGTGCGCTGGATGCAACAGTTGTTCAGCTTTCCCGAGGGAGCGAGCGGCCTGTTTGTCACCGGATCATCGATGGCAAACTTGATTGGTTTGCTGGTCGCACGCACGGCCAAGATTGGGACCGAGGTTCGGCCGTTAGGACTACAAAAGGTGGACCAAGTGTTGATTGCGTACACTTCGTGCGACGCGCATAGCTGCCTAGAGCGCGCTATGGAGATAGCTGGGATGGGTGGTAATCAATTGCGGAAGATTGCGGTGAACAGCGGACATCAAATGAACCTACGAATGCTGCAAGAATCCATTGCCATCGACCGAGCCGCAGGTCTGACTCCGTTTTGTGTGATTGGCACGGCGGGTACGGTCAACGTCGGTGCGATAGATGACCTACAGGGGATGGCCGAAATCGCTCGTCGTGAAGGCTTGTGGTTTCATGTGGATGGGGCTTGTGGGGCTTTAGGAATGATGTCCCCCCGCATCGCGACGAAAATGCATGGAATTCAGGCGGCGGATTCGATTGCCCTCGACTTCCACAAGTGGGGACAAGTTCCTTATGACGCTGGATTTGTCTTGGTGAGAGACTCGCAATTGCACCAAGATACGTTCGCATCGCCAGCAGCCTATCTCCGACGCGAAACGCGAGGGATGGCTGCTGGCTCGCCATGGCCTTGCGACTTTGGCCCCGATCTCTCGCGCAGTTTTAAGGCACTCAAAGTTTGGTTCACCATGCAAGTCTATGGGATGGATCGATTGGCGCGAATGATGGAACGAACGTGTGACCTCGCCGCTTTTTTTTCGCGTCGCATTGAAGAGTGCGAGGAGCTCGAATTGCTCTCGCCCGTCAGCCTTAACATCGTTTGTTTCCGATATCGATGCGACGATGCGGATGAAGTGAATGCTAAGTTGGTCGTAGCCCTTCAAGAATCAGGGATCGCGGCACCGTCGTCCACAACTGTCGACGGCAAGTTCGCGATTAGGGCCGCTATTTTCAATCATCGTACAACGCAACTCGAAATCGATGACCTGTTCCAAGCGACGTTGCGGTTTGGTCGAACTCTTTCACAAACCGAGTCAGTGGCAACAATATGAACAGATCAAATTCCCGAGACACTTGCGAAAAAGAAACAACTACCATCAATGGCCTTGCCAAAATCATGCGATTGGCATTCCATGGCGACGACCTCTCGAACATTACCTCGCAGCTCGCAACTCGGATAAGTTTCGACTCGCTTGATGCGGCAGCCATGATGGATCTATCGATTGTATTCCAGCTCAACGCGAAACCAAACGAAGCGATCGAACTACAGTCTGAGGCGCTCCTTCAATGTCAGTACTATGAATTGAAATCAAATCCAAAGAACCCGGCGTTGAGACTGCTTGCGATCATGGCGCCCGGGGAAGTCATGGCAAATACGCCCTTAGATTTTCTCGTCGAAAATTCGAATATTGCCCTCAGCTTCTTGTACGTTGGGGAGGGGCTACCTGTTCCGAGTAAGATACCAGACCACGATATCGCATTTGTCGCGGTATGTGAATCAGACCGCAGTCAATTCCTATTAACGCACCTCAGCAAAATCATGGAGCACTGGCCTCGGCCCTTCATCAATGAGCCCTCTCGCATTGCATTGTTGAGCCGCAATCTGGTCACCGAGCGATTGTCGTCGACCGACGGAATCGCGACAAGCGATGCTCGTCGACTGAGTCGAGCTGATCTCATAAACGCCGCCACGACTGGAGCGCTTTGCGTTCCGGTGATTGCCCGGCCGGTCGACTCGCACGCAGGACAAGGCCTATCCAAACTCGAAAACCGAATGCAAATATTGGAATACTTAGAGACTCAGGAGAGCGATGAGTTTTATGTTGCCCCCTTCATCGACTATCGAAGCCTCGATGGGATGTATCGAAAGTATCGGATTGTGATTATCGATGGAAAGCCATTTGCAGCCCACATGGCGATCTCTCAGCATTGGATGGTTCACTACCTGAATGCAGATATGATGCTCAATGAAAAAAACCGCAACACGGAGGCTGGATTCATGTTGGATTTCGACATGGAATTTGCAATCAAGCATAGAACCGCCCTGCATGAAATAAACAATAGAATCGGGCTCGACTATTATTCGATCGACTGCGCAGAAACGCTCGATGGCAAGTTGATCGTTTTTGAGCTCGATAGCGGTGCGGTGGTCCACTCCATGGACTCCATCGAGCTTTTTCCGTACAAAGCGCCTCAAATGCAATTGGTCTTTGCGGCTTTTCAGCAAATGCTTCGCAGGAGAGCCGAGGGCTCGCACGATCGAATTGCTGCGTAAAGAAGAGCCAGCCTGCGGTATTCTTGAATTCCACCGGCTGGACCGGTAGATCGTTCAGGCTTTTTGGCTACATTAAAAACCGACTACGAACGTATTCTGACTTCCTCGGACCTAACTAACTTCCGTTTTAGATCCATTCATGACTCCACAAGATTCCTACTGGATGGGCCTGGCAGTTGAACTTGCGAGTCGCGGTCGTGGTTACGTCGAACCAAATCCGATGGTGGGCTGTGTTATCGTTGAAAACGACGAGCTGATTTCATCGGGTTACCACCCATTTTTTGGAGGTCCGCATGCCGAAGTTGAGGCTATTTCTAAATGCGATCCGAATCGAGTGGCGAATTCTACAGTCTTTGTGACACTTGAACCGTGTAGTCATTTCGGAAAGACACCGCCGTGCGTCGACTTACTTCTCCGCCACCATCCAAAACGAGTGGTGATCGCAATGCAGGATCCGTTTCCTGAAGTGGCAGGCCGTGGAATTAAAACGTTGCGAGAGAATGCGATTCAGGTTGATGTAGGACCGTTGGGGGATCAAACCAAAGAGCTCAATGCACCCTACCTCAAACTCTTGGCAACGGGCATGCCGTGGGTGGTGGCTAAATGGGCCATGACACTGGACGGCGCCATCGCTACTCAAGGCCAAGATTCCAAATGGATCAGCAATGAGCGATCGCGCGAGGTCGTACACCAGCTACGAAGCGGCATGGATGCTGTCATCGTCGGGATCGGAACCGCAATCGCTGACGATCCGCTTTTGACAACCAGAATGAAGTCGGGTTTGAGCCCAGCCAGAGTCGCCAGTCGGGTAGTGTTGGATCGAAACTGTCGGTTGTCGGTGGGTTCTCAACTTGCTCAAAGCGTCAAGGCTGCTCCTGTCATCGTTGCGACTTCCGAACTTTCGAACGCGGAGCGAGTTCGGAGACTCGCAGAAGCGGGCTGTGAAGTCCTTCTAATTCCAACGCAAATGCTGTCACGTTCGCTCTCCTATGTGCTAGCGGAGCTTGGCAAGCGACGATTTACCAATGTTCTCTTAGAAGGTGGTGGAACATTGCTCGGGCATGCCTTTGACTGCGACTTAGTCGATGAGGTACATTGCTTCCTAGCACCCAAGATCATTGGGGGAGCAAGTGCAATGCGGCCCGTTGCGGGCAATGGCAAATCTCTTATGAGCCAAGCGTTGCAGCTCAACAAAACGAAGATAGAAAAACTAGGAGACAATGTGCACGTCCAAGGGCGGGTGCAATAGCACAAACTTTGTGAGCGGCGAGACAATGGCACTCACTTTGAGCCGCAACGCGTTAGCGTGCGGGCCGGAAGTCAAGTAATCACATGCAAATCCGGCCCTCATGCTAGCGCATTGAGGCTCAAAATTTATAGAGTGAGTGTCATTGGGCGCTAGATGGATCATTCCGTCGTAGTCATGGGAAGTCAAGAAGACTTCATCGATGCGTCGTCGCACATCGCAATGAAGCCAGCTATCTGGATTGAAATGGGGCCCTATTTTTGGCGTGGAGCCAAAAAACAAAGGCCGATGGTTTCGCCATCGGCCTTTTTTGTTCCCTGGCACCGAGGCAAACTTTTGCTTGCCTCGGTGCACAGTTTTAAGCTCTATCGTGAAGCACTGTCACCTTGCAATCGACCCAGTAATCGCTAGCTGACAGTTATATGCTGCTCCAACCCAGGAGGAAGGCCGATCGAACATTCCCGCAAATTCTCGATCGACGATAGAGCCTCAAATGATTCGCTGATAGAACAGGAAATACGGCAGTTGCAACTTGAACGTCAATGCCAATTCGCGAGGTTTTTGTTTTTTGGGTGCTGCCTCGAATCTGTTGAGATTTGCCAGTTAACCTATCTTGCCCCATTCGACGTTACCGAGTCGGAAAGCGAGACATCCGCCAAGGCCATGGGGGTCGAATTTAGTACGGTGGAACTAGGGGGGGCTACGTTAACTCAACCCAACGCGGCGAGTCACTACAAGCTCGCTTTGATTTCTTTGAGACGAGCGGCCTCCGGCGTTCGCTTGTAGTACTCGTCGAGCGGATAGCAGCCAGATGCAAGCCCGTTGCGAGGTGCGGTCGTGCAATCGGAAAAAGTTCGGCAAACGAGCTTGCGTTCGCTCTTTCCCAAATGAATCGCATCCATCAATTGCTTAGGATAGGATAATACCATTCGTCCCAATCCGATGAAGTCAATCTTGCCCGTCCGAACTTGATGTTGTCCGACGTTTGGCAAGAACTCTTGCAGATACGAATAGCCAGAACCAACCATCAACGTGTTTGGAAACTGCGTTTTCAATTGCCCCGCCGCATTCAATTGCCTGGCTACCGATATCAATGGGTCCTCATGCGGTTGATATCCATCCGAAGGCGGATAGGCCGCTGGACGCAGTATATGCGGGGTGTAATATGGACTTCCCGCCGAGAGGTTGATGAGATTGACATCGAGCGTTGCGAGCGATTGAATGAGCAAGTGCACTTCCGTCAGATCTTGCTCCAGCGGATCGGATTCATCGATCCCAAAACCCCAGATGTAGGGCACTAGATTTGAAAAATCCGTTGGCATTCCTTGCCCTTGCTTTCCGGGTTCAGCTGTTGCCTGATTGGGAACATAGGGCACGGTATCGAATGCACTGAGTCGAACGCCTATTCCCAGTCCGGGCGCGGACTGCTGCACCGCTTTAACGATCGACAATAGTAAACGCGAACGGTTCTCAAACGAGCCACCATATATCCCTGGTCGTGTCTTTGCGCCGAGGAATTCATGGAGCAGATAACCGTGGCAACACTTGATATCGACAAAGTCAGCACCGATCTCTTGAGCTAGCATCGCTGCCGATGCATAATCGCCGATCAACTCGTCGAGCTGAGCATCCGTCCACACCATGGAGTCACTATCGACAGAGAACTTTTTGTCCAAGATAGGGTGTCGGTAAGCAACACGCGGCTCCCAACGTTTTTTGTCGTTTGGGCGGCAAAAGCGGCCGGAGTGGGTAAGCTGAAAACCAATTACAAGGTCGTCGACGTTACCATAGTTTTCTTGGTGACTCCGAATCAGTGTGGAACGAAGGAGTTCGATGGCTGCTTGGTTTTCTTTGAGGATGAGCAGTTGGTTGGGGTTTGCTCGTCCGTCGGGGCGTACCGCCATCGCTTCTCCACCCCAAATCAGTTTTGCACCGCTTTCTCCAAAACGCCCCCATCGCCGGACAGTCGCTTCACTTGTTCCTCCGGAATGGGTACCGTCCCAACCCTCCATAGGCTGGATTGCGATTCGATTCCCAATTTTTTTAGAGCCCCAATGGATTGGAGTTAAAATTGGGGATGCGTCACCGCGAACTAGGGGGTCATCGATCGGCAGCTCGATTCCGAGGCTTTCCGAATGGAGTCGAAATTCGGAGATGGTCTTTAGCGAAGTCAGCTTGGTAAGCGTGTAAGTCATAGATATATCGAGAAGGAAACTAGAAATTAGCTAGCAGACGTTGCCACTGAGTTGGCGGTTTAGAGGGATTATTCCGATAAAGTAGAGTTTTAGCTCAAGCTGTGCGGTTTTTCTTGCCGAAAGACTTTATAGAACGTTGAAGCTCCCTTCTCCCATTTGATTCTGGCATTTGGATTGTTGATGATGAGTACATTTCTGAAAAACGCTAGCACAGCTTCCACACAAGTTGCTTGTTTTTGGGGAAATAGCCAAGCATACTCTTTTGCGTTCGTTTGTTTCCTTTTCGTAACAGCTCTTTCCAGTGGCTGCTCAACGCTTTTGGGTAAGACCAAGGGGCCATTGGACAATCTAGATACGAAGGGGTTGAAGCAAGCCGGATACACATTTGGCGAATACGGTGCGCAAAAACCGTTGACCATGGACGATGGAAACCCCGCGATTGTGCTCGAAGTAAATAACGGCAAGCGGCATTTCGAAAAGATTCCGCTGGTGCCAGGTCAATCGCTGTTCATTGCTGATTTGATTCGCGATGCCAAACTGCAGAAAAAAGTTGGACGGATCAAGACAACAATCCTAAGGCCAAATGGAAAGAACTTGCCACCGGTTCGGCTCGATGTCGACTTCGATGATGCTGGAAAAAATGTAATGGAAGGACAAAATTATTCGTTGCGAGCAGGCGACCATGTAGTGGTGAGCCAAGACGATCGTTCCATGTTCTCGGGAATGGTTCCAGATCTACCGTTTATGAAACGCTAAGCGCGTATGCAGATTGAACCCTCAACGGGCAGCAACTTTCTTAGTATATCGACGGCGGTCTCCGGCGTATTCTTGGTCATGTCCGTCGGTGCTTTTGCAAGGTACATGAAGTGGTTTACGAGTGAGGTAGATCGATCGCTGGCAGCTTTCACCTCCAACGTGTTATTGCCGTCCTATTTCTTTCAACGGATCATGACCGACCCCAAGCTCTCGACAAGCTTCGCGGCTTGGACACCGACGCTTTACGGCGCCGGGCTTACGGCATTTGGCTTCGGGGTTTCTCTTAGCGTTGTTTGGCTGGTGGGTCGTCGGTTCGGACTCAAAGAGCCATCCGAGCGAAGATCGTTTGCGCTTTGCGCTGGGATAGCAAATTATGGATATCTTGCATTTCCCTTGGCAGAAGCGTTCTACCCAGGCTGCGTCGTGGCCTTGCTCATACATAATGTCGGAGTTGACATGGCTCTTTGGAGCATTGGCTTGTTTATAATCTCCGGACAAGGCCTGCAGAATTCTTGGCGTCGAGTTGTGTTCAGTCCACCATTGATATCGGTGGTAATTGCGCTGACATTACGCCAGGTAGGCGGTCAAGCTTTTATACCGAAACCGTTGATGCACATGAGCGAACAGTTGGGCCGCTGCTCGATACCTATGGGATTGGTACTCAGTGGGGCAATCGTTTATGACTATGCGAGCCGCGTGAAGTATTCAGAATCTTGGCGTCCACTTGTCTTGGCGGTAGCCGTGCGGAACCTACTTTTGCCAATCGTGTTTTTGACGGTTGCAAAATTTGGTAGTTCGTCTCGAGAGCTTCAGGAAGTTTTACTATTGCAAGCAGCCATGCCGGCGGCAACCTTTCCATTGGTGATGACCCGACTTTATAGCCAGAGTGTGGAAACGGCTTGGACGGTAGTCGTCGGTACGTCGCTGATCGGGATTTTAACTATTCCGATGTGGATGGTATTTGGCGCCTACGTGCTTGGGTTTTAGAAAAATGGGATGACCTTCAGGTTTCCTAACGTGAAATGCTCTGTTTTCGCAAATTCCCACTAGGCCATGGAAGGATCGTTTGTCAAAATCAGGGCTCAGTTCAATGAGAATTTCGCATAGGAAAGAGAAAAATGCAGTCAGAAGATGCTGATGACGAAGTTGAATCCCGATTGGACGGTTTGGTCTCCGCCATTGAAGCGGAGGATAAACCGGCTATTTTGGATTGGATTCGCGGCGAACATTTTACGCTCGTCTCGCTCAGTAATGATGAAGAGTCCCTATCCGCCATGATCCTGGAGACGGAGGAATTCCCTGCATTAGTTGCCTTCCTTAGTTCCGAGCACGCCGAGCAGTTCGTGGATTCCATTTCCGATCAGATCGAAGGGGAGGAGGTCGATTTGTTTGAGGTTGCAGGTGAGGACTTGCTCGCACCGCTCTCGTCGGAGTTTGGATTGCTGATCAACCCCGAGTCGGACGACGCCGTTATGATTGAGCCCAAACTATTGCAAGTGGATGCGTAACAAAATCGGCGACGCAAAACAAATAGATGCTCCGATGTCAACCAAACCTCGTTATGTATTGATCGTTTCGATCGAAGGCTTAGGGACGAATTTGGTTGGCTGCTATGGAGGTGCGATAGCTCCCACCAAAAACCTGGACAGCTTTGCCTGCCGATCGATCGTCTTTGATCAGTTTTGGGCCGACACACTACGACCGGTCGATGTTTTGGAGTCGATGTGGACAGGTAAGCATTTTGCCTCGCGGTGCAACGACCCGTCGGCTGAATGCCATGCATTGTTTGAGCGGGCCATGTTGATAACGGATTCGGTTGAAGTGATTGAGGAGTCAACACGAGGAGACTTTGGTAGTACGTTGCTGATTGAATCGCAATCGAACGAGTCAGAGGAACGTGATCAAACGCAGATCACGAGATTGTTTGAAGCGGCCTTGGGACAATGGGCCATGCAACTGGAGGAGTATCCTGTTTTGTGGATACATTCCCGAGGCTTGAATGGAGCGTGGGATGCTCCATACGAATATCGTTGCGTCATGTGTGATGAAGGTGATCCAGAGCCTCCCTTCGAGACAGTTCCAGGAGTGTTGAAAATAACCGAGGAAACCGATCCGGACGATGTCTTTGGGCTGGCGTGTGCGATGGGCGGGCAAGCGATGGTGCTCGATGACGCGTGGTCGATGATCGAGGAGATCTTGGGGGAGCTAGGGATCGCCGATGACTGTTTGCAAGTACTGGCGGGAATTCAGGGTTACCCAATCGGCGAACACGGATGGGTTGGTCAGGGAGCCGCCTCGCTCTATGCCGAGGCGCTACACTTACCGTTGGTGGTACGCCCTGGCAAACAGTTGGACGTCGGAATCCGAGTACCATTTATGGTTCAGCCCAATTCCGTCTTGAAAACCCTTTGTAGATGGTTAGAAATCGATGATGAAGAGGCGATCTTCGACGTAATGAGTACGGACTTGGTCTCGGAGGTTGAGGCATTGCCGGCCGAAAACTGGCCGACCAAAAATCAGTTGGCCTATTCTTGTGTTGTGGGTCAAGTGCATGTGTCGGTGCCCGCTTGGAGTTGCCGTTGGTCGGCGGTAGCCGAGACGGTTGGAACGGATGCGGAGCGCGTCGAGTTGTTTGCGACACCGGACGATCGATGGCAGCAAAACGAAGTTTCTCAGCGAGCTCAATCGATCGTGGAGGAGCTTACCGAACGTCGTAATGCTTGGTTGCGATGTTGCGTTGAAAAGAAACAGGTCGAGTGGACGACGCTTGGCAGCGAACTTACCCACCCGATCCGTTAGTGGCTGCGAAAAAGGAATTCTTCGTCTGCAGAATGCTTCTATTGATCTTTCGAAGTATTGGCGCGAAGAGACGCGTAGATTGTGACGAATGGGGCGAAAATTAGTGGAGGAACGCAATTCCTTAAATTGCTAAGGTTCTTCGCCGATAGTAAAGATGTATGGAGTAAATCCATATTGTAATACCCCGCAATGGCATGGAATGGATTCTTCGCTATGTACAAATCATTAAGTTCAAAGAGCCTTCGGAGCGTGTTGTTCCTTGGTGTTGCAGTAAGTGCAGGGTCACTCCATGCGAGTCCATGGGGTAAGACGAGCTGCGATGCGGTAATTTTGCCATCCAGAACCGAGCCCCTGGGAATTATTGAACAAGGCGAATTGCCTCGTCAATTTTCAACCTTCCCCGCCCCTTTTCAAACGGGAAACAACGACAGCGTATCGACTCCTGGAACGCCAGGTAGTGTGCTGTCGGGGAATTCTACTCCAACTCAATTTAGTGGAAACACGCCTAGCACTACCAGTGGCAGCGGGGGAATCGGAGACCTCAATTTATTTTCGGGGAGCTCGGGGGGCGACTCCTTTGCCGCAAATGCGCCTGGAACGTACATCGACAACGCGGTCATTAGCAACATGTTCCGCTTCCGCGTCGATACGGCATACAACAATTCCCTTCCGGATCGAGCCGAATTCTTCTATGGGCAATGTGGATGCTTCGGTGGTAATGCTCGTGGTCCCGGAAGTCCTGCAGTTATTGGAAATCCTGGAACCCCTGGTATTGCGAATAGCAACGTCGATTATCAAGAGTTCGTGCCCTACTTCGAGCGGGCCTTCTCAAAGCGATTTTCTATGTTTGCTGAAACACCCTTCCGGCTCATCAATCCGGATATGACACAAAACACCGGTGGTTTGAGCGACATGAACTTTGGTTTCAAATCATCAATTGTTTCTAGCAATCACCAATATTTGACGGCTCAATTTCGAGTGTATGTTCCAACAGGCGATGCGCGAAGCGGACTTGGTAACGGTCACACTTCGCTTGAGCCCGGTCTTCTGTACCTTAGTCGCAGAAACGATCGCTTGATCATTCAAAGTGAATTTAGAGTGTGGATACCTCTATCGGATGCACAGGCTCAAGGACGTAACTTCGCGGGAACAATACTTCGTTACGGAATCGGCGGTGGGTACGACCTACTGAACCTTGACACATGCGGACAACGTCGTCGATTAACGGGAACCTTCGAAACAGTAGGCTGGACTATTACAAGCGGCCAAGGATTCGATGCGACTTCGAATACACTGTTCAACGCATCTGGCGATACGATTGTCAATGTCAAGAGCGGTCTAAGGTACACGTTTGGTCGCCGAAGCTTGGCTGGCAGCTATGGCAAACCGGTTACCGGCGATCGTTGGTATTCTGACATGTTTCGAGTCGAATACAGGTACGCGTTCTAGGACTAAGTGGGATAGGCTTGCAACCTGTCATAACAGAAACGACAGGTTGCAAACGCTGCAAACCTATCCCACATTTGCCGCTTAATTACTTGGAACCACCCAGCACTAGTTCTCGCAACACGTCGGGAACATCGTTCTCGTAATGCACTGCATCTTGGTAGAGTTTCGATAATCTGGCATGTTGAACCGACAATTGCCCTTCGATTTGATTCAGTCGAGACGACTGTGGCGTAACTTGCCATGCGGAGATCAATCTTGCATCTGCAGGAACGTCCCCTCCCCTTAGCCATGCGTACCGAAAAGTCGCGGCACCGGGAACAAAACAATTGTTCGCGACGCTCTGACTATGAGCCGAACGCGTAACGTCCAGTAGAAGCAAGTGCGTGCCGGGACAATGATTTACGAAATTCGCTAGATATTCGCTACTGACTGCAAGGTCATTGAGTTGTATTGGGGTTCGCAATAAATCGGCTTCAGCCGCATTACGTGCCTGTTGGGTAGTCAGATAGAACTGCCCACCCATATCGACTTGCTCGCCACCACGAAAATACACCAGCATGACATCATCTGCAGGATCTCTGGTTTGCGATTGTTGAATAGCACGGCTAACACCATACAAAATAGTCTTAATTCTCCCTGGGGTTGTTTCTCGCCTTGTATAGGGCCCATAGCCAATGCATTCGGTGAAGGCAGGGGAATTAAATAAAAACTTGCTTGTGAAGGGCCGTAATTCAGTTCCAGCCAACGAAGCCACGGCGTCCTTAACCAGAACAGCGTCTTCTTCGGATTGATCCCCGACACCAATAATGACGAGATGGAGTCGCTGACGTGGTAGTTCCGGCGATTGGCAATCTACCTTTACCACCTTTTTGGCCGAAGATATTCGCCGTAAATCCGTTGCCATGACTTCGATGACGTTGTCTTTCGCACGAAAGAAATGAACTTTCCCAACAAACTGTCGCTCAAGCGAATTCGGTGAGGAAGCCTGGAGACGAACCGCCTGCTTGAAACCATTAACCGAAATCCAGACCTGTGAACTGGACTCCTTGATTGCAACATCGTCCCTATAGTTCCACCGAATACGGCCCCGTATCAGATTTTGACTTGTCTCAACCGGCTTATCCAATCGCCACGTTCCATCGGGTCGTAAGGATAGCCTTTGGTTCGTATCGGGCTGATCGATTGACGCTAATGAATCCAGTTCTATCTCAACGGGGCTAGGAACATAGTTCATTGTCAACGACCGTGAACTTAAACCATCCTTGTTTTCCGCGACCAATTGAAACACATTCGTTCCCGCGCGCAAACGAACCGATACCTGTTGCCGAAGCACGGAGTCATCTCCGTCTTGGATTGGCACGACGGGAGATATGGGAACGGGTTGACCATCATGAAGAAGTTCGACATTTGAGACTGTTGCGGTGCTGCGTACCAAATATTCGATGTTGACGAGTTCGGACGTAACCGATGCGCTGTCGCTCGGACTAAGGAAAGCCAACGTTGGAGGCAAGGCAGGAAGTCTCCTTTTTGGCATATCCATAATCGTGATCGCGGGTTTCGCAATTCCGCTCGCAAAGACCGCCAAACTGCATTGCCTTAGTTCGGATTGCCATGGCAACGAGGACACATTCAATGTGAACTTGGTTCCGGATTGTTCGCTTTGCCATTTTGATTGCGGTATTTCACGACCATCCATCAGTAGCCGCTCAATCGGGGTGGCTGCCTGGCCGCTCAATCGAATATCAAACACGGCTCCATCAATTTCACCTGGGACTTGCAGATTATCGATGACAGGCGTTGGCTGGTAATAAAACGACAATGGAGTCGATTGGGCTTGGGCGCCAGTATCATTGGAAAGTTGCAATTGGAGCGTATTCAATCCCAATCTCAGTGGGATTTCGCCCTGAATTTCGCCGACTTTCAAGTCAACTGCCATCGGTTGCTCGAGCTGCAAACCGTTGACCATCGCTCGAACAAAAATCGGACGGACATTCGGACCTGGCTTAAAGAGCGCTTTCAGCCGAATTGTTGATGGAGACAGCAACGCTTCGACCGCTTGCGATCCGATGGGCTGAGCCATTTCGACGTCGGGCAAAGGTTGACGGAACATCACATGAATTTCCAGCGTCGACTCAGGGCTTGAGTCTGTCTTTGAGGCTATTCGAATTGCGTTGTTTCCAGGTTTAAGAAGGAGCGGCACTTGGAATGTAAAATCCGCCTTGGCGTTGGAAACAAACCCAGACATCGACTCTCCGGCAATCGTTGCAGTCGTCAAATTCTCGATTGCATGGATAGTTCCTGAGAGAATTACCTTTTCGCTCGCCACCACATACTCGCCTGATCCAAGCGTGATAGTATCGCGATGCGAGTCAGAAAGATCTTGCAATGTGGTCAGTTCTATGTTGGGCGGATTCATATCACGGGCAACCCGATTGATATCGAATTTCCAGGTGGCAAACTCAAGTGGTTTTGTATCCTCAGTTACGCCTTTGTTCTGTGCTTCGACAATAAATTGATTTCGTCCAATGTTCAGTTCTAGCGGTAGCTCAATGCTCAATTCTTTGTTGTTTTGCTGGCTGGTCTCCCAGGCCTTAACTACCTCTCGCTCTCCGTCATCCTTTATTCGAACTAGTACAACATCGATCGGCAACCCCGCCTGGCCAGGCTTGACAACCGTCTTCATATTCGCAGTTAACTCCTTGGTCATCGCGATTGGTCGAAGACTTGGTTCTATTGTCGGACGTATTGGTACATAGACCAATTGCGATTCGACGACATACTTGCGGCTCGGAACAGTACGTGTTTCAAGCTCTGCTCGGAGACGGTGCGTGCCCCTGGTCCATTCGACAAGTTCAAAAGAGTCGAACAGCCAACAGTCCCTTCCGTTTGGGTGAAACTCTCCTTGGCCTTCGTCGTCAACCAAAAGCCGTATGTTACTGATCATCTCAGCTGGGAACGAAGCGTTGTTAATCTGGACTGTGACTAATTGAGGTAGCTGGCGAACGATCGGCATCCCGGACTTGTTCAATTGCTCTGCCTCAGAAACCTGCATATTCATTTGAGGGTCTAACCAAATAGATGAAACCTTGTCGGAGGGACGTCCTACCTCCCTGACCGATTTCGAAAGAAATCCAGGCTGATATTGATTGGGGTATTGATCCAGGGGAGCAAAAGCGATTGGGGCTTTGGGTCTAGGCACATTGAAATGCCAACCTAAACGTTGACGTATCTCAGCGTCGCTGGCATCGAATGGCCCAAGTGCACTCCAGCCAATCCATTGTCGACTACCCCTATTGTCTTTTTGCGTAATCATCAATTGGAATAGCGGCTTGCGCTCGTCTGTAAGTTGATCAAACGTAACCAACACGTCGGCAACTTCAACGCCTCTTTGTCGCCGAACGGTGATCTTTGTTCCCGCTTTCTGCTTCCAAAGGATATCATCCTTTTCCAGTACCTTCGGCCATGTTCGAAACTGACTTGGACGAGTCGGTTCAAAATACCCAAGCAATTGATCGCCAAGCTTGAGCGGCAAGTTTACTGCTTCCGATTCTTGAATCGAATGCACTTCCACCATGTGATCCTTATCTACCAGGGTCACGCCTTTAATAGTCGAGCGCGGACGTAAAATCGTTTCAATGTCGGACAAATCCCAGAGGGCTATGGTTTGGTCTGAACTGGCCGTTGCCAGGAGCCGCGAATCACGCGATACCGCTATACTCAAAATCATTCCGGTATGCGCGTTGAATTCACGCTTCAACGCCCCATCTTTGACGTCAAACACCCCCAGCCAAGGTTGGCCTTTTCGCTCGGCCGCGACTATCAGCAAAGGCACCCCAGTCTCTTTGACGGGCGACGTAAAGTGCGAGGCAGTAACCCGATGCTCCCCTGGCACGCTCATTTTTTGCACGACGCGACCTTGATTTATCACAGTCAATTGCAAGTTATTTTGACCAATAGTCCATCCAGGGCTGTCGGGTTTGCTCTCGCCCCAAGGTGTCGATTCGATCGCATCTATTCTACTTTTCTGAAAGTCAAAAATGTATTTTGACGGTTGCGAGGCAATCGCAAAAGACTTCTCGACGATTCTCAGTCCCAGGCTACCTTCTCGTTCGACAAAAGAAATCCGCTGTGCTACGGATCCCAGTCCAATCAGCTGCTGCGATTGAACATTCTTTTTCAGTAAGTCCGAGATCGCAATAACCGAAATCTCGCGGTTTGGATTACCGGAGATCGCAAGATGTCGGCCCTTCAAAGTTGCTGCTATTTCGGGCACATCAACACCACTCGAATCCACTCGCCACAAGTCTTTCCGGACGATCTCCATCGAAGTCCCGCCAATGGCAGGCAAAGTCAAGACCCTCAATTGAAAACGGTCAGCAGTCCACTTTCCGATAGCGCTGGTTTTGATTGCACTTATTGCTACAGCTATGTGATCTTCTTTACCGTCAGGACTGCCAGCAAAAAGCGTAACCCCCAACGGCAAAAACACTTCGTCCCCCGACCGTGGAAACCTAACGACTCGAAGCGGATCACGCTCTGGAATCCCAGCAGAGTTGATGTTCCAAAAGGTGAGCTTGCCTTCTCTGGCTGCCTCATCGAAACTAGCAGTGGCAACCCAATTCGAATCCCGCCCTGAAACCATCTGATTGTTGTTCTTACCATCGAGATAGGTGCCGAACTGGCGAGACTTTAAGGATTCCCAATGGTACATCTTGTCGTTACCCCACGACGCTAGAACTTGCATTCGAGCATCGGGGGCCAAGGGTCGAATCGCCGCTAAGGAAGGCCGACCTTTGGGCAATTCCGGCAGTAAAACGTCATCAACCTGTTTGCCTGTTGCAACGTCCCAAATTCGTAAGCTCCCCTTGTTTCCCTTCTCATCGGATTGGTCGCCAGCAGATAATTGGTCACCAGCAGAAATCAATTGCTCGGAACCGTCTGCCGCACGCACAAACACCAGACTCCGTACAATACCCTTGTGGCCTTCGAAGCGTCGAAAGGAATTGTCCGTTCGATCCAGGAGATAGATGGCCCCCATTTCAAGTAGTTGGACCGAAGTCGAAGGTGCATGAACCCCAGGATCGCGAAACGAAGCGGCGCCGTAGGAAAGGTTGGCATAGCCACCGATCGCTAACCAACGACCATCGGATGAAAAAGCGATGCAATCGATTTGGCCGCGCGGCCCCGGTCCGATGGGTACGCGTATTGACTCCTCTGACTTTCCAACAAACTTGCCATCGTTCGTCAATTTCCAAACTCGAACGATCTTGTCCATTCCCGCACTCCACAACTCACGACCATTGGGATGCCAAGCGAGGGAAGTCACTAAGCTCGAATGTCCGCCGGTCTCGATCCGCAGAATGGGTTCCGGTGAATCCTCTACCGCGCAGGCAGTAAATGCCATCAACCATGCCGCGAAAGCAATCCACTGAGTTCGAGTGTCCATTAATTCCTCCAGCATTTCATGCTATACTTACTTGCTCCTCTGGCCGTGATTATATCCTAATCGATCAAGTTCAAGTTTCGCGACAGTTTTGCTATCGTATCGCATTACGAGGTATACGTTTGATTTCGCAGATTCCGCCACAAGAACAAGAGCGATTCAAGCAAATCGTTGAGCATTTCCGAATCTGTTGGCAAAAAGAATTTTCGGGGCCGCTCTCTGCCAAGCCTTTTCGAAGCTGCTTGCCTGCCGTCAGCGATTCACTGCGTAAATCCGCACTAATAGAATTTGTCGCCATCGATCTTGTTACGCGGCTGGAGCGAGGGGAAATGGTTTCGTTGCTTGATTATCTCGCGCTTGACACAGAGCTCGGTCCTCCCGAAAAGCTTCCGGTCCGTTTGTTGCAAATCGAATTCTTTCATCGTCAGCGATCAGTCAACCCCATCGAAGTAGACCTCTACACCACATGGTTTCCGGTACAGGCCAAGGAATTGAAGCAACGCATTGAAGAGATTAACTCGCAACCTCAAAATGGAACCATGATATGGAAACCGATAGATGAAGATTTTGAGATCATGCCGATTTCTCAGTATACGAATCGGCGATCGCCAGTTGATCGAATGGTAGGCGCACCCGCGAGCCCAGGTGACAGTCCTGTCCCGAAAAGAGATCCCTCAGCCTCGTTCTCGAAATCGACGAACGAGAGAATTCAGCTTGAAAACGGCTACGTCTTGATTCGAAGGATTGGACGGGGCAATTTTGGTGAAGTCTGGCTGAGCGAAGCGCCCGGTGGGATTGAGGTTGCCTTGAAAATAGTGCAGCTTCCAGCGGTCCAGAAGTCCAAGCATTTGGAGCTGCGTTCGCTGGACATAATGAAACTGATGCGTCACCCGTACTTGATCCAAGTTCAAGCCTTTTGGGTAACGTCGGAACAAATTTTGATCGCAATGGAGTTGGCTGATCAGAGCCTTCAAGATCGAGCACGTTCTTGCCCCAATCAATGCATACCGCTGCCCGAGTTGCTCCGATATATGGCCGAGGCAGCAGAGGGAATCGATCACCTCCATCGTCAGCACGTCGTGCATCGCGACATCAAACCGGATAATCTATTGCTCATCAAAGGACACGTTAAAGTAGCCGACTTCGGCTTGGCGCGGCTCTTGGACGAAACTGGACTTACCGTGGTCGCGACTCAAGTGGCTGGGTCGCCAATGTACATGGCCCCAGAGGTTTGGAGCAAGAAACCGGAACCGAGCAGCGATCAATACAGTCTGGCTGTTGCTTATGTAGAACTTCGGATGGGGAGCGCGCCATTTTCTGCAAGCAGTCTGGTTGAGGCAATGCAGGAGCATCTTTACGGAAAACCCAATCTCAGTGGCCTACCGGAGTTAGAGCAAGCTGTATTGCGGAAGGCATTGTCCAAAAACACGCAAGATCGATTTACCAGTTGTTCGGAAATGGTCAGTTCTCTAGCCGAGGCTGCACAAAGAAAGGATCCCATTGGTTCTGAGAGTTCCGATTTTTGGAAATGGACGACTGCTCTGGCGGTTACTACCGGATTGGCCGTGACTGGATTGTTTTTCTGGTTCACTAATCTGACTGGCACTAGATCCGAGCCCAGCATCACACTTCCCGAGGGTACTCAGCATTCCGCCGACTCCAAAATAGTTGAAGCGGAGGGAAGAAGATTATATGAACGCGTCGAATACTCGATTCCCGAATGCAACCCAATCCAATTCTTACTGATCTTACGCCAAACGATCGAGGATCCTCCGTCGTTTTATATCATGAAAACTGAGGTTACCAATAGATGGTTTGCCGTTTTCGCAAACAGATTCCCTGAAAAAATCAGTCAGGAAACGCGTTGGCGCGATGGCGCCGATGCTGGCGATAGGAAACTTGGAGTAGAGGGCGATTTCGTGGACTTTCCTGTCGTTGGCATCAATGTCGAAGAAGCACAGGAATTTGCGAAATGGATTGGTGGATCGCTTCCCTACGCAAAACAGTGGGACAAGGCCGCTGGGGCAAATGATTCGGATCAAAAAGGACCCTATATAAAAGATGGTAATGATATTTGCGTTGACAGAATGCGTGAGGGGCCCCGTCGAGTGGAGGATTCATCGGACGATATCAGCGTATTTGGCGTCCGAGGTTTAGCTGGCAACGCATCGGAATTGACACGAAGTTTCTTGGGAGTGAAACCCGAGCCATCTCTTCCATTAAATGAGAAAGCCGGACCCGCATTGGTTATTTTACGAGGCCACAGCTACAAGAACATTACTCCCTGGAAATTCGAAGAGGGGAGCGTCGATGATGTGGAGTCGCAGGAATACAGCGAATCGAGCCCGCGTGTGGGCTTCCGAGTCGTAATGGAACTGCCCATAGGAAATGAAACTTCGTCAGGATCGTCCGGGCGGCATGTTCTGCCATGACAAGCGATGCATTGTTTGATTTCTATTCCAAACATTGCGGTAGAACGGTATTTTCGACCGGGTTGACAACGGTTAAGATACTTCCGTTCCGGACAGGAATGTTTCGGGCTCATAGCTCAGTTGGACAGAGCAACGGATTTCTAATCCGTAGGTCGTAGGTTCGAGCCCTACTGGGCCTATTGTTAGTTTTATCAAGCGATTCGTTGGTTAAACGTAACCCAGCCATGTGGCTGGAGCGCTGTTTTTTGCAAAGGTTTAAGCGGTAGTCTACCGTTTATTTTTGGAAAGGCAGTGTTTTCTTATGGCAAAGTCGCCTACCTATCGGTTGCACAAGGCCACCGGTCAAGCTTGCACGACTATCCGAGGCAAGACCTACTATTTCGGTCGGCATGGTACCGCAGCTAGCAAGCGGAAATTTAAGGATTTACTCGCGAAGTATCTTCTTGCACCTGACCCAACAACGTTTGGTGAGGAGGTAAACAAACTTACTTTGGCTGAAGTTGCGAGGTCTTATTCTCTTTACGCAAAAAGCTACTACGGCCCTAGTTCTCAGGAATATCGAAACATTGCGATGGCACTAAGGCCAATCAGCGAAATTATGCCAAGGAAGCTTGCCAGCGAGTTTGGGCCGCTTGAATTCAAGCTAATCCGGCAGTGGTGGTTGAATCGGGACGTATCCCGCCAGTATGTAAACCAACAAATGCGACGAGTGATCCGAGCAATTAAGTGGATGGTTTCCGAAGGCATGCTTCCCCCGTCTGTCCATCAGGCAATCAAATGCGTAAACCCCTTGACCAAGGGCCATTGCAAGGCCCGGGAGGCCCCTCCAGTCGTTCCGGTTGGCGATCAGACTGTGGAGGTCACATTACCTCACCTTTCGAACGTCGTTGCCGATATGGTGCGATTTCAGCGTTTAACGGGCTGTCGCCCCGGGGAGGTTTGTAAGCTTAAGCCTAGCATGATAGACCGTGCCAACGCGGTTTGGGAGATACGCCTCGAAAACCATAAGACTGCTTGGCGAGGCAAGTCCCGAACTATTTATGTGGGCCCACAAGCTCAAGCCGTTTTGTTGCCTTACTTAAGCCGCCAAGCGGACGCGTTTTGTTTCAATCCTAGAGAAGCCGTCCGGCAGAAAATGAAAGCCAAGGCGGAATCGCGAGTAACTCCCCGAAGCTGCGGGAATAGTCCTGGAACGAATCGCGTTTCCATGCCCTCCAGAAAGCCCGGAAATTGCTATTCGACCGCTTCCTATGGAAGGTCAATCAAATACGGTTGTCGGCTTGCGTTTCCTGCTCCAGAAGGGTTGAAGGGTGAGGCATTAAAGAAATGGCGACGTGAAAAACAATGGGCCCCAAACCAATTACGTCATGCGCTCGCGACCGCTGTCCGGCGAACCGATGGTATCGAAGCCGCAAGCGTCATACTGGGGCACAGTAGTCTTGCAATTACTCAAACATACGCAGAACAAGATCGCAGTAACGCGATACAAGTTGTCGGGAGGGTTGGCTAAATGGAAATCGAAAAACTTGAAACTGCAATTGAGCAACTGGAGTCAATCCTTTTCGCAGTTGTGGCAATGAAGCCAGCGGAACGCGAAGTTGCGAGGCTGGACCGAATCTACAAAGCAATCGAAAACGCAAAGGCTGAGCTAATCAGCCTTGCGGGGGCCGACGTCTGCATCTTGGAGTAGAAGCAACGCGAAACCAAATAAAGCAATTGCAGGGTCCAGACCTGCAATTGCCTCAATGTTCGTAAAAGAAACTATTTTCGAAATTTTCGAAAATGTTGAGCATTTAGCTAGGACCAGAGTAATACATTGAACGTGATTAGTTTATCGAAGCCAAGAATAACCAATTCAGCAATTGCAACGCAAGCTCGCATCAATTACCTCCGTTCGCACTGTGCAATCGCAGAAATTTACGGCTTTTGAATTACTAATTTTGGCGGGACCAACAATGGCGTCGAGCCTGTCGACGCAAAGTATCAAGAAAATAGGGCTTATTGCTAACATGGCTGATACGAACAAATACAACCGGGAAAATGCGGTTGTGGGTAAAGAATATCTCCCACTCTCGAAGGCAGTCCGTCAAGTTACGGGCACAAGTCCCCATATCTCCACCTTGCTTCGTTGGTGTACCAACGGAGCCCGTGGGCGAACCCTAGGACACGTCATTATCGGTGGCCGAAAAATGACGACGGTCGAGGATGTGAGAGCGTTCATTCAAGTGGTAGAAGCGAAAACACCGTCACATGACCATCTTGATATCCCTAAGGATAGAACCCGTGCAATTGAAAAAGCGGTTCATGACTTACGGAAGATCGTAGGGAATTAGTTCCTGTCTGCTAAATCAAGATCGATTCACCGAAGGCCGCTTGCGGCTAAATGTCAAAAAAACCTTGAAAAAGCAGTCTGAGGTCTAAAAAGAACTTAGCAGGCTCTCTAAGGCTTGAATTCAACCCGAATTGCTCAACTGTCTGAAAATACGCGCACATTTAATCTTCATTCAAAAGAAAACAAAAAATCCCATGAACAAGTACCGCACAAAAAACCTCGCATCAATAAATGGAAACAAACCAAGAAATCCCTATCTACTCGTTTCACGACCAGAGTCACTCAACATTGACACCATGCTTTCCCCATCATTGCGTCACAGAGTGGATGACGCTCTTTATCTTATCTCGCTCCTGATTTTCAAAGCAGCCCACGGAATGGTCAATGCCGCCGGTTATACGAATCTCAATTTCGACATCTTAGCGCAAATCATGGACAACAGAACGTTAGGCCCAGTCAAACAGTCCCTTATTGAGAATGAGGTAATCCAGTGCGATGGGATCTATATTCCCGCCATTAAATCGCTCGGCTTTCGCTTGCATCCAAGATTTTGCAACGATACGGTTATCACTTCGATCATAAAAAATCCAAGGATTTGTCGAACGCTCGATCGGTACTACGTCAAAAAACTGGCGGAATCAAAGGCACTTTGGCTACCAGTGCATTACGAACTCAACAAGCATCAACACATGATCGAAATCGACATGGACCAAGCGAATGAGATAATCAAAAAACTGGAGCCAAATGTCAAACGGAAACCACAAGCCGGCAACGCTCATGAACTCATCACACGAAGAACAAAACTAGCGCAGTCGAGCTTGTGCGAATCCATCAGGAACAAGTGCAACGTCATTAAAGTGGGAACAACTCGAAGACTTTACAATTGTGTCACCTCACTGAGCAGTGAACTAAGGCCGGCACTAAGGTACAAAGGCGAGCAATGCGAATCATCAGATATCAGGAACTCACAGCCGGCATTACTCAGCAAATTGGTCGAAGACCATTTAGCATCGGGGAAAGGGTACCCAAGTAACATGGAAGTTGGAAACAGGAAAAATGCAAGTCATATAGGTATGCATTGTCTGGACCGTAACGGTCCAGGCTGTTACCTGTTAGAAGACCGAAACCAGGAGCAGAAGCAAGAACCAGGACACAAGGAACCAGGACACAAGGAACCAGGACACAGGAAACCAGGATACCTATATGGCTTGCGTTTACCCGATGATTTTATTCTTTACTCTGAACTAACGGCGAACGGCGAGTTCTACGATTTCATGTTGGAAAAAGTTCAGCTCGCCGGGTACCGTTGCCAAAAAGATGCAGTAAAGGAAAAGTTCTTGACTGACATTTTTGCAAAGAAAAAGTGGGTTGAGACAAAATCTGGATTGATCGTGAATTGTGACTACGATTCAGTTGTTGAAGAGGTCTTTCGGGACTGGTTTCCAACCGTTTCTGAGTTCATCTACGATACTAATAAAACCGATCCAGCGAACGGTGTCACCTTTTGGAACAAACACGCCGTTTTGATTCGATTGCTCCAACAAACGGAAGCGAAACTCGTAATTGAAGATGCCGCACAAATCGCACTCGCTCATCGTTCGAAGCCCCTGGTTTTAACATGCCATGATGCGTTTTTCTGTGGCGCTGGTGAAGCGGCCATTTTAGACGAATGTCTGATGGCCGCTGCGTCGTCCCAAGGTCATCGGTTTAAGACCAAGACCGAGTATTTTCGTTAACGTACAACGGTCCATCAAAGATTCGATGTTCGACAGTATGCCAGGGCAAACGCATACTAAAGTGCTGTGAGGCCAAGTAGTTGCGTCAGGTAGTTGTCATTCCATCCCGCCATTCGACGCTGCATAGCGATACTTTCTT
>JAYVPJ010000181.1:0-14485 GCA_043757445.1 Pirellula sp. | reverse complement strand
CAAGCAACTGCCAATCGCAACCAACTCAGCCACAAATCTAGCAACCACTCAGTCAGCCAAACCGCAAAAGTGGCTCAATTTCCAATCGGAAATGACACGGCAGTGTCCTTGGTAGTCGGAAACTGTACGATCATCACTACCGACTCGGACTTGGAGTCTGTCCCTGCAATCACTGTAGAAAAATGGACTATATAGTCGCAAGATCGCATTCGATGTTTGGTTGGAATTGCATGTCATCTAGACGTTGAGTAGCACGCCGTTTTTCGCTAGCGTCCCACCACGCGAAGTTTGGATACTTCGCAGACTGTCGGTGTTCGAAAACGCTTTGACAGGTGTTTCAAAAGCCGTAGGGCTTGACGGACACAAGAATCGGTGCAACATTGGTGCAACATTGGTTTACCTTCCTTCGGAGTCGAAGCATGATCAAGAATCTCGTGAAACATGGTAATAGCTGGGCGATCGTTATCGATCGCCCCATCTTGGATCTGCTCAAGATTGAGCCTGAATCGCAAGTCGAACTCACTACCGATGGTCACTCGATCAACATAGCTCCGGTGTCGTCTAAGGATCGGAGCGCTAAGGTGCGCGAGGCTCGGGAAAGGGTAAATGCGCAACATGCAAAGGCGTTCAAGAAGCTGGCGGAATAGATGAACGACGAAGTAGTCTTCTTGTCGATCGATGAAGTCATGGAATCGCACCAGTACCAAGTGCGGTCCCATGGTGGAGACGCTGGGCTTCGAGATGCGGGATTGCTCGAATCCGCAATCGCGCAACCACAAGCATCGTTCAGTGGAGAATTCCTTCATGCGTTTCCGTTCGAAATGGCTTCTGCATATCTTTATCACTTGGTGATGAATCATCCGTTTGTCGATGGAAACAAGCGAGTTGGACTAGAAGCCGCACTTGTTTTCCTTGATTTAAATGGAATCAAAATTGACGCGACCGACGATGAGTTGAAGGACGTTGCCGAGTTCCTGAAATCCAAGCAAGTCTTTTAGCTGCTACTGCATGTTCTCCTCGCGTGGCTTCATCGGAATCGGAGATTCACCAGTGCGTTCGAGGATTGCAGGCTTGCCGGTGAAACGTTGGTAACAGTCCCTTGCTCGCGCTGCGGGTTACGATGGGATTGAAAGTCTGCTGGCCGCGCAGGTTCAGGTTTCGATGATTGGTTTGATTTGCCCAAGTATCTTCAGATCTTCGTTAAACTGATTTCTGCGTGATTGGAAACTGTCAGTGGTTTTGGTAAAGGCGAGCCCATAACGTCGGATCGCTTCGTCTTTGAACTCATTCATTTTCACGTCACAGCTCGACTCACGTGCCGAATGCTGAACGTGCCAATGTTTGTCACGAGGAATGATGATCTTTACGGTCGATTGCACTGGGTCAATGAGATACTCATTGACACTCTTGCATGTGGGGCAATTGCATTTGATACGTCGAACGGTCAGCCTATGTCGGGTTCCGCTCATCGGCTCCGGGTTGAGAGATTGTGGCGTTGTTGTGTCGGCAGATGACATCGAGCACCTTGGCGGAGATGTCCAAGTATTTTGGTTTGGAACATGCCGATAGTGCGGCTAACCTGACCCCAACGAAGCTCCCCCGATCTTCATTGCGACTTTCATTTCGTCTCGTTCGGCCCTTCGAGGCCTCGATTTTGACTCATCGCAGCGTTGAACTGATCGAGGAGCTGCTGGTGGGTTACCGAAATCGCGGGGACGGCTCGCTCTAGCCTCTGCACTTGCGGTGCATTGCGGTTGTTATGAAGAACTCGATCGACCTCTTCCTCGAGCATCAGCAGCCACGCCGGGATATCAAGTCCAACACCCGTCGGCTCGCGCATCATCAAATGAGCTTCTTGAATCAACAGATCAAAGGCGCGGCTATCTTCGTTGTCGCTGGCGCGTAACTGTCGCATGGCGGGTCGAATCAGCGCTCGCATCCGATCGATCGTCATCGGCTTTACAAATCGCTCGTTCAATCGATCCGCGACGGTCGGCATCTTCATGGCATACTGCTGCTGAAGCTTGGCCAGTTTTTCCAAATACTGGTCCGACTCTTTGGCGACGCGTTCCGCCAGTGCTCGACGCCACTGCTGCGCAGAGTTTTGGCACCCTGAATGCACGAGCACCTCATGCGCCCAAAAAACAGGTTTCAAGTTCCAGCAAACCCGATCGTAACGAACTCGCAACCTCAAAAAATCCAACAACATGAACAGCATTTCACCGCGATCCGATTGGGTCGTCGTACTGTTGTAGTCTTTGTACTCTGCATAGTGGTCTATGATCGCTTCAAAAACGACTCCAAGCCAACGCTGTGCTTCCTCCATGGGGATTTCGGCCCTCTGAATGGCATCGAGCAATGGACGGACCTCGTCGCTATCCTGATTCTGAATGGCGTGCTCCAGGTAGTTCCCAACTCCTTGGTGCAAGATCGCTCTTACATTGGAAAGCTTCAAGAAGCCTTGGGTAAAGATCCCCTTGCCGTACCTTTGGATAAATTGTGACAGCTGTTTCCAAGTACCAGATCCGTCGATGGTCTCAAGCACACTGAGACGTAGCGTTCGAGAGTGCGAAAGCCAGCTTCCCAGCAGAATCTCGGTAAGTTGTTCGAGCAACGGAACCAATTGGTCGTTGTTGGGTTCCGGCGGATTCTGATCGACGAGACTGTCCAATTCCAGACAGGACCATTCGGGTCGTATTTCCGACTTTTTGTTTCGTCTCTTTTCCGTACTGGGCTTGCCTGGGTTTTGAGCTTGCCATTGATAAGCATTGCGAACCAAACATCGAACCATCGACTTGAACGCAATCTGAAACAGATCGTCAAACTCGGTTACAGCACCATGGCCGACTGGATTCTGATGTTCCATATGACGTGCGGTATCGACCAACCTGCAAGCATGATAAAAGAAACCTTGTCTTGGAAGCCAGGTTAATAAATGAGTCAACGCCCGCCGACGAACACGCGCATTCAAAATATCGCGAGGCTGTCCGCCCCTTGTCAAAGATACGTAAAGAAGTTTTTGTTCTCGCAACACTGCTACGAAACTAGGAAATGTTTCCTCGACTCGACTGCGACGACCCGCCATCAGGTCACCAAACAGTTCCACCGTCAAGACTTCGTCTTTGGGAAGTCCATCTAGCAACGGCTGACAACTTGCCAGATCATCCGTATGGGCCAAACTGGCTCCAATCAACATTCGCCCAGCGTCTGCCGTTTCCACGGCCGCGGCCAAGATGCGTTCCATGAGAGACTCTTTAATCACCCGCTGGCGATCGTAACGAGCCATGGAATCGGTATCGGTGCCGCCTCGAGCAACTTTGAACGATTGGATCTGATCAAGAAGATGGACAAGGGCGTTGCGATTGTACAAGCATTGTTCACTCCATCGCCTTAAAGCCGCCACAACCCGTGTCTTTCGAGCGCCATCCAAGGGAATCGATTCGGAACGACGGAAGGCATTCGTTTCAAGCGTTTGCGTAGACTGGGAGACCAATTTCCACATCTGAGCCAGAGCCGCCAAGAACGTCAGGTGTTCGCCTAAACGCTTCGACTCGGCCACGAGTTCTTCCGCTGTTCCTTCGTCTTGTTCATAGATCGGGCCCTCGATACCGTCATCCGTACTGTCCGAGTAGGTTACACCTTCGTAGGCGGCATCGAACAGAGAGGCTTTGTCGGTAGACTCATCGCCATCGTCGGCTGATTCATCCTGGCTTGATTCGTCGTCACCTCGTTCGCCGGCGGCCCGTAGTTCCGTATTGTCTTCGGGCCGTTTTTTCGGTCTGCCCGCTTTGGCAAGTCGAAATTCCGGAACCGCCCAAAAAGTCTCACCGTTGGCTTCCAAGTAGTCAAAGAATTTTTCGACCATAGACCAAACAAACTCCGCTGACTTAGGCGAATCTATTTGTTCGAGTTGAGAGTCGTTCGAATACTCAAACAACTGTTCCAGCCAAATGCGGGCCAGATCCGAATAAGAAGTATTTCCGCTTTGCAAACCAACGCGCTCGGCTTGGCTCAACCAATGGACAAGCAAGGCCATTCCACCGACGAAGTCGCGACGGTCGAGAAGGGCTTCGATGACGAGCGCGTACGCTTTAGGGGAGTCGAACAAGTCCGCATGCGGGGCCCAGAACTTGAGATCACCCGCTGCCGCTCCACCTTGGTGCCACAACCGCAAGGCTCTCGCCACCAATTGTGATGATTCGAGGGCATCCTGCGAATCGGTGGCCGCAACGTCGCTGACCTGGTGGGCAGCGAACTTGCGCCACCAGTCCGAGATCGCTTGGAATCGCTCTTCTGTTCGATGGGAAAGAGCCTCTTGGTCGGTCGCAGCCGCTTCACGCCAAAGTCTCGAGAGGAACCCAAAAGTTTGCTCCATGATTTGAACGAGCTCTTCAACCCGTTCATCGATCACGGTGGAATCCGAGCCGATAAACCGGGGGAAATTGCCAGCAAAGCCGAGTATGTTCCAGGGATCGACGAGGGCTCCGCATTCGACTCCGCGTTGAATCAAATCAAAGATTTGGTCAGGTACCTCTCCCGCTTTCGCTAGCTCGCCTCGACGCAACAATTGATTTCCGACGGTCAACAAACAATCGATCCGACACAGAATGCGAGCCGACGGTACTTGCACATCATCTGCCTCCTCTTTGGCAGCCGTAGCGCTCCCCATCCTGGCAAAGATGCGAGCCAGTTGAACGTGCTCCACCTGCGATGCGCGCAGGCGGGCTAATGTCGTGTTCAATTGTTGACGCGCACCGCCAAGCGGTTGACGTCGGATCGATGCCTCGTTGCGCAATCGCTCTGCATGCTGCCCAGTAAGACTCTCTAAAAACTCGGTGTAGAACGCATCTCGATACAAGGCTATCTGTGCAAGCAAGTTGACGAGGGTCGTCGAAGAAGAAAATGAGTTGGCGCTCCCGCCAGATATTCCGGAAGCCATTAGCATGGTTCCCGCGAGAACGACCGCCGCCTCGGTAAGACTCTCCTGGTGGGGCAAATCTTTTTCTTTGGCGACTCTGTCTAGTAACGCATCGACCGTGACCTGTTGCAACACGAATCGGCGGTAAGATCCGCTCTGGTCCATCAGGTGTGGATCCCATTGCCCGAAATAATAATTCGGCCGCTTGTTGACTGGATGATCGAAGTCATAAGCCCGAGCGTCGAGAGCCAATTCGTCTAGGTTGTTGGGATCGAACTGCGCGTCTCGCAGAATATGCGGAGAGGTGCTCCTAAGTATCTCGAGAGCCTTGGTGATAATCTCGCAATAAGGTCCGAACGCAACACCGACATCGCGAACATAGAGGGGTATCGGGCGTAGCCACTCATGACCGTAGGGTTCCAATCGACGTCCCTCCAGGACGGCCACTGGACGAAAGCCAACATAATCGTTTAACTGGTTGATCGCATTAGCCACGATCCGATCGACTTCATTCCAGGGAGCCCCTTGCTGCAGAACGCATTCGATGGCACGACCGAGGAATAGCCCGTTGAAAAGTCCCTCAGGTTCCTGATGGAAAAGCAGGTCGCTATGGTAATCCAGGTAATCTGGCAACAGATAAAGCCAAACAATCTGAAGAACTTGGCTGGCCTGATCGCTTTCCCGAAAAATTTCCTTTTCGTCTCGAAGCTTTCCGAGTCGGTCCTGCAACCATTGCTGAATCGTCAACCAAGGGGGCAAACCCGCATACGGGCTATATTGACCCGGCGTTCCAGCCAAAGCCAATCCGTAAAGCCTATTCAAGGCTGCAACGGATTTCGGATCGGACTTTCCCGACGAAAAATTAAGGTAGCCCAAAACATGGGCCAAGTCCTCGTCTCGTCCGTCCGTTTTATTCTTGTTGGCCACCAGTTACCCCAGGCAATCCGTACTGCGCATTCGCTTACGCACTCACTTGAGTGCGTTTTGCCCGCTCGAAGGACTAATGGTAAATCGACTTGAAGAATCGCGGAAGAGCCTGAACAACCAACACAGTACGCATATCCAAAGATTGTCGTAACCGTTTCACTCGAATTTCTCGATGACAATTCGCATCATTCCCTATTCATGGCCTAGTTTTACTAGCCGTTTTGCGATAGAGGATTGGCAGAGAAGAAGGTAACGAAGAGAGTCATGGAAAGTTGCGACATTACCAAAGTTGCTGATCGAGGTCCGTTGCATTGGGCCGACCAGTTGGCCAAAAAAACTACAGATTTTTCTCGGTCGACCGACGCAACCGCAGTTGAAACCGCAGTTGACACCATATTTGAAATCAAGGTCGCGAACCCAATCATGGCGACGCTCTACCATGCGGAACGTGCCATTGCCGAGGCGATTTCACTCGACTCGCCGATTGAGCTTTCCGTCGTAATGCCGTGTCTCAACGAAGCAGAAACGGTGGCCAGTTGCGTTCGAAAGGCGGTATCGACCCTCAAGGCCATGGGTATCTCCTACGAAGTGATCGTTGCCGACAATGGCAGTTCGGATGGTTCACAGGTTTTAGCAGTGGCCGCCGGTGCGAGCGTGGTTGATGTTGCCCAGCGAGGTTACGGCGCGGCGTTGATGGGAGGGATTCGACAAGCTCGTGGACGATTCGTCGTGATGGGAGACGCCGACGAAAGTTACGACTATGGGGCACTGCCCCAATTCTATGAAAAATTGAAATCAGGCGTGGATATCGTTCAGGGATGCAGGCTTCCCCGAGGCGGCGGTACGGTACTACCAGGCGCGATGCCCTTTCTGCATCGGTGGCTTGGAAACCCACTCCTCTCAAGCCTAGTACGAAACATGTTTCGAACTTCGGTTCATGACGTCTACTGCGGCATGCGAGGCTTCCGACGCGATTGGCAAGCGTCCCTGGACCAACGCTGTACCGGCATGGAATTTGCCACCGAGATGATCATCAAGTCGACCTTGTTCGGTGGCTCAATGGACCAAGTGCCAATCACATTGCATCCCGATGGCCGGATCAACCAGCGCTCCCATTTGCGAACGTTCCGAGATGGTTGGCGGACACTTCGCTTTTTTATGCTGCTGAGTCCGCGTTGGACGTTTTTGGTTCCAGGGGTTTCTCTCGGTTTGATCGGGCTCGTGCTTTGCGCGTTGGCACTTCCAGGTTGCAACATTGCTGGCGTGACGCTGGATGTTCACACGTTACTCGTTGGGACACTTTCGATACTGATCGCGTCTCAATTGGTCTGGTGTGCGATTCTCGCTAAGACATTTGCAGTCACCGAGGGAGTCCTCCCAAAGAACAATCGGCTAGAAACGTTCGCGCGCGTCATGACGCTCGAAAGACTACTTTGCGTTTCATTTGCAATGGCATCGATTGGAATATCGATCATCCTCGGTATTTCGATTCAATGGATCGGATCAAGATTTGGGGAATTGCCCTACGCGATCACCATGCGGTGGATTATTCCAGCAGTCGGTCTCATCGCGTTGTCCGTTCAGTGTGCAGCGTCCAGTTTCCTGCTGAGTGTACTCCGAATGGCCCGACTATAGGGCGACGATCTCAGACTCAACTCGATTCGTTGCTCTTTTTCGCGACTTTCTTTTTCAAGCCCTTCTTGGCCGCTTTCTTTGCAGCCTTGGGCTTTGGTTTGGTTAGCGAAGCCTCGTCTTCACTGGAATCGACTTCGATTTCATTATCTGGACTATCATTATTTGGACTATCTTTTGTAGCCTTCTTCGCGGTTCTCTTTTTAGTCTTGGCTGCTTTCTTGGTCGTCGTCTTTCTCAAAGTCTTTTTCTTTTTTGAACCACCAGCTGCGGCCCTAACGGCCAAAAGATCGAGCGCTTCTTCAAAGGTCAAGTCATCCGGTTTCATATCCTTGGGCAAGGACGCATTGGTCTCACCGTCGGTCGCGTAGGGACCAAATCTACCGTCTCGAATCGTGATGTTGTTGCCTGTGACTGGGGATGCGGCCATTTCTCTGAGAGGTGGTGCAGCGACCCCTCGACCACGACCGAGCGCTTTGGGCTGTGCGAGCAACTCCAACGCTTGTTCGAGCGTTAGCTCAAGCAAGCTGTGAGTCGCTCCCAACGATCTCGAGTCCGTTCCGTTTTTTATGTACGGCCCGAATTTTCCTTGCATCGCGATGATCGGTTCGCCATTCGCCGGATTAATCCCCAAGGTACGCGGAAACATGAGCAGCTTAACGGCGGTAGCGAGATCAAGCGTTTCGGTGGTCATGCCCTTCAGCAACGACGCGTTCTTCTTGTCTTCATCATCGGCATCGCCCATTTGAACATACGGTCCAAAGCGACCTTGCTTGATGTAAATGGGTTTATTGGTTTCGGGATGATATCCCATCGGTTCTTCGCCGAGCTCTTGCTTGGCAAGCATTTCAACCGCCAATGCAAGGGTCAATTCATCAGGCGGCATTTCCTCCGAAATACTGGCCCGTCGTTCGCCTTGTTCTACATAAGGTCCATACCGCCCAACGCGAACGGAAACTGGCAATTCGACATTGCCGTCTAGGAATCCAAGTGGATAGGAACATGCCGTTCGAGGGTCGATCTCGGCAACCTTCAATGCAAGCAGTGGTTTGAGTCCAATGCCGCCCGGTGCGGCGTTTTCAGCAACACCTTCTTCACCGAAATAGAACTCCTGCAGGTAGGCCAAGTTTTCTCGCTCATTGCGGCTAATCTGGTCCAAGTAGTCTTCCATTTCGGCCGTAAATTTGTAGTCGACCAGCGACGTAAAATGCTCTTCCAAAAGACGAATCACTGCAAACGCTGTCCAGCTTGGCACAAGTGCATTGCCCTTCTTGAACACGTAGTCGCGTTTGAGAATCGTGTCGATAATCGAAGCGTAGGTACTTGGTCGACCAATGCCCCGTTCTTCAAGGCCTTGAGTTAAAGAAGCTTCGGTAAATCGAGCGGGCGGTTGCGTTGTATGCGAGACCGAATCCAACGACAGAGCTTTGAGCGGGTCCGAGGGCTTTACATCTGGTAGGAGCTTTTCTTTTTCGGCTAGCTCCGCGGCAGGGTCATCGCTCCCCTCAACGTATGCACGCAAGAAGCCTTCGAACTCGATCGATGTCCCTGTCGCTTGGAAAATGGCATCGTCGGCTTGAATCACAACGACAACTCGTTGCTTCTTTGCATCCGCCATTTGCGAAGCGATAGTACGCTTCCAAATCAATTCGAACAGACGAAATTGATCGTAGTTTAATTCGCTCTTAATTTTTTCAGGGAGTTGAAAGGGACTGCCCGCAGGTCGAATGGCTTCGTGAGCCTCCTGGGCATTCTTAACCTTGGTGGCGTAGGTTCTCGGAGTCGAATACAAGAACGAATCTCCGTACTGCGATCGAACGAGCTCCCGCGCGGCGTCGACCGCCTCTTTGGAAAGCGTTGTCGAGTCGGTTCGCATGTAAGTGATGTAGCCGTTTTCGTAGAGGCTCTGCGCCACACGCATCGCGTCCTTGGCGGTCATGTTCAGTTTACGGTTTGCTTCCTGTTGCAGCGTACTCGTCGTAAAGGGTGCTTTTGGTCGTTCGGTGTAAGGCTTGATTTCAACGCTGACCACTTTGAACGATGCTTTCGCGAGCCGCTCCCGGAGCGCATTAGCTGTTGCCGAATCGAGTTGGAGCATTTTGGGGTCCTTGAGGAGCCCAGTCGCCGTGTCGAAGTCTTTTCCTGAAGGAATTTTTCTATCGGCAACGCTCACCAACGACGCTTCGAATTTTTCTTTTCCATTCGTTTCAAGCATCGCATCTAGGTCAAAGTACGTAGCAGAATGAAAGGCCATTCGCTCGCGTTCGCGTTGCACGATCAAACGGACAGCGACGCTTTGCACACGTCCGGCGGAAAGTTTCGGTCGGACTTTTTTCCATAGAAGTGGAGAAATATCGTAGCCGTAGAGACGGTCCAAAATGCGACGAGTTTCTTGTGCCTTCACTAGCCCCTGGTCGATTTGCCGAGTGTTTTTGAGCGCATTTTGGATAGCTTCTTTGGTGATTTCGTGAAATACCATCCGATGTACAGGCACTTTGGGCTTCAAAACCTCCTGCAAATGCCAGGATATTGCTTCTCCTTCGCGATCCTCGTCCGTCGCCAGATAGAGGTCCTTTGCGTCTTTCAGAGCCGCTTTCAAGAAAGAAACGTGCTTTTTTTTGTCCGCTGGAACGATATAAAGCGGCTCAAAACCGTTGTCGACATTGACTCCCAAGTATCCCCAGGATTCCGATTTAAACTCGGCAGGGACTTCCTTGGCACCACCAGGCAGGTCGCGAATGTGGCCAATCGAGGCCTCCACTTGAAATCCGCTCCCCAAATACTTCGAAATCGTTCTCGCTTTGGCGGGAGACTCGACGATGACGAGGGATTTTTTCTCACTCATAAAAAATTTTGTGTTGCAGGTGGAATTGGCGAAATGCGATTTGCTCGTCCATGAATCTGGTAATCTACCTTACGCACAAGGGTTGTCACCGCAACGTCGGTGATTTGTCAAGCCCTGTGAAGTGCGAGAGCACTGGAATTGCGTCAAACAGAGGAAAACCTACAATCCTTGTTTGAGTGCCTATTTATTGGGCCGAATTAACTCGAATGTCGACTACCAAGGATTGATTTGTCTCATGTCCAGCCCATTTGCTATTTTCAGAAAAAACCAAAAGCTTTGGATGGCTGGAGCCGTTTTCATCGCGATTGTCGCGTTCGTCATCTCGCCGGTCTTTCAGTATTTTTCTGGTTCCAGCCGAAGAAATTCCCGCGGAGGTGCCAATCCTGTTTTGGCCTCTTGGTCCGGCGGATCCATACGGATGGATGAGCTCAATCGCGAGTGGCAACAAGTCCGAATGGCCAACGCATTCCTTCGAAAACTCGCCACAGAAGTTCGCAACAAGGGTGGCATGCCCAATGTCCCGGAATTCGCCCAAGACCTGAGCTTGGTCGGTATTACGAGTGACGGGGACTCTCAAGACAGAATTTTGGACAGAAAACTTCTGGTGGCTGAAGCAAACCGAATGGGTATTCATTTCGACGACGAATCGGTCAAATTGTTTCTAAAACGATTTGTGGATGGCAAGCTCGATGGCGAACAAATTAAAGTAGCCCTGAGGGTTGCAACCGACGGACAAATGAACTTGTTCGATTTCAATATCCTGATGCGCGAGGAATTGGCCAAAAACGAAGTGCTTCGTTTGGCTGGCACCGGATTGCGATTCGAAGATCGACGCGAGTCTAGGACCCTTGGTCGTCCGGCCTTAACGACCCCCAGCAAAAATTGGCAAGACTTTCTCAAGTTCAATCGAGCTGCCAAGATCCAAGCGTTCCCTGTTTTTGTGAATGACTTCGAGTCCCAAGTCAAAAACAAACCTACAGAAAAAGAGATCCAAGACATCTACAAAGTAGGCAAGGAGGTAACTCAAACACGGCGAACGATGGCTATACAACCGGCCTTCATGAGGCCCAAGACAGCAAAATTCGAGTACCTGTCCGTCGATGTTGAGAAGATTATCACTGAACAAATGGCATTGGTGCCAGAGGCTACGCTCCTCGCCGAGTATGATCGTCGCGTCAAGGAAAAGCAGTTCCGAGTCCCAATCGCTCAGGAAGCCGTCGGTACGCCCGCGATCTCTCCGACAACGGATTCTGCCGCCCCAACCACGTCACTGGAAGCGACAACGATACCACCTGAAAGTACGCCGGCGCTGCCACCTGCTTTGCCTGACCCTAAAAACAATAAAAACAATGCTTTCATTCAACGCAACGACGTCCAATTTAAATTGGTTTCGTTTCAAGAAGCAAAACCTGATGCGACACCGCAACCTGACGGGACACAACCTGACGGGACACAACCTGAGGCGACCCAATCTGAAGGGACACCGCAAACCGAACCGAAAGTGCAAACCGAGCCAGCGGCTTCCATAGAGCTATCGGATCCGAAGCCCACCGAGACGGCACCGGCGCTACCGGCTTTCCCGCAAACGGGTGCTGCGAATCCAACAGGCGATGGCGTCGCCGATAGCACTCCGATGCGAACCAAGACTTTCGAAGAAGTCAAAGAACAAATTGCGAGAGAACAAGCAACGGGCGTAGCCTACAAAGTCGTAGAGGATCGTATGGGCGAGTTAATTGGCCCGATGAGCATCTATCAATCTGAAATACGGGCCTATCAAGATGCGGTCGCTCAAAAAATCAAGAATGTGAAGGCCCCAGATAAGATTGATCTTGCAAAGCTCGGACAGGAGCAAGGATTCGAATATGGGATTACTGATTTGGTGAGCCAAGAATCCATTCAAAGTACGCCAATAGGCACTTCGTTTGTAATGCGGGGCCAAAGGAATCAGCCCTTTTCGTTCGCAATGTTGGTTAACGAGTCTGCTGGTTTCGGCGAACTGCATACTCCAATAACCTCGCTTGGCTTCACCGGCGGTAACAAGCGGTACCTTTCTTGGAAAACAGAAGAGAAACTACCCATGACTCCGTCTGTCGACGGCGTGCGGGATCAGATCCTCGAAGTGTGGCGCAAGCAAGAAGCATTTAAGCTAGCCGAGGGACGCGCGAGGGAGGTAGCTTCGAAAGTTGGTTCATCCACCCTCAAGGATTCACTGGCCACTCCAGAGGAGAAAACTCTGGTGCTCGAACCAGCCAATTTTACATGGTTCAATCCCATGTTTGCACGCATGGAAAGCCGGCTGCAACTGAGCAACGTCGAACTCTTGCAACCGGTCGACGACTCCTTCATGGAAGCGATTTTCGCATGCAAGCCGGGCGAAACAGTCGTGGTTTCTGATAGCAACAAAACCATTTACTACGTGGTGCAGGTAGTCGAGCTTAGCCCTGATGTGAATTCGTTATTCGAACGATTCGCAGCAGCACCTCTCGAGGGCGTTTCGACCGTTTCTCAGCTTGAAAGCGATCGCGCTCTACAGCCCTGGTTTCAAAATTTGCAAAAACAACTCGGCTTCCGAGCGGATTAAATTCATGTCGCATACGATGGTGATTTTTGGAGCTTCCGGCGACTTGACTAGCCGTAAGCTCGTACCGGCCTTGTATCGCCAATTCCAACGTGGACGATTGCCGAACCCGACTAGAATTGTGGGTGTTGCGCGCAGTGCTTTCACGTCCGAACAATGGCGAACGCAGCTAGCCGAGACGACGTCAAAATACGTCAAGAGCGACTTCCATGAGGAAACGTGGCAAGCGTTTTCGCAGAACATCTTTTACCAGCCTGGCGACATCGGAAATGAAGAAGACTTTCATAAGTTGGCAGGTTTCTTAACGGAAGTAGAAGGGTCGCAAACCACCGACCGGGTCTACTACCTGTCGACGATGCCACAGCTGTATGCGGCGGCAATCGCGCAGCTGGGCAAAGCCGGACTTAACCTTGAAAAAGATGGCGAGCGACGCGTTGTTATCGAGAAACCGTTTGGCACCGATCTCGCGTCGGCCAAAGTTCTGAACGAGTCGATTCATCAGACCTTTCGAGAAGATCAAATCTATCGAATCGACCACTACTTAGGCAAAGAAACGGTACAGAACATCCTGGTGTTCCGATTTGGCAACACGATTTTTGAACCACTATGGAACCGGAACTATGTTGATCACGTTCAGATCACGGTAGCCGAAGAAGTCAAAGTCGGCCGACGTGGTGATTACTACGACAAGGCTGGTATCCTTCGCGATATGTTTCAAAATCATCTGCTGCAACTCATGATGGTGACCGCCATGGAAGCGCCGGTTCGATATACCGGCGAAATGGTTCGCGACGAAAAAGTAAAAGTGCTTCAAAGTGTTCGGCCATACAAGGGAAGCGACTTTGCTGAATTCGGCGTGCGCGGCCAATACACCGGATACAGCGAAGAGCAAGGAATTCCGGACGATAGCCAAACCGAAACATTTGCGGCTCTTAAACTGTACATCGACAACTGGCGTTGGAAAGGTGTTCCGTTCTATTTACGAAGCGGCAAAGGCATGAGTTGCCGCTCCACTCAGATCGTCATTCAGTTCCGCGAACCACCTCATATGCTTTTCGGAGATCAGAAATCGTTTCGGCCGGAAGCCAATAAAATCGTGATCCAGATTCAGCCTGCGGAAGGCCTACAACTGTACTTCCAGTCAAAGGTCCCAGACTCGGATATGAGACTCCGATTGAGCGAACTCGATTTCAAATTTGATACCAGTGGTAAAGAACTTCCCGACGCCTACCAACGACTATTATTAGATGCACTGGTTGGCGATCCAGGTTTGTTTGCACGCAGCGACGAAGTCGAGCAAGCCTGGCGAATTATCGACCCGATTATCTCCGCTTGGAAGAGCCCCGCCGCACCAACCCTCAATCCCTATGAGCCAGGCATGTGGGGCCCAGAACAATGCACCGAATGGATGCAGGCACAAGGACGCAATTGGTTCGACGTCTGCCCGATCTTGCATTGATCGACCGGTGACTGGGAGGCCTTGCCCTAAGCACTACGGCAGAAGTTCTTTGATTCGATCGTTGTGGCAGTGTCGCTCCGCGACACTGAATTGCCGAGTCGCAGAGCGACGTCGGCTACATGTTAT
>JAYVPJ010000180.1:0-3869 GCA_043757445.1 Pirellula sp. | reverse complement strand
TAACATGTAGCCGACGTCGCTCCGCGACTCGGCAATTCAGTGTCGCGGAGCGACACTGCCACAACGATCGAATCAAAAAACTTCTGCCGTAGTGCTTAGACAAGTTGCGCAGGATGTTTTTAAGTTGCTGGTCGATTCGCTTGTGTCGTGTGAATCGTTTGTATTCGAGTTTCGGATTGCCAAAATTGATCAATAGGCCGGTCTCGATTCCAGTCGCCTTCAGATAGTTGATAATCTGGGCCTGGTGCAACGGAGCGAACGCACAACCGATGATCTTTTCGGTGATTTCCCCAAACTGTAAGTCGGATTGACGATCATCCTGTGAATCCTGACTATCCATGTTCGTTTCTCCAATTGTGTCGAGCATTTAGGATAAAGTTGCTTCCGATGATTAAGTTTGGAAACTTAAGTGCTGGTGCTTACCTCCCCACCTCCCTGCCTCCCAACTTACCATCCGTTCCTCCCACGACTGGGACCGCTGTCCCACAATGTTGTTGGAATCAACCCCTGCAATCGTCATTACCCTTGCAACTGTTTTGCGGACTTTCGCAACTTCGCGAAAAATTCCTGGCTTGAATAGTGCGTTGACCTAAGCTTTTTGAACGGATTGTAAGATCTGCGAGAAAACCTTTGTCCAAACATTCAAACGAGTGAGGAAGGAATCAATGACGGGCTACCAATCCAAAATGCGTCGACGCACTACTTGTCGACAGCGTTCGGGCGTTGCGGTCGTAGAGGCTGCAGTGACGCTTCCTCTGATCGTGCTGTTTGTGGTCGCGATGATTCAGTTTGTAAACATGATCTTTTTGAGACAAAAGGTAACGTCAGCTTGCTATGTCGGCATGCAGCAATTGGCGCAGGTGGGTGCAACTGAATCCAATGTTCACGATACTGTCGATTCCATACTAACGTCGCGCGGAGTAAGCAACGCGACGATAGAGATTCTACCAACTGGGATTTTAGATACAGCACCGATGGGCACCGAGTTTTCGATTCGGGTTCGAGCGCCTTTTATAGGCAATTTAAGTGGGCCAAGAATTATTCCTACGTCGGGTGATATTGATGTCCGGCAATATGTTTTTCGGTAGTTAGAAGGTACTTAGAAAGGGATAGTCAACTCGAATGAAGATACGATTGCAACGAAAGTGCTTAAGGCATTCGCGACGACGAACAGGCGCTGTCGTCCCATTGGTAGCTGTCATGCTGTTGGTGCTTTTGGTGTGTGGGGGAATTGCAGTCGATTACGCTCGGCTTCGATTGGTCAACTTGGAGCTACGGGCCGCGGCCGACAATGTAGCTAGGTCCGTTTCTAACGAGATGCTTCGGACAGACTCGCAAAGCGCGGCGGTTCTCAAAGGCCAGCAGATTGCGGCAAAGTACAAGGTTGGCGGCGGAACCTTTTCAATTCAGAGCGACGATATTAAGTTTGGCAAGTTTTCTAATGGCCTGTTTGAAGCGGGAAAAAGTCCACCGAACGCGGTTCGAGTCATTTCAAACCGTTCCAGTGGATCGCTCGCCGGACCACTCAATATGATCTTCGGATCCATGTTTGGCGCGAGTCAGGCCAACCTTGGACAATTTGCAACTGCGTCCTTCGGAATGGTGGACATTTGCTTTGTGTTGGATCGTTCTAGTTCCATGAAACTGAGGGTTGATAGCAATGCGGTGGGGCTTTCCCTTTCAGACCCTCGAGCTAGTGCGCCGCCCTACGCGGACAGTCGATGGACGGCTTTGGACAACGCCTTCGATTTATTTATCGGCCAGCTCACGGGAAATGGCGCAGAAGAGCGAATTGGAATCGTCAGTTTCGCTAGCGACTTCACGGCGTTCGGCGTAACCACTCCAGCTTCGAGGGTTGACTTAGACCTAACCTCCAACTTGACAAGTGCAGTGAACACAATGACCTCGATATCCAATTCCGTTTGGAATGGAAATACTTACATCGAAGCGGGAATGCGAGATGGAATAGAGGTGTTGAAATTTTCGGCCGGTGCAAGAGCCAACGCCGAAAAAATGATGATCGTCTTAACCGATGGTCGTCAGAACCAAGGCGAAGCCCGTTCGGCTGCAACCGATGCAGCAGTAAGCAACATCACGATCCACACCATCACGTTCGGCGACTATGCCGACAAGACATTGATGGCCGAGATCGCGGCAACTGGGAATGGGAGATATGCGCATGCGAATGACGCAGCCGCATTGCAACAGATTATGCTCGATTTGGCCGTCACCCTCACGTCGCTTGTCGAATAGAGTGCTCCTCACGCTTTCTTAATCATGAACCATCCTAAACGTCGAAACTGCCGAATTTCAGCTCACCTTGGTACGACCACGGTTGAGTTTTCAATTATGTTGCCACTTTTTTTGTTAGTACTGATCGGCTCGATGCAACTATTCCGATTTGCTATCGTCGCGAATACAGTTGAAATGGCAGTCATCGAAGCAGCTCGACAAGGCATTATCAGTGGAAAAAGCAATTCCAAGATTGAAGATGCGGCAAAAAAAGTTTTGGACGATGCGGGCCTGACTGGATACTCTATCGTTGTAAACCGAATCAACAATGGAGCCAGTTTGAACGTTCAGGCGCAGCTGTCGCTCTCGGGAAACGGGTTCCTCGCCCCAACCTTTGGAAGCTGCTGGACTGTCCAGCGTACTTGCACCATACGATGTGAGTAGATTGCGATCACATCATGCCGCCCATACCTGCTCTATCCGGCCCGGGACGAGATGTCACTCCTTCGAGACCATCCTCGACTAGCAACACTTGTTCAACCCGCCGCTGAACGGTTTAAAGCAGGGACGTAGAATACAGTACTAAAATTTTTAGATCATATTTGCCGTTTTAGTTTGGATGCTGCGTTCCCAAAGTCGCACCCGGCAGGTGTGACCTACCGTAGGTCACTCTTGCCGAGAGTGACTTTTGCATTGTTGATACGGTTTCCGAATCCTTCACGGCGTAGGGGCAAGCCGGCAAGCCCCGAACGGATGGGCTACTAGCGATATTATCTAACTCGATGTGGTCACTCCCTTACTTCTATATTTCGGTGCTTATGTGCTTGAAACGTTCCTTGTCCATTCACGTCATCCCTCACCATTGCATCGCGTGGGAAAACGACTCTGAATTCCTCATCGGAGATCGATGGCTCAAACTCAATTTGATCCACGATTACAACATCCGTTTCCCAGATTGCTTCTAAGCCGAGCTGCGTAGTACCGCAGATGCGATCGACGACACATTTCATCGGAAACCAAATGGATGGTCCGCGGCTGTGTCGGAATTCTCGATAGTCGTCAAAGCTATATCTCTCAACGACTCGCTCATCGCTATCTACTTTTCGTCCCATGCGCCGCATGACAGTTCGCTTTATGAGTTCCGCAAAACTTTCATTCCCATACCGAAAAAGAAACGTAAGTGGAGTCAAGCGACTTCCGTCGTCATGTAGGTGCGACGTTTTCGTGGTACCAATGTACCCTGACCTTTGCGAACTATCCAAGTACCTTACAAATATTCCATCATAAGACGTAAGGGCCTCCATCAGCATCGGAATCTATGACGAGCTTTTCCATACCACTCTTCCACGTAAAGACGATTCGGCCATGGTATGGACTCCCAACATAACTTAAGTAGTCGGGGTCTCCGATTCGTCGCTACCCTCACCTTCGAGTACGTACATGTTCATTTTGGACTCATGCGAAAGAGGCATCCGCACATTTCTAAGAGCACTACACTACCGATACCAAACCGTGCGGAGTAGACTCTTTTGCCAGATTTTGGACACTTCTCGCTGATCGCCACCGCTGTTACCCGCTCAACGAAGTTGGGAGGGTCGAAAAACGAGCCGTAAGCGAGTTTTTCGGGGAGGGCAAGA
>JAYVPJ010000179.1:0-46799 GCA_043757445.1 Pirellula sp. | reverse complement strand
TCTCTGGAAATAGTTGCTCCAACAGGATTCGACAAGTTGACCATGAAGGTCTCAGTTGTCTCCATTGCTGAATCGTCCATCGTCTGAATGAGAATGGTCTTGGAAATTTCGCCGGGTGCGAAGTAGACCGTTCCGGAAGTTACAGCCTTGTAATCGCTCCCTGCATTAGCGGAGACGTCGGCCGTGGAATAACTGACCGTAATTGGTAACGCACTCGCATGGTCGAGAGTGACGGTGAAAGCTTCCTGCGAAGCGGCGCCATAGCGGCTATACCTCTCTTGCATGTTGTCCGGTGCATCAAACCCAACTAGTAAGTTGCCGATTGCGTCCGACGCCATTCCGCCACCACCGGGGACAGGGCTTTGGGCTATTGTGCTATTGAATGCACCGGTCATTGCACTGTAGCGATAAACGGCCCCGTTGCCCTGGCTAGAAACGTATAGAAAACCATCCGGACGAAAGGTTATGTCGTTCGGCCCAAGAAGCCCCCCCGATCCGGCCGCGACGAAAGTATCAATATATGCTCCAGTAGATCCGTTGTAACGAATTACCGAATTTGTACCTTTCGAGCCGACGTATAGATTGCCGTCTGGACCGAAGCAAATGGCACCTTCCACGAAGTTAAGACCTCCGCTTCCTTGGGGAACAAAAACTGCTCCTGTTTGTCCGGGAGCGGGCAGAGGCGATCCCGGCGAAGCGCTAGATGGTCCCTGGAATCGCCAGACACTCGAGGGGTTTCCCGTCGTAACGTAAAGATTACCGACCGGGTCAAATGCAATCCCATTGGCGCTAGCCAGACCTGATGAAGAGGAGATGAATTCATCGACAATGCCCGTCGTCATATTGTAGCGAAGCACGTTGTTTGATAGCTGGCCACCTACATAGAGGTTGCTGTCCGGTCCGAAGACCAATGACCAGGGGGCATGTAGGCCGAAGCTACCGCTTGGTATTACTACGCCTAAATAGGCGCCCGTCTTGCCATCATACTTCTGAACATCGTTGGTGAATCGACCCGCGATGTATAGATTACCATCAGCTCCGAATGCGCAATGCCTACCGCCGCCCAAGTGGCGTTGCACTCGTATGAAGTCGTCAAAGTATCGTATCGTGGCGTCGCCTTCCGTTGCGGATGCATCGCTGATCGATATCGCTGCGTCATCGTTGAGAATTGATGCTACTCCCATGACAGTGGTGCCAAGGGTAGGGGTGACGTTTAACCGGAAGGTTTCGTTCGACTCGCCAATAATGTCGCCGTTGACTGTCACCTCAACGGACTTCGTCGCCTCCCCGGGGTTGAACGTGACGCTTCCTGATGCGGCGATGTAATCCGAGCCGGCAGCAGCCGAGTCGTCGGCCGTCGCGTAAGCCACCGTCAACGATCCGCTCAGACTGCCGGTTCGCTGAATCGTGAAGAGCATGGTAGACGCTGCGGCCGCACCCTCGACAATCGAGGGATTACTGACGGCAATCGGGCTTGTAACCTTGCCGTCACTTGCAGCCATAAAGAGCCCCAGCACCTCTCCGGGAGAAAGAGCACGGTTGTACACAGACAGTTCGTCGATCAAACCGTTGAATGGAAAATTTGAAGTTGTCCCAGGATAGCCACCGGTATTGCCGATGCCGATGCCGGGATTGCTCCCAGGCTGTAAGTCGCCATAAGGCCTCACATCTGTCGTGGATTGTCCCGCCAATGTTCCATTCACGTAGAGGCTCATCAAACCCGTCGCATCATCCAGCGTTGCGGCAATATGGGTGAGTTGGCCAGGAGAAATGTAAGTAATAAGGGCCGACCCATTCGTCGTCGCTGGAAACACCGCGAATTTCAGGACCCCGCTAGGCTCAGTAGCGAGAAAATACGGGAAGCGGGTATCATCGCCACGAAAAAAGATGTATCCCCTACCGCTTGTGGGGAACGCATTGACCTTGATCCAGCCTTCGATGGTAAGTGAGTTCGTTAGTTTCAGGCTATTAGAATCCACAATCGAAGCGCGGTCATTCACTCCGTCAAAGCTAAACGCCTGTCCGACTTCACCGGCCGCATAGGTTGCTCCGTTGTAGAGAGTGGCATTGTTCAGTCCCATGACGTCTGCGCCATTACCACTTGCGGACCACCAACTAACTAATCCACTTGGGGCGGCAACGGCTGCGAGCAGTGCTCTCGTCTCCAATTGCTCCATTCGAAGAGGTCGTTCATTGCGGATCTGCGGGCGGGTTGCAGACCGTGACAATTGTTTGCGTAAACGTTTCATGAATTGTTCCTGTTCTTCAGTCTGCGTTAAACTAGGAACCATCCCTCCAACGCGCAGACTTTGCGTTGGAGAATTGGAGAGGTCGGTGAGGAACTTGCTTGGCAGTAGGGCCTCACCGACCGTTTGTGTACTTCGTTCTACTATCTCTTCGTCCGGCGTTTGTTCTTGACCGTGGCCTAACACCTTGCGAGTGTCGGCCAACGTGTTGGCTATCGTGCGCAGCAGTTGGTTGCTCTGGTCGTACGGGCCGATCCGATCGAGCATCTTCTGCAATCGGTCTCGCGATTGAGTTAGCATCGCCATGCCCTCGGTTGCTTGGCCTTGAGCGACTACGATGGAACCCAGATTATGTTGCGTAGCCGCCAGCCCAACTTCGTACTCGAGCATGTCGGGATACTCTGATAGGAGCTGTCTCCACAATCGAATTGCCGAGTCGCACATCTCCTGAGCCGAATCCAACTCATCGAGTTCCTTGAGCGTGTGCGCAAGCTTGTTCAGCGAATTCGCTAAATGGGATTTAACCTCGGGCAATTCGGGATGCAGTTTGAAATACCCCATCAAAATGCGGATCGATTCTTCGCATTGCTCGCGGGCTTCGGTTAAGCGAGCCGTTAGTTTTTCTAACGTTTCGGCTAGATACTGATGGCTCTGGGCCCACTGAATGTGTGCCTTCTTGGATTCAGGTTGCTCATTAGCCAACTGTGCGCGCAACTTAATCGCGAATTCATGGAATGGTATGGCCTCTTCGGCATGTTCGTAGGCGAAGCGGTGGGCCAAGTTTTGGTAGCCCAGGCTCAAGTACTCACGGTAAAGCGATTGGTCCGGGAAACGGTCGGCCAACACTTGCAAGATCTCGATCGCTCGTTCGAGCAACTCGCGACCCTCGCTTTTTTGTGTACCGACTCCCACATTCGTATAGCTTTGCGCCAACTCCAGGCGCAGCAAGTCGTTATCAGGATGCGTCGTGACCAGTTGCTGTCGCAATGCCAATGCAAGCTCTTCGTATTCGAGCGATTCGCTATTGGCACCGCGAGTACGATAATGGTCGGCCAAGTTAACGAGAACTTTGGCTAGGCTTTGGCGATAGATAAACTGCGTAGAATGATCTGTCGCCAATTTTTCGAAGAGTCGCGATGATTCTTCGAAGGCATAGAGTGATTCATCGAATCGACCAAGTTCGTGTTTGACACTGCCAAGTTGATTCAATGTTTCCGCGCGGGCAATTTTGGATTGTTCGTTGGTCGGCGAGATCTTGTGTAGCTCGTCGTAATAGGGCAGTGCCGCTTCGAGCAGACTTTGTCGCAATTCACGGAAGCTAGGATGATCGAGCCGCTCGTCTTGAGTCACTCGAAGTAAATAGGTATCGACGGCTTCTTTTGCGATGCGATACCGCTGAGCCAGTTGTTGCTTGGCATCTTCGGCTTGACGCTGGGCATCGCGAGCGACCATCGATTGCCACATTGTTAACCCGATGCCGCTTAGCAGTGCGGCGGTCGTGATGAGCGTAGCCCCTACGACGAGTCGATGGCGACGGGTGTATTTTTGAAATCGATAGCGCACCGAAGGTGGGCAAGCTAGGACGGGATCGTCGCAAAGGAATCGCTCGATATCGGCCGCCAGGGCGCTGGCAGACTCATATCGGCGCGATCGGTCCTTTTCGAGCGTCTTCATGACGATCCAGTCCAGCTCGCCGCGCAGTTGTTGGCTGAGCTTGTTCGGTTCCACACGGCGAGCATCCGATATCGTGGATAACGCTTGTGCATTGAGAGTGCTAACCCGCGCACTAGGCCGTGGCGGATCGTCTTCGCGAATCATCCGACGCATCTCGTCGTAGCCGACGGTTTTCAGCGTTTCGCTTTCAAATGGCGTCTGGCCGGTGAGAATCTCGTAGAGCAATACGCCTAGTGAATAGACATCGCTGCGAGTATCGACATCCACACTGCTTTGGCCAGCTTGTTCTGGGCTCATGTACAGCGGGGTACCGATCATCTGAGTCAGGCCAGTGTGCACTGATTTGTCCGATAACTGTTGACCGATCGCTTTGGCGACACCGAAATCGATGACTTTGGGTACGGGCGTGACATCATGCATTTCGACGAGGACGTTGCTTGGCTTGATGTCGCGGTGGATGATCCCTTTTTGGTGCGCGTATTGAACCGCATGGCAGACTGTGACCAATAACCTGAGTCGCTGGCGGGCATTGAGCTGTTGTTTGTCGCAGAAGTCTGTGATAGGAATCCCTTTAACGAGCTCCATCGCAAAATAGGGTCGACCGGATTCTGTTGTCCCGACATCCAGCACGCGGGCGATGTTGGGATGATTCATCATGGACAGCGCTTGACGTTCGGCTTCAAAGCGTGCCACTACTTGTTGCGAATCCATGCCTGGCTTAATGAGTTTCAGTGCCACGCTGCGTCGGACCGGTTCTCTTTGGACTGCCAAATAGACCGTACCCATGCCCCCTTCGCCGATTTGCTCGAGAAGTTTGTACGGACCAATTTGTGTACCTGGGAGCTCGGTGAATGGTTGGGCTGCTATCGCGTCAATGGATAGTGGAGGAGTTTCCATAAAGCGATTCGCTTGAGCCGCGTTCCGTAGAAGAGCTTCGATTCGCTTACGAAGCTCGGGATTTTGGTCACAAGCCTCGTCTAAGCACTGCTTTCGCTTGATTGGCTCATCAAGTTCTAGTGCAGCGGAAAATATATCGAGTTCATTCACAAGTAATTGTATCCAAAGAGTACCCTATTGCTCTCCAACACTCAGTGCGAAAAGTAGCAGAGAATTCGGACACGAAAAAAACAAATTTTGAAATAAATTTTTTTTGGAACAAAATGCGATCGTGTGATAAGCCCCCATGCCCTTGGTTCAAAAATCAGCTTACATCTATTGGCCGTTAATCACGCAATTGAGATCACCGAAGAAAATCACCCTCATGTTTCTTTTGCGGACTCTCGCATTTCCTCGATCAGCCATGCTTTCGCATAGCTCCAGTAGCGGTGGACCGATCTGGTCGAAATACCCATTGCCGAAGCGGTCTCTTCGGGAGAAAGACCAGCAAAATATCTCAATTCCACAACGCGGGCGACTATCGGATTCACGATAGCTAGTCTGTCGAGAGATTCATTGATCGCCAGTACTTCGCTGGGCACATCTGGCTGACAGACTCCATCGAGAATCAAATCTTGCCTTTGCCAATTACCTCCTTGCTTCAGGCTCTTCTTACGACGAGCGTGCTCCACGCTTATCCGGCGCATTGCTTGGGCAGCTGCGGCGAAAAAATGCCCCCGACTATTCCATTCTTGAGCCTTGTCCACATCAACTAACCTTACAAACGCCTCGTGCACTAGCGCCGTCGCCTGAAGCGTCTGCCCTGGTTTCTCCTGTGCAAGTCTCGCCGCCGCCAGCTTCCGCAATTCGTCATAGACAAGTGGCAGCAACTGCTCAGACGCTAAAGGATCGCCAGCTTCAATCTGGCTCAGAATTTGGGTGATATCGTGCATAGAGGAAGGCTCGGTAGGCGTTGGAATCAGACTTCACTATACCTTCCCCGCGTCGGATTGATATTTCTGAGCGTGAATATTCTGAATCCAACGTGTTGCCCGCAAACGCGTTACAAACTGCCGCTCGCCTTATGGCTTGATGTTGGCGATTCCAGCTTCGGTCAGTAGCTTTTGCACTTCTTCAGTGTTTCCCTTGATCTTCTGGGCGATCGTCTGGGCGGTTTGTAATGCGTCCTCTTTCAGTTCAGTAACTTTCGTAGCTTGGATCGCAAGCTTTAGAGTTTCGATATCCGGGAAGAGTTTGACAAGTTCGAGAACAAGCTTTTGTTCGGATGGTTGAGGGGCAGCTTCGAAAGCCTTTCTGCACATAGCAACACGCTCCTGCGGGTTCTTTTCAAATTGCCTGGCCATTCGCAGATAACCTTTGAATAGACGCGCTTGAAACTTGTCGGTCGGTCCATTCTTAAAGGAATCCAACAGAACCGGCGCAGCATCGATGGTCATCCAGTCGCCGAGCAAGCGACTACCAGCATCCCGCAGCTGCGATTCATCACTCTTCAAGGCCGAGCTCATGGCTTCCAAAGACTTCGTTCCACCAACTGCCCCGAGAATATCCAACATTGCGATCTTGCTCGGTAACGAAGCTGCATTCATCGCCTGTACCAGTTGAGCAGCGCAAGCCTCTCGATCTGGCATCCTGACCGCAGCGGTCTTGAGGGCTTGCTTCGCAGCGTCAAAATCCTCTGCAAAACCAGGCAATACCACTTGCGAAACCAACACATCGAGACTGGTGGCAGGAACGGTCGTGCCAAGCGACTTGAGAGCAGCAGCTCTGACTGACTTGTCGGCATTGCTCAGCGCCACCACGAGTTCTTGAGTTGCTTCGATGCGTCTCTGTCCTAATGCCCCAATCAGCGCTGCAAGCACCTTGCCTTCGGCCTTCGGAATTCGAGCAATGATCTCCGCATTGATGGTTGGATCAGGCAGTTCAGCCAAGGCAGTCAATGCGGCGTCGGTCAATTCTTCGTCTGCTTCGTTTGCGATTCCTAAAAGAGACGCAACGCACGATGCGTCGCCGACGCGACCCAACGCATTGATGGCCGACAATCGGACCTGTTTTGGGCCAGCTGCGGCGGCCTTTGCGATCGCCGGTAATGCGACAGAATTCTTGCGATCTGCCAACGCCTGAATGACCAATGCGGCTTTCTCAGGTGATGTGACTGATAGTTCCGAGGCCAATACGCCGTCTACTTCGCGTCCAGACATTTCCCGGGCGGTTGTAATAGCTATTTGGAATAATTCCCTTTCTTTGGAGCGTAGACTTTCGACAAGAAGTGGGATACCGTCATTCTTCCTCGCGAGAATTGCCCCCCGCGTTGCTTCGACAATTCGCTGCTTGGGCACTTGTGCTTTGCGAACGTCATCATAAATTGCGGCAGCCAGCGTTGCGTCTCCCCCTTGCATGGCTCGCTCTGCACATAAAACACACCCTTCCGCCACCGCCGATCGAACCTTCGCAGGTGAGCTTGCGATCGATTGCCGGAGAGTCTTTGTCGCCGCAGCATTACCGATCCTTCCAAGGGCTACGGCAGCTGCTGACGCGACATCTTCGTCTTTGTCTTGTAAAAGGGTGCTCATCGTTTCGACGGCGCTCGCATCGCGGCGGACGCCAATTGAGTTGATGGTGCCAACAAGCAATCGTCCCTTCAAGGATTCCGTGGATTTTCGCAATGTCTCGTCCACTTTGGTTCCAGGAATTGCTTCTAAAGCGATCCTTGCCCAAGCCGCGAGTTGTTCGTTCGACAAAAGCTTTGCCAATTCTGGAGCGGCTTCGGCGGTTCCATAAATGGCCAATCGTTTACAAGCAATGGCCTTGTCACCCGGTGGCGAATCGGACTTGAGAACGCCAAGCAAGTCGTTCTCTTTTTCCATGGTGGTGACTTGCGATATGCCAACGCTACTCATACCAATGGCAATCATCACGCATGTTGAAAGGTAAACAATTCCAGGCTTCAATCGTATATTCATAGTTGTATTTTTCCGTTTTTATAATTGGTTATGGCAGAGGTGGGATAGGCTTCCAGCCTGTTATCGTTTTGTAATGACAGGCTGAAAGCCTATCCCACAATAAATTGTGACAACAGAGTTTATCGGTCGAACTCTAAACTCGCCATGGCTCGCGCAATGCTTCTGATCGCAGACGATTGGCTGGTTCGTCGTTGATAAATTCGTTTTTCGATAAGTCGAATTTCACTTTGCGATTTAGGAACAATGCGATGTTGGCCGCATGACACGCAATGTGTGCGTTGCAAGCCGCGTCGGCATTCCCTTTGGTTAGGCCGCGAGTTTTCACACAATCGAGAAAATCCCTGACATGGAACGTAGCTGGGTAACCATCGATTTCTTCGACGGTTTGGCCGGCAAGCAACGCCGGAGAACTCAGCACCAATTTGCCGCTATCGCCGGCCTCGACCCAGCCAGTTTCGCCCTCGAATCGAACGGGGCACGAACCCAATGATAACCAACCCTTTTCACGGAAGATCAATTCAACGCCGCTTTCATATCGCGCGACCAATTCTCCATCTTTGGGAGGGTTGTATTCGACCGGTGGAGGGCAATCGCCGACTGCCCACTGGCATAGGTCAACGCAATGTGATCCCCATTCGAGCACGCCGCCGCCCACGAGACCGCCACCCTTTTCGAAATTAAAACCATCCTTTAGGGTCGCCGCATTAAATGGCCGCCAGGCGGCGGGACCGAGGTACATGTCCCAATCGGCGACCTGTTTGTCCGGCATCGGTTCAGCGGGCAACCATCCGCTCATCATGGCCTGCATGCCTGCCGGATGCGCATACACCTTTTTAAGTTTGCCTAGCTTACCGGTACGAGCCAAATAACACGCGAACGCAAAGTGAGGCAGATTGCGACGCTGCGTTCCCGCTTGGAAAACGCGACCGGTACGTCGCATCGTTTCTGCCAAAATAAGGCTTTGAGAAATGTTCTTGGTACAAGGTTTTTCGCAGTAAATATCTTTGCCAGCTCGAGCGGCCTGCATAGCCATGGTCGCGTGCCAGTTCGGGCCGGTTGCTATCAGGACGGCATCGATATCTTTGCGATCGAGAAGCTCGCGAAAGTCGCCGTGCATGCTGCAAGCTTGATTGCTGTATTTATCGTCGGCCGTCTTTTTTACGGCAAGGCGTCGAGCCTCCTTGACATCGCAAATGGCGACGAATTGAACATCTTTCTGTTCAAGGAAGCATTTGAGATCGTAGGAGCCTCGGTTCCCGATTCCGATGCCGCCCAAAACTATTCGTTCGCTCGGTGAGACGGATCCATCGCGTCCGAGAGCAGAACTTGGAATAATGGTTGGGGCAAGAACTGCCCCGCCCGCTGTGTAGAGTGTTGTCTTCAGAAATCGCCGTCGTCTGATTTGCTTCGTCACTTGTATCATCGCTGCTCTCCGAACCCAAGGCCGTAAGAATTCCACTAAACCACCTGAACGTGTTTCAGGTCACCCTACAAGATGTTAGCATAGAGCGGACATTGTTGCATGATGAATCATTTTTTTCCAACGTGGTTGGTAGTGCATGCAGGGGTTCTCAATTCAAGTTTGTTTCTGATAGCACACAAATAAGGCGGTACGAATGATCTTCACCTTTGAGGCAAGGTATTTCCTTTTTCCGTTACTTGGATTTTGTTGTGCAATGCATTTTTCGCCTTCGCGATCGACCGCAAACGACGGAAACGAATCCAAAACAATAAGTGTCTGGCCAGATTTGGCACCCGATGAGACCAGTCGGGAGACAGGCACTCTCCTGGCCGCGAAAGCCGGAGAGGCCAAGCCTATTGATCGCGTATCTGGAGTGCGTCGTCCGACGCTGGACGTGTACCCTGCAAAGAACAATCCAAACGGTACAGCGGTTTTGATCTTGCCAGGTGGCGGCTTTACTTATGTTGTCCCAAATCTTGAAGGTTCGGAAGCAGCCCCATGGTTAAATGAACTTGGGGTAACCGTCTTCGTGCTGCGATACCGCACAAAGGAATCCGCGCTTGCCGGCGAACCGCTTTGGCAACGGCCTCTTCAAGACACACAGCGTGCAATGCGGCTAATACGCGATCAGGCCAAAAATTGGCAACTCCAGACCGATCGAATTGGAATCCTTGGATTTTCAGCGGGTGGCCAAGTCGCTTCGATCGCGCATTCAAAAGCGGATGAGTCTACTTACACAGCCATCGATGCGATCGATAAACAATCTTGTAAACCGGATTTTTCACTGTTGATTTATCCGTGGCAGCTACTTGATCCCAAGTCCAGCGAATTGATTGAACCAATTCATATAACGGAGCAGTCGGCACCTGCGTTTGTTGTGCACACGCACGATGATGCATCGAGTTCCATCGGCGCAGTCAAACTCTATATCGCTTTGAAGCAAAACAAGGTTCCAGCGGAATTGCACGTCTACCAAAACGGCGGTCACGGATACGGGATTCGAGATCGTCCAGACTCGGTTATTTCTTCGTGGCCAGCTCGTGCAACCGATTGGCTGAGGCTGAGGCGACTACTCGTTTCAAGAAAATAAAACTTTTTGTGGACCATGGTCCGGCAAACTAAATTCAACCCCTATGGCCTTAGGCGAGCGGCAGTTTGCAAAGTACCTACTCTACGGGGTGGCACGCTCAGAGGCTGTGATTTTATAGTACCAATCACGCTCCGCGTGATTTTCGCAGTTCAAAAACCTTTGGTTTTTGAGGCAACATCACGCGGAGCGTGATGGGTACTTTCGCAGATTCAAAAAAATCACAGCCTCCCAGAGCGAAAACCAGGCACTTAAGAGTAGCCACGCTTCGCCAGGACGTGGGAGAACTGCTTAAGAGTAGCCACGCTCCGCTAGGACGTGGGAGAACTGCGAGAAGTCAACGCTATCCCTACCGTCTAGGCGACGGTGGCTACGGAACGCTCCTTAAATCCACGCCATTAAGGCTTGCCCTGGGGATTTCCGCAAGCCGTGGGCTAGCGTTTTTAGGGGGGTTGATTTTAGGGTAGTGGATCTTGTTAAAGATCGGGCGGCGCATGGATGTTTAACAAGATCCACTACGAACCATCGGAGCCTGACGCGTCCACCGTAGCCCGAGTTATGATCGACGTCCCATTTCATCGCGGCGATTTACGAAGCCTTCTTTGCGCAACCACAACTCCAATCAAACAACAAGCAATGAATGTTGCGCTCGATGGTTCTGGCACGGCGACGAATACACCACTAATCGGTTGAACATTGGCCGCGTTTCCAGAATGACTTAAATCATAAATGTCTTCGATCGTTCGAAGTAGATTGTGGTGGTTATAAAGAGTATTATCTCGAAAGTTGCTCTTCACGTTTGCACCCGAGAAAATAGTCGCGACTCGATTGCCTTCTAAATTATTGTCCTCGTCGAAGGTCACAACTAAAAGACTGTTGTGTGTTTTCGCCCAAGTCGCATAGGCACCTAGATTGTTGGAGAGCCAGGTATCACCTGTTTGAATCGTCCCGTCATGCATGTTGTTTGCATCGCTCGGGGATACAATACTGACTGTTGGCAATAGGCTAAAGTCAGTAGAAAAAGTATTAAAAAGTTGGTGGGTAGACGCTGGAAGCTGATTTACGCCGGGAACTGTATTCGTCCAATTGGTCCAGGGGTGGTGCCGAACGTCTGCTGCCGCTTCGTAATATCCCTTGAATGTCTTGCCTGAGGCCAGTAGTGCCGCTCCTAGGTTTGGAGTGTTTAACTTGACCCCCAGTGGGTTGTTTCCAACTACACCCTGATCGGATCCAGAGAAGAGATGCATGTAATTCGGTTGGCTCGGATGAGATGTACCGAAAGTGTTCGTCAGCAGCGATCCCTGCGATGCCAACGTATTCATTGTGGGAGCAGCCGCCGAGCCTATGATCTGGCTGTAGCCATGATTCTCATAAACCACGACTACCACATGATCAAAGGCTGGAAGTATTCCGGCGATACATTGCGAACCACTAAAAACGATCGCAATTGCCAAGCAAGCGATTCCACAGACGGCTCGAAGATTCATATTATTTATTGCAAATTAGGCAAGTAATTTTTTTGGAGACGTGACTGAACTGCACCGCAACTCGGAAGGCGAGTCGCAGAGCGACTCGCCCACAAAAAACAGCCACTTCGAAAAAGTCATGCTTTTGATTTCGAATATGGATACGTAGCTCAGATGTTAATGAACGGCTGAGGACAGCCGTTCCACAAACGTCGAGGACTACTTGCCCAACAATTTGCGGCTTGCATTTCGTAGTCGTTTGAATCCAAACAATCCGAGTGCACCCATTGCTAGCAAGCAGCTCGATGGCTCTGGAACTGCCGTAAATCGAACGTTGTCGATCGAGTAAAGTCCGTCTGGATTTGGGACCGAATTGTCATCCAGCCACAGCACGTACGCATCCGTACCTGCCGCCCAAGTGCCAACGGGTGCATTGATGCTAACCGTGCCGACTGTGCTAAAATCCCCAATGGGATTCCAGGAATTTGCATTCCCAGTTAGGCTAAAATAAACGCGATGACCGGCTATTTCCCCCTCAGCTTGCGCGGCAGCATTTTGGCTTGCTAAGTCGTAGCTGATGTTAAACGTGGATAAGTTAACACCGGTACCGTTGGTGAGGGTTACCATGGTTAGAGTAGCATCGACCCCTGTGGGTGTCGTACCAATAAAACCGGCGTCATAATAACGAGACTGATTTGCTGTCCCAACAGTCCCGCCGGCGACGGTTATGAGTTGAGCATTTAGCAACGCATTTGTCACGGTGCCAGTCGGAGCCGCTGGGGTACCGACCAATGCATCCGCCGTTGCATCGCCGGTAATGTTGCCTGAACTCGAGCCGAATAGGCCCGTGGTTGTCGACCAGTTATTGGCTGGTGGCAGAACTGAGAAAGTCTCGGTCACTGAACCGTTGATGACGATGATACTTGCTTGCGACTCAACGGCCAGGAAACCCGCGAGCAGAAATCCTGCACAATAGGGCAGAAATCGAAGGGTGAGAGATCGTTTCATGATGTGGGCTCTTTCGAATGGGAGGGATCAAAGGACCGAATAATCGGTGCAATCAGCATCTACCGTAAATTTATCACAATGCGTAGGCTAGCACTTCGCCCCCCGGAGTCAAGGAAATTATTCAACGTACCCAACAGTATCCACGATTAAGCAAATAAATCGAGAGAAACTGAACATTCTCACTCGTTCAAAGCGAAGACAAATCAACCACGAAATACGCGAAAGGCACGAAAAACATCAATGACTTGCGTCACTCGGTTTTAGCCAAGGCATTGTCGAATCCTCCTCCATTCCAAGTTGCATCATTCCCAAAAAAAACAACACAGACCGCATTGCGATCTCGTATGAGTCTGGGCCCACACGGGAAAAAATGCATCCCCGATTCGGGTAGAAGTACACTGCTCCGCTTGCCACGGAAGCCCACATGCCATTGGCCCAGATGTGACCGCCGTAGATAACGTGCAAGCTATCGAACATCAAGGCTTTCCCGGCACGATTAGCAAGTGCACCGTTTGCCATACCACCCAGCCAAAGGAGAGATTTAAACATAAACTGGACTAGTGCCCCGACTACTTCGATTTTGTTGGTAGTGGATCTTGTTAAAGATCTTTGCGGCATAGGATCTTTAACAAGATCCACTACCAACTGTCTTTGTTTGCTTCGACAGTCGCCTGCATTAGGCTAGTCCCAAACCGACATTTCGTGGTATCATTCGAACATGACACGGACGACTGTTCGATAAGCAAAAAGGACTTTAGGATGCACACGGAACGCGTCGTTAAATCGATACGAATCATTGCCAGTTCGTTATTCTTCATGCTGCTGATAGCCAGCATTGCAAACACTCAAGAGAGACCACCTTTGGGACAGGTAAACACGGAACATAGCCGCGTTTATATCTTTGTTGATAAGTCCACTGTTGTCGGTCATCAGCATGCAATCGAAGGTAAGCTTGCAAGCGGGAATTTACTTTTAGGCGGCGCAGGTAGTGGTGCTTTAGTCTTCAACATGAAGTCGTTCGATGCGGACACTGCTCGGGCTCGCAAGTACATCGGCTTGGAAGGAACCACCGACGAAGCAACTCGAAAAAAAGTGAACGACAACATGCTGGGGGCCGAGATTCTCAATGTGAGCAAGTTCGGTACGGCTAAATTCGAGAATGCTCGTGTGCAACGGAAGAATAGTAGTAGCAAGAGGCAATTGCCGGAGTATCTCCTCATTGGGGATTTCACACTCCATGAAAAAACGCGACCCGTTGAGATCCTTTGTGACCTTGAGGTTAAGGATGGATGGAATCATTTTCGTGGCGGATTCAAAATCCTCCAATCAGACTATGGCATCAAGCGCTTTTCGAAAATGCTGGGCGCAATGGGCGTGACCGACGAACTCACAATCTATGGCGATCTATGGGTGGTTCCTGAATAGGTAGCTAACCAGCGCCACGGTTGGCGGCCTCATGTGCATGAATCCTCACCTCGAACAATACGACATCGATAATAGCTGATGAGCACCGTTCCACTAGATCGCACTCGGACGGATTCCTACCATTTAACGCGTGTTTGCGGGATCGTATTTGGAATTGGCACGCAGTTGCTATTCTGTTGGACCGTCGTGCAGCTGTTTCTATTTCTCCGATACGGCGGAACGCACAGCTACCGCAATGGATTGATGGCCGACTGTATTCTGTCGGTTGGCTTCGCGCTTCCTCACAGTCTACTTTTGGCCCCACCCATTCAAGCGCGAATGAAAATTTGGATGCCCGCAGGGCTTATGGGCTGCGTGCATTGCTCCGTGACCTGTATCACACTGCTTTGGCTTTTTCAATGTTGGAGTCTAAACTCCACGTCACTTTGGAAAGCCACTGGTTACATCGAAATGGCAATACTCCTTGGTTTTTACGGTTCGTGGATAGCCTTGTTCTATAGTTTGTATATTACGGGAATGGGATACCAAACTGGACTAACACAGTGGTGGTATTGGTTCCGACGACAACGCTCCCCAAAGCGAGAGTTTGTTGAAAGTGGGCTATACCGTTGGATGCGGCATCCAATCTACATGAGTTTTCTGGGGCTGATTTGGTTTACACCCAACATGACACTAGACCACGCGGTCTTAACAGGAATTTGGACTGCTTACATTTATTTGGGAAGTTTCGCGAAGGATCAACGCATGCTCCGCTTTGTCGGTGCCGAGTATCGCGCGTATGCCGCTCGAGTAACGGGACTACCTCTGATTGGCTTCGGGCCGTTGCGAAGGATGAAGTAGACGATATAGATCAATTGGCAGCAACATCGGAAGCAACGTCGGATGCAACCTCACTTGCAGATCGGCGCGAAACAAAAGAAGCGAAAGAGGAACGGCTATTCTTGGAAGGGCCAATGAGCCAATGCAATCTCACTCTTGAAAATGAGAATCACGAGGAAGCAAATAGCCAAAACGAGTCTTCGCGTTCGCGTGTGCCGACCGTCAGAACACCAAAACAAGGTTGGTGGGGGACAAGCCCCCGACCAACCTGAAAGGCCAGCCCGACCAACCTGAAAGGCCGGATCGCAGACTGGAACAAAACTCGCATCAACGCATTTTTCACCCATGGCTATTTTCCGCACAGCCCGGGCTCGGTCTCACGTATTATCTCCAAAATATCGCGTCGCATCTCAGGTGACAGATGCGCATATTCTTTTGACTTGTCTCGGCCCTCTAGAATCGCGATCAAACGCGGAATGACTTCCGAGAGCACCTCGCTCGGTAGTCCACTAAACGCGCTCGAGCCGATCAAGTAACTACAAGGGTATTTGAACAGACGAGTCTTCAAGTCAAAGTCGCGGAGCGATCTCCCTTTGGAATCTTTTTTACCGCGAGCAGCAAATTCATCCGCAAATTGGGTTGAGCCAGATACAGTGTCCGTCAATCGAAACTCATCGCACATCAGCAGGTACTTTAAGACGCGATCGGCCGATGCAGTGATGCGGCGCTTGGCACTATCGCTGAGGTAATCTTTTGGACGCGTTAGAATGTCGTTCATTTGGTAGGACTGGTATATCGCTTGGCGAGTCTCGTAATTAGCAGCTGCAATCGCATTGTGCATCTGAGTTTGGTGCTCTAAGACCATGAGAGCTACTATGTCGCTGTGAGGACTTAGGTACGAGTCGCTTCGGAAGCGACGTGTTAAGTCCACTTCGTTCGCGCCCGCATCGCGATCGAAATCTTTTTCACCGCCCTTGCATAGCGTGTTCCCCATATGTCGCATTGAGCCATGATGGCCAGTTACGTACCAACCGCCCCACCGGTCTTTGATGTCGCTGGTATGGTCCGTAGTAAACGTTTTACTTCCAAGTTTTGGCTGACCTGCAACATCCGTAAACACACTGCGAACCAAATAGCCGGGCACGTTTTGGGTTCGGTTCGAAGCATGACAGGAGAGGCATACTCCCCTATCCCGTACGATCCTGGGCTTGCCGTCGTCCAACTGCTCAAGCGTATAGAACGTCGCTCCTTGCGTAGCATCCGTTGCGGCAAACTCCAATACATCCCCTTGTTGACAGAAACCGACGTAAACTTCGTCGTTGAAGTAAAGCGATCGAGGCCGACGAGGCGAGATTTTTTGCAATTGCAAACTCGTCTTGGAGAATACAAGCGTCTGCGAACTGACGGGAACATTGAGCGCATTCAATACCGACTTCAAATAGCCAAATGTCTTATCGTAGTCGAGCTTCTTGTCGCCCGATTCTAACGTCAAAGCAAGTTCCGCTACTGGATCATGGACCTCCGCATTCAAATAATCGATAGGTGGCCTTTCAAAGCTATCTTGCTGGGCCGACAATTCCAGACCAACAAAAACCATTCCGAAGGTAGTTAAAGTGGTTAAGGCCAATTTGCGACACAGCATGGTCGTCATCTCCGTAGGATATTCTTCGTTTGCAGGTGACACTGCCAGCATCGGTTTGGATGTTGGCAGAATCCGCCACGGCTTGCCCGCCGGGGAAGCTTGCAGTCTTTTCGCCACGGGCGAGATTGCCCAACGGCCGTAACTAGGCTAACATCAATTACTACATCTAAAGGTATATGTTTATATCTGCATGTCAAGGTGTACTATTTGGTCTTTTTTTCGGATTTTGCGGTATTTTATGCTTTCCAAGACTGCCGAGTACGCGCTTCGCGCGGTTGCCTGCATGGGCAGCCAGACGGGAGCATCTGTTTCGGCCGACCATCTGGCGGAACAGACGAAAGTTCCGAGGCGTTATCTAGCCCGCGTTTTGCAGGATTTGGCTGGTGCCGGGCTCGTTCGATCACGCCCTGGGCCTGGCGGCGGATATGAGCTCTGCAAATCCACATGCAAAATATCGATTTTGGATGTCGTTAACACGGTTGCTCCGATTCAGCGAATTCGTACCTGCCCACTTGGCCTGAAATCGCACGTAACCCTTTGTCCCCTGCACGCCGAACTTGACAAAGCCTACGCGGCGACTGAGAAAGCCTTTGCTAGCGTGACCATCAAAGACTTGGTCGAATCGGCGAGTTCTATCAAACCGCTGTGCGAGGTACTGTCTGGAAAATGAAGATCCATACGATATTATGATGCAGCGTATTACAGGTTATCATCGAGACGAAGAGCAGCATTGGGTAGCCGAGTTAGCGTGTGGTCATAACCAGCATGTGCGGCACGAACCGCCATGGATGCATCGCGAATGGGTGACTACCGAACATGGCCGCGAGTCAATGCTTGGATTCGAGCTACAGTGTGTCAAATGCGATGAGGAAGAAACGCAACGCATTGTTTCTAAACAGCTGAAGGACGAAGATTAGGGCATCGGATCAAATGCTGGTCGGAGGCTCTAAGGCGAGCGGTAGAAACAAACATACCAAGTGGCATGGGCGTCCCACCCATGTTTTTACGGGCGAGACGCCCGTGCTACGAGATGGCTACGGTAGATTTCGACTGCCCCTCGCCTAAAACCTCTCGCGTTTTCTGCACCGAAATCATCATCTTGAGAAGCAGCGTCATCACGATGAGTCCAACCGCCCAAATGCCGGCTGTGATTTTCCATTCCGTTAGGCTGGGCGTGTACTCGACAATCTCATGGAGAGTGCTCGGAATAAAACCTGGGATAATAAGCCCCATCCCTTTTTCGATCCAAATGCCAACAATGCAACACAGGCAAGCAAGGATGCGAGCGGAACTGCGTTCCAAAGCGGATCGCGTAAAGAAGAGCATCGCGTAAAGAAGAGCATCGTACCAATCAAGTTGAGTGCGATGGCGGTCCAGATCCATGGTACGAGTCCATAACGCCCGAGACTTCCAAAAAACAGATACTTGGCGGCGACCAAATGACTACCGCCGGTGTAGAACATGGTGAATATATCGCTGGCAAGCATTACCAAGTTGCCCAGGCAATCGATAGCAGCACAAATGGAATGTACCATACAGGATTCGGTTTGCGTCCCAAAAATCGCAGGTACATTAGATACCCCACGATGTGTAGATTGATCAGGAGGTAACCGTTTAGCACGATCACGTCCCACGTCAACATCGACATCGGCCAATTGAAGCGACCGATGCCAGCTAACATATGCCAAAAACGATCGGGCCGCCCTAAATCAACCAAGACGCTGAGCGTGCACATAATGATGGCTGCAATCGCGACGATTTCTCCAATGATGACGACTTTGTGCATTTCTTCGTCATCGTATAAGTAGGCAGGAATCACCATCATCACTCCACCGGCCGCCAAACCGACGCAAAAAGTAAAGTTGGCGATGTAGTACTGGAGGTTGCCGATTGACTTCTTCGGCACTCAGTTCTGGCTTTTCCCAATTGAATCGCCTTGCGCGATAAGGACAGGCTGCTTCGCAATAGCGGCAGCCAATGCACCAGTTGTAGTCCACTAAGACAATGCCATCCTCCTCTTTCCATATCGCCTCAACTGGACAAACCGTGACGCATGGGGGGTTGTCGCATTGCTGGCACTGCACAGGCATGTAGAACTTGTTATCTTGTGGAACGGTATGATCGAAAGTCGTTGAGCCCTGGCTTAGATCGAGCGACCCTTTCGACATCTCAAGCACGCGAATATACGATTGATCGACGCCGCGATGGTGATTGTTTTCTTGGTTGCAAGCTTCCATGCATTTGCCATTGCCGTTGCATTTGCTCAAATTGATCGCGTACGCAAATTTGACACCCGGTATTGGGCGTTGATCCGAGATCTCGACGTTAACGCCGTAGTGTTGTTTGGTTTCTTCCTCCAGTCGCCGATGAATCCATTTGAAAAAACGATACGCGTCCAAAGTTTCAGCCGAGCGATTCAATCCAAGCGTAACCAGCAAGAAGCGGAAACCGGTTCCATTCCGGCTACCGCTTACTCACAAAGGGGGAAGGCTATCGCCAACCACTTCGTCGGACTTGCAGCACCCGAAAGCGGCCCCAGAGCATTCCCAGGTGCTCCACCGCAAATTCCGCATGCGACCTTCATGCGAACCGATTGCCTGAGTTGCCACGGAGATACAAGCTATCGAGGGCTCCGCACTACCCATCCATGGCGACGGAATTGCCAACAATGCGAAACGCATTCTGGATCGACACGCTCGAAAGCACTGCGAATGGTTTTCGGTTAGTCCGAATTGAGCATCGGCCGCGATAAGTTGTATTGAGTCTTTCGCCACGAGTCGAGTCGGAAGGACGATGCAACGTGGATGGTTGCTTTATGCCAAGTGCAACGATTGAAAGCGTTATATCGAATCTAATTGAAATGATCGTAGATTTGGAAATCGACTTTACATTCAAGTAGATTGTCGTGGTTTGGCACATGTTGCCCCACGATCGAAAGCTAGGGTTCGAAAGTTGCAGTTGATAGATCGGTCAGATCAGTGAATTGACTAAAGATTCGGTAGAAGTAAGCTTTAGGGAGTTGGAATTGAAATGAATCAATGTCGGTTAGCGAAACGAAACGGGGCTGCCGTGGTTGAGTTTGCTGCGGTACTCCCTGTCTTTGTTACGTTGCTTTTGGGCACGATTGAGACGTGCACCATGATTTTCCTCCAACAATCGCTGAAGATAGCGGCTTATGAATCCGCCCGAGCCGCGATCGTTCCTGGCTCCGATAACTTCGACGTCAATTTGGCTACAACTGAGATATTGACCGCACGTCGCATTAAAAACGGGACTGTAACGGTTACTCCAGCCGACTTCCAGAATGCAGCTTATGGGTCATTTATACGCGTCGACGTCTCAGCACCATGCAACAGCAATTCAGTGTTTGCATTGAGTTTTTACGGCTCGAAGAGACTGACGGGAACCGTGGAGATGATGAAGGAATTTTGATCTAGAGACAGCGATTTCCTTAACCGAAACTCGCCCTATACCCTCGCGAGGAACAACATGGCTCAACCTACCCAATTGCTTAGCCCACGAAGCGGCGGACATGTCATCGCCCGACATCGAGAATGGCAGCGTCGTGGCGCGGTGATTCCAATGCTCGCCATTCTTTTGCCAGTCGTAATTATCTTGGCTGCCTTTGCGATCAACATAGCGTACCTCGAATTGAACCGAACCGAGATGTTTATCGCCTCGGATGCGGTATCCAGAGCAACCGGACGCGAGTTCATGCTCACCAACGATACGACGGTAGCGCGAGCGAAAGGTCGAGATGCTGCATCTCGCAATTCGATAGGCGGCAAGCCACTCAAGTTATCGAACTCAGACTTTGTTTTTGGCCAATCCGCCCGTGCTGGTATGGCAAACCGTTATTCCTTTGTGGCCGGAGGTGGAAGCAATCGCAACGCTGTCGAGGTCACGGCCCGGAGAACGACCGGTTCGATCGACGGACCCTTGAAGCTGCTTCTGCCCAATCCCTTTTTCATACAAAGCGTCGAATCCACCCAAACATCGCGATCGAATCAGATCGAGGTAGATATAGCCTTGGTGATCGATCGATCTGGGTCGATGGCGTATGCGTCAGACGAACCTGCCGTTTTCCCTCCACTTCCAGTTGCCGCAGCGCCCGGGTGGTTCTTTAATGGTCCTGCGCCCAATCCCAGCCGCTGGCGGGATGCCGTCGCTGCGGTGAATGTGTTCCTAAACGAATTGACGATTTCTCCCATCAACGAGATGGTTGCCCTGGTAACGTACAACAACGCGGTCAACCTCGATCAAACTCTGACGAGCAATTACAACTCGATTCTCACTTCATTGAACAACTACACGAACTTCTTTCAGTCCGGCCAAACCAACATCGGCGGCGGAATCAATGGTGGACAAAACTGCTTCGCCTTTAGCGCAGGCCGGCCCTTTGCCGCCAAGGTGATGATCGTCTTGACCGACGGCATCGATACGGTTGGAAGCGATCCTATCGGAGCTGCCATTGCAGCCGCCGACGATCAAATCATGATTTTCACGATTACGTTTTCGGATGAAGCGGACCAAGCGACAATGCAAACGGTTGCGAGTTCGGCTAATGGGAAACATTATCACGCTGCTAATGGAGTAAACCTGTCCCTTGTATTTAAGGATATTGCGAGACAACTTCCTATCTTGATCTCAAAATAATCACCATGACTAGAACCCCTCAATCGATCAACCCTAGGAATGAGCGTCCCTCTCGTCGAATGGGCGCACACACCGTCGAGTTTGCGCTCGTGCTTCCCATCATTTTGTCGCTCTTTTTAGCTGGGATTGAATTCTCGCGAATGAACATGTTGAGGCATGTTGTCGACAACGCTTCCTATGAAGCAGCACGTCATGTCATCGTACCTGGGGCCACCGTGCAAGAAGGCATCGATCGTGCAAAGGGTATTCTTGCTGCAATGGGTGCCACCAATGCAACGGTAACTATTTCTCCCAATCCAATCACGGAAGGAACAGAAAAGGTATCGGTCAAAGTCAATTTACCGGCAAACGGGAACACGTGGGCCGTCTCACTCTTTTCGAAAAACTTGAGCTTCGAGTCGGAAACAAAACTGCTCACAGAAAGAGGACCCATGCAACAAGCAGTTGCCCTTGGCCCACCACCGCCTCCACCACCACCACCACCGCCACCACCACCACCAGCGCCTCCTTCTCCACCACCTCCACCACCTCCGCCACCTCCGCCACCTCCACCACCTCCACCACCTCCGCCACCTCCGCCACCTCCGCCACCTCCACCTCCTCCGCCACCTCCACCTCCTCCGCCACCTCCGCCACCTCCACCTCCTCCACCTCCCATTAGTGGTCTGTAGGCAACGTTTTGAAAAGTTTTTCGGATTAGCAATTTAAGGTCGCTTTCGACAATGCCTATTGATCAGTCCTTGGGACTTCGGAAGCGAATGTTCATTAGCGGATTTGTTGTGCTCAATATGCTAACCGTTGCTTGGATCAATCAACCCGAGTCTGTGGCTGAATGGTCCTTGAAATGGGTTGATCAGCACTGGACCCCAGCTCAAGCGTACCGACTGCGTTACGCCGCTTGGCGTTGGCAACAGTATGCGCACTATGCTGGATTGGACAATCGATGGCAAATGTTTGGTCGCCAAAGTCGATTCAATTGGTGGTACGACATCCGGGCGGTCTATTCCGATGGAATCCGTGAATCGATTGTACTACTTCCATTACCGAATCAGTCCGCCCGAAGTTTTTTCGAGCGAAGCCTATTTGATTTGAAGGAACGGAAGTTTGAGCTCAACATTTATCGAAATCCCGTGGCGAGAGAGTCTTATTCTCGCTATCTTGCAAGGCAGTATCCAATGCATGATGGATTGCCAATACAGAGAATACGATGGCATCTGGGGTCACAGCGCATCTTGCCGCCAAACGAGGCGATCGCAGAACATCAGTTGCATGATTCCCACGTGCAAATCATGCTGCTAAACGATTTTGAATTGGGCAAACCTCTCTTGCCCCTCCCGCTCAATGGGAAGACCATTGCATCGGAACGCGAGGATGCTTTGCAACTTGAAACGGTCACCGGACAGTCGCTTGGTAGTTGCGGAAACGAGAGAATGCTATGAAAGCCTGGAACCGCTTTTGGTTTTCTCGAGCCGATGCTTTACCGCTATCGATAGCACGAATCGGGGTGGGCTTGCTTTGGATTGCAATTCTCACAGTGACTGCACCCAACTGGCATCGCTTTTATGGATTTAATGGATTGATGTCGATGGGTGAAGGAGACTTGAATGCCGCCCGAGCGCTAAGTACTAGTTGCATGATCTATTGGACCGACGGCATCCTGCCAGTTGCATTTTGGTGGTGGATTGGCTTGGTCCTGTCACTCTGTTTGACTTTGGGATTTCAGACTCGGATTGCAACAATCGGTATGTTTGTTTTCACCAGTTCTCTCATTCAACGAAATCCCTTCGTTGTCAACGGAGAGGAATTGGTTACGAGAATGTTGCTGTTTTACGGTTGCTTTTCAGCATGGGGCAGTCGACTCAGCCTAGATCGTTGGCTATCGCATCGATGCAATTTGAAATCAGTTGATTGCGTTGATCCACACGTCTGGAGCTGGCGAATGATGCAAATCAATTTCCTGTTAATTTATGCGATCAGTGTGCCGTACAAGTTTGCGCAAGATGTCGATTGGCTGACAGGAGACGCGCTCCATTGGACCATTGCTAGTGACATGTGGTGGACCAGAGGGTGGCTATCGGAATTGACGCTTGGGTATCATGGCATTGCTCGCAAAGCCATGACATGGGGGACAGTGCTAGTCGAAGGACTATTTCCAATTTTGGTCTGTTTTCGATGGACGCGAATCCCCATCACGCTCGTCGTAATGGGGTTGCACCTCGGAATTGCGTTCTGCATTCCCGGCGTCACGCTCTTCACGCTGTCGATGGTTGTCGGTGCTGCTATGTTTCTGCCAACAAGCTGCTATTCGATCGTTACTCTTCGGGCACTTCGGCAATCAATCGCTGCATGGCCACGATTTTGTGTCCGACGAACAAAACGTTCTGGATGTCTAGTTGCTCGCGCGTCGCACCGGATGTCATGACTTGTAAGTCGCCTGATCCGAGTCCGAGCAACCAGTGTCGAAACAGGTCGTCTTGATGCTTTTCCAGCGTCATACCCTGCGTGGTGTAGCTTTTCGAGCCTGACCCCATGAGTGAGTCTCGCGTTAGCTGCCCTGGATCTATTTCCCAATAGCTGATCCGATCCAAACCAAAAACGACGATTGCCCACATGACGAACATCAATGTCGAGATCCAGAAGTAAGCTCCAGCGTTGAGATAAACCTTGTGGCTGAGAAACCAGCCGAAGAACGATTCCCAAAGGTTAAAGTACAGAAGCAGGACGAAAGCTAGCACCAATCCCATGATCACGATTCCAGAGGCAAGTCCCCGCACCGAATAGTTGGTTACTAAGATCACAAGAAAAAGGACAACGACGAAAATGAGGCCTAAGTTGCTGCTCGCATGAATTTTCGTCATGCTTTCACCAATCTTAGTTTCCACACCTTGGTAGTAAGTTAGGGCGGCCATGATATAGCCAACCACCCAGACGGGCCACCAGTAGAGCAGTGCCGAATGACTGTAAATGCGGATTTTCTTCGGACCGCGATGTTTGTCTGAACTGGCGTCGGAGGCAACGGACGAACTACTCATGAAAAGCTTTCTAGAGGGGTTAGGGCAACCAAAGTCGCCTATTATAACATTTGACCGCATCAAAAAAAGGATTGTAGCTGTGTTCGCCAGGAGGTGGTTGAGCGTTTGGATTTCCACAACGCTCTGCAAGCGTATCAACGCTCGTACGGATTGGCGAAACCCCGGGGAGTCACGTACTCGCCAAGACAAGGATCGTCTCTTATGATAATGGATTCGAAGTCGTTTGGGGAATATTGGGATATGGAGATAACTGGGGGTGTGTTGGAATCTAGTCGAATCATTTCGCTGCGAGGAGCAAGTCAACACAATCTAAAGGGCATCAATCTCGACTTTCCGATTGGGCAATTGACGGTTATTTGTGGAGTGAGCGGAAGCGGCAAATCCTCGCTGGCGCTAAAAACGCTGTATGCCGAAGGTCAACGTCGTTACATCGAGAGTTTTTCTGCATATACGCGCCAATTTTTGCAGCGAATCGATAAACCATCCTTTGAATCGCTTACGAATTTGCCGCCGTCGATCGCAATTACCCGCGAGATTTGTACTAGAAACAATCGAAGCACGGTTGGTACTGCTAGCGAAATGCTTGAGTACCTGAGGGTGGTATTCGCCAATAGTGCAGTGCTGCATTGCTATGGATGTAATCGGCGAGTCGAATCGCATAGTCCAAAAACGGCTAGCGATTATCTTCGCAGATTCGACGGCTGTCGGTCGATTTTCGGTTTCGAGATTAGCTGGCAGTCCAACCGCGAACTGTCTGAAATACTGTTTGATCTACAGACATCCGGTTTTATTCGCCTCATCACGAACGGGAAAACGAACCATCTAGGGGACGATAACCGGAAAAAAATTGCTAGTCAGTTTGAAGGCAAAGGACAAGCGATTGTCGTGGTGGATCGATTGACGTTAGGAAGTGAGAGGGTGCATGAGCGACTGACTCAATCGCTTGCAACGGCTTTTGAACGCGTTACCGACGTAGGGAGCCGAGGCGCTATCGTTTTGGTGGATTCCCCGACGGAATGGGAATTGGGAATAGCAACTGGTTCGGATGAAAAAAGCACAGTGTATGAAAAAAGCACAGTGGATGGCGTCGTATATTCCGTGGTTCGATTCTCGAATTCGTACCGATGTGAATATTGCCAGATCGACTACCCAACGCGCGAGCCTCGGCTGTTTAATTTCAACAGTCCGATTGGGGCTTGCACAACCTGTGAAGGATTTGGCGAAGTTGTAGCGATCGATATGTCTAAAGTAGTTCCAGATAATTCCCTAAGCCTCAACCAAGGGGCTATTGCGGTATGGAAGACTCCGGCCTATTCGCATGAATTAGAGGAGCTCAGAAGCATCGCAAACGAATACGAGATTCCCTTTGATGTGCCTGTATCGCAACTGAGTCCCAGGCAATGGCAACTGATCCAAGCTGGCGTTCCTGAGCGCAATTTTGGCGGCCTCGATGGATTTTTTTCGTGGTTGGAACGCAAGAAATACAAGATGCATGTGCGGGCTTTCTTGGCGAGATGGCGGACCTATTCAACTTGTTTGCAGTGCCAGGGGTCTCGGCTCAACCGAGGGGCGTTGGCGTACACACTATTCGAGAAAACGTTTGCACAGCTTTGTGAAATGACGATCGATGAACTAATGCAATTGATTGCAAGAGGCGATGAATCGGAGGGGAATTTTAACGAGATGCTTGCGGCTGAAAAACGCGTTCGATATGTCGCATCCGAGCCAAATCGACAGGTTCTTGCCAGGCTGGAGTATCTGCATTCCGTCGGCCTTGATTATCTTTGTTTGGCTAGGCCACTTCACACGTTGAGCAGTGGTGAGGCACAACGGGTGATGATGACTACTTTGTTGGGTTCCAGCTTAGTTGATATGCTTTACGTTTTTGATGAGCCAACAGTGGGCTTGCATCCGCAGGACACCGAACGCATGGCCAATGCTATTCTCGGGCTCAGAGACAGAGGCAACACGGTGATTTTGGTCGAGCATGAGCCGCATCTCATGCGAATTGCGGATCGCATCGTGGAGATTGGGCCAAAAGCCGGAGAGCTGGGTGGATTCGTTACATTCAATGGAACACCAAAGGAGTTGCTGGAAAGCAAAAGCGCGACCGGAGAGTATCTCAGTGGGAGGCGTTTAGTGCAGCGTAGCTCGAGGCAGGTGGGTCCGGACTGGATAGGTATACGAGGAGCGACTGGGCGCAATTTGAGGGTTGAAGAGCTTCGTATTCCATTGCGTTGCCTAACCGTCATGATTGGTCCCAGTGGATCGGGCAAGAGTACATTGATATTGGATACATTTTGCCCAGCGATCGACCGAGAGTTCGGTAGCGATGCGAATTCCGGTCTTCCCTTTTCAAGTCTTTTTGGAGTGGAACAAATCTCAGGTTGTATGGCTATCGATCAGAGTCCAATTCCGCGATCGTTGCGCAGCAGTTCCGTTACGTATTCAAAAGCCATGGACGAGATTCGACGCGTGTTTGCCGAGACGCTCGATGCCAAGGCGAGACGATTCGGTATCGGACACTTCAGTTTCAATAGCGACCTTGGTAGATGTCCAACCTGCGAGGGGCTCGGGTTCACTACGATCGATATGCAATTTATGGCCGACGTTCAATTGCCGTGTCAAGATTGCGATGGGAAGCGTTTTCGTCGCGAAGTTTTAGAGGTTCGCTTTCGTGATTTGAGTATTTCGGAAGTCTTGGAATTATGCGTTGATCGCGCGTATTCCTTTTTTCGTGGCAACGCGCGGGTTCAAGGAAAACTGAAGCCTTTGATAGAAATCGGCCTAGGATATTTGCCGCTGGGCCAAAGCCTCTCTACCTTGTCAGCAGGCGAAGCGATGCGACTTAAGCTTTCGAGTCAAATGAACCTGAGTACAATCAGAGTAAGCGACAGGCCAGGCAAGTTGATCGTACTCGACGAACCAACGACTGGTTTGCACTATTGCGATGTCGAACGGTTGTTAACGTGTATCGATGCGTTGATCGATCAGGGACACACTTTCTTGGTGATCGAACACAACCAGCATTTGATCGGTTGCGCCGATCATTTGATCGAACTGGGGCCAGGAGCAGGCCCAAAGGGCGGGTGGATCATTGCAACCGGAGATGCTGAGTCGATTCGATCAGATCGACAATCCGTAACCGGTCCCTATCTTTAGACCACTCACGATCAGCCCTCACGCCATCAGGGTGGATCCGACTTGAACGGATCAGGAGAATCCGTTCCAACAACTCCTTCGAAAAGAGAACTATCGTCTTCTGCAGGTTTTTTCTGCCCTTCTTCCGGCTTTGTTTTTTGTTGGATTGGAGCAGCATCAACGTCCCCCAGAGACTCAGTAGAGAAGGATGGAGTTGTAGCATCTGTTTCCCGAAGGCAAGTAATTTGTCCTTGATTCGTAACCAGGAAGAGTCGGTCGTTTTTAGAATTGGGAATAACGTTTGGGAGAATCAAATTGGTTCGACCTGATTCATTGCCGGTAGCCAGATCGATGGAACGCAACGCATTTCGGGAGTCCTTTACGTAGACATGATGTTTGCCAACGGCGATAACATGCCGAATGTTTTTGGGCTGTTGCCCCCATGGGTCAGTTCCATCAGTCAATCGCAATGCGTAGAGCGAGCCTTCGTCGCTGACGATAAAAGCAAAATCTTTGTTGGCAATAGGCGATTGAGAAACCTGAACAGCTAATCGCGACTTCCAGAGGAGGGTGTCCTGCTGGGAAGTTGAAAAGTGAAGCACGGTTCCACTAATGGTAGACACCAAGAAGCCATTCTGGGTTGCGATGGGCAGGGACAGAATTGGTTCGTTAAGGTTTGCTGAGTTCCAAAGTTTCGGAATCTTTTCCATTCGAGACACAATCAGACGGTTACCTGTGGGCCACGTAAAAAATTGGTGGTCGGAGGAGACGGTAAGCCCAAGTCGATTTTCGGTTCCAGTTCGAAGAATACCTGGAGGAGTAATCTTGTTTTTGATGTCGTACGCTACCGTCCGACCGTCGACGGACGGAACAATGGCTTTTCCATGGATGACGGACGGTGAAGAGGTCGGGGTGAACATAAGGGTTCGCGTCGTAACGATGTTCCCTGTCATCAATTCGTAGACGTACAAAGAATTGCCATTGGTAACTGCAACATATTCGTCAGAGACACCTGGACCAAACGCAGGCAACGAGGAATTGCCAGCCTCGGTTTTCCATACAACTGCCCCCGTTTCTGCATCCGTCGCTGCCAAGATGCCGTTGGTTGTTAGCGTTACGGAATAGACAAGTCGCTCACTGTAGGGTTTATCGATTTCCGCTTTTCGTCCAAGAATTTTATAATTTGCAACAAGCTTTTCCGCTCTCAACTTTGCTCCGTCGAGGCCAATTGTTGGGGGTTTCGACGGTCGTTCGCCACTCTCGATGGCCTTTTCGAAAGCCCTCTGATCCAACTCTTCTCCGCGGATTTGTTCAATCACACGGTTGCCGCTTCGTACCGTAATGTACTCCCGTTTCTCAGTGGAGTGCTGCCAAATGACGAAACTGCTCGAACCGTTTGCGAGTGGCGCACCACCAATGTTGGATTGCCAATGAACGATCAATCCAACGGACGTCAAATCTCTTCCATCGTTGGAGTCTGCTCGAACTAGGTTTGTCGAATCGTCGCTGATGCCAAATAACCAGAACGAAAAAAGGAAAAGAATTCGGCAGGGAATTGTTTGGAATTTCATAGATTGTGCTCAGTGAAAACAGGAAAAGTCCTTCCGATGCATGGTACTTCAAGCAGAAGGAAGTTGCGAACAAGAAATTCGATTTCAGGCTTCGATCATAAGTTGGACTGAACCGCACGCTAGCGCATTGCGGCTGATTAGCCGAAGGCCGCTAGCCCACGGTTTGCGGCCCATGTTGTGATCTACGCACGATTTTGATGGGATACCAGCGGTATGGCTTTGCCTCGCTCGGTGTGTGTTAGAGACGCCTTCCCATCTTACGACCGGAAAAAACGTCAACTCAAGTTCAATGGATTGCCAGAGAGGGGGTAAAATACGCAATCCGAAAAATCGTGGTTGCAATGAATTTGTTTGGCAGAATTTGAAGAGAGCAGGTGGAGAATGTTTGACGGCTGTGCTGTCGGGATTTAGGATGCAGGGAGTGGGCGAGTGCAACATTCCATTTGCAAGTGCGCGACGGCTTCCAAAGGTTGTACTGTTTGCGTCTTACCCACTTTCAATCGTAACTTCTCTTCTGTGTTTTTTGAGGTTTTTATGGCTCGCGATCGCAATGTTTATATTTGGCAAGCCTACGTCACGGTCATGTCGATAGTCAGCGTCGCTTGTCTTGGAGCGTTGGCTTTCGTGATTTTTCAGTCGGGGACAAACTCGAAGATGGTCGATGGCGCACTTGAGCGAGAGAAAGGAGCTCAGGATTCGCTTAGAAAAAGCGATTCTAAGGTTCAGCTTTTGGAAGGAATGCTTGGGGTTAAGACACTTTCCGACGCCGAGTTTAATCAATTATCTACATCAATTCCCGCCGATGAGCAGTGGAATAAAGCTATTAAGACGTACACCGACAACATGTCGCTTTTCGGACCGAATCCATCTCCACGGAACTACTCGAATTTAGTCGGAATTTTGGTTGCAGAATTGAGGACACGCAACACGTCGATAGACTCCGCAGCAAGGCGTGAGGCCGCTTTCAAGGAGGATTTTGATTTGAAGTTGGCACAGGAAACCAAAGCGAGGGAAGCGGAAAAGCAAAACTCTTTGGATCTCTCAAACAAGCGTGACAAGGAACTCGTCGAGTACACGGAAAAGAATAAGGAACAAGGGGATCAGATTGCCAATATTGAATTGAGCAAGCAAAGTATGGAGAAACAGCTGAATAAACGAAGTCGGGAACTGTCCACGCAGTTGGACGAGTCGAAGAAGAAGATTGGCGAAATGGAGAAAAGCCTGGAACTTCTCAGTACTAAATTGAATGAAATTCAAGGAGAAGATTTCCAATATGTTCAGGGAAAGATTACCGAGGCTGCGAGCGGTAGCGGTGGCGACGTCGTCTGGATCAATCTTGGTAAGTCATCTGGCTTGCGGCCCGGTATTAAATTTGGAGTCGTTGGATCTGACGTAACCCGAGTAGCCGATGCGAAGCCAAAAGCTCAAATCGAAGTTGTTGCTATAGAAGATCACGTGTCTCGATGCAAAGTTCTTTCAACTAGGTCTATTATTTTGAATGGTGACTCGATCTATTCGCCCGCATGGCAACCCGGCCGCAGTGTCGAGTTCGCACTTGTTGGCAAAATGGACATGAACGGTGATGGCCGTGATGACAGAGCTGCCTTGAAGGCGTTAATAGAACAAAACGGAGGGAAGGTCACTTGTGATTTGCCTCCCGATGGCAAGCTTTGGGGGAATCTAAGTGTTGATACCCGGTGGCTAGTGATGGGCGAAGACCCGAAATTGCGAATAAATAAAGAACGCGGAGATCTAACGAAAGATGACGCCCAGTCCGCTAAGGATAGAAACAATCTTGAGTCAGAAGCGAAGGCACTCGGAATAAGTCGAATCAATTTGGACAAACTAATGGGTTGGTTACGCGGATCGGGTGCTGAGGTGTCCGCTGTCGGCGGAGCAATGCAGGCAAAAGTATTGGATTTTCGGTCCCCACCGCCCCCAAGTATGAATTCGTCTAGGGTTTCGCCAATTTTCCAGAATCGTGATGGGAGCTTGAACAAAAAAACAGCGAAACCAGAACTGAAATAAGTCAGGCTGTTTTGAATGGGGGTTTTTTGCGGAATTTGCAGAATTTTCCGACATTTGCATTTGGAAAGCTTGTATTAATGGATGTTTGAGGATATTACGTAGTAGTCGATAATTTTTATTGGGAGAGTCTTTCTCTTAGACAGGAAAACACAACATGAGATTTGGATCGCGTGCAACAGGCTTTGCAAGTGCCTTTGCTTTGGTAATGTCAACGAGTTTGTCGGTCGGAGTCGCCCAACGCCTGATGGCAGATGAGAGCATTCCGGCGGTCAGCCTTTCGGCTAACACAAGATTGAACCAATTGTTCAGTAAACAATGGGTTCGGCTTGACAATGAGGCGTCTATCAGTGGTAGTTTGGTACAGTTAGCCGATGGCGATAAGGAAGCACTCGCTGGGTTACCTGTCGTATTGGTACGCGACGGCGAAATTCGGCATTCTGTGGTCGCAGATGAAGCCGGCAATTTCAAATTCGAAAACGTAGGGGCTGGTTCTTATTCGTTGGTCACTCGTACGAATGAGTCGATTGCAGCTTTTTCGCTCCAGGTTTTGGATGCGAGCAACACGCATTTGAACAGCTCAGTAGAAGTTCGCGTTGTGCGGCCATCCGGAGCGAAGGTAAAAGAGATTCTTCGTGCACAAAGTCTCCCCGTCGTAGCGGTTCGAGCCGACATCACGCAGGTTTCGAAGGATCCATTGGGTGATTCCCGCTCATTCGGAAAATCACAATTCGTTAAGTTGGTTGACGGAAAACTCTCAGGCCAACTTGGTTCGATTGTTTCAACCGCGGATATGAGTGACATGGTCGTTTACGTTCTTCGCAATGGCGTGGAAGTCGCAAGAGCCAAGGCGGATAAAAGCGGGGAATTCAGTATTGAAGGACTTCAGCCAGGCGTTTATGGATTCGTCGCATCCGGTGTTTCCGGATTCGCTGCAACATCCTTCCAACTCGTTGGCAATACAACAGCATCTATCGGAACCGACGGTAGTAGACTGATCTCGAACATCACCGACGCTTGCGGACAGATAAATGTAGAGGTTGTGCAGTGCTGCGAAGTCGCGGTTTGCGAACAGCCAGTTCAAACGGTTGTTGAGACCGTGACACAAGCTCCTGCTCCAATGGTAAGTGATTGTGCAGTTCCAGTGGATCAGTGCGGCATGGCACCCTCCTGCGGTTGCGGAGGAGGCGGATACGGTGGTGGTGGATACGGTGGTGGCGGCGGTGGCGGACTCGGTGGCGGACGCTTGGGACTTGGTGGCATTGCAGCCATCGGCGGATTAACTGCTCTCGGAATTATCGCTGCTGACAGAAATAAGAACACCGCTGTTGTTAGCCCAATTCGATAACTTCCCGGTAAAACTATTCTAAAGGCCGTCGTTCAATACGATGGCCTTTTTTTATTTGCGTGGAAATGCATGTAGCGAGACGGCCTCGATGTTTGTCTCGGAATTCGGTTACAATGTCGGTTACAATGTTCGCGCAGAATACAGTCCACCCGGATTGACATTCTGTCGATGTTCCTCACTCCACTTTCTGCACACACTTCATGACCGTCTCTTCACCTGCTTGGTTGGCCACGCCAGACCAGACCAAAAACGCAAAACAACTCTTGGACCAGCACACCTATGAATCGGTCCAGTGGCATTTTCATGATTCAACTGGTTCGCCGTTTTGGCTCGAAAAAAAAGCGGAGCTGAAATTTGATCCTTTGAAAGAGGTAAGGGTTTTTGACGATCTTAAGAAATTCCCTCAGTTTGAAGATGAGTGGCTTCGCGGAGGTCCAATCAACAGGTGGATACCGAAAGGATTGCTTGGAAAGCCGACCTATGTTTTTGAAACGGGGGGCACGACCGGAATACCCAAAAGTAGGATGGTTATCGATGACTTCAGGATCGACTATGAACTGTTTAGTCACACCCTCCCCGATGAGTATTTTCCAAAGGGATCGAATTGGCTGATGCTCGGACCATCTGGTCCTCGACGACTTCGTTTGGCGATCGAGCACCTCTGTCAATACCGAGGCGGAATCTGTTTTTGCATCGATTTGGATCCACGCTGGGTCGTCAAACTCATCAAAAAAGGTTGGATGGAACATTTGGAAGAATACAAGCGACATTGCATTGATCAAGCAATCACGATTTTAGGTGCAAATCACGACATTAAGTGTATGTTTACCACACCCAAACTGCTTGAGTCGCTCGCTTCTGGACTTGCGGAAAAGGAAACAACCATCCAGGAAATTGGAATCACCGGTATTTTTTCGGGTGGAACGGAGTTTACCCCCCAGTGGACGCGATTCTGCGTGGAGGAGCTCTTAGGAGGGTCGGCAAATGAAAGCGGTGTTTACATGACGCCCACTTACGGCAATACGCTCATGGGATTAGCCTGCTCAAGACCTGTAACGATCGATGATGGATACACGATTGCATATTATGCACCCCAGCCTCGAGCCGTCGTTGAAGTTGTCGATTTTGACGATCACACCAAGCTAGTCGGTTATGGCGAGACGGGCCGCGTTAAGCTGTACACGATGACCAAGGAGTTCTTTGTACCTGGCTTTCTCGAGCGAGACGAAGGGGAACGTGAAATGCCATACAAGGACTATCCGTGGGACGGCGTCAGTGGCGTTCGGCCCTATAGAGCCTTTGCGTCGTCAACCACCGTTGGTGTCTATTAGTACTTCCAAACGTTGATTTAACTCGGCTGGCACGCCCTGAGGCACGGGTGGCACGCCCTGAGGCACGAAGGTCATCTGAGTTGCCAGCTCCTTTTTCTAAAATGTTACTATTTCGATGGAGAATAATCAGCCGTGTTGACTATCAATCCGATCCGCTGGGGCAAACAGTACAAGTCTATTGATTTCCAGGAAGTGTTTCATTTTGACACCGGCGAGCCCATTGCAAGGATTGGTCAGGTCAACGGTGGCATGGTTGACATGGACATGAGGAAGGCAACGAATGCAAGGAAAGCACTTCGTTCGATTTCAACAACAGAATTGATAGCGAGATGCAAGAAGGCAGCTTACCTGTTCGAACATGAGACGTTGCCGCTCGGTGACGGCCAGCAATCGGTGGATGATTTCATTCATCAGCAATCCGCAAGTACTGGACTTCCGGAACACATGTGCCGGAACAATATGCAAAAGAACTGCTTTGTCCTCAGCAATATAGACACTATTCTAGATGCGCTCACTCGCGGTGTGGATCTTGACATTTTTTCTAGGGGCTATGGTGAAGAGGGACGAAAAGTAACAGTCAGCTTCCAGTGCCAGACGCCGGTTTTGGGCGCTGTGCTTCCAAACAACTCGCCTGGAGTTCACACTTTGTGGCTTCCTGCAGTACCACTTCAAGTTGGATTGGTCCTGAAGCCTGGTTCACAAGAGCCCTGGACGCCTTATCGGATGATCAGTGCGTATATCGAGGCTGGTATTCCGGCTGAAGCATTTTGTTTGTACCCAGGTGGCCACGACGTAGGCTCCACCATTTTGAACAAGTGTTCGCGTAGCATGATTTTTGGCAGTGCACAAACCCTCGAACAGTATTCGGGGAACCCAAGAGTACAAGCGCATGGACCAGGCTTTTCAAAGATTCTTATCGGAGACGACGTGGTCGACCAATGGGAAGATTATCTCGATTTGATGGTCGAAAGCGTGCTTAGTAATTCAGGTCGGAGCTGTATCAACTGTTCGGGAATTTGGGCTTCGCGCAATACGCGAGCCATTGGCGAGGCTCTTGCGGCAAAAATGGGAGCGATCGAAATCCTGCCACCGAATAATCCAAATGCAGCGCTCGCCGCATTCACCAACCCACAGATGGCGAAAGGGACCTACGCCATGGTGCAACAGGATATCGCGGAGTCTGGTGTGACAGACATGACGGCCTCTTACGGTGAGCGGCTTGTCGAAAGAGAGAGGTCATCGTACCTGCGACCGATGGTTGTTACAGCCGACTCGCCTCAGCGCGGAGTCGCCATGAAGGAGTACATGTTTCCCTTTGTATCGGTTGTGCAATGCAGTCAGAAGGAAATGATCAAATCGATTGGTCCAACGTTAGTCGGTACGGCATTGACCGCCGATGATGCTTGGATTGATGATTTGACCAATGCTACCAATATTGATCGATTGAACATTGGACCGATGCCAACCAGTCGATTGAATTGGTTGCAGCCCCACGAAGGAAATCTAATTGATTTTCTTTTCCGTTCGAGGGCGTACCAAATTGTACCGATGCGCATCGCTCAAACGGTATGAAATAATATTTTCGGTTCCGGGGTCAAGCCTGTCAGTTGCGATGCCACGGTAACTCACTCTTCCTGAGAGTGACGTCGCGCCACCCAGCTTTGCGTCTACTAGCACTCACTTTTAGCCGCAACGCGCTAGCGTGCGGGCCGTAAACCAAGCAATCACCTGCAAATCCGGACCTCATGCTAACGCATTGAGGCTCAAAATTTACAAAGTGAGAGCCATTGGGCAATGCGCCGACGGTACAATGCCGCACTGTAGCATGCCCTAGTTTAAAGTAGGCTGTCCAACAACAATCGCAGTTTTCGAAGCTCCTGACGCATGTCCATTCCCTCCATGGGCGTCATGTCCACGCTCAAGGCTTGGTCGTAACCGACCCCTTGCAACAATGTAATAATGCGTCCATATTCGATCTCGCCTTGCCCAACGCGGACTTGCAATTGATCTTTCTTCGAATCACGCAATTGAACGTGATACACATACTTCAGCAATTTTTCGTAGTTCTTGTTGCGGTTGTTGCTGCATAAATAGTGACTAGGATCCAGAGTCAAACCGATTCCTGGAACGTATTCGCAAAGGTTTTTCACAGTGTCTGGGTCTTCGCTTAAACGACCGATTTGGCTCTTAAGTCCAATTCGGACGCCTCGGTCCCCTGCAATTCCAACGAGTTTTTGTAGATGCTCGACTTCCTGATTGAATGGAGTGCCGTGTTCTCCGCTCGGAATGGTCAAGGAAACTACTTTGGTGGCCTTGGCAAGATCACATATTTTGGCAAATCGTTCGTAGTGGACCTCACCCTCTGCCGCGATCTTGACGCTATAACTGCAAATATCCAGACGATGGGTGTCGCGGACTAAACGCAAACATTCGTCGTATTCCTCGACAATTCTAGCGGGGGGCATTTGCGACCCGTTGTCGTCGAATACGATTTCCACGCAAGTGAATTCTAGGTCGCTAAGTACCTCGATCACTTCAAGGAAGGGTAAATTTGGGAAACAATCAGTTGATGCAGCAACAAACACGACGTTTAGCACTCCTTTGGATTAGTTAACTTTTGGATTAGTCAACTTTAAGGCACCATTATCCGCGGGAACGGCAACATGACAACCTCGCTTTCAAAACATGTCCTCGATTGATCCAATTCAAACATCTTTAAGTCGGCTGGGCTCTAACGCCAAAGCGGCGCCTTCTGGTCCCGAGAAAGCACCTGCCAAGAGTGCTCTACCGGTCGAAGTTGGGACTGCATTGCAGTTTATCCCGGGAATTGGGCCGTTGCGCGTTGAACTATTTCAAAAGATCGGAGTACGACGGGCCGCTGATTTATTGTTTTTGTTCCCACGGGGCTATCAGGACATCGCTCCGTATCAGTCCATCACCGAACTTGAACCGGGCGTTAGAGCTAGCGTTATTGGGCAAGTAGTCGATATGGATCAACGCGTTAGTTTTGAAGGACGGAGCAGTGTTGGAATACTCTTGACTGTAGATGGCGGTGGCTACGTTCGGTGTGTTTGGTACAACCAGCCGTTTCGACGGCAGCAATTCTCAATTGGAATGCGAGTCATCGCGACAGGAATGGCGAAATCGACTGGGATCTCTTTTGAGATGCGGCATCCCGAAACAACGATCCTTGCTGCGGATCAGCCGTTGCCCGAGGCCAGGCCCATTCCTGTCTATCCTCTTACCGAGGGACTTCAACAACGCCATGTGTCCATAGCCGTAGCAGCGGTTCTGGATCATCTGACGGATTCCATCGACGAAGCCCTGCCGGAAACGATTCGACTCAGCGCCAACCAACCACTCCGTCCCGAGTTGACTACTCAGGCCTTTGCCAATTTGGAAAAACAAAAACCACTCCTAGGGATAGCACAGGCGCTTCGAGCAATCCATCAGCCGCACTCGATCGATGAAGCCAACGAAGCACGTCACCGCTTCATTTTCCAAGAACTATTTGTCTATCAACTTGCATTGGCTATGCGTCGCCATCGATTGCAACACCAAAAACCGGCACCAAAAATCGTCGCGAGTCCGATGATACATGCTCGCATTTTGAAGCGATTTGGCTTTGACTTGACTCCCGATCAGTTGCGTGCGATCGAAGATGTCCGCAAGGACATGGCGGAGGAAGTTCCGATGAACCGACTCATTCAAGGGGACGTCGGAAGTGGCAAGACCGTCATCGCTCAGTATGCAATGCTCAATGCCGTTGCGAGCAAGCAACAAGCGGCCCTCATGGCCCCGACTGAGCTCCTTGCGCGCCAGCATTTTACGCGTCTGCGCAAACAACTTACCGGTAGTCAAGTGATGATCGAATTGCTGGTGGGATCTATTTCGCAACGTGAACGGACTGAGCTTCTTCAACGCATTGCCATCGGAACTGTCGATCTCGTTGTTGGCACGCAATCGCTTTTGAGCGAACAAGTTCAGTTTGAATCGTTGGGCCTCGTCGTCATCGACGAGCAGCACAAATTCGGGGTCCAACAGAGAGCAAGTTTGCGAGAGTCGAGATTGGTACCTCATTACTTGGTCCTTTCAGCCACACCCATTCCTCGCACCATTGCGATGACTATTTTTGGCGACCTCGACGTGTCGGTTTTGCGCGATAAGCCGCCAGGCCGCGCTACCGTACATACTTACTTGGGCAGCACATCGCAGCAAGGTAAATGGTGGGAGTTTGTTGTCAAACAGATAAGGAGCGGCCGCCAAGCGTACGTCGTCACTCCGCGAGTGGAATCGGACGCTGAAGCCGAGATCGTTGGAGCTGAACAGGTTTACCAGCAATTGCAGGAGGGACCGTTGGCAGGGCTTCGCATGGATTTGCTTCACGGCCGGATGGATGGCAACGAGAAACAAACCAAGTTAGATGCATTTACGTCGGGTCAGACGCAGGTCCTCGTGGCAACGACAGTGATCGAGGTTGGAATCGATGTTCCGAATGCCACGGTCATGACCATACTCGATGCGGACCGCATGGGATTGGCCCAACTTCATCAATTGCGTGGGCGTATTTCTCGAGGCAGTTTTCCTGGCTATGTTTGTGTCTTTTCAAAACCAGGAACTGCACCGGAGGAGAATGCACGCTTAAGCGTGTTGGCCTCAACCGATGACGGATTTCGATTGGCCGAACAGGATTTGCAAATGCGGGGACCAGGGGACTTGCTCGGCACCAAGCAAATTGGATTGCCTCCGTTGCGAATTGCAGATTTAGTCAGAGACGCAGAAGTCCTAGTAAAAGCCCGTGAAATCGCTCAAAGAATTGTGGAGCAGGATCCAAACTTGGAGCTGATCGAGCATGCCAAGCTTCAACGCCAAGTAGCGCAGCGGCACGGTGCAGTTGTCTCGCTGGGAGACGTCGGCTAAGGATTATCGCTTTGTATTCTCTCGCAAAGCCTGAAGTAGCTGAGGGCTCGGTTTGGGGATCGTGAGTTGTTCTTGCTTGCCGTCTCGGCCTCGCATGATCACGGTCAACTCGCGTATCGATTCGGACTCGGTTTTGGTGTTGTTTGCATTGGTCAGCGACATGGTTTTAGACATAGCATCCTGATCGTTAAAGAGCCGTTGCAGTCCAAGTTTTGCAAGTTCGAAGTAAACGACCTCGGCTGCATTGTATAGCCCTTCCTTGAGTTCTGGGTCTGCGGCATAGCAGACGCCAATGAGTTCGCCACGCTCGTCAAACAACCCGCCTCCACTTCGGCCCTCGACTGGCTCTCCATCCACCTCAACGTTAGCGGCCCCTAAATAGCGATTCAACTTCGTAATCTGCGAGTCCCTTCGCGAGGGCAACGCGCCACGATCACAACCCCAACTAAACACCGGTTGACCCGCTGATAAAGTTCGATTCATTGGGATAAGCTTTGCTACAGGGATATCAGCATCTGAGCTAAAGGCGATCAAGCCGATGTCCATATCCTTTGCCTGAAAATCTATCAATGTTGCTGGATACGATTGTATCTGGCCACCCAAAAAAGTCTCGACCGTTATTTGGGTTTGGCCTTGGTTATCGCGAAATAGGTGACCGCATGTCAAAACAAGTGCTTCACCATTGTGTGAATCTATGATCGTACCCGTGCCAACGGATTCATGGCGAGGCTCCTCGACGCGGATCCGAACCGTCGCACCTTGTGGATCGCTAGGAGAACCATGCGTATAGTTTTGATTGCTACGTGGCGACAGTGAAACCGCGCCGGCTAATGGTAGCAAGTTGAATGGCGATTGGCCTCGCACGACAGGTTCATTTTCCGTTCGACCTCGATGTCGCTCTAAACTATTGCGAACACTGTCAATCGCGGAGGCCGCGGTAAGTCGTTTCTGAAGTTCAACGTACGCGATTGGGCCAAGAATTCGGTCGACCTCACGCCCGTTTCGCACGAGCACTGTCGTTGGAACGTTTGCGATATGCCAACGCATTGCAACATGTGGCTCACTTCTGGTATCGATCCTCCGGACAACCCAACCATCTCTTATGGCCTGGTCGGTCGTGCGATGCATTTCTTCGCATTGATTGCTTCCCATCGCCATGAACTCGATCGCGATGCAATCACCGGCGGAATTGGCAAAGAGCATCGAGCCCATTTGTAAATGCACAAGGAAACAGGTAACTGCGAGTCCGTACCTTTTTAGATGTAACATTTATCAGCAGATCCTTCTGTATATTTGACCGGTTCTCGCAAGCGTCGTGCTCGCTCCCAATCGACCTCTGTCGAGCCAGTGTCTTATTTCTCGGCGTATGATGCAATATCAGTGGACTGGAACTCCGCCCATTCCCCCGCCTCCTGGAGTTTCGATCAAAATGCTATCACCCGCCTCTATCGATAATTGGACAGAGCTCCCCAGTCGCACTCGTTTTCCATCGCGGCAAATAAGCCAGTTTTCGCCGAGTTTTCCTTCCTTTCCACCCCGAAGTCCAAACGGAGCTGAGTTTCTCCGACTGGTTATCAACGAGACTTCTAATCGTCGCAATGCAAGCACTTGGCGAATCAATCCGTTTCCACCCGATTTCCTGCCGCTGCCACCGCTATCTTTGCGGATTTCAAATCGGATGAGCCGAACAGGATATCGTTTTTCAAGTACTTCTACGTCTGTCAAGCGTGTGTTGGTCATGTGCGAATGGACTGCATCTTCACCATCGGCATCTTCCGTGGCCCCGGTACCGCCGCCAATCGTCTCATAGTAACCGAACCCGGAATCTCCGAACAAGAAATTGTTCATCGTGCCTTGGCTAGCTGCAGCCAGGCCCATGGCGCCCAGGAGGCAATCGACGATCCGTTGACTTGTCTCGACGTTCCCACCCGCCACCGCGGGCCAGTCGTCACGATCGCCAACGCAATTTGGATTGAGAATGCCCTCGGGAATCGATAGTTCGATGCACCGTAGGACTCCGGAATTAAGGGGCAGCGAATCGGCCACAGCACAACGAATGACATACATGACTGCCGCCGTAACAATGGCTGGATTCGCGTTGAGGTTCCCTTTGCTTTTTGGGCCTGTGCCTTCAAAATCGATTCGAAGGATAGGTCGATCTTGAGAATCGGAAGATTTATTCAGTTGCACCGAAATGCGAGTTCCATCGTCCATCATGTCGCTAAAGCAAAAAAGAGAGCTTGGCAACGACCGAATCCAAAGGCGGGTCTTGGCTTCGGAGGCTTGTTGGATGTACTCGAGGTAACGTGTGACCAATTCTAAGCCATAAAGCTTGCTGAGTTCATTGAGAGCCGACACGCCGCATTGGTTTGCCGCCTGCTGTGCTGACAAGTCCGCCATATTTTCCATCACTGACCTCGAGGGGTACTTGCTGTTTCGCAGCAGCTTTTCAACCTCCATCGATCGATCGACCCCTCGCTGAACGAGATGCATCGGAGGGATGACCACCCCTTCCTCGCCAAGCCGAGCTGAAGTAGGGGACATGGAGCCTGGCGATACGCCACCGATTTCTGCATGATGCGCGCGGCAAGCAACAAAAAATTCAGGGCGGCCATTCTCGCACTTAGAATCCGAAAAGACGGGAGTCACCACCGTGATATCGGGTAAATGCGAACCACCCTGGTACGGATCATTAGTCACAAAGCAATCGCCTGGCTCCATCGTCGCAAACCGCTGACACAAACAGCGGATAGTTTGACTCATTGCCCCTAAATGAACAGGTACGTGGGGCGCGTTTGCAATCAGATCACCATTCGAGGCAAACACTGCACAACTAAAATCGCGCCGGTCTTTGACGTTTACGCTCATTGCAGTTTGTCCCAGTACGATCCCCATTTGTTCAGCGATGGCTGCAATTCGTTGTGCGATCACTTCTCGAAGTACCGGATCGACCAATTCGGCTCGATGATCTTGTTCATGATGCTCTTGTTCATACTGAATCGAACTGTCGAGCTTTTCTGTTGAGCGTCGAATGGATAACGTTCGATCTGATAGTACATTTGCATTCCACAATATGGGGATCGAGGTTGTGCTCCCGTTGGACACAATCAATGCAGGTCCTGCCACGGACTGCCCCAGCAGAAGGTCATCTCGGAGGAAAATACCGCACGATGAAAACCGATGCGGCTTGGCCGGGCTGCAAGGTGCATCTACGGATTCGATCTTGAATCGATGATTGTCCGAGTGAGAAATGAACTCACCCTTGATCAAGACAATTTCGATGGACTTACCCGGGCTGGCGTAACCGTAACGTTTTCGATGTAGGTCATTGAATTGTTTAGTACAAGCGGCAGAAAAGTGATCCTCTGCAAGCTCACGCATGTCCTTAAGGCTGACCATGATCGTGCCGTCAGCACCAGCATATCTAAGTTCTACTTCGAAAGATCCCACGACTTGATTGAGATCAATGCCTTCGCAACTAAGCTCAATAGAAGCCAATTGGCTTAAGTCAGCTTGTAGCCGGGCGATCTCGGAAACAGTAATGGTTTCGATCGATCGATAGATGGGTCTGAAAAGAGTGCGTTTTATCGAAGCCATTCCAATTCCTAGCGCGCTTAGCAAACCCGCTTGAGGCGGATCGATAACATGGGTCATACCTAAAAGGTCAGCGATTTCACAAAGATGCTGTCCAGCTGCGCCCCCGAATCCGACCAACGCATGTTGTCTCGGATCGGCTCCTTGGGCAATCGAGATACTTCGAACTGCGGCAGCCATGCTTTCGTTAGCAATCCGACGAAATCCTTCTATGAGTTGGACGGGCGTCAATTGTTTTTGCCTATTGTCTGCAAGCGAATTCAATTGAAACAGGGCAGCATTGAGCTTTTGCTTGGCTGCTTCTATGCCAAGTGGAAATGGAAACGTTTCTGCGTCAATGCGGTCCGACAATAGGTTTAAGTCGGTTATGGTCAAAGGTCCACCTCGACCATAACACGCTGGACCTGGGTCGGCCCCGGCACTTTGTGGGCCGACGCGCAGGGAAACACCATCAAACCAACAAATACTCCCACCACCAGCTGCAACGGTATGAATAGCCAGCGTTGGCACCAACATGCGAACGCCGGCTTTAATTGTTTCATGTTCTACTTGTAGCTTGCCGTCGATGCGACATACATCGGTGCTTGTACCACCCATATCGAGTCCTATGCAGCGCGGTTCGTTCAACGCGTTGGCGAAGGCTTCAATAGCGATAGCGCCCCCAGCTGGTCCAGATAAAACGCTGTCTTTGCCTCGGTACAAATTAGCCGCTACGAGCCCTCCGCTACTGGTCATGATCCGCATTTGGCGGTTTTGATCTAAACCAAATTCGTTCGAGACGCGAGCTAGATAACCTCGTACAATCGGCGTCAAATAGGCGTCCACCAAAGCAGTCTCCGATCGAAGAACAGCTTTAATCTTCGGAGAGACATGACAGCTAATACAAACGCAAGTGAATCCAACTTGCTTGGCAATTTCTTCGACGATAAGTTCGTGTTCTGGATTGAGGTACGAGTGCAACAGGCAAATTGCAATGGAGCGAATGCCTGTTTGAAATAGCTCACGTAGAGAGCGTTCCACCTCTTCTCTGCCAATTGGCTGGATCACGGCCCCATCCGCAGCCAGCCTTTCCTCAATCTCAACCACGCAATGATGAAGAGGAGTGCGTTTGCGAACGTTGAGTGCAAATAGGTCTGGTCGCTCTTGGTATCCAATCCGTAATAGGTCAGCAAACCCTTTGGTCACGACAAACCCGCACGGCTCACCGCTTCGAGTCAGAAGTGCATTGGTTCCTCGTGTCGTACCGAGCCGTACATCCAATGCTGGCAGTGGATCTGAAAGTTTGCAGCCTAGCAACAGTCGGGTAGCCAAGACCGGGGCTTCTAAACCTGAGACCAATTCATATAAAACGAACTTCGCCAGGTCACGTGGGCGTCGACTGTCGACGGCTGAACTTTGGAGAGAGAAGACACCCTCCGATCGATCAAATGCTATGCAAACTTGGCTGGCAACGACGACTCCTGCGTCATCGAGCCAGCGAACTTGGGCGCCAATCCAAAAGCCAATTGGATCGGTACGTCGGGCAGTATCCACGAATGTCGTTTCGTCCAGCCAATGTTCGACCGAGCCTTTTACCACGCCGCTGCTTAGCACTTTGGTAAAGAGTCGCTGACCATCGGGGCGAACCACAAAACAATCGGTGAAGGTGCCACCGACATCGCACCATACTTGATCGACATTTGAACTCACAAGTATTCGCTCCAACGTTGGGCAGCATTAGGGGTTTCGAAATGGCTTTTCCGAACGATTGTAGATGGAGTACCATCCATTTGGGTAGGCTCAAAACAAAGTTGGGCGATTCAATCTGCGTCGTATGGCTTTGAAGAGTTGTTTGCGTCATCATAGGGCAGAATACAAGTTTCTTCGCCGTGTTGCTATTATTTTAGGAATTGAATTCATGACGGGTTGGGCCATAATCGGATGCGGGATGATTGCGAAATTCCACGCCAGGGCGATAGCAGAGATCAAGGGCTCGAAACTCGTCGCGGTTCATAGTCGATCGATCGAAAAAGCTAACGAATTTGCAAAGGCATTCGGCGGCACCGGATATGACAATCTTTCCAAGATGCTTTCCAATCCAGCGATTGACGTTGTAACCATTTGCACACCCAGCGGCGCTCATTTGGAGCCTGGCGTTGCTGCCGCTCGAGCTGGCAAACATGTGCTGGTTGAAAAACCGCTTGAAGTAACCACCGCTCGTTGCGATCGTTTGATTGAGATTTGCGCAATGGCAGGCGTGCAATTGGGTACGATTTTTCCATCTCGTTTTCATCAATCCGCTCAAATTCTCAAGACCGCAGCCGAACAAAATCGATTTGGAACGATCTCGTTGGCTGCCGCGTATGTCAAATGGTTTCGCACTCAAGCGTACTATGACAGCGGAAACTGGCGAGGAACATGGAAGCTTGATGGCGGTGGTGCATTGATGAACCAAGCAATCCATAGCGTCGATTTGTTGCTGTGGTTGATGGGACCTGTGAAATCCGTTTCAGCCATGTGTGCTTTAAGAGCACATGAACGGATCGAGGTCGAGGATGCCGCTAATGCTATTGTCGAATTCGAGTGTGGCGCACTTGGAACTATTGAGGCAACCACAGCGGCCTATCCTGGTTCGCTCAAACGTATTGAAATCGCTGGCTCGCATGGGTCAGCAACGTTAGAGGAAGAAGCCATAACGCAATGGAGCTTCGTTAAGCCGAACAAAAACGACGCTAAAATCATGGAGCAAATGACTTCCAATGTCACGGGCGGCGGGGCCGCTGACCCAGCCGCGATTGGGCATAAAGCCCATCGCGACCTTTTCGTAAATTTTTTGAACGGGATCAAGAAGGGAACGCCATCCACGATAGATGGTCTTGAGGGTAGAAAAAGCGTTGAATTGATTTCCGCAATCTATAAATCAGCTAGGACTGGAAAGCGCACACTGCTTCCAAGGTAGTGGGGGATTTCCTCAGTGCAAAAGGCGAAAGTTCGCTTATTCGCCATTTGGCCAATGCACACTGGCACTCACTTTGTAAATTTTGAGCCTCAATGCGCTAGCATGAGGGCCGGATTTGCAGGTAATTGCTTGACTTCCTGCCCGCACGCCAGCTAGCGCGTTGCGGCTCAAAGCGAGCGCCCAATGGCTGATCAGTAATGATCCTGTGAATAATCCGGGCTAGCCTGCTTTGCTTTTGCCAGACTGAGGCAAATTCCCTAATCGACTTCGAGGGAAATCCGCGAATGCCGAATCTCAAACGTCTTAATCGTTTTTCTTGACCTGGTTGATCCTACCGCGACAATAGATACTGGCTGACGAAGCGGTCCTAAATCATGCCAGCATCGAATACTTTAGCCCAACTTTCTGTTTTTATGCGATTTATTTGGATGGCGGGTCCGATACTTTGGCCTTAGTTATCAATCTTCGCTGCCGAATTCGTCCCGAGAACGGGATTCAACCATGCACAATCCAGAACTAATTAAGGCGAACCTCCCTTCGATCGGTTTTTCGCCGATTGTACTTCCACGGGTCGATCCATTGCCTACGGATACTGCACTAACGCAATTGGACCGAGCGTCGCAATGGATCGCAGACGCACAGGGGGATTCCGTCCGACCTCCTCGATTAAGCGTTATTATTCCCGCATACAACGAAGCAAGGACCATACTTCGTGTCGTGGAATCCGTATGGGAACTCAACGTTAGCAAACAGATAATCGTCGTAGATGACGGTAGCACGGATGGGACGCGAGAGACAATCCAGTCAATGCATGGGCAGCCGGGTATAACGGTCGTTTTTCATGAGCGGAATCAAGGTAAGGGCGCGGCGATCCAAACGGGCATTCGGATAGCGATTGGCGACATCGTTATTGTTCAAGATGCGGACTTGGAGTATGACCCCAAAGATATCATGAGAGTAATCCAACCGATCCTCGACGGGGAAACAGACGTCGTGTACGGATCAAGGTATCTTACTAATTCTCGCCAAGATCAATCTGCTCTGCATCGATTCGGCAATGCCTGCTTAACGGGCTTTAGCAACTGGATGACGAATCAAAAATTAACCGATATGGAAACGTGCTACAAAGCCTTCCGTCGCGAACTGATTCAGGGTATTCCAATTGAACAGCGAAGGTTTGGATTTGAACCGGAGATTACTGCCAAGTTAGCCCGGAAAAAAATACGCATTCGAGAAATTCCTATCTCCTACCAGAGTCGCTCGTGGCATGAAGGCAAAAAGATCGGGATTCGCGATCTCGTTAGCACATTGTGGTGCATCATTAGGTATCGCTTTAGCCAATAGGCCCCCAGCCTTGGGCATGTCGCTGATCGCCACAATGCGACTCCATCGCATGCAATCATTTCCGTTGGCTTTACGCTACTAGCTGATCGATTACGGGCACCGCCGATGGCTAAAGGCCGTTCGTTCAATAAGTGGCGTAAGCTTCCAGCTTGCGAGGAGAAAAACGCAAGCTGGAAGCTTACGCCACGTTTGAAATTGGACAGTTATTTATCG
>JAYVPJ010000178.1:0-47271 GCA_043757445.1 Pirellula sp. | reverse complement strand
AGAAAGTATCGCTATGCAGCGTCGAATGGCGGGATGGAATGACAACTACCTGACGCAACTACTTGGCCTCACAGCACTTTAGTATGCGTTTGCCCTGAATACGTTAGCGTCTGGTTTTAAGCCGCAAACCGTGGGTAAGTTGCCCGCTCCCTGAAGTCTTTTTGGGGCTCTGGTCGCAGGAAGCCAAAGGCCAACCCGATGAAATCGTAGCAACTCTTCGGGAAACGGCAGCACGTTTTAATTACCAGACAGAAGAAGCTCAGGATCCTTTTTCAAGTTTTCGTTGAAGTTATTTTGCAGCGGTCGTTTCCTCAATCGCGTAAAGCGTATTACGTGTAGCGATGTAAAGCACGTCATTGGCCACAATTGGCGTCGTGTAGATAGCAGAACCAGTTTTAATCTCGTTTATTAGCTCACCATCCCAAACCGAATCGAGCGGTACGAACTGAATACGATTGTCGGCAGAGTCAGGATTGGCTATCGCCTGCTCGCCCAAGCTCACAAAGCTAGGCGCATCGGGCGCGGGTACGTTGAAATGGGCATCATCGACTCCGTTCGAAGTGCAGACAAAGAGCATGCCATCAACGGTCAACATCGAACAGTTGGCCATGTTGTGCTGATGTACGCCCAGTTCCTTCATCATGTCGAAACTCCAAACAACATCGGCGCTCTCAAGGTCGCTTACTTGCAAACACATTACAGATAATTGTTCGCGATGCTGTCTCAATTGAAGCGGTGTTTTGATCCCACGCAAGACACCCTCAAACGCCCACAACTCACCATCGTTGAGCGTCTGTGGTGGTTGATCTTCTAGTAGTTTGATGCCGTGTTTTTCCAAGTCCTTGCGGATTTCATATACTAAATTGGACGTACCGATATTGGTGAACAAGCGATCGTTTATTTGAAATAACACCGTTCCTTCTTGACCATCTAGAATAGGCGAAATTTTCAGTTGATCCTCCTCCAGAAGAATTCGGTAGAGTGGCTTGCGAGAATTGCTAAAACCACGCGTATTGAGTTCTAGTTCGGCGATCGTCCAGCTTTTCTTGTACTCTTGGACTGATACTTGAATAATCTTGGGCAAAATGATATTTCTACTTGCGAACTCGCTGAGAATTGAGTTTGGCAAGCTTTGTCGTCCTACGGCGTTCTTAATTTGAGTGTGTACGAAAGTATCGATATTAAATAAATTCACCCAATCCTGTTGAATTGAGCCATCATTCTCCCCATCATAGAATCCCTCTGTATCCAGACAAACGACTTCGCCTCGGTTTGAGACGTACCACAAGCGATCGCCATCAACGACGGGCGTTGAGCAGACACCTTGATTGGGCCAATCGTTGACGCGACCTGTCGGAAGTTTTTGATTCGAATGTTGCCACAAGAAATTCCCTGTCTCTTCCTCGAAACAGAGTAGCACACCCAGATCGATCGACGCAGGGTAACGCTTCAAGTACGCGGCGCCATTGTTTGTCCCCAAGAAGACTCGTCCGTTGGCAACGACAGGATTTCCATACGCTTCGGAGCCCAGTTTGACCGCCCATTTAATATTCTTGGATCCCTTTGGTTTATGCCCCAATTTATGGTTGAACTTGGCTAAGTTTTCTTCTTTCCATGTGTTGTCACCCACGTCCCAATGAGTTGGAATGTTTTTGCCTGTCGGGGTATTATTACGCTGCCGAGAACCACCCCATTGTGGCCAATCGCCAGGCCCGACTTGAGGCGAAGCTCGATCAAGTTGGTTTTCCCGGACTGAGTCAAATGGAGGACCGATTTTTGCAAGAGCGAGTTCTGCGTCGTCACGTCCATACATTGGCCAATCATTGGCAATTGTGTTGGCGGCTGCGGAAAGTGCGACCACCAAACTGCAAGCAAATAGTAGTCTACGAAGTTGCATGAAATCAATCCTTTTTTGGACTCTTAAGTAGAGGCGTGGTCCACAAGTGAATCGTGTGTTCGACGCCGGTTTCCTGGCTGACAATGCGAACGGTTTCCATCCAGCGTCGTAATTGACCGTTCCAAGCCAAGGCGAATTGTACTCGTAGACCTGTACACCATCGGTGACGCGAAAGCATTTGAGTACGCTGTTCGGTCTTGACACTGGCGAAGGCTTATTATTTTCATTCGTCCCGATCCAAACAAAATCGTCTGCAACGACAGGCGAGGAATACGTTTCCGAGCCCAATGGCATCGACCACCGAACACCGCGCGCTGCGCGATTTAAGCGACCCTTATCGGGTTGTTCGACACTCCAAACTGTTGGAGGATTCTTCTCAGGGCTAACGGCGTTACGAGATCCATCGCGCCCCAACATCGGCCAGTCATCGGCCGACCAACACATAGTAGAGAAAAGCCCTAGGCCCACTAAACACACAGCGTGAACGGCAACTTGAGTCGCCGCGGCGTCAGCGTCGTTTCAGCGGCGAATACCAGATCCAACGCAGCGACATCGTCTGGGCTCCAGCTACCGGTCGGCGTTCGCGGCATGCCGGTGACCAGGGTGATAGTGTTGCCGGAGGCCAGGCCGAGCGTGGCGCTGTGCAGGTCGACGAACTGCACGTCGACGTCGCGGAGAACGCTTCCGTCCTTGAGCAAGCGCTGGATGGCTTCATCGAGGAGGGGCTGCACCTGCGACGTTGTCAGCGGGGTCGCCGTTGCTTTGTCGATTGCCGGAGCGCTGGACGCTGCCAGCAAAGCGGCTCCGATGGAAATTTTCGTCACGAAGGCTTCCGTGACGTGGATGCCGCCGCTCTTGCGGCGTTGAAAGGCGCCATTGGTCACGGGGAAGTCGTTCGATTGCGTCTCGCCCGTCACATAGACATCATCGTGGACGGCGTCCAGGGCGATGCCGAAGCTTTCCTCATCGTCGCCGCCGCCGAGGTAGGTTGAGAAGATGAGTGACGGGGTACCTACCAGGGACGTGTTGATCTTGGCTGCGAAGACATCGGTGAAAGGTGACGTGCCGTGGTATGCACTCTGCCCGGGCACGGGGTTTTTCGTAGGAAAGTTGCTCGATGTAGTGAAGCTCGTTACATAGGCGTTGCCGGCGGAGCCCACTGCGATGCCGGCACGGACATTGATGGCATTCCCACCATCCCAGCCACTGCCGCCGAGGTAGGTGGAGTAGACAAGCGACGATCCTGTGCCGTTCAAACGGGACACGAAGGCATCGCCGCCTCCGGCGTAAGTGGACTGGTAGGCATTCACCACCGCCGCCATCGGGAAGTTGGCCGAGAAGGTCGAGCCTAGGACATAGGCTTCGCCCGTCACCTTGTCCACGGCGATCGCGTTGCCCACATCGTCGCCACTTCCGCCGAGGTACGTGGAGTAATCGAGGTCCGAGCCGGCCGCGTTCAACTTCGTCACAAAGGCGTCGTATTGGCCGCCGCCGAAGGCCCTCTGGATGACGACGCCAGACGGGGCGGGCGCGATCGGGAAATTGCCCGACGTGAAACCCGTGACGTAGGCCGCGCCCGAGCTGTCCACGGAAATCCCGGAGGCTTTGTCGTAGCTCGCGCCACCGAGGTATGTGGAGTATACCAGCGAGGCGGCACCCGAGGCCATTGTGTCCAGCTTGGTTATGAAGGCGTCCACGCCACCGCCGAAGGCCGTTTGGTAAGCACCGGTTGTGTGGGGGAAATCGATCGAGCCGGTCCAACCCGTGACGTAGGCCTTGCCCGCGCCGTCCGCGGCGACGCCCAGCGCCCAGTCGCCGCTGCTGCCGCCCAGACAGGTCGAGTAGAGTAGCACCTTGCCATCGTCACTGAGCTTCGCCAGGAAGCCGTTATTTCCGACGGCGACAGGCGATTTTGCAGACTGGTAGGCGTTCGCGGTTGTGGGGAAGTTGGCCGATTGGGTGAGGCCTGCCACGTAGGCGTTGCCCGCGCCGTCGATGGCGATGCCCTGGCCCAGATCATTGCCGCTGCCACCGAGGTAGGTGGAGTAGACCAGCCCAGTGCCGAGGGCATTCAACTTCGTCACGAAGACGTCCTGGCCACCGCCATTGGCTGATTGGTATGGATTCATCTTGGGGAAGTTGGTCGCGACGGTCCAGCCCGTGACGTAGGCTTCGCCCGCGCTGTTCACGGCGATGCCATAACCGTAATCATTGCCGCTGCCGCCGAGGTAGGTGGAGTAGCTCAGAATCGGATCGATGGTGAGCGGTTGACTCACGTCATATGCACCGAGGGCGAAGCCGACTTGGCCGTTTTCTTGGAGCACGTAACGGCCCGCGACGGGCCGGCTCACGCCATCTAACTCTTGGTAGACGACGGGCGCATGTTCCACCACGTCGCCGCCGGCGGTTTGCAGCACGAGGTTGCCCTCGGCGTCGAGCGACATGCGCTCGACACCGTGGAACGCCAGCCTGATCAACGCAGGGTCCGCGCCGGGCGCGACGATGAAGTCGTACTCCAGTTGCCGCTGGTTGCCGTAGTAGACGATATCGATGCCCGCGTACACGTTCCGGTACTCGACCCGGCCATAGTTGACGATGTCGGTGTGCCACTGAGACGGGTCGTTGCCGATCAGGTAGTTGCTCTTTCCGGACTGTTCGTCAAGACCGGCAACGTGGGCCGTCGGGTTGGCGCCGACCAATTGCATCAGCAGGACGTCTTCACTCGACGCCTGCTTCAAGCTGAGCACCGCCTCGTTGGGCGTCAGAAAGAGCGTGTAGCCGCTGCCTCGCGACAGAAAGTTGACCTGTCTGTCGGTCTGCCCCTGGTTGGCTTCGAAGCTTAATGGGAGCTGGCCATAGGCCGCACTGGCGTGCGCCTCCATGGCCGCATCGGGTTGGGCCAGGGGAGTGCCAAGGGGTAGGGAAGAAAGGCAAAAACGATCTTCGAGGACTTCGAGGCAGATAAGACTGCGGGCGGGTTTTTGTCGGCGTTTCATGAAAAGGTCTCCTGTTCGGGGTTGGTCTGCGATACAAAAAAAAGCCACCTATCCCAGCGCGCAAACGGATCGCTAGGGCGAGGCCACAAAGCCAGTGAGTGTCCTTCTTCGCGGTTGGGACTCACCGGCCGCTTTTCTTCCACGTCGTGATGATTACTTGTTCTCGAGCTTGAGCAGTTCTGCGGCCTCGGTGCGAAAGCGTCGCAGCTCTTCATCCTGCGGCTTGTTTTTCTCCATCCACTCAACGGCTTGGTCGTAGCAATTGCGAGCCTCCACATGGTTGCCCTGTTGCCAGTGTGCCATGGCCAGGAAGAAGGCATTGAAACTCAACTCTTTGCCGCCGAGCAATTCATTGGATTTCTCTAGCGCCGCTACGGAGGCTGGCCAGTCCCCTGCGCGGTAGTGGGCCACGCCCAGCGTGTTCGAGAAAAACCCCTCGTTCGGCGCCAGCTCCATGGCCTTCTTTGTCAGTTCGATCGCCCGGGCCGAATCGCGACACTTGACATCCGGGCAGGTAGCCAGCAGCCACGCCAGATTGTTCTGGGGCTCGGCATTCTTTGGGTCCAGTTCGATGGCGTTGGCGTAGTCGCCGATGGCGAGGTCCCACTGACTTGACTTAACGTAGCCGCGGCCCTTTCGCGAATGGTCCTGCGCCTGAATCAGCGCACCCAACTCGCCCAGGTCCACTTCCATCCGCAGCGGCTGTACGTCTCTCGAATCGCAAGTTGGAAATTGGGGCAAGTCCCAGTCCAACTCCAGCTTGGCCAACTTTTCGCGGATCGCCCGCAGGTTCCACACGTGGATCGAGGCGCTGTGGTTATTGGTGGTGACCAATTGCGTGCCGTCCGGGGTGAAACTCAGGCTGCCGGAGCGGTCTTGGTGGGGGTCTTCCAGGCGGGCGTATTCCCGGCCGGTGTCCGGATCCAGCAGCCGCAGCACGCCGAAACCGGTCTCCATGGCCAGCAGCTTGCTGTCCGGGGAAAAGGCGAAGGCCGTCCTGGCAACCCCGTCGATGTGCGGCCCCGCGCGCCAGGTTTCGACCGCCCACAGGCGGCAGCCCCGATCGCCGGTCACTAGCCATTTGCCGTCGGGGCTGAAACCGACCGAGGCGCCAGGTTCCACGGACAATTCTTTCTCGAGGTTGCCGCTTTGGGCTTCCCATACCTTGACCATCGCGCTGGCGCCGTGGCTGCCCGTGGCGACCCACCGGCCGTCGGGGCTGACGGCGATGTAGCGGACGTCTTCGTGATCGGTGAGCCCGACCGGTCGCTCCGGGCGGTCCAGGTGCAGCACGAGGCCGCCTTGGATTTGAGGGCTTGCGACCACACGGCCATCGCGGCTGCACGCCGGGATGGTCTGGGAGCCCGGCAGGGACAACTTGAGAGGCGGTCCGATCCGCAGCAACGCCGGGGTCGCCGGATCGGCCTGAACCGGCCATCGCAGCAGGCCGGCTACACCGTTGGTCAGCAGCCCGCCCAACGGTTCGAACAAGGCCATGTTCATGCCTGGCAGCTGCAGAAAAGCGAGTTCCCTGCCGCTGGCTAGGTCCCACAAGCCGACGCCCTCATGCATCCCCACGGCCAGCAAGCGTCCGTCAAAACGGATCGTCGCGTTATGATAAAGCCCCCTTCCTGCGGCAGCGGCACGGACCAGCGTTCGGTACTCGCCGCCGGCAGCGATTTCCCACAGGCCCAACTTGCCGTCTGGAACATAGCCGGCCAGTAAACGGTCGTCGAGACTGAAGCGGGCAGGGCTGGGTCCCTGCGAAGTCGTACTGAACAGTAGCTTGCCCGTTAGAGGGTCCCACAGCCGTCGTATCCCGTCCCAGCCGATGCTGGCGAGGCGATCGCCGGAATGGTTGAAGGCGATCTCGATGCCGCCGTTCCGGATTCCCTCCAGGACCAGCGTTTGCTTGCCCGCGGCTACGTCCCATAGATAAATCCGGCTGTCGTTGCCGACCACTGCCAGCGTATTGCCTTCGGGGTGCCAGGCGAGAGCGTGAGCAATGACGGGATTCAGCAAGTTCGCTAGCACTTTTCCCGTGTCCAGGTCGCGGATTTCCACCGAGGTTCCGCACGAGACCGCCAACTGAAGGCCCTCGGGGTGGAACGCCAATTGCGTATTTCGAGTCCCCTTGGGAAGGTCTCGTGGTGGCAGCCCAGAAGCCAGGTCATACAAGCGAATTGGCCCGTCCACACGGCCGATGGCGCATTGCCGGCTGTCCGAACTGAAGTCGATACCATAGGCATCGTCGAAGTGCCCTACCGGAACCGGCTGGTGGCCCCTCAAGTTCCAGAGCGTCAGATGGCTGAGCGACGCAATGGCTAGGAAGTTGCCGTCGCGGCTGAACAAGAGCCAAGTCTCGGCGCTTGTCGCAGGTAGACGGCCAATTTCCACATCGTCGGCCACGCGGCGGATGCTGACAGCATCCTGCCCTTCCACCCGAGCGTAGTGTTCCAGCTTTCCATCGAAATCGACACGACCGCTGCCTACCGGCCAGCCGGGCCACTGCTTGACCAGATGCAAATCAGGCAGGGCCAGGCAGGAAATGGCGGCGTTGCGAAGTTCCAGAAAGCTCTCCGCGGGCAATTTCAAGTCCAGGGCGATCTTGGTAGCTTTTTCAAGGGCGGTGAGACTATCGAATCGTTGCCCGACCCGCCGGCTGAGGAATCCCGCCTTAGCCTGGGCCAGGCGAGCGTCGAAGAGCTGGCGCGTCGCCCTCTCCTCGGCAATCTTGGTGAGCAGCAGTTGCTCCCGCGTGGCGTTCTTTGCCTCGGTCTCCGCCAGCAAGCGCGTTTGAGCCAGCCCTTCCGCTTGGGTCGCGAGATCGGCCTTGTCGTCGGCACGGTGGCGATGAAATGCTTCGGCCTGCGCTAGAATGCCAGCTTTGACGGCGAAGTACGAGGAGACGGTGGTGCCGACGATCAGGCATAGCACGACGGTCGCCGTCAGACTCGCTATCGCCGGATTGCGGCGGCACCCGCGCCAGGTTCGCTCGATGGTGCCGACGGGACGAGCGGTGATCGGTTCGTCGCAAAGGAAGGAGCCCAAGTCTTCGGCCAGCAGTTGGGCCGTGCCGTAGCGTCGATGGGGTTCCTTTTCGAGGCATTTCAGGCAAATCGTCTCCAAGTCGCGAGGGATAGATGCGTTCAACCTTCGCGGTGATGCGGCTTCGACGTGAATGACTTGATCGATTGTTTTGATGACCGTCTCCGCCCGAAAGGGTGGACGACCTGTGAGACATTCATACAAAATTGCACCTAGCGCATAGACGTCGCTGGCCGGTCCAATCAAAGCACGATTGCTTTGCGCTTGTTCGGGTGGCATGTAACTGGGCGTTCCAACGATCTGGCCCGTCTGCGTTAGCCCTTGATCGCCTTCGACCCGCATGGCCAAACCAAAGTCGGTGATCCGTACTTGATCGTGACAATCGATAAGGATATTCGAGGGCTTCAAGTCACGGTGCAAGATGCCCCGTAGGTGCGCATAGTGAATAGCCTCAGCCATTTGACGAACATACTCTGCCGCCTTTTTATCCGACAGCAGATTGAGCCGCAATATCGTCGACAAATCACTACCATCAACATAGTCCATCGAGAAGTAGTGCCAGCCTTCGTGCTGACCGACTTCGTGTATCGAGACGATATTGGGATGCTGCAAACTGGCGGCAGCTTGGGCTTCGGATTGGAAGCGTTGGACGTCCTGTTCGTTCGCCAACCGTCCTGCGACGATCATTTTCACCGCCACCATTCGCCCCAGTGTTTTTTGGCGAGCCTTGTAAACGATTCCCATCCCGCCACGAGCAACTTCCTCCAGCAATTCATAGTTGCCGACATAGCTCAGTTGCTGACCAGGACCGATCGCTTGAAATAAATCGTCACCAAATTCTCGAATCGGATCGGCCATGCGATTGAGGTGGTCGCGCTGCGAAAGGAATTGTTTTAGGTCGGCTGCAAGCTCTGGATACTGCTCAAGCAGTTCGCGACGGCTAGGAGCGTTTCCTGCTTCGGAGGCTCGAATGTATTCTGCGATTACCGACTCGAGTCGTTCGTCGCGTTCGCATTCGCTGTGGAGCCCAGATTGTGTACCATCCGACATGCATTTACCTTATTCACTTAACTCGTGATGTAGCTTCCTTAATCCCCGAAACAGTAAACCCGCAACCGAGGACTCGCTGCACCCAAGCTCAAGTGCAACTTCGGCTAACTTCAATCCTTGCAAATGATGCAGGACGATGGCCTCTCGTTGTTCTTCCGGTAATTTTGTCAACGCATTCGATAGACGAAACAAGTCTTCCTGTTTGATGGCCCGTTGACTGGGGGAAGACTGTGCGGCAACTAACCATTGATCTGCCCGTGAAAACGATTGATCGATCGTCGCTTGAAGCGAGCGTTCGCGACGAACATCGCGTTTATCGCGATTCTGATCGCGCAACGCATCCAAAAGATTGTGCTTCAAGATTTCTCGCAGCCAAGCCGCGAAATCCTCGTCCGTCGAGCCGCGGAATTGGGCGCGTTTCGCATGGGCAGCTAGCAGCGTCTGTTGCACGATATCGGACGAATCCAGTTTCCGACCACTGACCGGTCGTATTCTCGCGCGAGCAAGCAACATTAAATACGGCCTGTGCCGCTCAAGCATCTGTTCGTATTCTGCCGTCATTTGATTCATCTGCCGTCACTTGATTCATACGGGGGTGCCTCAGAGCGATTCGCAATGACAGTTTTAAACCACCATTCTTTATCTTAACCGCTGCTGGAGACTTCGGTACTTATTTGCTGGCGAGAAGCTCGACCCTTTGAAGCGACTCTTGGCTATCGAACAATGGTGAAGCCGACGTCACAATGTTGGCGATTCGCCCCTCTTTGTCGATGATAAATGTCCATCTGGCCGCCGTGCACTTTCGTTCCAAGTGAATTGCGTTGCCACTCGAGTCACTTACCTCATGGCCATGCAGATCCTTGACGACCGCTTTTCCACCCATCCGCAACGGAACTCCAAATTTACTGGCGATATTTCCTTGCTCGTCGGCCAACAACGGAAAGCCCAGATGGTAAGTGGCTTTGAATAGATTGTGCGTGCGAACCTGATCACCGCTGACGCCCACGACCGCCACATGTGCCTTCGACAATACACCCAAATGTTGTTGATAATTCATGGCCTGCCGAGTGGAGCAGAATGCGAAGTCACTCGGATAGAAGAAGACAACGAGCATCTGCTTTCCGATCAGGCTTTGCGAATTCCAAGATTGGCCGTCCGCGTCTAAGCATTCGATAGCGGGTGCTACGTCTCCTACCCTCAGAGGCGGATCGGCGGCATTCACCGTCAATGCAACTAGTACGCACGATCCGAAAACGCCAAACATTGGAAGAATTACATACGAACGCAGCATGATCCATCCCCTTACTTGGGTGTACGAACTCTAAACTTAGTTAACACAGTTCAGAAAGACTCTCGGCAATCATCGCCAAATTGCATCTGGACACTGTTAAGGACGCCAAGATTTGAAGACGAGAGCGCGCTAAGCGATAAGAAAACTAAAATTGACACTTCTCGCTGATCGCCACCGCTGTTACCCGCTCAACGAAGTTGGGAAGGTCGAAAAACGAGCCGTAAGCGATTTTTTCGGGGAGGGCAAGATTCGGCTAGGTAAAAAGTTCTTCGGATCGCGTCATCCTTCCCTCCCCGGCGTGGCTAGCGCCCGCCGACCCTCCCAAAACTACGTTTCGGGAGGGTTGCACTGCTCCGCCGAGATGGCGTTTTCTTCGGTTGGACGCCGCATTCGAAGACTTTCGGAAGGAATTCTTGGATTTCACGAAACTCCAACTAGTTTGTCTCGATAACAACAAAAGTCCGTCGGCCTATACCCAGTAATTATGCAGGAAAATTCGATGCGAAACTTCTCAACCATGCGAATTCCGGGACCGCTTGGAGCTCGAATGGGTCCCCACAGACTGGGGTTGGATGCAGGCAATCGAAATCCGCTCAAGAAACCTGCATTCTTGAAGATCGATCGTACCGATTTCGCCTTAACATTGAGCGAAAGACGAATAAGTCCAGGTCTTATCAATCAGTCCACTGCGTCTCTGTGTGGGCCGGCAAGCCTAATGCATATCGTTGCTTGCGACAATCCTGACTTGTATGAACAGTATGCCACGGACTTATACGAAAGGGGCACAGCAAAATTAGGGTCCTTGCAGGTCACTCCAGGTGAGGATTGTCGTGCTTACAATCCGTCTGGAAGAATCGCGGCAGCGGACTGGGTTGCTTTGGCTAGCCTGCGAGATTCAGAAAACGCGATCTTCGACTACGACGACGCGGACGACGCGTTCGCTGGTATTACACTACCCGGGCAACTGTCAGATTGGCTAGAATCCGCTGGTTACCATCATGTTTCCAATGAAACCAATCTCTACTTTACCAAAGGTGAAGATGATTTTCGCAACGCTGCCAGACTGTTGTCACAGGGGTATCGAGTATGCTTATTTATTGATATGAACGGTGTGGAGTCTGGCAATCACCGCGGTCACCTCCGCCAAATCTTTACAACGGCCAATCACTGGGTAGTATTGAAAAGCGTAACACAGCTAACGAACGACTCAGTACAGTTCACGATCTACACTTGGGGTAATGATACACATTCTGTACCGAATTCCGGCGTGACGATGAGTATGGACCACTGGCTGCAAAACTTCTACGGCTATGTTGCAGGTAAACCCTAATCCGGTCAGGCTCAGCGGGCACCTCCCATCTATTCAAACGTGGTCGTGGAAAAATCGATCTTGTACAGAAGCCCTTCATACCCGACGACATAGATTCCACCGTCCTCGTCTTTTCCAAACGATACGATGCGTTGAGGTGCAATTCCAATCTGACGTATTTCTTTGAGAGCCCCATCTTGCTGGGTCAGTGCGAAGATGCGTTTCGATTCGTAGTCGCCAAAAATGTATTTGCCGTAGAAAGACGAAGCCGGATCTGCCCGATAGACATAGCCACCTGTGACCGATGGCCCATACCGTCGCCTATATGCAAAAATGGGTTGCACGTAGCTCTCGTTTGTTCGCCGATGGCGGTTTGAAAAGGCTTCAAAACCCTCGTAGACATTCCAGCCGTGATTTTCGCCGCGTTGAACGATCGACACCTCCTCATACCGATCTTGCCCCACATCGCCTACCCAAAGATCACCTGTGATACGATCGAAACTTAAACGCCAAGGCGCACGAAACCCGAGCGCCCATATTTCAGGTAGCGTTCCTGGATCGTTGACGAATGGATTGTCCTTGGGTATCGAGTAGGCACGATCACCCTCTTGGCGATCGACGTCGACGCGAACGATTTTGCCAAGCATGATGGTTCGATTTTGCGCATTGCCATTCGGATCTTCCTGTGGGCCGCTATCGCCGAAGCTCATGTAAAGAAAGCCATCGGGTCCAAATTCCAACCAACCTCCAAAATGTGCGCCAGTGGTTTGCGGCACTTGCAAAATCAATCGAGGTTCTCGTCCGGAATCGGTTTTGCCGTCGGCGGACACTTCTCGCTCAACAATGGTGGCAAACATCTTGCCGTCGACGGTGACCCGTTCAAACAGAAAATACTTTCGGTTAGCGAGAAAGTTGGGGTGGAATGCAAGTGCGGATAGTCGACCTTCGTTCGGAGCTGCGGGACCAAGATCAAGAAACAGTTTTTTGCGGTTCGGATCCTCAACTTTGCTTTCGTCGTTCGACCTGAGTAGAAGCCAGACTCTTCGCTCCTGATGTTCAATAACAAGTAGCCCGCCGTTGGAACCGGGCAGGCTTCCAAGCCAAACTGGTTTATCGAAATGAAGTGAATCGCCGATAATCGGTTGCAGTTCAACCGAACGCGCAAGCTCACTGACGCGATCGGGCATGCCTCGAAAAATTTGAGCTGCGCTATCGTCTTGTTTCAGGCTCACCAAGAATTCGATCAGATCATTGAATTCGCCCTTTGAAAGACTCTCGTGAATGCCGTGGGGCATGATGGATATGGGGCTCATGCGCCGAGCGGCGACCTCATCCGTAGCAACTTGAATCAGCCCGCCGTTCAGACCAAGCAGTTCGAGCGACTGGTCGGTTGCGAGTTTGACAATACCCGACACAATCGTCTCGTCGTTCATCAGCAATACAGTCGTTTCGTAGCCCTCTGCGATACGAATCGAGGGGGTCAGAACGGATTCGATGATTTCGCGACGGCCAAACTTTTCACCCACTGCGAATAGATCTGGGCCGGCTTTATTCTTCGTCCCGTCGATGCTATGGCATTTCGCACAGGAGAGCCGATCGGAAGCGAAGGCCGACTTACCTCGCCCGATATCTCCCTCTTGAAGAAGCGCTGATTTCGAGTACTCAGCAATATCAGGTGTGGGTTTTTCTTGGCAATTGACAGGACCAATTAGGAAGGTCGATGTAGCCATTGCAATTGTGGCACGAATTACCATAGCGGCGGGATTGTTGTAAAGCATGACGACCATTGTAACCGGAAGTCGCATTGATGTTCCAGGTCAATAGCATGGGCCGCGAGGGCTTCGCCGTTGGCCCGCCGTTGTTACGGAACAGCAACCCGTCCAACACCGAACTGATCGCCGATGATCGTGGCTTTGCTCCCCATTTTGTGGATCTCAAGCATCTTTTCACTGTGAACTTCTCGCCCCATTTCGTCGGTGAGCAGGCTAATGATCTTTTTAGTCCTCGTATTGATTACTTCGCCAGTAGACGGATAAGCATAGGAGCCATCGATGCTAAAAGTGATCCAACCCGGTTGTTCGCGAAGTTTCATGCTTTGTGTTTGCTTTGGCGGGGTTACTGTGTTATCGAAAATGTGAACTTGTTCATTGGCGGCATCGACGACCCAAACTTCCCGCTCGTCGGGCGATATTCCGATGCCGTGGCTAGGGCAACCATGTCGCTTGACAGCGCCCGGTTTGAATCCAGACACTTCGACGCGATGTAGCTTCTTTCCGGTCGTTAAGTCGCCAATCTCAAAGCCGAGTAACTCATTTACGCAAATATAGGCTCGGGTTCGAGCCGCATTGACTGTGAAAGGGCGAATGGCTCCGCCGAACGGACCAACTTGCTGAACCACCTGGTGCGTGCGTGTGTCGGCCACGAACAGGTTCGAGGACTTAAGCCCGCCCATGAACATTCGCGATCCATCGCGTGAGACGACCGTGTTGTGGGCTCCACTTTTGGTTTCGATTTCTGTGATTGTCTTCCCTGTTTCGGCATCGATGACGTTCCACGTGTCCTTTTCGAAGGAAGGAACATAAATTGTCTTTCCGTCGGGAAGTATGGACATGCGGTCGCAACCATTGGGAGGAGCTACTTCCCAAAGTGTTTTTTCGGTGGCCAGATCGACACAATAGAGTTTTTCGGGGGTCGTAAAGTAAAGCCGATTGGTTATCGCACTCGCGCAAACCCCCTTGATGTTGCGAGGTTTCTCTTGGGTGCTCGCTGCCGTTTCGATACGTTTAACGAACTTGTGGTTGTCGTCTATGTCGAACACCAGTATCCCAGCGCCACCGTATTGCGAGTAATCTCGGATTCCAGGTGTAACGACGTAGAGAAATTTTTTAGTCGGTGCCCCTAACCCTGCGTTCAGTCCAATACCGTCGTTCTGGGCTGATGCGTTTGAGGGTAGTAGTAGTCCAAGAAACACAATGCATATCAATCTCATACCCAGTCTCCTCGAAGAGAACTTGTAAAAAAGACAGCGTGCCAGTATATCAAGTTCGCAACGATAATCATGCGTGCATCACTTATCGAAAGGGGGATCCGTGCGATCCGTGCGATCCGTGCGATCCGTGTAATTCGTGTTATTCGTGGTTGGTAGGACACTAGAGAGACTTGACGACTTGAATTTGGTCCTATTCGCGAATGAACCATGGAGGTCCGCAGATTATCTCAGTTCGTTTAGCAGTTCCAAGCACTTTTCAACCACCGTTTCGCCAGTCCCAATCTCTGCGAAACTGTGCAAACCCGTCCAGGTTTGATAGCCGCCGTTCTTGAAACCTTCTCGGCTTGGTAAATAACCTACATAGTCATTTGAAAGAGCGAACACGAACGTGTTCCGAAATGGACTTCGACGCTTGATTTCCAATCCAAGAATGGTAAAAAACTCTGCGGGTACACCCACTACATACACATCTCCGATCTGCATTGCTTGAAGCCACATCGTTCGCGTTTCGCCCTGTTTTGGCTTTAGCTTCATTCGGCTTTCACGAAATACTTTGATAATCGACTCAGCCCCATGCGGAGCGTACTTGAGACAGTATTCACTGACAGCCTGAGCCTCTGCGTGTTCGTCAAAGGTACGCATCTGGAAAGCGAGTTCGCATTTGATCGACGCCAATTTTATTGACTGCATGGGAGATACTTTCAAGAGTGTTTCCTCAATGGACGACTTAATGCGAGTCACCATTTCGTCACACGGAAGCCCTAAATTGTGCGTAGACCCGGCTGCGCCAGAGAAGAATGCCACGGGCACTTTATACTGCTCGGCCAACTCCTGCGCAGCTAGTCCATAAAACCCGGGAGAGCGTTTGCCTGTTCGAGTTCCAATGCAATGAGTCGAATGGTTGAACAACATTGCTACGTTTGAGCCGTCCGCTTTTTTGAAAGCGACTACAGGCAAGTCAACATCAAAGGGATCCGTAGGTCGAACGAAGTCATCGCGAGGACCGATCCAATAGATCTTACCGTCCTTCAATCGTTGTCGACTATTTTGTCCGACCGTAGCCTCTTGTCCAAGGCGATAAAATCCGTGACAACTTTCGCTCTTCAATGCTCGCTCGTTAGCGATTATTGCAGAATCAACCATGGCTTTCACGGTGCGTCGGCAAAACTCGTCGTCTTGAGAGTATCCGTGGATGGTGACGGTGGATGGTGCGTGATGCGTGTGACTTGCATTGATCAATATGTGGTCAAATGGGATTCCACATTCCTTCTCTATGTCCTTTGCAACTTGATCGAGCCAAACGCGATGCATCATCAACACATCCGCAGCGATCAGGCACAATGGCTTGTCTCCCCGAATCACAATCGAAGTCGCTTGGAGGAGACCTTCTTGCCCATTCAAGAATCCCGGCCCGATGCCGCCACCGATGACCATGGAGTCCTCTGCCTGCATCACGACCGATGCGGCACCCACTCTCCATATTGTCTCCGCGCGCAGGGGAACGCCGAAGAAAAAGAGTAGCATCATAAAATAAAGGATAGACAGTTTTGCGATGAGGCTCATAGAAATAGCATTCGTTGCAAGGTCCAAACAGGATGCCGGCGTCTCAAGTTTGTTTCATAATGATGGACCACATTAGCTCGCGAATCCAGATCGCAATGATAATCGACCGGGCTAACTGTATGATTAGGAAATTCATCCACTTCGCCATTTAGGACGTATATCTGCCTTCGCACGAAGCTCAATTTGATTTTGACTCGGAAATTATTTGAATGTGCTTGAGCACCCTCAAGTGGATCCGATGTACGATCCAATCGGTCCACAGCGACCAGTAGCCCAGAGGATGGATCTCTAGCTGATACCATGTCCGCCCCTCCAATCGCGTTCGGTTTTTTCCGATATCGACCAATCGAAACTCCCCTTTCGTACTCCGAAAGGAATGCTCGAGGTGGGGTGGGTGCAAGTGGCGATAAAGGGTAAGTTCAACCATCGGGTCAGGCTGTTCCGTTACGTCAAACGCAAGTTGAAATGGAGGATTCCAAGCGGTTATTGGCTCAACAAAAGCGCCTGTGGTAAACTCGCAATGGCGAATTGCTCCCACGCCTTCTCCGTCGATCCACGCACGGAGAGGAGACGCAATTCCCATCGCAAAGAACCACTCTTGTTCGGTTGTGATCTCAGGGAATTCGATCACTTGGCGCCATACCGTTTCTGGCGTTGCCTGGATCTCGACCGAAGTCATGACTTCAAATAATGGCTTGCTCTGCCATTGAGGCTCCACCATCGCGATGATGGGCAGGGCGATCATGCAGCCAGCCATCCCAGACCAGTCGTCGCGATGACGTTTGGCCGTTGCCATCGCGATCGCACCTCCGATCAAGGAACCAAACAAGCCAAGCGGGACCATGATTGGTAATGCCATCGCAACGCAGATCACCCCCTCGATCCCCACGCATAGGAATCCACAACAGGCGAATAGGATCGTTAGCAAAGCATGACCCATGGTTTGTCCGATGGGCTTGGGTACATTTAAATTGTACAAATACGAGGCGATCGCTCCAGTGACGACGGGTGTTCCGAAAAACATGGCTGCGCCATAGCTGCCCAACGCATAAACGCTGAACAATACCATCGCAATCGCGTACAGTGCACCTGCCCCGATGCCAAGCACAGCGGCAGAAACGCCGTCGTACGACTTTTTTTCGAATTCTACCGATTCAGACATCGTTGTCGCAATGACGGGCGGTTTACTGGACAGATGCCCAACCGATGAGGGTGAGAACAATTCAGGCGACAGCTTTCGAATGGTGTCGGCAAGCATTTCTTCATCTGATTTATGCGTCTCCGTGGCCAAGTTGCCTCGATACCGATCCTTGCTTGGAAGCACCGACATCAAAAACATACCTAGCCAATTTATTATCGGTACGAGGATAGACATCCCAAACCAAGGGGATAGACCAATGTCCGATGCGCGGCGGATGCTCATTGCTACGGCGATCCAAAAGAAGGGCAGTGACCAAACTATCCAAGCCATACCAAGCCATGAAGCCGAGGGGCCCGAAAAGTAAACACGGCTACTCAAAAGGGGATTTACAAAGTCCATCGGCGAATAGCTCAGACCGGTCGCCACATAGATCACGATGGCTTCGACCATGTATTTCAAAATCATCAAAAAGAAGCCAGCCAGGAGGTAACTCTTCCTATCAACTCGACCTTCGAAAACAAAAAGACGGGACAGCTTCGCGGCCAGCATTCTCAATTTTTGCTTCATAGCATTCGCGCGTTCTTTTCAATAATTACGTCCGGCCACGGTACGTCGCTGTGGGATACGTTTCGCACTGTGCATCCTCTTTATAACTTGATCGCCCGTACGGAACAACGTGATATGGTCGTCTCGTTGGTGAAAATGGCTGAGCAGGGCGGTTATCTACCACGCGGTCGTCCTGGGGTGGCTTCACTGGATCGATGTTCGGTTCACCGGCAGACATGATGATAACGGAGTCTTATCTAAAGGGTTTTCGTAGGGCAATCAGGGCAGAGATAACATCTCGAGCCAGAGCGTGGCGGTAGTCCCGACGGTGCAGCTGAAACAGGAACGCAATGGGGCGAGGTCTTGGTCTCTACAGTGCTGGATAGGAGCGCACAATCAACCCATAAAGCTGACCGCAGCCACTTTGACTCATCCGACGCTTAAAACATGTGCTTCGTTCGACTTCCTGCGTATTCTTGAAGCAAACATAGAGAAGGGGAAAACCATAACTTTGCTGACACCTATCAAAATGATTTTTCGATCGATTAATATTTTGCAATTCGTTGGACATTTAGCCAATCGAAGAATCCGACCTTTCACTTGGCCTGGCATTTGCTAGCGGATGATTCGTGAGTCACGGTGCGCAATCTCTCCGCACTGTAGCTTACCAGCAACTACTGGAAATGTTTGAGGGAAAGAACTTCGAGGCGGAGTTGGATAATGATTAGAACGGCGTGTTTTTCGTTTTTTTTACTGGCAATGTTGTGTACGGGTTTGGTGGCGCAAGACGCTGTAACTCCTGGGATGGCCGAGCAGGCGCCTCCCATAGTTGAGGCGACCCCACCCCCTTCGACGCTGGTTCCTGCCGACCAAGCGTGGTTGCTTACGAGTGCCGCATTGGTACTTTTCATGACCCCAGGTCTGGCATTTTTTTACGGCGGGCTTGTTGGGCGAAAAAACGTCTTAAGCATTTTGATGCAATGCTTCATGTGCATGGCTTTGGTGTCCCTTATTTGGGTGACCGTAGGCTACAGTCTGGCATTCTCTGGGGCAAACCCAAGTACGCCGATAGAGGGTTCGCCTGCGGAGGAAGTATTAGGTGGGTTCGCCGGCAACCCACTTAAGCACTTCATGTTAAATGGTGTTGCATTCGACCAGTCATTTGAACCGGTAAAGGATGTGAAGCTAGGAATCAGCCAACAGCTGTTCATGGTGTTTCAGATGATGTTTGCTATCATCACTCCCGCTTTGATCATTGGTGCCTTCGCGGAACGAATGAAGTTTCTTGCCTTTCTCGCGTTCATTGGTTTGTGGAGCTTGATTGTTTACAGCCCCATTTGCCACTGGGTATGGTTCGGACCAACACACCCAATTTTCGGCCTTGGGTCTTTTGATGCGGCGAACAATCCGGTTGGGGCACTTGACTTTGCTGGCGGTACAGTCGTGCACATCAACGCTGGTATCGCAGCGTTGGTATGCTGTTTGGTCTTGGGGCCTCGCCGAGGTTTTCCAAAGCAGATTACGCCTCCCCACAATCTGCCTTTCGCAGTTCTTGGGGCTGGAATGTTGTGGTTCGGATGGTTTGGATTCAACGGTGGTAGCGCACTCGGCGCCACCCCTCAAGCAGTTCGCGCCTTCGTTACAACGCAAGTAGCTGCTGCGACCGCAGGCCTTCTATGGTCGGTGATCGAGATTGCTCGAAACGGCAAGCCGACGGCTCTTGGAATGATTACTGGAGCGGTGGCTGGCTTAGTTGGAATCACGCCTGCGGCCGGCTTTGTTGAGGTTTGGGCAGCCATCGTGATAGGAGCTGGCGCAACCATTATCAGTTACATTTTTGTCGCATATGTTAAGCCGGCTCTAAAGTACGACGATTCCTTGGACGTATTTGGCGTTCACGGCATGGCTGGTATTTGGGGCGCTATGGCTACGGGAGTATTCGCCATCAAGGGCTTTGGTGTTGATTTGAACGGTGGTGCCTTCTATGGCAATACAGCCCAAGTGATGCTCCAACTCAAAGCCGTTGTCGTGACGATTGTATACTCCGGCGTTGCGTCGTTCATCTTACTCAAGATCATTGATTTCACCATAGGATTGCGAATCAGCGAAGACGGTGAGAAGATGGGATTGGACTTAAGCGATCACGCTGAAACTGCTTACACCATCTCTTAGTAATTTCCGGGCGCGGAAAACAACTTAGGGCTCGACAAATGTCGAGCCCTTTTTTTTTCAGGCCAGAAACAATCGATCCGCTGGGCAAGCCAGCGGGAGTGACTCAATCAGGATAGTTGTAGTTTATCGATCGGTTCGCCACCTGATTTCGTGCATTTGAGACTTTAGGACGCGCTCCAATTGGACCGTGTCCGTGCCATAGTAAGGCCCCGAAATGGACAGGCTGGATTCTTGAAGATCGACTCTTAGATTTCCAGGTTGGAGCAACCGAACAATCGGCTGAAATGGCTTGCTTGGATTTCCCTGAGTGACGAGTGCCTTCGAGTCGTCTTCCAACAATACGATCGATCCGATGGGGTACATGGACATGCCCGTTTCCTCGAATCGGTTCCACCAATGTCAGATAAGCATCTGCAAGATTTAAGATAGCTGCTCCCTGCAATGTGTTCGCAAGCGTCATTCCACGCGGATATCCGGTTCCGTCTGCTTGCTCGTGGACTTGAGTGACCATCGTGATCGTGTTCTTAGAAATTCCAGGTGCGCTATAGAGGAGCTCGGCACTTTCGATCGGATGCCGTTGATATTCATTCAAAAAAGAATCCCCTCGCTGGTTTGTGTCTATCGAAAACCACTCTGGGTGAAGAAGCAGCGAACAGTCGTGCAATAGGCCGGCCAATCCTATTTCCATCGATTCATTTGGCTCGTCGGAATTGAGGACGCTTGTGATCACCCCAAGCAACGAGAGCTTCGCGGAGCGTTTGGCGACAATTTCAATAATGTCGCAGTTCGATCCCCGCGAGTTCATCGCAATGACCGCGAGTCCGGCTGCAACATCCTTGCTGGCTTGACCGACGAATTGGATCACGTTTTCGCGAAGTTCGTCTATGTTTCCTTCTTTGTTATCCTTTAAGACTGCAACCAGATTACGAACTGCAATTTGCGTAGATTCGATGGCCTCTTGAATTGCCTTGACACTGCCAGGCGAAAAGGAGTCGATTAGCAATGCGTCAAGCTGAGTGCCACCGAACTTGGCTGCGCCTCGAACGGTGACCGAATGGATGCTCTTTGCCCGTAGTCGCTCTTTGAGCCTCACATTGATTGGCATGCCCGCCTTGTGTAGAACCATGCCGGAAGCGTCCATCAAATCAAAACTAAGTGTTGTTCCAATCTGAAGATCTTCAGTTTGAATGACCCAAAACTGTTCTTCGCTCATAACCAAAGCCTCTGTCGCAGGCTTTTGCGACTAGTATCAGTATACGCGAGGACGCATTGCTGTTGTATTCGACGAACGGCAAGTTAAAGGAGCCGTTGCGACCAAAAACCGTCTACCAAGTGTTATCGAGCGAAATACCAAGAATCTGAATGTACCTTGATCGGATTGCACTTTGTCTTTAAGCGAAATAAGGAAAACAGCAGACTTAGACCTAATGCTCAAGTGTTTTCGTGTCAGTGCGAGCAGCCAATTCAAGGATTGTGACTTCGGGGATACACCCCCACCTAAATGGATGAACGCCAGAGATGCCTCTGGAAACGTGCATGAGTGTGTTTTTTTTCCAGAATACTCCCGACGCATATCGCGACCCGTAGCGGCTGGGGGTAATAACCGGTCCGATGACGGGCAAGCGTATCTGCCCGCCATGCGTATGGCCACACAACAACAAATCAAAACGATTTGCGATCCCCCAATCGAATTGATCGGGTGAATGTGCCACTCCCAACTTCCATTGGTGCTTTTGCGGCTGACTGCCAGAAATGATTTCCGCGGCTGAGTTATGTCGCTCGAACCAAGGCCTTTCGTTTCCTGAAATGTGGATCAGAAAACCTGTCTTTGCTGCAACTGCGCTCGACTTGCCAACGTCGGTCCAACCCATAGCGCATAGTTCCGTGCAAACATCGGTCGGAACCGTTAGGCGTTTATCATGGTTACCCAAGATGAAATAGCAACCTAGAGGGGCGCTAAGTCCATCGAATACAGATCGCATCTGCTTCAGCGATTCTTGGTAGTCCACTATGTCGCCGGAGAGGACAATCATGTCTGGCGACTGGTTGAATATCCAATCCATCGCCAATCGATAAAACGACGTTGAAAGTTGCCCAGTCAAATGCACGTCGGATAAATGAGCAATTTGCAAGTTTTCTAAGTCTCTAGGCAAACGATCGATGAAGAGACGTTTTCGATTGCGTTGCAGTGAGACAATTTGATTGCCCGGAAGCTTTGCCATTTGGCGAAAACGTCGACCTTCAATATAGAGGGCGGCGTTGCTTGCCGGATGCTGAAGTTGACTAAGATCCTCCGACTCTAAAATTTGGTATCGGTCGGCCGCGATCGCAAACGGCGGCCGGTCCAAAATCCAAAATGGGGTCGCTGCGACGGCAAAGAAGCCTGCACCGAGCGCGTAGATCATCGCGAAGAAAGCGAGCGGGTTGTTTCCAAAGCTGCCATATTCGAGAGCATTGGTTGCATCGTGGGAACGAAGCTCGAGGAGCAATAGCCCAATCGGAATCAGTCCGCATGCACACGCCAACACGATGGTCTTTTCGATACGCTTGATCGTCTTGCGTTTCAGTCCAGTGGCGTTGACTCGATTAAAAAGCCAGATCCAGAACCCGAAATGCCCTATCGCGACGACCGCGAAAAACGCGCCGTACAACAAAAATAGAACCACGGTACCATCCGAATCATTCAGAGGATTGAGGACGGTAATCGATGAGCGTTTCGGTAACGCTTAAAAGTTGATCAAGACGAAACGGTTTGTAGAGGATTGCTTTAGGATGCAAACCGGATTGTCGAGCCTTGACAATCGAGTGCCCGGGATCATATCCAAATCCGGTCATGAGAGCGATTGGGACGTGAGTCATCAAATTTTGAAGCCGCAACATCAATTGGTAGCCAGAGTAATCGGGTAGCTTTATGTCCGATATGATGACATGATATGGCTCATCGATGCAATTTCGTACCATCGATACGGCTTGATCGCCTTCATGGGCCGTTTCCACTGTGCAGCCGTACCGTTCAAGCAAGGCATGTGCATCGTTTCGCACTTGCTCGTCCGCATCCACAACCAGTATGCGTTTTCCCTGAAGTTTCGTGTGGTTCTCGGTATTGCAACCGGCCGGGCTGACGTCGGTGGGAGCGAGCGTTTGACCAATTTCTTGGATCGACCTTTTGATGCTTCTGGCCTTGGCTAAAACATCTCTCAAACGCGAAACGGTTTCGGTGTCGTGGCCGATGTACTTTTCCATGAGGTGAACAGCATCCAACAACAGATCGTCGATTGGAAGAGCCACTGCGGCATGGATTGCTTCGCAACTTTGCTGAGCCGCGTTGGTTCGTTGAGCGACAAGCAATTCCAAGGTGTTTAACGCAACGGCGACATCGCGAGCAAAGATCTCTAGGAAACGCTGATCGCTTAAGGAAAACGCATCGAGCACCGGGCTTTCAACATTGATTGTACCGATTACGTTTTCATGCAACAGAATTGGAACGGTCAGCGAACTCCGTGCGCCCTTAAACGCTTCGAGGTACTTTGGATCTTTGGTGGTATCTCGACATAGGTAGCTTTTGCCGCTGTCGGCCACATACCCAGTTACCCCGTGGCCCTGTGGACTGGCCATCAATCGTCTATCCGCGGCCGTTTGATCAATGCCGACCGAAAGCAACGGGATTAGATTTCCAGTGGACTGCTCCAAAAGCCGAATCTCGATGACCTCAACGTTTAGTAAATCCTGTGTGTAATGACGAATGTTGTCCTTGAGCAAATCAATTCTCTGCTCTACGTCCATTGCAAAGATTTCATCCGGCTTGAGATCCGTAAGTTTCGCGCCCGCTTGATGGATTGCAGCCAGCTTTTGCTCCTGCAAGATCTCTTCTGTCACATCGCTTAGAGTTACCACGATTCGGTCGATGTCATTGCCATTCGAATCACTTGACATTCGCTCCGAAACATCGCTTGCAAGCGGAGCGGCGTGGATGTGGTAATAATTTCCTTTTTGCGTTTGAAGCGTCGCACTGGCTTTTCGACCACTCGAGAAACAGGTTTGTAGCGGACATAGCCCAGTACCGACGATGTCAGGATTTGCTAAGGCAGAATAGAAATTCTCTCCAGTCCGATCCACACCACCGAACCACTGTTGAAAACACTGATTGGCCCACAGAATGGTCAAATCGCCGCCCAATAGGGCAACGCCATCAGGCAAACAGTTCAACACGTCTTCGGCCGCTATGCCTGCCACGCTGATTTTCGCCACCCCTGCCTCCGGAACACAATTTGAATCAATTCAAACAACTGCGATTTAAGTACTCACGAATAAACAGTACTTGCGCAAAAAAAGAAGCCCATTGAATCGTAACAACGTTAGCCCAGAAGATCGATCGGCTGAATGAAATAATTCCGAGAACTTTTCACCGAAACTTTATAAGTACTGTTTGTGGCCGAGTTCCGTCAACTGCTTCACGGCTTCGCGAACCCTTTCCTCCTCCGACTTAGGAGCCACCAAGGTCGCATCTGGCGTGTGAACCACAATTGTGTCGTTCATCCCAATCGTGACTATGAGGTGATCCGGTTCGGAGCGAATGATGTTGTTTGTAGAATCGATCGAAAGGAAAGGTCCATCGACTGCATTTCCTCGTTCGTCCGGGGCAATCAATCGCGCGATGGCTTGCCAGCTGCCTACGTCATCCCAGGAAAAAGGCGCCTCAATAACTACAACGTTTTCGTGGCGTTCCATTACCGCAAAGTCGATCGACTTGCCCTGGATCTTTTCAAAATGTTGGGCGAAGTTACTTTGGAAGTTGGCTGTTCCAATGTCGCGGGCGATGTTTTCGATATGCAGGTGCATCTCTGGCTCATACCTTGCCAAGGCTTGGAGGATAGTGCTGGCTTTCCACAGGAAAATCCCGCTATTCCAATAAAATGTTCCCTGTTCGACGTATTCTTCAGCAGTCTTGCGATCTGGTTTTTCCCGAAAACAATCCACCTTGAAGGTGGACGTGCCTGCCGCTCCTGCAATGGCTTCTCCCCGTTGGATGTACCCAAACGATTCTGCCGGGTAACTTGGCCGAATACCGAAAGTGACGATTCGTGTTGGATCTTCTTCGACGAGTTGGATAGCCGCACGAATGGCTCGGTGAAATTCGGATCGTGGTTCAATAACGTGATCCGAAGGCATAACTACCATTATGCCGTCTTCATCGGCAGCCTGAACCAAAGAGGCCGCGACACCGATACAAGGTGCCGTATCACGTTTGAAAGGCTCTCCAATGATGTGTTCCAACGGCAGGTTCGGTAGCTGAGCCGCCACAGCTTCCGACAATTGCTGATTGGTCGCGACCAGCACGTGCTCACTCGATACCAACCCTTGAAGCCGGTCGAATGTAGTTTGCAACATGGTCCGCACGCCGCCCATTTTCAGCAATTGCTTGGGTTTGACCTGACGACTTGCGGGCCAAAATCGGGTGCCGGAACCGCCGGCCATGATGACTGCGTGGAGCATGAAGTTTCCTCTTAATTGCTAAGCAAAGTATGTATCGACTAAAATGCTCGAAGGCTTTTGGATTTTCATCCGTACTTCTTCGGCGTCTAGTGCCCAATGTGGGTTAATCTCAACTTGAACGCTAGGGCTTACATTCATGCCGGCTTGTACGAGCCAGCGTCGATGCTGAGCTGAGATGGCATCGCGTGTAGCCGATGGGGTATCGGCCGGAGCACCTTCAGCGTTTTTTACCGGCGCAAAGGCCTCTGCAGCGTCGGCTTCTACCACAATAGCCCGATCGGCCAATGGCAAAAGGTCAAAGACGAACCGCTCGAACTTCGTGGCGTTTGCGTTAGCTGGTTGCACTAAAATTCCATCCTCGCCGAGGAATGGCACAAGCTTTCTCGCTCGATGAAAGGGCAAAGAATTCGCATTTTTGGTCGACGACGCCAGGAAGCTTAACTCCATAATGTGAACGGCAATGTTGCCAGCCCAAAGGCATAACTCTCCATCTGCATCGGTTCGATTGGCAACACTCTCTGGCAAATCACTGTATTCAATGATGTGAGTTCGACCATGGATTGCAACGACATTGCCAACTTTTTCGAAGGCAAATCGCTTTTTGACGACCTGTGTAGTCATTTGCGAGGCCGCGAGCAAATGGTATCCGATTAATGTCGGATCGCATGCTCGGACCATCGGATTGTCGACCTGAGCATAAAAGAAATGTTCGATGCCGCGGTCGGCAGCCGATTTCAGAATTCCGTGACGCTCAAGGGCCGAAACGATTCCTCCGTGACCGTCTGGACTAAGTGCAATCTGGTGTTTTGTCTCCATTAGTATTTTGCCGCTTAGAGCATCGACAGCGGGCATCGAGCCTTGGCAGAAGACGACGAGTTCTTCTGGTTTCAGTCCCAAGGCATGATGCCGATCAAAATATTCCCGGGTCTGGAGGTCCGTCGCGGGGCTGGTCATTACGTACATCGGAATCGAAGTTGCAAAGCGTCGCATGGCCCCGCGAATGGAATCCACATGCATAGCAAAGAGGCTTCGATTGGAAACGGGACCGATGCGGAACATGCCTTTGGGGAGATCGAAGCCTAGTCGAGTTCCTTGACCGCCGGCCACCAGGATCATGCCGATTTTCCCGTCTCGAATGGCTTGTTCGCCGCATTCACGGGCCTGGGCCTCATTAAACGATGGGTTCGGATCGTGCAATCGAATCGCGGACGGTGGGGCGGCTTTCAGTGCAAGTTCAAGCCAGTCGACCTCTTTGGAAACCCCGTTAACCAGATCTGCAATTTCTTGAAAATCAATCGATTCAATCTGGCTTGTCAGACATTGCCGTTCTTCCAACGACAATTCATGCCAGTATTTTAGCAGGTGAGCCTGACCGAAATCATTCAGCTGAGACACCCAGTATTCCAACGCATCTTGCATGGCAATTCCACATTCGAGTCGCGACTACGCGAGACTATTTTTTTACGTCCAGCAGTTCCACGTCAAAAATGAGCGCTTCGTTCGGACCGATGCCGGCCCTAGGTTCCCCCGGCTCGCCGTAACCCAAATCGGACGGCAAAGTAATGACCCATTTATCACCGACTTTCATCCGTTGAAAAGCCTCCGTCAATCCGGGAACAAATTTACTCACATCAAGTGTAAGAGGTTGATTTTTTTTGATGGAAGAATCGAAAACAAAACCGTCAATTAACTTGCCCTCGTAGTGGCAAACGACAATATCGGTAACGGTGGGCGTCTTACCGGTCCCGGTCTTCATCACCTGGTATTGTAAGCCTGTCCGAGTGGTTTGAACTCCGTCTTTTTTCTTGTTGACGTCAAGATAAGCATTCGATTTCTCCAAGTTCGACTTTGCCAATTCAATCAACTTTTTTTGCATTCGTTGCTGCAACGAATTCATGGCTTCTTGAAATTGGGCCCGCGTGAGCTTTGGTTCTTTTTTGCTTAAGGCGTCCAGCATTCCCATCATCAAATCTTTAGAATCTAAATCTTTGTCAACAAATCCCTCCTGAGCCAAACTGCTGCCAATATTGAATCCCATTGCATAACTAGAGGGATCCTTGAAGGCTGCATTTGCTTGAGCGATCGGAGCGGGAGTGGCGACGCTTATTTTCTCCTGTGCATGGCCGTTCATCCATCCAAATACCAGCACCAACGGGCCAAATACCAGCACCAGCCGGAGCGCCACGGTAGATCTAAATAACATGAGGGGAATATCCTTCGAATTGAATGTAAAACCAAACCAGCCGTGGAAAAAAAATGAGTACAATTCCTAAGTACTCAGACTACCCAACAATTTGGGTTGGATACAGTGCAGTTGCAGGCGAAATACAGCCCAAAAGGGATTTATTTCGTTGTCGCCAGCGAATCCTTTGGATGGACTGTCTCCTTTTGATTGATACCCCCGGACGAATTCTATGCGAGCGTATGTTCAACAGGTAAATCAAGACTCCTCGTTTTACCTTGCATCCCTCGAGGCTTCCCATTGGTTTTGGGAGCGTGGCTACGAAGTGGTCCCGTTTCGATTCACGGATATCCAATCAGGATTGCTTGATCCCTGGCTATTGCATCACGCCGATGAAATGGTGGTTCGGGCTGGCGTCGAGGCGATTCGTCTCTTGCTTGCTCGATGCGGCCGACCTTCCCCTCCCGTTTTTGACTTACCGCATTCACTGTCACAGTGGATAGGTAGATTCACCTGGGAGACGACGATGGGTGAAGTTCGAAACCAAGTGGACTCGGAAGTTTCATTCAATCCATTTCATATCAAGCCGTTGCTCCATCATAAATTGTTTAAGGGTACAGTGGTCTACGGGCTTCGCGATCTGATAGCCTCGGCAGCGGTTCCCGATGATACGCCAGTATTAGCGCAACAGCGAATCGAGTTTGTTTCCGAGTGGCGGGTGTCGATCCTTCGCAACAAAATCCTTAACGTTGCCAATTACAAGGGTGACCCACTTCGATTCCCAGACGTTGCCACCGTTCAAAACGCAATCGAAGCGTTCCTAGAGCGTCCGATCGCCTTTGGAATGGATTGGGGGATAACCGCATCGGGCCAAACTTTGTTGGTCGAAGTCAATGATGGATATGCCATCGGAAATTACGGACTTGGCGGTATGCCATACACTGCGATGATCGAGGCCCGTTGGCGAGAACTCATGGGTTTGCCCGACAATGGCGTTGGGGATTGCTTCTCGATTTAGTTGCCCCTCGATTTCGTTGCCATGCATGTTCGCTACCATCCGTGCCAACTCTTGCAACCCATTGTCCGAGGGCCGCGTTTTCGCTGGAACTGAGGCTTTAGACTAAAACAAAAAAACCCAAAGGAAAGTCCTATGGGTCTCGCAAGTTTTCTGTTTAGAAAGGTGTTTTTAGGACTCAACTACCAAGTGTATTCGGCACCGAGCGTAAAGCCTTGGAGCACGATGTGAGCGTCGTTATTGATCGTTGGAGTTCGCCCTAGATTTAGGCCGAACGTCGTCGGTGGAACCGAATTGAAATTATTGGTAGCAAGTGCAACGTGATCGACGTACATGTATTGGTAGGACGAGCGGAAGGCCCAAGAGTGGTTCAATCGATACGATATTTGCGGAGCGATCTGAGTGATAGAGGCAGCTCGATTTGCCAACACTTCTTCGGTGAAAGCATTCGGCAGCGAGTTAGCTGAGATCGAGGTGTTCTGATGAGCTCGATTGTTGTAGATGCCTGACTTCCCTTCCACACCCAGTTTTACTCCCGGAATTAAGTTGTACCAAAGGTCTGCACCAACCTGGAAACCCGCGAGTGAGTTTTGAGTGTTGGCGGTGTAGTTCAAAAATCGCGGGCCGTTGTTAGCAGCTGTATTGTTGTTCTGGCCACGTGCAGTGAAACTGGCTTGCTCGTCAATGTCCAAGTAGCGGACACCCATCAAAAAGCTACCTTGCAAAAATCCAGAAGGTTCCGCCCATCGGCGCCGAATATTGATTTCACCATTATTAAGCGTAGATGCATAGGTCAAGGTATGGACAAACGAACGGTCGGAATCGTCGAAGCCGTTTGCAGGGAGTGTGCCGAAGTTACTGAGGAAAGAAAAGAGGTTCGGAGTGGTCGAAGTCGCTGTGGCAGACTTCTCCCATTTATTTAGTCCAAAGTAAACGACTTCGAGGTTGGCGCCAGGTCCGACTTGAATGTTTCCTTGGACGCCAAAACCGGCCCTCAGATCATTCAGTGGAACATTGCTGGTTCCGAGGACAAAGTTATTGCTACCGGCACCGAGCGAAGACGTATTGAAGTTGGAGACGGAGCCGGTTCTCGACAAAAAGATGGCCTCGGCAGAAACGTCGAACCATCGTTGTGTGGCAATGCCCCCTTCTCCGTAAGGACGCAACGAGCCTCGGCAGCCAGCGAGTCTACCTCGAAGGGCACTCAACAAGGCAAAGGGTGATCGTCCAAATCGGTCGCAGGGACCATCACACTGGCCGCCACATTGACCGCCACATTGACCGCTGCATTCCATGCCGTCTTGGCCGCAAGGGACTTGGGGCAAGTTAGGATCCATGCCCATTTGCATTCCCATAGATGGGGCTCCTGACATGCCAGGATCACCGTGCATGTTCGGATCACCGTGCATGTTTGGATCACCGTGCATGTTTGGATCACCGTACATACCAGGACCGCTTGACATACCTGGAGGAGGTCCGGGAATTCGGTATGAAGCAGGCCCAATTTGAGGACCGCGGCCCAGAACGCTTGGGTCTAAACTCCCAGGTTTTTGAGCGTGCAGGTTCCCGCCGATTGAAGCGAGTGCCAAACCAGCGAATAGTTTTAGTTTCCAGCCTTTGAGCAACTTCATTGAAATCTCTCCAACGCAAATTTGCGATTGCAGCCTCTGGTTGTCATCAGAAACCGCAATTCCCCCATTGGAACAGATGCTTTGGACACCTGCTGGTCGGCACTGTTATGCCTCGAAACCGTCGAATAATCGGCTTGACATGCTCGTTCAATACAACGAGAACGAGCGACAAACCCGATACCACCGACTTTATCGGCATCACCGGCATAAAAAGTTCGCTGAAAGAACAGGATTTCTCATTACGGTCTGCAAAATTCCCCGAATCGCCTCCTTAGCCGTTTGCCAGCAATGTACGAAGTATCCACAGTTTTGATTTAATTGTGCATTCTTACGCTGCTGGCGTTTTGGACTCGGACTTGGTCCATTCCTTATCCAACGTTGATGGTCCTAGTCGGTGTGGCAATTGCATTTGTGCCGGGGTTGCCCAACGTTCAATTGACCCCAGATATTGTGTTTCTGATTTTCCTTCCCCCGTTGCTATATGCTGCGGCTTGGCAAACTCCGTTTCATGACTTTCGAAAGAACCTCCGCCCGATTGCCTTGCTCGCGATTGGCTTGGTGCTAGTCACCACCCTTGTGGTTGGATGTGTGGCACATATGCTTTTCCCAGCTTTTCCCAGCTTTTCCCAGCTTTGCCTTGGGCTGCGGCCTTTGCTTTGGGAGCCATCATTTCACCTCCGGACGCCATCGCGGCCAGCGCAGTAACTCAGCGACTGCGAGTTCCGCGGCGCATCGTTGTCATTCTCGAGGGAGAAAGCCTTCTCAATGACGCATCGGGATTAGTCGCTTATCGCGTGGCTTTGGCGGTCGCAGCCGGTGAGCACTTTTCGGTTTCCAACGCGGCCTCGCAATTCGTGATTGCAGCCGCAGGTGGTGTGTCCGTCGGTTGTATTGTTGGTATGGCCGTGATCGCAATTCACAAACGATTGGATGAGCCGCTAATCGAAACAGTGGTGACTCTCTTGACTCCCTTCGCCGCCTACTTGGCCTGCGAAGCGATGCATTGGTCTGGTGTGCTGGCAGTCGTTTGCGCTGGACTCATGGTTCGACAAAGAGCATCGTATTTGTTTTCGGCAGCGACGCGATTACACGCCACAGCGGTTTGGGAATGCGTGGTTTTTGTCTTGACGGGATTGACGTTTATTTTTATCGGGCTTCAGATGCGCGATGTGGTTACGATTCTGGCGACTGAGGAGCAATTGGTTTGGAATAGCCTTGGAGCCGTTCTCATTCTTTTGGTCACGATCGCAGTCCGCCTTATTTGGGTTTTCCCGGCTGCATGGATTCCGAGATTATTGTCCGCAAAGCTTCGTCGGCGAGACCCAATACCATCCGCAAGTTCGTTGCTGTTAATAGGCTGGACGGGAATGCGAGGTGTGGTCTCTTTGGCCGCCGCAATGGCATTGCCGTCCGACTTTCCTTTAAGAAACTTAATCCTTTTAATCGTGTTTGTCGTCATACTTGGGACTCTGGTAGTACAAGGTCTTTCCTTGCCGTGGTTGGTTCAATGGCTTAAACTGTCGGGCGGAGGCCCTTCAGCCTCTCAACAGGAGATGGATGCACGCCTCGCGCTATTGGCCGCTGCAAACTTGTATCTGGATGATCGGAGAGTGAAGGGAGTTCCGGTGAATGAGATTGAATACCTGCGGTCCCATTTTCGAGCTCAAGCGGACAGTTGGCTGATGAAGTTCGATTTGGACGATGAGACCCTGCTAGAAAGCCAATCCCAGGTTTGTCACATGGCCTTCACGGGTGTCCTGACTGCGCAACGTCACCGATTGCATTTGCTTGCTCGCGAATCCATCATCAAAGAGTCCTTGGTTCAAAAACTTGAACGCGAGATCGATATGGAAGAAACTCGAATCAAATCGATCTCGAACGCGTCTTGAATGTTGAAAACGTATTGACCAGACAATCATGGTTCCGCTAACTTGGTAATGGTGGCTTGGAGCATGCACCGGTTTGTGCAGTTTGCTTCGAATCTGCTTTTTGATAGATGTTTTCAGTTTTAGTTAAGATGTTTTCAGTTTTGGTTAAAAGGTGATTCAGTGACAATTACGCGTGTTGGAACAAACGAAAAGTATTCAGATGGCTGGAACGGTATTTTTGGGGGCAAGGCTTCTAAGAAGATAGCCAAGGCAAGTCCTGTAATCGAGAAGGCCGTCAAGAAGAACGCAACCAAGAAAGTAGCTCCACCAACCAAAAAGCCCAATGAAGCCAAAAAGGGGGCCGTCAATGCCGCAGCACCTAAAACTTCGGCACCTAAAGCAACTGCTCCAAAAGCGGCGAAGAAAGCGGCTGTAGCAAAACCTGTAGCAGCCAAGGCGGTAGCGAAGCCAGTGGCCGCAACGTCGGCCGTAAAAAAAGCCGCCAAGAAGTAATTTTCGCGGACGGCAACTAAGAACTTGCATTTGCGATGCCGCCGAGGGGCGCTTCTACCGAGGCGCAGGTTGGTCGGGGGCTTGTCCCCATCAACCTTGTTTTGGCGTTCTAACGGCCCGCACTCACGAATCGACCCGTTCCCCTCGGCTTTGACCACCCGAGGCGGTCAAAGCCGAGGGGAACGGAAGTTGGGACGCCCAATTGTAGAACGCCAATACGCATCCGTCGGGGGCGAGCCCCGAACGGATGGGCTCGTCACGAAGCCGATTCATTATTGAGTGCCGTAGGCTTCGCTGTTTCGGCTAGCAATTGTCTTTGGTTTTCGGCACAATCTGAGCATGTACCGAAAATTCCTGCGATCTAAAATTCACCGCGCAACGGTCACTCAAGCAGATCTTCATTACGAAGGTTCGCTTACGCTACCCCCGGATTTGCTAATCGCCGCTGGCATAGCGCCCTTTGAAGCCGTACAAGTATGGAATGTAACGCGTGGAACGAGACTAGAAACTTACGCAATACTTGGTGAGCAGGGTTCCAGTGACGTATGCATCAATGGAGCCGCAGCCCACCTGGTTAGACCAGGGGATGTCATCATCGTAGCCACCTTTGGTTTCATCCTTGAATTGAATTCTGAGATTCGCGTTCCAGATCCGAAGGTGGTGTTCGTGGATGCGAACAATCGCATCTCATTTACAGGCAAAGAGCTTCCTGGTCCGCGTCGACGCGGCGCTAGCGACTCACCCGCCGATTCCTGTTGTTAGCACCCTTTGACGAGTTTATTAATGTTAGAGCGAGTACTTGAAACTGAAGTTATGGATGACCGCAATGAAGCCGTCGAGTACAACGACATGGATCACGAGACGGTCAATCGCAAGTTTGTAACGGATCTCCTATCGTCCGGCCCATTGGGCATCGACTGCTTGGATCTTGGAACCGGGACGGCACTTATTCCAATTGAACTTTGCCAACGGGACGAAGAGGTTCGCGTTATGGCGTCGGATGCGTCCACTGCCATGCTGGAATTGGCTCGTTATCAACTCGAAATTAACAACTTGACCCATCGCGTCCAACTCCATTATGGTGATGCAAAGAAGTTGATTTTCGAGAACAATTTTTTTGATACCGTAATCTCAAATTCGCTAGTTCATCATCTACCTGCACACGCCTCTTTTTTGCCCGAGGCCTTGCGCGTACTCAGGCCCAGCGGATTGCTGTTCATGCGTGACTTGTGCCGTCCAGATAGCCAAGAGCAGCTCGATTTACTTGTTTCAACCTACGCTGGAAACGAAAGCAAAAATTCGCAGCAGATGCTGCGACAAAGTCTACATGCTGCGTTAAGCTTGTCGGAAATTCGCGAATTGGCATTAGTGGTTGGGTTCCCTGCCAATTGTGTTGAGATGACTAGCGATCGTCATTGGACATTACAAACTCGAAAATAGCGGGAGTGCCACTCCATGGAAACGAATCTTAAGCATGCGCGTCGCGCTAGGTTGCTGGCTCCAAAAAAAGTGAATAAAACATAATGCGATCGATGGAACAACCCTATCTGGATCTCATGCAAAATGTGTTAAGCCAGGGGGATATCAAGAGCGACCGAACGGGAACCGGTACGCGGAGCCTTTTCGGAGCTCAAATGCGATTCCGATTGTCCGATGGATTTCCTTTGATCACCACAAAAAAAATGCACTTGCGGAGCATTATTTACGAATTGCTTTGGTTCCTGAGGGGCGAAACCAACATTCAATATCTGAAAGACAATCGGGTATCAATATGGAACGAATGGGCCGATGAACACGGAGAACTCGGACCCGTTTACGGCAAGCAATGGCGTTCATGGCAATGCCCAGATGGCCGAGTGATCGATCAAATCAAACAGGTGGAACAGCAGATCCGCGAGACCCCCGATTCGAGACGATTGATTGTCAGCGCTTGGAATGTGGCCGACGTTGCTCAAATGGCCTTACCTCCCTGCCATTTGCTTTTTCAATTCTATGTCGCAAACGGCCGACTGAGCTGTCAGCTTTACCAGCGCAGCGCGGATCTCTTTTTGGGAGTGCCATTCAATATCGCTTCGTACGCATTGTTGACCGCCATGATGGCCAAAACGTCTGGACTTGAACTCGGCGACTTCGTACACACCTTGGGTGACGTACATCTCTACGACAACCATCTAGATCAAGCCCACACTCAGCTTGAGCGTGCGCCGCGCGCGGCTCCAAGATTGGTTATCAAGAACAAGCGTGAGAGTATCCTCGACTACGAATTCGAAGATTTTGAGTTGCTAGGATACGAACCTCATTCGCACATCACTGCGCCAGTAGCCGTTTGACCCGGCCGCACTGCATTTTACATGCTGCTGATTAGTGATCGATCGGAGATAAAACATTCCGCCGTCACTTTGCTAATCCGATCTTTGGCGAGAAGTCTTTTGATCGATTCATCCATCAGTTGCGAAGGAACCTCGTTTTGCACCTGTTGAGGAAAGAAATCGGCGTACCGCGAAATCGCCCCTTTAACACTTCAGCCCTTCCGAACGCTTTAAGCACTAGAAAAAACGGTGGGAATCGATGGAAAAATGCAGTCCATGCATTTGAGTGCAATGAAACCAAGGCTACTCGCGACAGAATAAGTTTTCCAACTTCAGAACCCGGCGCACGAGAATTGAAGGCAGAGCTAGTCGAGTGCCATTGGCGGTATTTCTTTTCAAAATATTCAAAATCGACGCAGGTTGGACTATGCGATATGGGCCAGATCGGTACACTCTTTACTTGAGCGTCGGTACAATTAGCACATCAGATTCAGACAGTAGATCTCGCATCTTCACTGTTTGAGCTTTTATTTGGGGGGAGAGCATTGGACGGATACTTTGTTGTTCAGATTCAATCTCCTTGGTTCCCTAATTTTACATGTCTTGAGGCGGATCGTTGTTGGTTGCATGCCTCGTCTGTTAGGTCTATGGCTCAGTTTTACGAAACGCTTCACTTCTGTCGTACGGAACAAACGTCTCTGCCGGACGGTGCGAGCAGTCGAGTCAGTGTCTGTTGAGTCATTTCGACCAGATTTCCGACCCGACGCTTCCAGTTTTCTTACATTTCCTTTCAGATCCACTTTGAGAATTAGCTAGTCTCCATGGCAACATCCTCCAAGCGACGACTACAGACCAGTACCATCCGCATTTTCGGTTCTGGACGAAGTCAGTTTCCTATTCCGAATTTGACCACCTTGCAAACATCGTCGTACGAGGCGTTTTTGCAGGAGGATATCCCTTCGGAGAAACGGAAAAACCAAGGGCTTGAGTCAGTCTTTCGCGAAATTTTCCCTGTTGAGAGTTACGACAAGACCGTCGCTCTGGAATACCTTCGATACGAGCTCGGCAAGCCTCGTTATACTCCTGAGGAGTGCCGCCAGCTTCGGTTGACTTATGGCAAGCCACTGAAAGTATGGTTTCGCCTCAAGCGGGATCAGCCGCTGGAAGAAGAAGTGTATTTGGGCGACGTACCGATCATGCTTGGGGGCGGCGAGTTTATCATCAACGGTGCAGAACGCGTGGTAGTAAGTCAGCTGCATCGTTCCCCTGGCGTTGATTTCGTAGAGGAGTCCGAAGGTACTTCGGATCGAAAGCTCCCTTCGGCTCGCGTGATCCCGGAGCGAGGCAGTTGGATTGAGATCAACGTTACGAAAAAGGACTCGCTGTCTGTTCGCATTGACCAGTCAGGTAAGTTTTCGGTGATGACTCTGCTTCGAGCGATGTCGCCAAAGCTTAGCACTGAACAGGACTTGTTGAATGCGTTTTACGATATCAAGCCGGAAAAAGTTTCAGGCGGTAACAGCGTAGCCAAACTTGAAAACAAGATTGCTGGCGACGACGTTGTCTATCCCTCAGACCACGAGCGAGCTGGTGAAATCATCATCGAAGCTGGTCAAAAATTCAGCAAGGCAATAGCTGAGACAATTTGCACGTGCGGTGTTAAGAGTGTGCAAGTGATGGAGGCTCCTAAAGTCCCATACATCATCAATTCGATTGCCGAAGACAACACCAATTCGCACGAAGAAGCTTTGTTGCGAATTTACCAACGGCTTCGTCCAGGCAATCCGCCTGCGTTGGAAAAGGCAAGAACTCTTTTCCATGAAAAGTTTTTCGATATCAATCGTTATCGTTTGGGTCGAGTCGGTCGATTTCGTGTTAACCGAAAGCTGGCCCTGGAAGTCCCAGAGGATGAAATGGCCTTGCGGCCAGAAGACTTGGTTGCATCGATTCGGTATTTGATCGACTTGTTCGACAGTGAAACAGACGCTCGCTTTGACGACATCGACCACTTAGGCAATCGTCGTTTGCGAACCATTGACGAGTTGGCTTGCGAAGAACTACGAAAGGGCTTTTTGAAGCTCCGTCGAACTGTCCAGGAGCGCATGAGTCTCAAGGAAGTCGAGGACATGACTCCTCGGTCATTGGTCAATCCCAAGAGCATCAGCGCGGCCATCGAATACTTCTTTGGTCGTGGTGAGCTCTCGCAAGTCGTGGATCAAACGAACCCGCTTTCTCAATTGACACATGAACGCCGCTTGTCAGCACTTGGCCCAGGCGGTTTGAATCGAAAACGCGCAGGCTTCGAGGTTCGCGACGTTCACATTTCGCACTACGGTCGAATTTGTCCGATCGAGACGCCTGAAGGAACCAACATCGGTTTGATCAGCTCACTCTCGATCTACGCGGGTGTTGATGAATACGGTTTTCTCGTGACCCCATACCGCAAAGTCGTCGAAGGCAAAGTCACCGAAGAAGTGGTTTGGTTGCGAGCCGATGAAGAATCGGATGCTTATATCGGACCTGCCGACTTGGCGGTGAAGGACGGGGCTCTCGTTGCCGGTCCAAGCTTGATCGCTCGCCACCGCAGCGACTTTGAAATCGTGACACCCGAGACGGTTCACTACATGGACATCGCGCCGAGTCAAATGATCGGCGTCTCCGCTGGATTGATTCCGTTCCTAGAGCATGACGACGCCAATCGCGCACTCATGGGCTCGAATATGCAGCGACAAGCTGTTCCGCTGTTGGTGGCTGAACCTGCCATCGTTGGCACTGGTCTCGAACGCGAGGTTGCAGCCAACAGCTCGATGGTCGTCCGCGCTCGTAAGGCCGGTAAAGTGACATACGTTGATTCGATGAAGATTGAAGTCGGCAATGACATTTACCATCTAAAGAAATACCAAGGTCTTAACGAACGTACTTGCCTGAACCAACGCCCGATCATTCAAATGGGCGACAAAGTTGAGAAGGGTCAGATTATTGCAGATGGTGCGTCGACCCACTTGGGCGAACTTGCGCTGGGGCGGAATGTGCTCGTCGGCTTCATGTCGTTCGATGGATACAACTACGAAGATGCAATTATCATCAGCGAAGAGTTGGTAAAGCAGGACGTTTACACATCGATTCACATCGAAGAGTTCGACGTCGAAATTCGCGAAACCAAACTCGGACGCGAAGAGTTCACTCGCGATATTCCCAACGTGAGTGAAAAAGCACTTCGCAATCTGGACGAAAGCGGCATTGTTCAAATCGGCACGTACGTTGCTCCAGGCGATATTCTCGTAGGCAAGGTTTCGCCGAAGAGCAAGACAGAGCTAACTCCCGAAGAAAAGTTGCTTCACGCAATCTTCGGTCGGGCTGGCGAAGACGTAAAGAATGATTCGCTCGAAGTTAGCTCCGGCGTGGAAGGCATCGTGATCGATACCCAGAAGTTCTCTCGACGGATGAGTCTGTCGGAAGAAGAACGAAAGGAATTTGAGAAGGAGCTCAAGCGAGTTGAAACCGAGGGCAACAAAGAGATTGCAACCTCGTTTGCATCGTTCGCCGAAGAGCTTGAAAAAGCCATCGGTGGCAAACTGACCGACGATGACGGCACACCGTTGACAGGTGGCCAAGATCCAAAGTACATCGCGGAGAAGGCACAAACGTTTAATTTGTCCCGTTTGATCAACCGTCTTGACGGTGGTTTGCACGCTGAAGTTAAGAAGGTGTACAAGAACCTTTGGCCAGGTGTTGAAGAAGCTCTCGATATTCGTGATCGCCAGCTCAACAGCATGAAGCGTGGCGATGAATTGCGAAGTGGCGTTCTTCAAATGGTCAAGGTTTACATCGCTACGAAGCGAGTCATCAGCGTCGGGGACAAGATGGCAGGTCGACACGGTAACAAGGGGGTAATCTCCAAAGTGTTGCCGGTCGAAGATATGCCGTTCCTGCCAGATGGAACGCCACTGCAGATTATGTTGAATCCTCTCGGTGTTCCAAGTCGTATGAACGTCGGTCAGATTCTAGAGACACACTTGGGTTGGGCTGGGGCCAAGTCAGGCTTCCAAGCTCTAACGCCAGTCTTCGACGGTGCGACTGAAACGGATATCAATGAAGCCCTCGAAGAGGCCGGTCTGCCACGCCACGGCAAGATCCGACTGTTCGACGGCCGTACCGGCGAACAAATGAATCAGGAAACTACCGTTGGTTACATCTACATGCTCAAGTTGCATCACCTTGTTGACGACAAGGTGCATGCTCGTAGCACAGGGCCCTATTCGCTTATCACTCAGCAACCGCTCGGTGGCAAGGCGAGATTCGGCGGACAGCGATTCGGCGAAATGGAAGTTTGGGCTCTCGAAGCATACGGTGCCGCTTACATCCTCCAAGAATTGCTTACCGTTAAGAGCGATGACGTCGAGGGGCGAACCAAGATCTATGAATCCATGGTTAAAGGTGAAAACACCTTGGAAGCGGGCACCCCAGCCAGCTTCGACGTTTTGACCAACGAGATTCGAGGCCTTGCACTGAACATGCGCCTTGAAAAGCGACGCCTGTAACCAGTTCCAAAGTTCCAAAAAATAACGCGGGACTCAAATGAGTTTCGCAGAACAAAATAAGCATTCTCCACCCTCACCTATCACCTTAGACGATTCCATTGTTTGGCTTGCTTTCGAGTTAAACGCCGAGTCGTTGAGAACAGGAGTTTTTCGTAATGGCCAATGCCGAAGCCACCTACGATCGCGTAAACGATTACACATCCGTCAAGATTTCCTTAGCCAGACCACAGGACATTCGTTCCTGGTCGTTTGGTGAAGTCAAAAAACCGGAGACAATCAACTACCGCACCTACCGTCCAGAAAAAGACGGGCTCTTCTGCGAACGCATTTTTGGCCCCGAAAAGGATTGGGAGTGTGCTTGCGGTAAGTATCGCGGAATGAAGTACAAAGGCATGATCTGCGATCGATGCGGTGTGAAGGTGACACATTCTCGCGTTCGACGCAAACGCATGGGTCACATTGAGTTGGCAGCGCCAGTCGCTCACATTTGGTTTTTCAAAGCCATGCCGAGCCGATTGGGAAACTTGCTCGAGATGAAGACCACTAGTTTGGAAAAGGTCATCTACTTCCAAGATTACGTGGTTACCAATGCTGGCACGACCGAACTTGAAAATCAACAGCTGCTTACCGAAGAAGAATACCGGGCAGCTCGAGCTCAGTACGGTGAAGCGTTCGAAGCGGACATGGGGGCGGAAGCCGTTCGAAAACTGCTCCAGTCGCTGGACCTAGTGAAGTTGTCCGAAGTACTTCGAGTCGAGCTGGCTGAAACGAGCAGCAAGCAACGCAAAAAGGATTTGATCAATCGCCTCAAGTTGGTTGAGTCGATTCGTGATAGCGAAAACCGACCTGAGTGGATGGTCCTGGATGTCATACCTGTCATTCCGCCGGACTTGCGGCCACTGGTATTGTTGGACAGCGGGAACTTCGCGACCTCCGACTTGAACGACCTCTATCGGCGTATTATCAATCGAAACAATCGGTTGCGTAAGTTGGTCGACTTGAACGCGCCCGAAGTCATCATCCGCAATGAAAAGCGAATGCTGCAGCAGTCGGTCGACGCATTGTTTGACAACGGCCGTTGCAAGCGGCCTGTGCTCGGTAGCAGCAATCGACCACTTAAGTCGCTGACCGACATGATCAAGGGCAAGCAAGGACGATTCCGCGAAAACCTTTTAGGCAAGCGAGTGGACTACTCGGCGCGGAGCGTGATCGTGGTTGGACCGCGTTTGCGTCTGCATCAGTGTGGTTTGCCAAAGAAGATCGCTTTGGAATTGTATCAGCCGTTCATCATTCGCAAACTGAAAGAGCTCGGCCACGCCGATACTATCAAGTCGGCGAAGAAGATGCTCGAGCGCAAGGACGAGGAGGTTTGGGACATCCTCGAACAAGTAATCCGAAATCACCCTGTACTCCTCAATCGGGCACCCACGCTTCACCGAATGGGCATCCAAGCATTCGAGCCGATCTTGGTGGAGGGCAATGCTATTCACCTGCACCCGCTCGTTTGCAAGGGCTTCAACGCTGACTTCGACGGTGACCAGATGGCAGTTCACTTGCCGCTCTCGATCGAGGCACAAGTCGAAGCTCACACGTTGATGATGAGCACTCACAATATTTTCGCGCCGAGCAATGGCAAACCGATTATGAGTCCATCGCAGGACACTGTGATGGGTTGTAATTATATTTCAGTAGAATTGCCTGACCAGCAGGGCGAGGGAATGGTCTTTGCAACCATGATGGAAGCGGACTATGCACATCAGCAAGGCATCATTGCTATGCACGCCAAGATCAAAGTGAGATTGCCAAAGGATCGTCGCCTGAAGTCCGAAGATCCGGGTGCCAAGTATGGTGCCGTGATCCAAACGACGTACGGTCGAATTTTGTTTAATTCGATTCTTCCGCAGGGGATGGACTTTTACAATATCGCTTTCAAAGGCAGCGACTTGGCGGCTGTTATTAGCGACTGTTACCATCGCCTTGGCCGCCGTCCAACCATCAAGCTGTTGGACGATATGAATCAACTCGGTTTCCGCGAGTCGACGCGAAGCGGTCTTTCCTTCGGTGCCGATGACCTTGTGACTCCAGATTCAAAGATCAAGCACATTGCTGATGCAGACAAAAAGGTGATGACCTTCCAAAAGAATTATCTGAAGGGGGTTATGACGGCTCAGGAACGTTACAACCAAGTGTTGGACGCTTGGACGGCTACTCGCGAGCTGATCACCAAGGACATGTTGGCCGCTATGGAAACCGACACGCACCGCGGCAAGTGGTATATCAACCCTGTGTTCTTGATGGCGTCCTCCGGTGCACGAGGTGGTATCGAACAGATCCGCCAATTGGCAGGTATGCGTGGACTGATGGCTAAGCCGACAGGCGAAATCATCGAAACACCGATCAAGTCGAATTTCCGTGAGGGACTAACAGTTCTCGAGTATTTTAGTTCGACCCACGGCGCTCGTAAGGGCTTGGCGGATACTGCCTTGAAGACCGCTGACTCGGGTTACTTGACTCGTAAGCTGGCGGACGTCGCTCAGAACGTGGTCATCACGATGAACGATTGCTTGACGACCCAAGGGATAACTAAGGGTGTCATCTATCGTGGTGAAAAAGTCGAAGTGCGCTTGGCGGACTCGATCGCCGGTCGCGTCAGTCGCCAGAACATTGTCAATTTGATCACTGCCGAAACGATCGTCGCCGAGGATCAGATGATCACTCGTGAAATCGCTCGCAAGATCGAAGAAATGGGCTTGGAAAAGATCCAAGTTCGATCGCCCATGACCTGCGATGCTCCGCTCGGAATCTGCCGTACTTGCTACGGGATGGACATGAGTACCGGGGCACTCGTCGAAGAAGGCATGGCAGTTGGTATCATTGCTGCACAAAGCATCGGCGAACCAGGAACACAGCTAACCATGCGTACGTTCCACCAAGGTGGTGCTGCTAGTACAAGCATGGAAGAAAGCGATATCAAGGCCAAGAAGGGCGGTATCGTCAAGTTCATGAAAATGCGTTTGGTTACCAACGACGATGGCCACGATGTGGTACTTACTCGAAACTGCGAGATCGCTCTGGTCGACGCTCGTGGACGAGAAATCGAACGCTACGACGTTCCATCCGGTGCTCGACTGAGCGTGAAAGAGGATCAAGAAATCGTCAAGGGGCAACAGCTTTGCGAATGGAATCCGCACAAGATTCCGATCTTCTCCACCGCTGGTGGTAAAGTCTCCTTCGTCGATATCATCGAAGGCGAAACGCTCAAATTGGAAAAGGATCCAAGCGGTAACATTCGGCGACGCATCATGGATGCACGTGGTAAATTCCATCCGCAAATCGTTATCGAAGATGCCGACGGCAAGGCACTCGACGTTCATTACCTGCCTGACAAGGCAGTTATCAATTGCACCGAAGGCAAGCTAGTCAATGCGGGTACAGAACTTGCCGAAATGCCACGCGAGGCAACCGGCGTTCGCGACATCACCGGTGGTCTGCCACGAGTTACCGAAATCTTCGAAGCCCGAAAGCCAAAGGACCCAGCCGTTGTGGCGGAACTCGATGGTATCGTTGAAATTTCGAAGGACCGAAAGCGGGGCAAGCGATCGATTGTTGTTCGCAGCGAAAGCGGCGAAGAAACCGAACACCTCGTTCCACCAGGCAAGCGTTTCATGGTCACCTCGGGTGACACCGTGAAGGCTGGCCAAGCACTAGTCGAAGGACCGCTCGTACCTCACGATATATTGCGAGTTAGCGGCGAGGAAGCCGTTCAGCAGTATCTCGTTCACGAAGTACAGCAGGTCTATCGCCTGCAACGCGTAGAGATCAGCGACAAGCACATCGAAATCATCATCGCACGTATGCTGCGTAAGATTAAGATCACCAACGCTGGCGATACCAATTTGCTTTCCGGTTTGGTCATGGACCGCTTTGAATTCAAGCGTCACAATGATCAACTCGCTAAGTGCTTAAAGATCTCTGATCCAGGCGACACCGAATTCGCTCTCGGAGCGATTGTGCCGAAGGAAGCGTTTGAAACCTCAAATGCTCAATGCGAAGCGTTGGGTGGCAAAGCCGCTAAGGGCAAGAAGCCAAAGCCAGCACACGGCGAAGTTCAGTTGCTCGGTATTACCAAGGCAGCCGTGCAAAGCAACAGCTTCATCTCGGCGGCTAGCTTCCAGGAAACCACCAAGGTCCTTACAGAAGCTGCATTGGCAGGCAAGGTTGACAGGCTGGTCGGACTCAAGGAAAACGTAATCCTAGGGCACTTGATTCCAGCGGGGACCGGGTTCCGCGTGTTCCAAGACTCCGAGGTCAGCTATCGCAAGGAAGCATTGGAGGATCTGGTGAATCGCGGTACAGCGGCTGCGGAGCAGAGTTTCCCATTGCTGGCAGACGCACCTCGACCACAGACAGGCGTTGATGCCGCACCCCCTCCACCTGTTTCGGATGCTGAAGTCAACGAAGAGTAATCGTTCACCTTAATTGAAGCGAGCGGCAGTGTGAAAACTACCAATCCTAACCCGAAACGTGAGTGAGGAGCCTGCCGAATTACCCCTCGCTTACGCTTCGGGCTGGGATAATTCAAGCTACCGCTCGCCTAACCTCCAATTTGGTACATGGCACGATCAGGCTGTTGAAAATCGCTCGACGAAATGCCATGCGATGCAAACTTGCTTGAGATGCATCTCCGAGCGATCTCGCAGATCTGTTCATCGCTTGCGTTGCTTTCGCAAGCGGCTTTAAGATCCCATTCCTCGCGACCAAAAAGGCAATTCCGAAGCTTTCCGTCTGCTGTTAGGCGAATGCGATTACACGATTCGCAGAAGGGTTTGGATATTGGGTCGATGAAGCCGACTCCTCCTTTCCCATCAACAAAACTAAAGTCGCTTGCAGGCTGCGAAGGGTCTGCTCTCGCCAACGGTGTAAGCAAACCAAAATACCGTTCCAAATACGCGCGAAGCTCGTTGCCGTTTACCACCTGCTCCTGACTCCATTGCCGATCCGCATCCAACGGCATGAACTCGATGAATCGAATAAATAGATTGCGATGGCGAGCGAACTCAACTAACGGGACGCAGTCCTGTAAGTTGATTTCACGAAGTACCAATGCATTGAGCCTGACTTTCAATTTGCTTTCAACAGCCGCGTCAATTCCAGCGAGCACTTGATCCAAACCATCTCGACGTGAGATCTGCTTGAACGCACTTTCTCGCAAAGTGTCGAGTGAAATATTGACATGCGTTAAGCCGGCTTCTTGAAGCGATGCAACTTTGTCCGCCAACAACATCGCATTGGTTGTCATCGCGATCTGTTGTAGGCCAGGGGTCGTAGCGAGCATCGCAACCAGTTGTTCCAAATGCGGACGCATCAGCGGCTCGCCGCCGGTCAATCGTACTTTCCGCACACCAGACCGAACCAAAACCGAAACGATACGAACAATCGAATCGTATGTCAGCAGACGATGTTGCGGCAAGAAGCCTTTTACGGTTTCCGGCATGCAGTAACGGCATCGAATGTTGCACGCGTCCGTGACGCTGATGCGTAGCGAATCATGGACTCGACCAAACGCGTCGATCAGTGGAGGCAAGCGGTCCGTATGCTCAACAGGAGTTGTAGGCTCGATTTTCGAAATCATGGTGTACCTGTCGGGTGAATCCACTTGGGTGGCTGAGCGGCAAACCATTCCTTCTTCCAGATTGGGACTTGCTTCTTGAGTTCGTCGATTAGCCATTTGCCAGCTTCAAAAGCCTCGCTCCGGTGAGGTGTGCAAACGATAACCGCAACACTAGGTTCCTGGATCTCGACTCGACCAAGTCGATGCACCAGAGCGACGGTTCGAATTGGCCATCGTTCGCAGGCGATTCTCTCCAATTCTTTCATCTTGGCTACCGCCATATCGCGATACCCCTGGTATTCAAGGTACGCGGTCTCGGTCCGCCCTGTCTCGGTGTTTCCCGTCCAGCGGCGAGTTGTCCCCAAAAACAAAACGGTTGCTCCGCATTCTTCATTGGCCGAATCCGACAATAACTTTTCAATCGGAATAGGGCCATCTACTAATTCGACCATATCGGGAATTTTCTTCTGTTTGTGACGTTGCAGAGCCTCGAAATGCAGCGAAAAATCTTGGCGATTCGCAATACCGAGACCCTGCCAGTTTAGCCGAACAACCAGTTTAGCCGAACAACGGATCGCTGTCATTTGTATATCGCTTCTTTCCCATCTACCAAACTTCGAATGGCCATTCCTCCCGAAAGTTGGTTCTGACATGAATGCGAAAGCGATTCCAAAACAACTCCTTATTGGCGACGATCAAGCTCTGCCGTTTTTCGATTTTGCCCCCGACATTGTAGGGCAAGCCACCGTTAGCATACGAATCAACTGAGCTGCGTTCGATCATCGTAATTTCTGCAGCGGCACGGACCCGCCGGGCTCGAGTTGCGGCGGAATCTCGCCCAGCAACGCCACCGACAATCATGATACGAAGCGAATTCGCATGTTATTCCAAGATCTTAATTTCTTACAATCGAATCACGACTTTGCCGAAATGCTTGCCACTCTCTAAATATTCGAAAGCGTGGTGAGCATCGTTCATCTCAAATACGCGATCGATGATAGGAACCAAATTCTTGCGTTCGAGGAAATCGTTCATGGCGACGAATTGGTCTCGAGGCCCAACATAGATTCCGTTGACCTGAACGTTTTTTGCAAGGAGAGGAAACAGGCTAGTTGACGGCGCACCGAAACCCGTCAACACGCCGATCAAGGCGATATGGCCGCCAGGAGCAACGGCTTTCATTGATTGTTCGAGGGTACCGGGACCGCCCACTTCTACAACATGCTCTACACCTTGACCTCCCGTGGATTTCAATACCTCATCCGCCCACTGCGGCTTCGATCGGTAATTGATTGCATGTGCAGCCCCAAGCTCCTTGGCTTTGCGAAGTTTTTCATCGTCGCTCGATGTGATGATAACTTCGGCACCCATGGTGCTAGCAATTTGCAGTGCGAAGATCGACACACCGCCGGTGCCAAGGCAAAGTACCCTTTGGTTACTTTGCAGATTCCCCCGACAGACGAGCGCGTACCAAGCAGTTAGCGCTGCACATGGGAGTGTCGACGCTTGTTCATAATCCATGTGGCTTGGGATTCGAACGACGCCAGTTTCTGGGAGGCAGACTGTTTCTTGTAGCATGCCATCCAGAGTACCTCCGAGGTCGTTTTTATGGTGTCGCATTTCAAAGCGCCCTGATTGCCAAGTTTGAAAAAAAGTGCCTGCAACTCTATCTCCAATCTTCCACTGCGTGACCTCATCGCCGCAAGCTATGATTTCTCCGGCTCCGTCGGACGTTGGTACGCGGCCATCAACATTCCTTCCGGCGAGGTTTTTCCATGCGATGATATCGCGATAGTTGAGCGATACCGCTCGAACGCGAACAAGCACCGATTTCGGTGTAATGGTGGCGTGCGAAATGCTGATCCGATTCTCGGATTTCAAGTCATAGGTGGTCTGATTGGTTCGAAAAACCCAGGCATTTGAGGTCACGGTAATAGAATCCTAGAAAAAGAGTCGGGATTGGCTTGCTGTGCCGTTGGGCTAGGATATGCTTTTGAAGGTTGTTTGTCTGGAGGGTAGGCGAATGGCTAGCGGCTTCATTGGAAATGAAGTGCCCCGTAAGGGGTTGCGGGTTCGATCCCCGTGCCCTCCGCTTTGACAGTTTGT
>JAYVPJ010000177.1:0-14888 GCA_043757445.1 Pirellula sp. | reverse complement strand
TCGTGTCTTATCGATGTATGGAGACAAGCGATCCAACTTCGTCGATTCGTTCCAACTCGCAGCCTGATTATGACCTACGCTCAGCCGGTTGCACCCGTCACTGTTAGTGAGAATCCCAGAGTATCTCAGTGGTGCCGAGGCACATTGAACTGTGCCATAATTGGCTCAAGCGGGCATGGCAAAACCACGATGCTGGACGAAATGTTTCCTGGCTTGTCAAAGCGAGGTTTGCTGGTTACCGACGTTACAGATACAACGTCTCAAGCTCTTCACATCAGTTTTGCAAAAACAATTGAAGAGCTAAGCGAGGTCTTTGTCGACTCTTGGAACAGAGAACAAATCGGTACCTTGATGGATGACGCAGACGTACGCAAGCAAAATGCAACCGACGGGATCAATGTCGATTTCCTGCCGGATCGACTCATAGTTGATGGAGCGTCAGCAAAGCTACAAGGCAAGCAATCTTTTAAGTTCGGAAGCACCGTAGAGTTGCGTCCCTTTCCACAGTCATATCGAGTTCCAGCCGAGAAGTTAGCTGATCCAACCTTCGTTCGGGCGCTTACGGTTAAACAGACGTCGGAACACATCGACCGCAGAACAATTATCTCGTTTGACGGGCAGTCATACAACGCAATACAGTTGCGGGCTCTTGTCAAGGAAGTTCGATTGAAGGACCGCTATGAAAATATCTTTCGATGGAGTCGCCGAAGTCCAGAAGAAGCGACGCGACTACAGTTCATTGACACTCCTGGCATTTCTGTGCAGGGAAGCGAAAAGGATGAAATCTTAAGGCACTTTCTCGGGAAAAAGAGCAACCACATTGCACTCCAAATGTGGATAAACGATGACCTAGACATCATTATCCATTTGGTGTTGTGCGTCCAAAAGTCAGACTTCGCTGAGCTTTGGAAGACCCTTGAGCAGCACTGTGAACCCGGGCAAATCGATGACTTGTCAGAACGATTGGTTCTTGCGATTAATGGAACAAACCGCTATTTCAGTGATGATGCATTGATTCGCAAGTATAAGGATCCAGCAAATGCACAAATTGATGGCGACCATTTTTCAACGACCATTGAGGACAACATACTTCAGAAGATGAGCCCAAGAGGCCGAATTAATCCAGCTAGAATATGTTTCATCGATTCGAAACGAATTGTTGAGGCAGACAAGCGGCAGAGCTATGCAGATTACTACCAGTCATGTAAAGCCACTATGTTGCAGTGGACAGAGCCAAGTGGCGTGGGATACTCAACCTTATCTAACCTTGGGATAGTGGAAAGCTTCAAGGAGAACATCGAGGCGCTGGTTGATCCGAACGACCAGGGCAAAGGTTTCCTCGTGCGACAGATCTTTGATTTGGCTGACGAAAAGGGCCCCTACCTACTAATCAAAAAGTACCTGATTCGAACCAAAGTCTATGCAGAAGTCGAGAATTTACTGGAAGTACTTCTTACTTATTACGACGACAAAGGTGTCTTAAATCGTAGGGCAGTTTTGGCTGCACTCCGAAGTTGTCTGGATTTTCTGGACCAAAAGGATCCTAATTCTCTAGAACAATTTGCCATCCAAACCATAGATATCGCGATTGATAAGTTTGACTTTCGGGACGCTCAGAAGATGCCTGACAATTGGGGTAAAGAGTACTTTATCCGTGTGGCGAATCTTGTAAAAGATAAAATCTTGGAGACGAGCAAGCCGGCTTCAGAAATTGCACAGGAATTCTCAAGACATTTTGATTCACAGGTGCCCAACTGGATCGCGAGGTGGGGATACGAAACGTTAATCTTGCCGCGCCCAGGGATCTCGGCACCGACTTCCGCTGACCTTTTGCGATATTGCCTTAAATTGCATTCGAGGGAAATCCTCTTACGGCTGATCGCTGAACATGAATCAACTGGTGATTCAGAAGGCTTTAAGCAAACAGGCAAGGATCAAGAGAACATCCTGCAAATTATCAAATGGTTAAAGGAAGCAAAGGCAATGACGCAGAAGCTTTGTACTGCTAATGGAGTGGCTCGATGAGTAGTAATCAGAAGTCAGCAAGTAACGTATACCAGTTCATCGTGTTGCCAAAAACGGGAATGCAGGTATGTAGAAGCTTTCCTCTGCCCAACTTGTTGCAGAATGAGTTTGCGAAGCTGCAAAGTGCAATCGAGAAGATTTCAAGGTCTCAAGCAGAACACGAAATCGTCCGACTTGTTGAAGAGCACGTCACTTGCGATCGAGATGTGAAACACACACCGTGGATAGCCGTCGATACCAATGACTATATGTTCTATCGCTTGACACAAGTAGGAGTGGAGTGCCATCTAGAAATGATGGTTGACACAATGTCCGGTGCGGGCGCAATGGTACTTAACAAGATTCCAGTGCTGCTTCAAACGGGACTTCCAAAATTGGGCTCGTTGTTTGGGTCAAATTACCATCTAGCGGACATTTTTGTTGAGGAACACCTTAAGGCTCGCAACGAGATAGGGAGCTTGATCGTAGACTTTGGAAACAGTGGTACCGCTTTCGTGTTCTCACGGGAGGGTGCGGGACCACGAGAGGCAAAGCTAATTGAGACTAACAATCCTTTCGATCCGAAGTACAAGTCTCGTCCTTCTTCAGAAAAGAATATTCTGAAGTCGAACATGATCATTCTTCGAGCGGGAAACAACGAGTCAGAGAATCCGTGGATTGTAATGGGAATCCGAGCCGAGGAGTTGATTCAACGAGCACCACTCGCAACGTACTTGTATGCCCCCAAAAAGTATGTCAGGCACTGGCCCGAGCATTTAAAGGCAGAAGAGCCAACGATGCCGTTTCAAGGACTACTTGGACAACGAGACAGGCTTCGTCCGGTACTTGATTTCGTTCGAATAACTCTAGAGCAAATGTTTCAGTACATGCTTGCTGCAATTACTAATCCCCTCAATACGTCACACGTCCCAGATGTCTATCCGCAAATTGCGAGGGTCATGCTCACATATCCACTCACTTGGAGACAGGTTGACCAAGATTTATTTCGAGATTTAGTGGAGGGTATTTCTCGACAATTGTTTGTCCATGATCGTCGGACCCAGTCGCAATTCACCGTTGAACTGATATGTAGTGAACCCATGGCGGTTGCAGCATTCGTTCTTTGGGAGAACTTCTTTCATTTCGATACACACAACCTGAGGATGGCTGCAAGCACCCTTGGCAATACGGAAGGTACCAACGATTTGCGAATGCTGGTCGTCGACATTGGCGGCGGCTCGACAGACATTGCATGCATAGATATTAACTGGGGATTACGTGACGACGACGATTCCGTTGACGTGACTTTTAAGATGATCGAGTCGATGCGCTTTAATCGGGCTGGCGACAGACTTTCGCACATTATTGCCAGCGCAATTAAGCATTTCCTTCGCCGTAAATACGGGATCGACGAAACGTTTTCGTTCAAGACGCCTTCAAAAAATGCTGCATTTACCAGAAATATCAAGCGGACGGCTGTGTCGTTCATTAACGAGATAACCGAAAAAGCAAAGGTCGCAATTTCTGGACCAGAAGGCGAATGGCAACTTGAGCCGAACGATGAACACCAATTGTTAGGCCGTTTTGAATCCTTAGCAGGGACGGTTTCGCGAGATAAAGTCGCAGATGGCCCATTCTTGCGCATTGATCATTCAACACTGCAATCCTGGATCGAGGCAGATCGCCAATCGCTGGAAACAAACGGCGAACCTGGATTTATGGACATATTTTTGTATCTGAGTGAACTACATCAAAGCCTTAAGGCCAAGGGGCGAGAGCCACATTTGGTAGTGCTGAGTGGAAGATCAACCAGACTTCCGTTTATCAAGAGGTTGGCCGCTAAACATCTTGAATTGCCGCTTCACCGGATTAGAACGCTTGCAGAGATTTTGCCGGACAGCTTAAAACTCCATAATCACGAGAACATGGATAAGTTGGCGGTCGTGTTAGGTGCCCAACGTTTTAGATTCGGCGACCACATTAGGTTCGTTGCGCTAGATGACGAACCAATTTTCAACCGGTTCATCGGTACCGTTCGAGAAGCTCCTACCGGACTTAAGCTAAATAAGGTACTGATATCACCGAATGATCCGCGACCGCAGACTATTATCGTGACCGTTGATGCGGAGAAGGCCGTGCGTATCGGGCACGCATTTAGAGCTGATGGAGTAGCACAAGTCATTGCAAACCTTTCGAACAAGTCGCGAACGCAGCGTCACGAGGTCAAGCTGCGAGTACTTGACGATTTTTCGGTCGAAATGAGAGCGCACGAAGACATCTTGCTCGCTGAATGGGTGCCTGGGGGTAATGACATTATCGTTGACAATTTTAACGATACAGGTGAGATCGACGGTGAACCATCCGGATTCTTAACACAAATCATAAGTTACGACGAGTCTACATGGCTAATTTCCGAAAAAGACAACGCAAAAACGGAGGAATGGTGATGAATAGTCGTCAGTCGCTGATGTTGATTGCCATTTTTTCCTTGGTGTCCGTCGTTGCGTCGTCTATCGTTCTATTCGTTGTGTTCAACCAGGAAGAACAAATTCGCTCATTGAAATCTAAGATTGAGAAGCTTGAGTTTTCAATCCATAACGGTCCGTTAAATGTCTCCCCACCCTCGGACCCGCTTTTGAAATTGTCGGAGTTCAATCGACAGCTTGGGAATTCTGTCGCTCAAATTGACCAGGTGCTTAGTCGTCTTGAGCAGCACGAAATCAATCTCGCAAAGCAACTCGCAAGGGACCAGAATTCGACTTCTTTACCGCCTGCAAATGAATCTGCGCCGCGAAAAAAAACTTCCCCCTTTTTAAACCAGGAGTAACAAGTGAATGGTTTGCTGATTTGCTCATTGATCGCATTGATGGCCGTGTCGCTCGCTTCTTTTGGACTAACGGTACGTGTATTGATTGGTTTCGAGTCAAAAATGCGGGCAGTCGCCCATTATTTTTCCGATCAACATTGGGATGATGAAGTCCTTTTGGAGATTAGGCGCATTGTGATTTCCCTTTTGGAGCCCTCGATCGGCCTGTCTTCAAAGGAGTTCGACTTAGATGCGGCAATATCAAAAGTCGAAGGCCATGATGACTGCGCTAACATTAGGCAGCTTCTTTCTAAACTGCTATTGACGGCTAAGTTTGCCAAGGCGGATGTATTGGAAGTTTCCGATGTCGAACAATTCGTTAAGTCGGTTTACCAGTTTCATGTGGAAGTCGGTCTTAGGGCGGACCAATTAAAGAAATTGCTTGCACCTGCGATCGCAAACCTAAAAGGCAGAAAGCTGTACTCGGAAAAAATTGGAAGTATTGAATTGGTCGAGCCGAAATCACGTGTCGATGACCTGCTGATGTGGCCACTTAATCCTGGCCTGCGCGTTCAGCAACCGTACGGGTTCATTATTCGTGGCGAAAGTGGCGATGTTTTGAGCAGAGCAAAGGTGCGTTGCTGCTAGCGTCAACCGTCGCCAGCGTCTACAGTGTCGATCCCGATATCCGAACCGCCGAACAGTTCGAGTCGCTTGTCGCTCAGCTCGTCAAACCATCAACCCGGAACCAACTATGAGCCGATTTCTTTTGAGTGGCTCATGATTCACCGCCCATTCCGGCCGGCCAGTCGCTCGGCTAGTTTTTTCGCGGATTTGTTCGCAGCTTGGACTCTAGCGCGCGGAGTCGCCATTGTGACCATAGATGCGTTTTTCGCCTCCGTCACGGCGGCGATGTACTCGCTGACCCACTCCACGGTAGTTAGGCGGCGAGAGCCCAATACCTTCGTGCGCAAGCGAATGCCAACACTACCGCGGGTAGACCATCGTATGCAAGTTGAGAGATGCGGGCGTTGGCCAGTCGCCTGATATACAGCCTCAGCCAGTGGGAGCAGATTTTCCATTGAAAGGTCCTAAGAAAGATGTGCAGGCACGTATGCCCAAAATAGGACTCAGTTACTCGGGCCACTGAGGAGGCAAGAAGGGAGGGCGATAGCAGCTACACGCTGATGCCCTCCTAGTCGCAGATACAAAGCCACTGCGCCGGCGAGATTTAAGCATAAAAGATGTTGCAAAAATTGCAAGCCATGCCAAAAGGAAACACCGGTATTTTTCGGTCCATCCGGTGTTTCTTTTCGTTCGTTAACAATCGATTTAGTCTATTTGCCTGCCAAATCTGGCTACTCCTTTTGTGCGTTTTTGATAGCGTTGCAAATGCTGGTCATCCTCACTCTTGTTTGGCTGCAACTGAATAATGCGTTGTCGTACTTCTTCAAGGTGCTCTATTGTGGTTTTGATTTGTTCGATGGACATTATCCCACCTCCATTGCGACAGCGATTGCTTTTGATGTATCGCGCTCTGCGTAGATCTGCGTTACATTCGCATCCGAGTGGCCAAGGGTTACTTGAGCGGCCTCTAGTCCAAACTTCTTGCGGATGTCGGTTGCTACGCTGTGTCGAAGTTGATTAGGTGCCCATGATTCCAACTTACCTCGAATACACGCGTACTTAATGGCGCGAGCGTAGCTTCCAGTCGTGTAGTTCTCGCCTGGGGTCTTGCGTGGCTTTCTGGAAATGTTGCTCCCTGGACGATTTCCCTCATTCATTGGCGTTTTTCTGGCTTCGTGTCTTAGTTCCCTCCGTTGCTTTTCGGATTCGATTGGACTGAAACAAGCACTCTCCGCAGCTCTCAACAAGTACTTTGCAAGAATCGCTTGTGCTTTAGGTCCAACGTAGATCGTTCTGGCCTTACCTCTCCATGCAGTTTTATGTTTCTCAATATGAATCTGCCAAACCGATTCGCTGCGATCCACCATTGCGGGAGTGATCGAACACAACTCACCAGGACGACAACCAACTAGCTGTTGGAAATGAACCATATCGGCGACAACCGGCGTCATATGTTTTATGGTCGCCTCTACAACTTCGCGGCTGACAGGCTTGACGGGTTCGGTTTCGGGTGCAACTGTCCGGCCTTTCTTTAACGCTGGAACGCATCGCAGAGTTTCATAGACAGATGCAGGAATCATCCCCTCACCGACTGCCCACTTAATCACCCGCAACAGTCGCTTCAATTGTTTGTTGATGTACTGGCGGCTGCGACTGCTTTTGGTCCCCTTGAGCCACCATTCTCGACATGCACGAAACTGGGTGATGCCAAACTCGATCGCTGGGATTTCGGCGTACAACTCGCTTAGAGGTCTGATTGCCAGCTTTAGGTTCACGAATTCCGTCGAACCACGATAATACTCTTCTGCGAAATCTAAATACGCAAGACAAATATCTGCGATGCAAACTCCGCTAATTGAATTTGGCTCAAACTTCTTCGCGTGGCGATTAAGTAGCCATTCTGACTTCAGGCGGTTGTACCGCTCTTTAGATTGCTCGGTCCCGTGGATCCCGAGATAGTACGCTTTGCCGCCAAATCGGACATAAGCCTGCCCGGTTGGTTTGTGAAGACAATAACCCGGTTCTTTAGCCATTCTCGAACGCTCCTTTGCAACTGTGTAGTACTACACGTTTTATGCTTGGAAAATTGCGCTCGGGAAACAGCTCCCGGTTTGACGTTTTATCAACGAATCGCTTGGTAAACCTTTAATACACCCATCAGGATTCGAACCTGAAACCCTCGGTTCCGAAGTGCACTTTTTCAAAGGTCTTCTTTTGCTAAAAAACCCTGCAAATACTGCGTTTTCTATGGTATCCGAATGCAACTCAAGTTGCAATAGCTAGCGTTCAATTGCGGTATAAGTGGGGTTGTTCGGTATTCTTAGTATTCGGATTCCCGGTAAAAACAAGTCGATGCACCCGAGTACCTGGTACACCTAAACGAAAAAAGCCCCACCGGAATCGATGAGGCTTCTTGAAACTCGAATGGAACTTACGCTGTGGCGGCGCTCTACTGCTTTTCTAAATATGCTTCATCCCATAAATGACTTGCTAGCAATTCACGCCAAGGAATATCCAGGTCATTCCTTTGAAGTAGCGCGCAAATATCACGATCGATGTACTTTCCGCATATCGCTTCCTCCACTCCGATGTCATCGGAACCGCCATCATCACCGCCCACTAGGTCAATCAAATGACTTGCTAAAATCCCGATATCGTGGTTGTCATAGAACCAGTCTCGATCGATCATATCGATTGTGTTTAACAAGACGGTCTTCAGAACAAGCTTAGTGTCATCGGAAAAACGGAAATGCCATTCCTTCTCAGGCTTCTTTGGCGTCGTGGTCTTCTTTGGCGTCGTTGATACCTTTCGTGTCGCGGTCTTCTTTTTCGTTTCGACCATGATTCAAATACTCCAACCCGTAAAACGTACCATCGGAACCGCCACGGGTTCACGACAATGCCGACAGTTGCCGTTAGGCGGATTGGGTGTTCTGGCCGGAACTCGATAGACAGCAAAAAGAATGCTGGTTGTGATTCTGCAAATGCAGTTCGGTAGATATACTTTGCATCGTTCTGACTCGTTACTGAGTTAGGGCCAGGTCCCTGGACGCTAGACACGTCGCAGGGGCCACTTTTTTTGACTGTGACCTACTCTAGCATCAGGGTTTCTAAGACGCAAGTACCGGGTTTCTTACCGCCACCGCTCGCAAAACGCTTCAATTCGCCTTGCTGGGGAAGGGAATTGAATGGCAGGGTAGCAATGACCGATGTCCTGATTGGTAGCGTGCGTGTTCAGGTGGCCTTTAAGGCCACCTGATTCGGCTCGAGTAGCAATGACCGATGTCCTGATTGGTAGCGTGCGTGCGCTTGGTGTTATCGCTTCTTATTTAGGAGTGGTTGATTTTCGGCAGCTGCGAGTTGCTTCTTTGCGATTTCCAACGCTTCGGCCATTGTCCGCTGCTGATCTTGTGCGACGTCGAATAGTTTGTCTTTTTGATTTAGCATGAATTTGTACGCCTCGACCGAACCGGCTTTGAGTGCGGGGGCTATCGTTTGCGAGATGCCTAACCCGTCCATGCCGTCTGATCGTGCTTTCCCTTGCTTCTCTTTTAGGTCCTCTTGTATCTTGTTTTTCTTTTCCTGTCGATCGCGTAATTGGTCGTCACGAAACTGCCGGTAATGTTCGTCCTTTGCAAACTTATCCATTCGGCTGAGCTCGTTCATCATACCGATTGACTGATCGAGCATTTGTTTTTCTTTCTTAGTCATATGCTCGTACTTCATTGAGTTCCTGAGCTTGAACTCGTGGAACTTTTCCTCGCCCATCATTTTCCGATCGTACTGTTCCTTGATGTGATTTACCTGCGAGAGGAAACTAGATCGTTCGGTATTGAGCAATCTACCCTGCATTTCCTCTTGCTTTTTCATTTCATCCGTTGCCTTGGCTAGGTTCTTTGGAATTGCCTGGCTGTATTGGCTGTATTTCTCATTCGGTCCGTGAACTTGTCCACTTTTCGGGTTGCTGAGGATGTCTATAGACATTTGCAATGCATGATTTACGAATGCTAAATTCTGCGATAAAAAGTTCATCGCGGATTGTGCATAGGGCAGAGACATATCCCCAAGCATCGTCTTTCCCTTGCTTATCTCGTTGCTAAGCTTGGCCTGTGCACCCTGATAAGTTTCGTTGCTAATTCGCTCTGTCATCCCATGAAACATTCCACCCTGTACTGTCGCATTCTTGTATGCATCCGCAACCATTTGCGTTGAGATAGCTCCCTGTTCCATCTTCTTTTTCAAGTCAACCATTGAGATACCAGTATCCTTGCTGATTTGCTGCAATGGGTTGAATCCCGCGTTGATCATCTGCAAGACTTCTTGCCCCATGAGACGTCCCGCCGCAGTCGTTTGGCCAAATGCAAGAGACAACGATTGAAACTTGTCCGCATCGCCCATTGAGATGTCCCCCAACTGCCTTAATGTTGGAATGATTCGTTCTGCCACAACTCCAAAGCCAAGCATTGTCTTGGCCCCCTGTTGCAAACTCAAAAAACTGAGAGGCGACTCGGCATCCAACTTACGCATGCCTGAAATCAGGCTATTGGCCTTTGTCGCTGATCCGGTTAGCACTTCAAAAGATATTGCGGCTGACTGTGCACTAGATGCTAGGTCCACCGATTGTTTCAATACGGCTGAGCCAACTGCGATGGCCGCAATGCCAGCGATCGGACCACCACCGATGAACTTTCCCATACCAAGTCCTGATAACAATTCTGAACCGAATCCAGAACCACCACCGCCGGACGATTGGGACCAAGCCCTTTGCCGATCCAGGTCCAACTGGTGTTTTTTCGCAATGTTCGTCTTTTCGATTGCCTGTGTCAGCAAACCATACTTCTTAGCCAAACTTTCCTCTGCTTGCACTAGCCTATCCGCCGTCATTGCTCCGGTCTTGCGGCTCTTGTCCAGGATCTGCATTTCTGCGTTATATCGATCGACTTGCGAAATAGATCCCTGGAAGATCCCATTTAGCTTGCGCATCTCCCCAGCGGTCAAGTCAACTCCACGAGTAACCTTGGAAGCGTCGAATCCGAGAGCAACGTTAGCTAGGTTGATTGATCCGGCCATAATTCAACTCCCCAAAAAAGTACAATTCACCAGGTCATTCAACTGCGAGCTGACAAGTAGAATCCGCGTCGCAATCTCGTCGCGTGCCGTCTGCGTATCTTCGTTCTGAACAGTTACACGAAACAAGTGCCGCAAGAAAACAAGTTCCTGTTTCAACTGTTGTTCCATCGCGTTGTTCTCGTCCATTTGGATACCTCCAGTTCGATTGTTTCGTTGCAATACAAAAATAGCCTGGCATTGCTGACAGGCTACTCTTGCTTCATTTCCCCACCCCAGGTGGAACCATTTATGTTGTAACGATGAGGCGAAATTAACCGAAAATCAGCTTGATGATTCCACCGGCCTCAGTCGCCGTACCTGTGTCATGGATGTTGATGTCGTACCGCTCTGTAGCACGAACAGCCAAGGCGTCTTGCGTGAAGTAGACCGACGGATCTACTTGGACGTTTACGCCTCGGCGTGAGCCAAAATACACGCCTTGCTTGAGGTCACCAAAGTAGCAAGCCGTTGTTGCTGTCGTACCTGTTAAGGCACTCGGCAAAACTTGGTTGATGACAACTGGGAAGCCCAGGAATGTTTTCTCGGCACCCATCGCAAGCGATACCAAAGTGTTACCACCCGCTGCGTCAAGCAATCGCTGCATACTATTGGCCCAGCCTTGTTGACTGATGTACCATTTTGGCTTTGAGCCCGCCCACATCTTGGCTTTGCCGATGACCGTTTCAAAGTCTGCGAGTGTCAAAGTGCCAAAAGTTTGGTGACCTGTCGCTGTCGAGATTGACCCAGCTGCCAAGACTTCAGCCAATCCGACGATACCGCCATAGGTCTGGCCCCCATCGCCAAGGAACCCAGCTTGGTCCTCCTTGAGAGCGAAGGAATACGCAATCGATCGCGTAAGCAGTTCAGCCGTTGAGATGATTCCGTCTTCCTCGAGCTCCGACGATACGGCTGTGAGCGTAGCCAACTTTCGAGCAGTCAAACGCAATTGCGTCAACTCCATGTCGGAAGGGGTTATGGTCGACATTTCGGAAACATAGTAGCTTGTTAGTTCCCCAACAACTTTCGGCAAAACGTGGTTGTCACTAGTCATTGAAATGACTTGGGATTCACTTCTGAAAGTACCAAATTTCTCTCGCAGTTCTACGATGGTACGTTCGAGAATTTCAGGGACGTAGTATCCGCCCTTGGAATTGTCGCCGCCTATCATGGAGGCCAAAGGGGATGAAATCAAATTGTGATTCTCGCAATATTGTTGAGCCCTGCGGCTTCCGAACAATGCGTGAGCGAAAAACATCCCCGAATCATATGCGTCCTGGGTTGATGTGAAAACGCTGGTCTTGCTTTGGTTTGATGTCACGATAGATCCGTCTTTCTCTGTAAATCCCGATTCCTTCATTCTCTGGGCGATAATCGCACCGCCCTTTTCGCCTGCTAATTTCATATTGACGGACTCGGTCAACCTGAGCGAATCCAACAGCTTGATGTCGCTGTCCATTTTCTTGTCCAAGGAGTCCAGTTCACGCACCTCGTCGTCTGTGTACTCACGATTTTGACGGGCTGCGTTTTCCGATATGGCCTTAATTTTATCGCAACTGATTTGGATTTTCTCTTTTGCCGCGTTAATACCGTAGCTCATCTTAAGCTCTCTTTTTCTGCTAGTGCTTCCAGTTTCGTAACGTACGCTTCTATGGTTTCGCGTCGCCATCGAGCGACGTTTTTGCTTAGTTGGATTGGCTTTGGAAAACCGCCTGATTTCGCCCACGAAAAGATAGTTGCGGGGGAAACGTCAAACATGATTCCCAGCTCGATTGCACTTAGGTAGTTCACTGGGATGCCTCATAGACGTTTTGAAATCGTGACGACATATTGACCATTGCGATAGCAAACACTTGATGCAGGAAGTTTTTGATATTTGGGCTTGGTTCGCTTCGCAGCCAAACACGCAACCCTTGATTGAAAAGGCAAAGTTCATCGACGCTAAATCGATCGATTGGCAGTCGGACCATTCCAGGTTCCGCGCCTTCGCGTTCCCGCCTATTCAGTTCCTTTGAGACAGCACCCGCTATCCATGTCAAAGGATTCCCCGATAGAAGGCTGTTCGCAGTATCGAACACTTCGGCAAGCTCATCGATTGTGAACGTCGATAGGATGATATCCACCCGACGATATTCGCGGATCGCTGCTTTGAGTTCTCGGTATTCTGCGTTGGTGCCCATGTTGGAATCTTGTCCGTTTGTCTTGCTCGTGTCCATTGGCTTGTTGCTCTGATGTCCGCTCGTGCGCTATTCTTCCGAAAATGTCCGAAAATGTCCGCCCAACGATGCGATAACTTCATCCCTGCGCCATCGGTTTGGCAGGACTTGCTTTGGAAACAAACCTGCTTTGATCCAACGATTCAATGTTTTTCGAGTCGTTTTCACCAAGCGAATGATTTGTTTTGAGTCCAAGAGTTCTGGGATTTCGTTAGTGTCCATTTTTGCTCGCCTGTTTTGGTGACTTGGATCGAAGAATGAACGCATCTAGATCTTCCATGCGAATTCGAAACACTCTTGCGTTGATGCGATGGCAATCCAATTGGTTTGTGCGGACAAGCCACGACACAGTTCGCAAGGGCACCCGCAAAATCTCGGCACATTCGGCTTTTGTTAAAAATTCAGACAATTTGCAATCCTTTCGATGGTTTTAATACGCGTTTCGGTTTAGGGTTCGAGTTTTGAGGGTAAACACGGAAGTAGCCCTAGGTATCGCTTGGCTCGTGTCCGCCTCAAATATCGGCCTCCCCCATACCAAAGGCCTCTAGCTTCGCGTCTAACGCGTCCGGCGTGACAACCCTGCCGAATGCTGAACAACTGGTTGAACCGACGTTAGGCGTCATTCTTGGCGTCTCCGTGTTCTTTGAATGTGGTTGTCTCGCTTGGAGGCTTGATCGATAGGCACTTGATGCCAAATGATCTCAGTAGGCCTTTGAGGAATAGCCTGAGAGCTGACATGCCGTGTTGGTCATTGGGAATTTCTATTAGCAATGCAATCCGTCGCTTGGTCATCGGGTCGTCCTTGGTTTGGGTTTTTTGCGGTAGTGGTTGCGATAGCAATAAACCGCTACCGCGTAATGTTCTGTTCTGTATGGGGTGACACCATGTCACCCCTAGGTGTCGTATTTGTCACCCCTAGGTGTCGTATTTGTCACCCCTAGCGTTTTGCCTAGTGGTGCCATGGTGTCACCCCTAGAGAATGTTTTGCCAGTGAACTTGTATGTCCTTGGGATGGTTCCTTGGCTTTCTGATTGAATCGAAATCACGCCGGCCGTCTCAAGCTCATCTAGTACGCGTCGGACATTTCGAAGTGATCCGCTCATGGCTGTTGAGAACTGCCTAGCACTGACACGAAAACGTCCGTTGGTCGCATGCCTCCACGCAATGAACAGCACCGCTAAGTGCGTAGGCGATGGCAATGTCGGTCCTATCCGATCAACGAGGTCGTTGGCTTGCTCAAAACGCTTTTGTGACTTCCGCTTTGGGTTCATTCGCCCCCCCATGGATCGGAGATATTCGTACCGGAATAGTCTTCGAAGTCCGCAGCAAATTCGCTATCGATCGCTCTCAATTCAAAGCAGCTCTTTGGCATGTTGAACGCAAGCAGCTTGCAATTCCTCTCGCCATGTCGATTCTTGACGCAATCAATCAACGTGGTCCGAATCAGTTCTCTGGATCCAGGTTTTTCCATGTCCCGCAACAGATAGGCGGCATCGGCTTGGAATTCGATTTCCGACGAATCGCGGAAGGATGCCTGGTTTAATTGTTGGGAATCCTGACTCGACTTGCCCTTGGTCTGCGTTCTCGCTGTGGCGCTCAGTGCAAGCACGGCCCAACCTGCCCTAGCAAACTGTCGCGCCGTGGACATGACTTCAGTAACACCCGCCTTTGCGTCACCAGACGGTGCAAATTTCTGGATGTAGTCCAAGACTAAAAGCCCGGGTTCCTCACTCAACAGCCTTTTGAGCATAGGAAGTTCTCCAGGTTCATCCAGCGACGACAATCGAGACAGCAATGGGCGCAACTCAGAAACGGCTTCCCGGAGCTTCGCAAGTTCATCCACATTGCATTTGCCAAACCGGATCGCCTTAGATGAAACCCCCGTTCGACGTGCAAGCTCTCTTTGGAGTAGCACCTCCATCGACGATTCCCGATTTGCGACTACTGCCCTCAATGCCGGCTGATTCTCCAGTGCCTCAAACACGATTTGCATTGCTGCCGTTGTCTTGCCTGCGCCGGGTGGAGATCCGATGACAGTAACGAGCCCACACCCGATCTCTAAGCCATTTAGAGCTGGTCCAAGCTTAAGCAACTGACGCATCTCGCCCGATGCAATCTTTTCATAGAGT
>JAYVPJ010000176.1:0-14902 GCA_043757445.1 Pirellula sp. | reverse complement strand
GCGACAAACTAGCGAAATTCGAAAAAAACCTGCCTCGCGACTGTTTCGCGAGCGCCGAACTCATGCAATAACAAACCTATGCAATATCCAGGCTAGCTGCGGGTGCCATTCAGGGCACACCACACTGAACCAAACCGAGCGACGTTGGACCGAGGCGTTAGGCAGACTTATCCATTTGGGCTAAGAACCTTTGTTAGAACCGCCAGCATATCAGTCTTTGCAACGATTTGTGCATTTGTTTCAGGAACTGGCTGGGGAGAACGCGTTTGATTCAGAGGGCTCGGCTTACCGATCGTTTGCGCTGGTTCGGCCCGTAAAGGCCAGTAGGCATGCTGCGCGTCTATGATCCGCAACTTTCCATTGTGCTTGCGGGCCAATTGTTCGATTCGCCTTGCGTCCGTAAATGTGAAAGCAAGATATCCATCCTCGATTCCAATGTACCGAATCGACCACAGTGCCGCATCCATTCGGAGCTCAGCAACTTCCAACAACCTTGCTGCAACCCTAGGAAGCGGCCCGAACCGATCGGTCAACTCTTGCCGAATCTCTGCGATTGCATGGATATCCTGCAGGCGGCTTAACCGCCTATAGACGTCTATCTTGTGCCGCATCTCTGGGATGTATTCGCTAGACAAGAATGCTTCGATCGGCAAGTTGACTTCGACGTCGATTTTGATCTTGGGCGGCTGACGAGTCAATTGACGAACGGCTCCCTCCAGCAATTGACAATAAAGCTCATAGCCAACGGTCGCAATGTGACCGCTCTGTTGCGTCCCAAGTAAATTCCCAGCGCCGCGAATTTCTAGGTCGCGCATCGCAATGCCGAACCCGGCACCTAACTGCGAATACTCCTCGATGGCATGCAGTCTTCGGGCTGCGTCGGGGTTGAGATTGCGATCGCGATCGACCAGCAAATAGCAGTGGGCTTGGTTTTTGTATCGCCCCACTCGTCCACGCAATTGGTGCAGTTCGGAAAGGCCATAGCGATTTGCTTCGTCGATGAAGATTGTGTTGGCATTCGGAATATCGAGTCCACTTTCAATGATCGTGGTTGCCAACAAAATGTCCGCCCGATGTTCAATGAAATCGAGCATGACTTGTTCAAGTACTCCCTCGGCCATTTGCCCGTGGCCGATAAGTATCCTGGCCTCAGGCGCAATTCGCTGCAACCGTGCCGCGATGGAGTGCATGTCTTCGATGCGATTGTGTACAAAAAAGATCTGGCCGTCCCTATTCAACTCACGCAAGATCGCATTGCGAATCAGTGCATCGTCGAAACGTACGACTCGGGTCTCAACGGCCATTCGCTCTTCGGGTGCCGTTTCCAAATTGGAAATGTCGCGTACACCCAACAAAGACATATGCAAAGTTCGCGGGATCGGTGTCGCAGAGAGCGTCAAAATGTCCACCATCGAAGCCGATTTCTTGATTCTCTCTTTTAGTTCGACTCCAAACTTTTGCTCTTCGTCGATGACAAGCAATCCCAAGTTGAAAAACTGGACATCGGCGGATGCCAAGCGGTGCGTGCCGATGACGATATCCACTTGACCATTTGCCAAACGCCTCAGCGTTTCCTTCTGCTCTGCGTTCGTTTCAAAGCGACTAAGTTTAGCGATTTCGAATGGGAACTCGACCATTCGCTTTTTAAACGTCTTGTAGTGCTGTTCCGCCAACACTGTCGTAGGGACTAACACGCCAACTTGGTAGCCGCTTTCGACCGCTTTAAAAGCCGCTCGCATGGCAACCTCAGTCTTCCCAAAACCCACATCGCCGCAAATGAGCCTTTCCATCGGTCGAACGTTCATCATGTCTGCTTTGGTCGCAGCGATCGCAGTGATTTGGTCAGGTGTTTCTTCGTAGGGAAAGGACCCGTCAAACTGGCTCTGCCAAACTGAATCGGGCTTAAACGCGATGCCGGTAAGGTGTTTCCGCTGAGCCTGCAACTCCAAAAGTTCGGCAGCCATGTCGGTGACCGCTTTCTCCGCTGCAATCTTTTGTCGGACCCATGCCTGGCCTCCGATGCGAGCCAATTTCGGACGACCTTTGGTCGCACCCACGTAACGCTGCACGAGATCGATCTTACTGCTCGGCACATAGAGTTTTGTCCCGCCGTCAAACTCGATCGTCAAGTGCTCGAACTTCTGTCCCTGTTTCTCAATCAACTCCATCCCACGATAAACGCCAATCCCGTGCGATAGGTGGACAACAAGATCCCCTTCACGCAGGTCGAGGAAGCTATCGATCGCCCTGGAGGCAAGTCGCCGAGAGGAACGACGCAACGTCGAACGCTTGAGCAACTGATTGACGGTGAGTACGAATGGTCCCTTAGGCGGAAGCTCAAATCCACAACTTAGCGATCCGAGCTCGAGCTTCACACGTCCTGCCTTAAAGGCGGCACTGTGTTGCAGCAAATCGTTTAGCCGACTCAACTCCCCCTCGTTGATACAAGCGATCAAGGCGGATCGGTTGCTGGCCAATGCGCAGTCGATATCCTTCGCAATGTTTTCTAGTTCGCCCCCAATACGTTGCACATCGCCGATTGGAATGCGGACCAATTCACCCAAAAAGCCTTCGCCAGCCAATTGTGTGATCTGCGCAAAAGCGTACTTACCAATTTCCGAGTAGAGTTCGTTCGGATCGCGGAATCGTTCAGGGAACGGAACCCTTGCCTTGAACGCGTTGGCATTGTAAATCGCAGCCAAAGGTTCGCTCAACAATACCATTGTGTCTTTTGGCAAAAAATCGAGCAACGAAGCTTCCTCTTTGGTTGCTTCGTTGGCTGCAATCAAATCGACTCGGTCTAATCGACTCAGCGACCGCTGCGTCACCGAATCGAAGCTGCGAATCGACTCAACCTGGTCATCAAACCACTCGATGCGCCGGGGTTCTCCGCAGTCAGGGGGGTACACATCCAAAATGCCGCCGCGGGCCGTAAACTCGCCCGGCAATTGAACACTCGTCGTCGTTCGGTAGCCTGTTGATGCCAGCCATCGTTTTAGTTCAGCCAAATCGACGCGTTCGCCTACGCTTAAGCTACGGCGGTCTTGCCTAAGTTGTAGAGGGCTAGGCACTCGATGCATGAGGGCTGGAATGGTGGTGACAATGACAGGCACGTCCACCTTGATGCCCGTGATAGTCTCTCTTTGGGCGCGACATGCATCGAGCCTTGAAAGCACCTGCAATCGCTGGATAACTTCTTGTTGCTGGAGTGAATCTTCATCGATATCATCCGAGGAGGGAGGAAAGACATCGCAGTTGCGGTCAAGAAAAAAGTCCAGGTCGCGAGCAACCGTCTCGGCATCTTGATGTTGGGCCAGCACAACCAACATGGGACGACGAAACCTTTGGATCGTTCCCGCTGCCATGGGTGCGACTGCCCCAAGCCAAGCACCCTCCCAACAAATGCTGTTTCCACTTGCCCATGTGTCGGTTGCGTAACGAAACGCTTCCAATTCCGTAATGCCTTGAAGCAACTCTCGAAACTGCGTCTCTCGCCGCGTCATCGCATCTGGTTTCGCAGTCTGCTCCGCTTCGTGGATTTGAGCCTCTCGCTGCCGATGCTTTTCGGCAGGATCGATGTCTGGCACATCGATTGAGTCGGAAGCGTCGGATCGATTTAGAAAATCGGCCAACGTTCGTTTCGCCTTTGGCCTTTGCGGCTTCATCTGACTCTATTCGTTTTCAAAGTTCTTTAGTACAAAAGCCCACGTATCCGCTGCCGTATCGACAAGTTTGCTCACGGGCGTTCCTGCGCCATGTCCGGCGCTCGTCTCGATACGAATTAGCGCTGGCTTTGGACCGCTCTGACAGGCCTGCAAACGTGCTGCAAACTTGAAACTGTGGCCTGGCACGACTCGATCATCATGGTCCGCCGTAGTGATCAGGGTGGCGGGGTAACGCCTACCTGGAACTAAATTGTGAAGCGGTGAGTAAGCTAGCAAAGTCTTGAACTGCTCTGGATCGTCACTGCTTCCAAATTCGTTTACCCAAGCCCAGCCGATAGTGAATTTATGGAACCGGAGCATATCCAGCACACCGACTCCAGGCAATGCCACCGCGAACAATTCCGGGCGCTGCACCATCGTTGCTCCAACAAGCAATCCGCCATTGCTGCGTCCCTGGATCGCGAGCTTCGTCGGATTCGTATATCTTTCGTTGATAAGATATTCGGCTGCTGCAATGAAATCATCGAACACGTTTTGTTTGTTGTGAAGCATGCCGGCTTCATGCCATTCGCGACCATATTCTCCGCCACCTCTCAGATTCGGTACAGCGTATAGGCCTCCCATATCCATCCAAGCCAAAGTGGCAGGTGAAAAGGTTGGGGTGATGGAGATGTTGAAGCCGCCATAAGCATAAAGCAAGGTAGGTAACTTTCCATTTCTTTCTAATCCCCGCTTGTGCGAAAGAATCATCGGCACTCGAGTGCCGTCCTTGCTTTTATAAAAGACTCGCTCCGAGACGAAGTCAGCCGGATCGAATGCGAGCTTTGGCTGACGCCAAATAGTGGCCTTATTGTCGACTAGATCCAGACGGTAGGTAGTGGGCGGCGTAATGTAGTTTGTAAAGGTGTAAAACGTCTCTTTCGCCTCACGTTTGCCATGAAAACCCGCAACCGTACCAAGCGTAGGCAGTGCCATGTCTTCAAGCCGCTTGCCTGAAGTGGTATACTGGCGAACAACGCTGGTAGCATCCTTGAGATATGTCACAAAGAACCGATCGCCAAACAGACCAACGGACTCAATCGTCTCTTCCACTTCGGGAACAATCTCTTTCCAATGATCGCGGTCTGGCCGGTCGATGTCGATCGCAATGATTCTTCGTTTGGATGCAGAGTTGTCGGTTCGGAAAAAGAATCTAGAACCATCGTTTCCGATAAATTGATAATCGCTTTCAAAGCCCGTTACCAACTCGGTAACCCCAGTCGCACCCTGAGCGGATCTGTCTTCGAGCTTTGAATAAAAGATCTGGTTTCTCTTTTCTGTACCCCGCCAAACAGTAATGATCAAATACTGATTGTCATTGGTAACAGCCCCACCGAACCCCCACTCTTTTTCCCCTGGACGTTGGTAAATCAGCATATCTAAGTTTTGCGGAGTCCCAATACGATGGTAGTAGAGTTTTTGAAAATAATTAACACCCGTAAACTCAACTTCCGAGCGAGGTTTATCGTAGCGACTGTAAAAGAAACCGGCATTATCGCCTGTCCAAGAGACGGAACTGAATTTGACCCATTCGATTCTGTCCTCTAAGTCTTTGCCGGTTGCGATGTCGCGAACACGCCAGGTATTCCAATCGCTTCCAGCACTTGCTAAAGCGTAGGCCAACAGCTTTCCATCGTCGCTAGGAACATCTGCAGTGAGTGCGACCGTTCCATCTGCGACAAGCGTATTCGGATCCAGTAATATTTTCCGCCCGCCGTCGAGACTATCCGACACATACAGAACACTCTGGTTTTGCAAGCCATTATTGTGGGTATAGAGATAGTGATCCCCGTGCTTCGAAGGAAACCCAAAGCGTTCGTAGTTCCAAAGAGCGCTCAGTCGATCCCTGATGCCATTTCGTCGATCGGCTGTCTTTAGGTATTCATGCGTAACTTCGTTTTGAAGCTTTACCCACTCCTTGGTGTCTACAGAATCGACATCCTCAAGCCATCGGAAAGGATCTTCGATCCATTTTCCAGGATACTTGTCCGTCTGGTATACGGCTTTTGACTTAGGATACTGAACCGTCATCGCGAGGTCAGGTTGAGATGCGAGCTTCGTTGTCGGTTCATCGGAGCTGGGCTGAATTTGAGCGACTGCCAATGGACAACCTAACAGCACAAGGCAACTCAGAAGTGACTTTAGCATATCGATGTGTGGAAAAAAGTGATTGTGGAATTGAGGCAACCGAAGCGAATGCCTGATCAGTATACTGGAATAGCGTTGCCGCGTAATTATTGGCTACTTAGCTTAAGTGACCGGTTACCAGACTCTGCGTAGGCTGCGCGACAAATAGCAATTGGTGAAATATGCGTTGAAGCGAATTTTGTTCTGCGATCTGGCCTTTCAGGTTGGTCGTTATGTTCTTTCAGGTTGGTCGGGCTGGTCATTCAGGTTGGTCGGGGGCTGGTCCCCAACAACCTTGTTTTGGCGTTCTAACGGCCGGCACTCGCGAATCGACCCGTTCTCCACGGCTTTGCCCGCCTCCGGCGGGCAAAGCCGTGGAGAACGGGAGTTGGGACGCCCAATGGTAGAACGCCAAATCGCATCCGTCGGGGGCAAGCCCCGAACGGATGGCCTCAGTAGACTAGCCTGCATGTCGCGCTTTTAATGGCTACATGGTCCCTAGAATCTCAATACCTTTGATAGTTGCTTCCACATCCGCCAGGGTGCTCGTGTGACCGAGACTCAGTCGCAATGTCCCTCCGTTCCGAACGGTTCCTAAAAAGGAATGGATCAAGCCAGCACAATGGTAACCTGACCTCGCTTCAACTCCGCAAGCGGAGTCAAGCAACAAGGCCATCTCATGGCAGGATAGATTATCGCTTGCTATGCTGAAAACGGGTAACCGATTTCGTTTGGCATCATCTGGACGCGGACCGATCAACTTAAGATTCTGCGTCTGCAGGATTGCATGTGTTATTTGATCCGACCAAACTCGGAGGTTTTCGTTTGGCGGCAGTCTCTCTAGCCATTCAAGTCCTGCTTTCAAGGAAGCAATACCCGGCAAATTACTGTTGCCCGATTCAACTGCGGAAAGCCAATCAAAGGGGCCATCGATCGAATCGCTTTGAGTGCCGGTCCCTCCAATCCAGACCGGTTCCATTAGGCGCTGGATCTCATGTTGAATATAAAGGATACCTGTGCCGAGCATGCCGCCAGCTCCTTTGTGACCGGGAGCGGCCAGGATGTCGATTCCTTCTGAAACAACGTCGATGGGAAGGTATCCTAGCGACTGAGCCGCATCCACCATGAAGATTGCACCGCCTTCCTCTGCAATGGCTGAGATGGACCGAATGTCCTGAATGGCTCCGGTTACATTAGAAACGTGGTTGAGGATAACCAACCCCGTTTTGATATTCATCGCTTCGTGGACTCGGATCGGATCGACCCAACCAACCTCATCGCATGGGACCGCAAACCAAGTAATGCCAAGGGACTTAGTGGCAAGTTGAAGCGGACGCAAAACGCTGTTGTGCTCAGTAGCTGTCGTAACCACGTGGGTGCCCCGCATGCTCGGCGATTGCAGTAGCCCGAGTATTGCCGAGTTGAGAGCCTGCGTGCCATTGCTGCAAAATGCGATGTCTTGACTACGCACCGCGCCAACCTGCCTCGCTACCGTCTGACGGGTAGTCCGAACGAGTTCGCTTGAGCTCTCTGCGGATTGATACAAACCTCGACCAGCTGCTGCGCCGTTGAATGTTTGATACGCAACGCAAGCCTCGAGAGAACCTGGGGGTTTGGGCCATGATGTTGCAGCATGGTCCAAATAGTAACGAGGGCTAACTGCCAAATGCGACACGCCTACTTACGGGAACAAGTACCTAATAAAATTGCGGACCGGTTGTCCATCAACATAGGCTGTCGGTTGACCGACAATACCACGACCGAGATACGCATTGGCTAGCGACTGACCGAATCCAATCAAGGGCCTAAACCCAGAATTGTTTCCGTTATTGGCGTAAGGCATACCAGTGGTGGGCACATAGGTAAACGGCGATCCACCTGGCTGAGTTGCATACGGGTACGACGTATAAGGTGATCCGCACGCAGGTTGAGCACATGGATCAACCGCTTGGCGATAAGCTCGAGGCGAAACCATCGAACTGGCATCGAACTGGCATGGTGGAGAGCTTACAAAAGGCGCTCCATTGACAACCGAGGAAGACCGTTGAGAGTTAGGCATAACACTGTCGATAGGGCTACGCAGGGGAGCTCCGCCACTGAATCCAGGATTGCCGCCCATCGGGTTGTAATTGGGTTGAGTTTGGAAATTGGACGGCGGATTATTGATATTCCCAGGGTTGATACTCGAACCGGGGTTGTTGCCAATAACACTGTTTGGAATGGGCGTGCCATATGTTACAGTACCTCCCATATTGCTCGACGGCATGGCGCCGGAATTATATGGTAAAGTAGGTCGATTATTCGCGTCAGGAAGAATTGGATTCGTATTGGGGTTATATCCTGGCACAATCGGAATCGACTGTTGTACGTAACCAGGATTTGCGCCGGTGCCAGGGATGTCCTGAAAGTTTGCTAGGTAGCTGCTGGGTTGAAGCACAATCGGTATCGTGGCCGAAGCAAGCGACACGCCTCGGTCCATGCTCGATCGAGCTGGATGAAAATCATCGACGAGCAAGTTCCTAACTTGTGGACTCGCTTGCTGAATGATCGTGTAACGTGGGCCAGGAAGAATTCCAACTGATTGAGCTGGTTTTGATTTAAAGGACTTGGGGTCAGTGGTTGGCTTATTCTGTGCTTCTTCATCCGCAATGGAGGAGCCGATTTCGATTCGAGCCCGCCGTGATGGTTCCGCGCTTCGTTGTAGAAACCGGCCCAATGGATTGACATCTCCATCAACATCGGTGGCTTTGTTTAACGCATCGCGAAGTAGCTGAAGATCTCGTTCGGCATGGGCATCGGTCCGGTGGCGAAAGACAGGGGAATCGTCATCGGCTTTGGCCACTGCTTGCAGCGTTATCCATAGCAACCATAGGACTGCTAAAACGAGAGGCATGGTTTTCTTACACAAAGGATTCATGATGCAGCTCTTGTTATTGATGTTTGACGAGCGAACACGGCCCAGGCGGCCGTGCTACTGGGGGCCGTGCTACTAACGAGTCGAGACTCGACCAGATCGGCTTTTACTTGTTGCTCGGATTTATTTTTACGCCAGCTGACTTCAGCCTTTCCATTGCAGCCGCATGGGAAGCTTCCTTTAATGTTGTAGCATCCAAATACAATCGAAGGAAAGGAGCAAAGCGGCGTTCGGTTTTAGCGTCTAACTCGCAGACCTCCATAAGCGGGCCAAAGTCTGCAATTGGATTTCCGTTGAGCATCATTATATTGGGAGTCAGGGCGCGAACGAACTCGAGATTCTTGACGCCGCAGTCTTTGAGATTAATCGAATCAAGGCCCTTGAGTTGCGAGAGCGGCGCAAGGTCCTGAATAGGGTTTCCCGAAACATCGAGAGACCACATCTTCTTGAGGCCAACAATTGGCTCAAGCGATTTGATTTTGTTGTCCGCGATGTAAAGCGAACGAAGATTGCTCATTTTAGCGAGGGGTCCCAGATCGCCGATAGCATTCTTCGATAGCTGTAGGTATTGCGACTTGATTAGCTCAGCGATAGGTTCAAGCGTTTCGATTTTGTTGGATGACAAATCGATGGACTGGAGCAATTTGAGTTCCTTGATGGGACTCAGGTCGACAATCTCGTTTTTTTCAAGATCGATTTTCATGAGCGATTTGCAGTGCTGAAGTCCCTCTAAGTTCTTGATCCCTTTTCCTTTTCCAACTACCTGAGAAATATTCTTGACATCGTCAGCGGTTAAGGGTTCGGTGTTGTACCGCTTTTCGAAAACTTCCTTGCGGACCGCCGCCTCGAGATTCTTGTCCGGAATCAAGTCATCGCCAAATGCAACGGTAGCCTGGTTCGTAAGGCAAATAGACATGAAAACCGCAGCGACAATTCCGCGGACGAAAGTAATTTTGAAGCGGATGCTGCCAGCATCCTCGCCGATGCTAGCAGCGTCGGCTACGACAGTATTTTCCAAACGAAGCATCCAATTCGCCTTCCTAAAGTGGTCTTGGGTGGGTTCTCCCTCCACTTTATCCCAATGATGACGCCAATTCCAGGCTTGTTCCTAAGCTTCAGGGTGCACAAACGCATTTTTTGACTACAAAAGGTGTATAAATACAACGCGAGCTTCTTGGCCGAAGTGGGGGGAGGCCCATCATTAGGCTTGCGGGCCGTGCTTAGAACCATCGCACAAGGGAACTTCATTGCGAGTACTGTTAACTGCTTTCGAGCCTTATGATATCTGGGATCAGAATTCCAGTTGGGAGGCCCTGATCACATTTTTGCATCAACGCGGCATTCCTTCGGGCGTTACCACTCGACGCTACCCGGTTGATCTAGATCTGCTTCAGGCCCGTTTGGAAAAAGATTTAGGACTAGGATTTGATGCTGTCTTGCACCTCGGGCAAGCCCCGGGGATCAGTCGGGTTCAAATGGAGGCAATCGCGGTAAATGTTGCGGGAATGACGGAAGCAGCGGGCGATTTTTTTGGTCCCTTGGTTCCTGATGGCCCGATCGCCTATCGTACCAAATTCCCTTTGGACCAATGGAATAAGGAATTGCGATCCTGTGGGATCCCATCTTCTGTCTCCTTTCACGCTGGAACTTATTTGTGCAACGCGGCCATGTTCTTGACGCATCATTGGCATGAAATGCATCATAGGTCTTGTTCCATCGGCTTTGTGCATATCCCGCTTACGCCTGAACAAGTCTTACATAGTCATCGGGATTTGCCGTCCATGCCCCGCGAGCAGTCCGCAGAGGCGATCGGCCGCATCCTAGATTTGATCTTCAATCGCGAACGCCAATCGTCGATTGCTTAAGGTGCTTCCCGTAGGTTCGGCTGTCCTCAGCCGGACGCACACACAACCCTCAACCCGGCATGCGAGAATGCAAGAAAACGAATCCATCCAACGCATATGGTCTGCATTCCAAACCGGCGAGTTTTCAGCCATCGAGTTGGGACAACGCATCCTTGCAGCAGCCATTCCAACCCAAGGATCCGTAACGCCTGACCTGGATCGAAAAAGACGCTGTGGTTACCCCGAAGTTATCTACGGTTCGGGCAAATCCCCCGACTCCATACGAACCGTTGCTGAATCTTTGCTGGCGGACAACGAAGAAGTGCTCATAACACGCGTAACTCCGGAGCAAGTGCGAACGCTGTCTGAGATTTTCAGCTTCCATCGTTGGAGCCACATTGGGCGGACCCTTCGCGTAGGTCGTCAAGCCACTCCCCTTGCTCCAGGCGAAGTCTTGCACAAAGCAAATCAAGAGCCAAGGACGGTCGCTGTTGTAACCGCAGGGACTACGGACGAGTCGATTGCGATCGAAGCCCTCGAAACTCTCGCTTGGATGGGTGTCTCGACAAAGCTCATTCAAGATGTTGGAGTAGCAGGTCCATATCGATTGATGTCGCAGATTCCGATTCTGCAGGCGATGGCGGCAATCGTCTGCGTAGCTGGGATGGAAGGAGCGCTACCAAGTGTTCTAGCGGGATACGTGCGATGCCCAGTCATCGCAGTCCCAACAAGCGTCGGTTACGGCGCCAACTTTGCCGGCCTTTCGGCCCTCCTCAGTATGCTCAACAGTTGCGCTTCCAACGTGGGGGTCGTCAACATCGACGCAGGGTTTAAAGGCGCGTACCTAGCCGGTATCATTGCCAACGGCTGATTGATTTTAGCAGCCTAAAATCCGCGAGGTGGCTCCACGCTCCCTCGTTCGAAATCGAACTGACGTACGCGATTTTGCCGGATGGATGGACCGTCAATTCCGATCTTGAGATATGGAAATGCCGAATCGATATTGGAATGGATTCAGCAAGCGATGCAAAGCTGGCAAGCAAGATCACTAACCAAACGATTAGATAACTTTTGCTAGTTCGACTGACTGCGTTTGGCGTTTCGCAGGGACGCAATCTACGCTTCATAGCGATACCCTGCGCCATAATCGGTTCGAATGATTCTAGGGGTTTTTGGATCCCGTTCGATTCGGTTGGAAATCATTTTTGTTACCTCCTATTAGAACCGTGGCAAAGAAGGGCTGCACCAACGTGCGTCTTGATACTGCGACGTATTCCATTTCAGCAGAGCATGCACATCGAATGGTCTAAATCGTATCAGACAATTGTAAAAAGAATGTAAGACTACCCGCGTAGAAAAAGATGGTTGCAAGAAACAGATTGACAGGCTCCAAGCTTATCCTACAGTGCCGGTTTCCATCTTTGCCTATTTCTTGTAACATTTGCCACGCTTCGCGACAACACCGGCGACGCGACAACACCGGCGACGCGAGCACCGGTGATTTGTTTCCGAAACCATTTGTTCTTCTACGATTCAACTAGAAATTCAATCCATGTCTGTTTCAACGAATATTATCGAGGAACTTGGGTGGCGAGGGCTGACGCACCAGTGCACCGATTTGGCCTCGGTTACTAAGGAGTTGGAGTCTTCCACGGTTTTATACGCTGGTTTTGATCCAACGTCGGACTCGCTGCATGTCGGATCCTTGTTGCCGTTGATGATGCTCAGGCGATTCCAACTGGCGGGCCACAAGCCCATTGCACTCGTAGGCGGAGCAACCGGGATGATTGGCGATCCGAGTGGCAAGTCGGACGAACGGTCTCTTTTGTCCAAAGAAATCTTGCAGCATAATGTGTCGAGTATTGAGACTCAGATGCGACGGTTTCTAAATTTCGAAGGCCCCAACGCTGCTGTCTTGGTGAACAACTACGACTGGATGAGCACATTTTCGTTTCTGGATTTTTTGCGCGACGTCGGAAAGAATTTCCCTGTCAGTGTGATGCTTGGAAAGGACTCCGTAAAAAGCCGATTGGAGCGACAAGATAGCGGTCTGAGCTTTACAGAGTTTAGTTATATGCTGTTGCAAGCGTACGATTTTGCGTACCTGGCAAAGCAATTAAACTGCAAGCTCCAAATCGGAGGTAGTGATCAATGGGGAAACATTACCGCGGGCATCGATCTCGGGCGGAGAATGTTAGGACAACAGCTTTACGGACTAACCTGTCCATTGTTAACAACATCCGAAGGACGAAAGATGGGCAAGACGGAAAAGGGTGCGGTCTGGCTATCCGCCGAAAAAACGTCTCCCTATGAATTTTACCAGTACTTCGTGAACGTTGCCGACGCAGACGTGTTGATGGTGCTGCGGTTCCTATCGGATGTAACTCGAATCGAATATCGAGAAATCGAAGCCTCGATGGTGGAAAAGCCAGGCGCGGCCCAGCGTCGTCTGGCTGAATCGATAACGCGATTGGTCCATGGTGAGTCCGGTTTGCAATCGGCTCTCAAAGCCTCAAAAACTCTCTTTGGAGCGGAAATCGACTCGCTAAGCGACAAGGACCTCAATGAGATCTTCGCTGACGTCCCAAGCTGTTCGATGCCGATCTTTCGATTGAAGGAAGGCTTATCGGTTATCGATGCGTTGGTGGCCGTATCGCTTGCTTCGAGCAAAGGAGAAGCCCGTCGTGCCATTGAGGGCGGATCGGTCTACATCAACAACCGCAAGGCTAAAGGCATTGAGCGCGTTTTAACCGCAGCAGATTTGGCGAGCGAGACCGTCATCGTACTGCGTATTGGCAAGAAAAAATATGCGTTGCTTAGGTTCGCGTAGTACTTGCATATCCTTCCGTCGGGCTTTTTTCCGCATGGAGTTGAATTAAGCTCTCCGTTGGAGATTGTCTCGATGGAAACAAGACTGATTGGATAGCCGTCGACGCCTACATAGTGCGATCGCGCTACGGAACATTGCCAACTTTAAATACGGTCTCGACGTATCGGAAGCCAATCGATTCGTAAAGTCGAATAGCCCCAGTATTGTGAATAGTAACTTCTAAATTGACTTTGACGCAACCCGCCTCTCGGAAGCCTTGAAGAGCTCGTTGCAACAGCTCACGTCCCAAGCCCATGCCTCGAAAATGCGGAACAACCCCGACGTTTTGAATAGCGCCTTCAATGGCACTCAACCGTAGCCCTTGAATCGTACCAACCGGCAATTCAGGAAGTCCCTCTGGGTCGGCCATAGCCAGCCAAGTTGCTTCAGGCACAAAGTTTGCACGCAGTGAAATGTCTTTCATCAGTTGCCTGCAACCTTCCCGATCGCCTAAGCAAGGAAAAACATTCGCATCGATCTCAAGCCTGAAGCTATCCCATTTAGCCAACGCATGCTGACCAAGGAATCTTTCGGACCATGGGATGAAGCGAAAGATACCGTCGCTTGCGATATGTGCACGATCATATTTGAGAAGATCGATTTGCATTTTGAGGCGTTTGAAATAAACGACGGCCATCGAGGTTTGCAGCTCTTCTATCTTTGGGAAAAAAATTTGAGCATTTGGGATATTCATTTAACCCGGAGCCGCTGGTGCCGCGGCTGAACATCACTGCGGTCGCCCGCGGCTCAGGGTTAAACGGGGCAAACGAGCTAATAGGCGATGGCTTCGCCGTCCGTTCTAGGGTCGGAAGCGGCGAGTAACCTTTGGGCGGTTCATTGGATCCCTTGCGCGAGGAAGACATAAGACACACCACTATCATATCCTTGACGATCTCTTCGATGGAAGAACTAAGCTATGCTTTGTCGCTACAGCGCTATCCAGTTCGGCTTGCACAAGGCCCGATCCGATCATTACTCGCGTCGATCGCTAAGGGTGCCAAGAAGCGATCTGGCAACGATGCCCGTTCGCTGATATTATTCGCTGAAGCAACTTCAATAGACTCGATTTTTCGCTGAACCGAAGTGAAATCGCTTTGTTCGATCGCTTCAGCCATCGCAGCTCGGATTGGGTTGAGATCGACATACGCCGAGCAAGCCAACAGTGTCGCCTCATCGCGAATGCGAATCTCTCGAAATCGACTCTAGAAAACTTTCCCGAACTCACGATATTCTCAGTTGGCTCGCGTAGAAATGTTTTGACAGAGAAAACGCATCCACCAAGCCTTTCAAACGTAGTGCCAGCCCTCTTTTGATTTCCATTATTGCCTAACCAAGGATGAAGCATGCGGCTGAGGACCGTTGGCCTCTTGCAAACTTGCGATTGTTTCGTGCAGCCGATTCTTTCAGGCTTTGCGGCGAGCCTGCAGCTCTGCTTCTACCGAAG
>JAYVPJ010000175.1:0-14965 GCA_043757445.1 Pirellula sp. | reverse complement strand
GGATGCCGTTTAAGCGTAAATTTCCTACCGAGTCGTTGCTTTGATTTTGATGTCAACGCCAGCGGGCAAGCTCAACTTGTTTAGAGCTTCGATCGTTCGAGCAGTGGCTTGCTTGATATCGATTAGTCGCTTGTGCGTTCTAATCTCAAATTGCTGACGCGCTTTCTTGTCAATATTTGGGCCCGAAAGGACCGTATACCGCTCGATGCGTGTAGGAAGCGGAATCGGGCCATGCACTTCGGAGTGGGTTCGCTTGGCGGTTTCCACTATTTCCAAAGCACTTTGATCCAAAACGGCATGGTCATAAGCTTCCATTCGAATTCTAATGACTTCGTGCGATCCGGACACAGCTGATTTTTGCCTCTAAAAACGTCAGTTTGTCGGCGATTTTTGGGTCGCCGACGATCTTGTAAGCCCTACGTTGAACGCGGGACGCAAGAAGATAGGAATCCAAGCTGTAGTCGTCAACCGCAAAAATGGTTTTTTGAGGAGTATGGAATTTAAATACCAGGATTTCCAAGATGTTGCATCCGATTTAGTCGCTGCAAAGTTACCGGAAGAAATGCCTGGGCAGTTGAAGTGGTCGTATAGTTGACGCTTTTCGGACGCTGACAGCGTCCGCCACGTTTTACATCGGTCTGCCGATACAATAATGCGGGGTCTACTCAACTCTCGGAGCGAAAATATGATTCATACCGTTTTGGCCTGCATTCAGGTTTTGATCTTTGCAATCAATGATACCAGTGCGATTGAAAACAGTGCGATTGCCGACCGTTTCGTGGTCGAGCATCCAACGCTAAACAACCTTGGTTTTGAATGGTCCATTCGTGGCGATGCAAACCGCAATGCAACGGTTGCCGTTCAGTTTCGGGAGGTTGGTGCCGCCGACTGGCGCGAGGCATTGCCACTCGTTCGAATCGGTGGCGAAAGTGTTTACCGTCGTCGGGAAAATTTAGAATATACCGTTCCGCATGGTTTTGCCGGCAGCATCCTCAACCTTAAGTCCGGTACGGAATACGATTGCAAATTTCAGCTGGTGGATCCCGACGGATCTTCCGGGGAAACATTGCAAAACATTCGAGTCCGCACTCGCTCGGAGCCGCAACCATTTGCCGGCGGCCGTAAGCTGCACGTTTATCCTGTCGACTACGAAGGGGCCCGCGAAGAACCCAGTTTCACTAGCCTAATGCAGGCGTATTACGGCGCTGGCTTGGGGGACTGGAGTGTTGTTTGGGAACGAAAAGCTCAAGCCGGCGACACGATTCTGTTGCATACCGGGTTGTACAAATCGGATCGACTCAATTATGTCGATCCGATGATGACTCCCTTCGACGGCAGCATGTCACTCACGTTGAAGGGAACTAGCGACAAGCCAATCACGATCAAGTCCGCGGGCGATGGTGAAGTCATCTTCGACGGCGACGGGAACCATCGGCTATTCGATGTGATGGCATCAAAGTATCACATCTTCGACGGATTGACTTTTCGCAATACGGACGTGGCTATTTTCGCAGGACAGAAAGAGGTGCTCGGAGCAGTTGGCCTGACTGTCAAGAATTGTCGATTTGAAAACATCGGGTTTGGCGTTTGGACCGAGTACGCTGGATCAAGCGATTTTTACATTGCGGACAATCTCTTTCTTGGTCGCGATGATCGCTTTCGATTGGTTGGCTGGACTGGACCGCTTTGGGCGAGTGCTGGTCCATTTCGGTCGCACTTGCTTACGAGCTACTACGCGGTCAAAGTATATGGCCCCGGTCACGTCATCGCGCACAACGCGATCGCATACTTTCATGATGCGATTGGCATCTCGACGTACGGAACACCGCCGAGCGATCCTGATCAAAGGGCTTCCTCGATCGATATCTACAACAATGACATGCATATGTTCAACGACGACTTCGTCGAGACCGATGGGGCTGTTCATAACGTGCGCGTGATGAACAACCGCGGAGTTAATGCGGCGCATGGCGGCTACACCGCGCAGCCCTCTTTCGGAGGGCCAGTATATTTCATCGGCAACGTGTTGTACCACGTGCCAAGCACTTCGGCCTTTAAGTTCTCGGCCAAGCCAGCCGGGCTTTTTGTTTACCACAACACGATCATCGGGGAACAAGGCTCAACCGATCCAACCTCCAATGTCCATTTTCGCAACAACCTGTTCCTGGGCCGAGATACGCCCGGCCGAGGGATTATGACATGGGCCAACGGAACCGATTCTTATAGCTCCGACTACAACGGCTATCGACCAAACAAACAGACCGATTCGCAATACCAGTGGCTTAGTCCGAAGCCGAGAGAATACCTCTATGAGCCTACACCTGCCGATTGGCGTACTTTTTCAAAGCTTGCTGATTTGCATAAAGCCACTGGACAAGAAGCCCACGGTATCGAAGTCGATTTCGAAATCTTTGAACAGCTAAACCCACCCGATCCGGCATTGCGTCATGCAGTATACCACGCCTCGGACCTTAATTTTCGACTCAAGGCCGGTAGCAAAGCAGTCGATGCAGGCGTGGTTATTCCAACGGTAAACGACGGCTACATCGGCAGCGCACCCGACTTAGGAGCGATCGAACTGGGCAAGCCCGAAACGACCTACGGACCTCGCTGGATCACCTGGAAGCCATTCTATCGTTAAGGAGCGACGTCTCTGGCTCGTTCTCATAAAAGGCCGGTAGTTTTCCATGTACCGCCCGCCTAAAATAAATACTGTTCCCGAAGTTCGACACGCTCACATGCGGCTTTGATCGCTCATGCATAATCTCTTTCGTCCGTCGTACTTGATTGGATTGCTTTGCTTTAGCGTGTTGGTGTTTAGGTTTTTAGAATTGGCCAACGCCGACTTTGTTATCTATCGATTGCCAGGGACCAAAATGGTCGCGGTTCTCGAGGGCAAGACCAAGGTGATGGGCGGTAGACTTATGGAATACACACATCCAGCCTTTGGTTCAATGGTTTTGAACTTGGATGATGCGAACATCGTGAAAGCTCCGACCCGGCAAGAAGAGTTTAAAAGGCTTTTTGTCAAAGCCTCAAAATCCAAAGACATCAAAGAATACTTGGAGGCCGCTAGCCAAGCTCTCAAGCGAGGACTGCTCAAAGAGTTTTACGAATGTTGCAGCGCCGCATACAAAATCGATCCGGATAACGCAACCATCAAGCGGTTAATTCAAGCCAGAAAGTTGGTCAAACAACCCTTGGGCGATCCGTCTGAAGTGGAGCGGACTTTTCGAAAGACCACCAACCTCCCTAATAACGCAGTTCAATTGAAAGCGGAGACAAGCTCGCACTATGTGTTGCTACACGACACGAGCGACGCAAAAGTTGGCCGCAAAACGAGATCGCAAAAACGGATCGAATTACTTGAAGCTGTATACGAATCCTATTTCATGAAGTTCGCGCTCGATGGAGTTGTGCTTGAACCGCCTAAAGAGCACATGATGGTTTTGCTTTTCGCCGATGAAAGCAATTTTCAACGCTATTCGGCTCAGCTCGATCCAGATCTAAAACTGACCTCTGGTTTCTGGTCCCCTAAAGACAACATCGGCGTGTTCTACGATCAGGGCACGACACGATCCATGAAACTTTTGGCTTCCATGGCTGAGGACATGCAAAAAAACAAACTTAAACTTCGCGGAACTGCATTGTCACAAGACATGGCCCATCTTGCTAACTCGTTCGAACTCTTGCTTAAAGTCTCCCGTGAAGAATCAGACATCGAAGTTGTTTCGCATGAAGCAACGCATCAACTTGCGGGCAACTCGGGTATTTTGCCGCGTGGCAAGGTCGGCGCGCGATGGGCTCATGAGGGTTTGGCCAGTTACTTTGAAACTCCCGCAGGCGCCGGCTGGGGTGGCATCGGCGCCGTGAACCAGACTCGACTTGCAGACTACCGAATTATTTCCCGAGACCCGAATCGAAGACGACTCGAACTCATTGTCTCCGATCAACTTTTTTATATCGCTCGGGATCTTGGTGAAGCTGTCGAGGCGTACGGCCAAGCATGGGCGCTCACCTACTTCTTAATGGAGACTCGGTTTGATAAACTCCTCAATTACTACCAAAAGTGCTCTGCGTTCGAAGATGAGGAATCTCCCGTAAGACGCGTTGCGGCATTTGTGGAAATCTTCGGTGATTTGCGAACTCTCGAAGAGGAATTCCACAGCTTTATGAGAACGCTCAAAAGTGATGTCGACCGCATTCGCGATGCAGCCAGATAGGATCATGGTCACACGCACCCTGGCAGCGACCTCCCTAGCCCTTCCGTTCGGGGCTTGTCCCCGACGGATGCGTTTTGGCGCACTACATAATTGGGCGTTCCAACTTTCGTTCCTCTCAGCTTTGCCCGCCGGAGGCGGGCAAAGCTGAGGGGAACGGGTCGATTCGCGAGTGCTGGCCGTTAGAACGCCAAAACAAGGTTGATGGGGGACAAGCCCCCGACCAACCTGAAAGGCCTGATCGCATAACGGAACAAAACTCGCATCAACGCATTTTTCCCCAACTGCTATTTGTCGCATAGCCCAGGCTGAGGCTGCTAGTGTCCGAATTTGCTATTCAATATCTCGCTTACCACTCTTCCCGCTTGTCCATCCAGCAAGGAACCGGGACCGTTGGGTCGTGCGAAAGTAACCTCGGCGGCTGTCAGTCCGAACAGGTGCATTACCGTAGCGTGAAAGTCGGAGTGAGTGACGACGTCCTTGATCGCCTTATGTCCAAACTCATCTGTCTCACCATGAACATGACCGGCCTTGATTCCACCACCCGCGAACCAAGAACTAAATCCAAAAGTATTGTGGTCGCGCCCAACATTTTTCTCGTTCTGAATCACAGGCAATCGCCCCATCTCGCCGCCCCAATGCACCAATGTTGTGTCCAGCATGCCTCGCTCTTTCAAGTCTCGCACCAAGGCCGCGGACGGGCGATCAATCTTGCGACAAGACTTAGGTAGTGCTTTGTCGATGCCACCATGGTGATCCCACTGCTGTGTTGAAGTATAGAGCTGGACAAATCGCACTCCCCGCTCGACAAGCCGACGCGCAATGAGGCATCGCGATCCGAATTCCCGTGTCTCATCGTCGTCTAAGCCATAGTCTCGGCGAGTCACGGCGGTCTCCTGATTTAAGTCGAGCGCTTCCTTGGCCGATGTTTGCATTCTCGCTGCCAACTCATACGTCGCAATCCGGGCCGCAAGATCCGATTCACCGGGTCGTTCCGACAAATGCCGCGCGTTGACGCCTCGCAAGTACTCTAGGTACTGACGTTGGGGTTCCCCTGCCAATCGAGCAGGTGCATCCAAATTTAAGATGCGAGGCTCTTTCGGACGCACGACCGTACCCTGATAAGTCGATGGCAACCATCCGTTTTGCCAACAGTCCGTTCCGAGTACCGGCAAGCCACCGGGGTCGGTTAACACAACGTACGCAGGTAGATTGTCGGCTTCGCTGCCCAACGCATACGTCAACCACGCACCCAAAGTGGGACGACCGCCAGTAATGCGTCCGTTGTGCAGTGAATAGATCGACTGGCCATGATTGTTCACGCCTGTTTGCATCGAACGAACCAATGTAATATCGTCAGCGATGGTCCCAAGCTGCGGTAGCAACTCACTCAACTCAAGACCCGACTCACCGTGCCGAAACCATTTCCAAGGACCATTCCAAAGCTTGGCTGAGGACTCCGCTGCGTTATCGTATTTGATGTCGCCTGGGAAATTCTGCATGTGGCGTTTCGCAAGCTCCGGCTTTCGATCGCAAAGGTCGATATGCGAAGGTCCACCTTGCATGAATAGCGAGATCATCGCCTTGCACTGCGGCTGATGTGGCGGTGCCTTAGGGGTGAGGTCAAAAACTTTTTGTTGAAGGATCGGCTTGTCCGGCTCAGCTCGCGCCTCGCGTGACATCAAATAGGCCAGTGCGATCGAAGAAAGTCCAAATCCCTGTGATGCCAAAAAATGTCGTCGCGATGCGTCCACATCGGATAGATTCTTTCCATTTGCGTTTTCTGCGGTCGGTTCGACTCTCATCGGTTCAGTCCACATACAAGAAGCGGTTCGACGAAAAGAATGCTTGACACAAAAGCGACAATGCTTGCAGTTCTGGCGATGCCGAAGCGATTGCTTTGTCATTCGGCTTGGCGTTGGCAGCAACATCCGCAGCGGCTTGCTGAAAATGTTTTCGTTGATTGCCCAATAGACTGACGCCGGCTCGCAGTTCATCTTCATCGGGCGGAGTACCAAACGCCAAAGTCCATGCGTGGGCCACCTGCCCTGAGGACTCGCTTCCCACGTCACGCAAAACGCGACTGGCAAATCGTTCTGCCAAGGTCAAAATAACTTCGTTGTTCATCATCAGAAGCGATTGCGGTGCAACCGTGGATGAAGTCCGACGATCGCAATTGGGGCTTACTGCAGCCAAGTCAAATGGCTCGAGCATTCCTAACGGCATGGATCTACGAACTTGGATGTAGATACCGCGTCGATACTTTTCAGGTGTATCCTCACCCTTGGTCACCATGATGCCATTGCCATCTCGCGTGGCGGAGCCAACGATGAATTGTCCCACTTCGTCAGGGTTCACCGGAGACGCCGGTCCAAACATCACTGGCGTACGCATGCCTGAAACCTCTAACATGGCGTCGCGAATCGCTTCGGCTTCAAGGCGTCTTACTGACATTCGACCTAACAATCGGTTTTCGGTATCGGTTTCGAGTTCGGATCGGACCGACGACTGCTGGTAAGCCTTTGAGGTCAAAATCATTCGATGCAAGGATTTCAAACTCCAACCTTTACGAACGAATTCATCGGCAAGCCAATCGAGAAGCAGAGGATGACTTGCAGGTTCGCCTAATCGTCCGAAGTCGGCTGGCGTTGGCACAATACCACGCCCGAAGTGATGCATCCAAATGCGATTGACGATTGTTCGCGCTAAGAGCGGATGGTGACCATTGGTTAAGTGCTTAGCAAAGGCCAACCTACGACCCGTGGTTGGGACCTGTGGGTCATCATCGGGCAAAGTGCAGGCCGGTAATATGCTAAGATCGCCCGGTGCGACTTCATCCCGAGGCTGTTGAATATCGCCTCGCGAAAATCGATAGGTGACCGGCTTGTTTCCAGGGACTTCCGTTAAGCAGGCAATGAAATTGTCCCGTGGCCGTTTCGCTTTCTCAGCAGCTAAAAGATCTTCGAACTTTTTGTTGTGGTCTGCGATGCGCTTGGGTTCGTATAGGATCGCGCTGCCGCCATCCACATTCAAACGTGGGTAGTCTTTGAGAATCTGATGGTGAGTTGGGGTGCGTTTGTCAGCCGCGGTTGCCTTGGCTTCGCGAGCGACGGTTTGTTGGTCCGTATCGAGGGTTACGACGACATTCTCAAAAATAGCGTTGACAATTGCGGTGAGTGCTTCCGATCGCTGTTTGTTGACTTCCTGAACAGCTTTGTCGACCTGTTCGGCGGCGACTTGTTGGTCCTTCGTCCATAAGCTGATTTGCCTCGCTGTGTGATCGCGCCAGTTCTTCCAATCGAGCGCAGGCTCAAAGATGGCGCGAAGGCGATGGTAATCATGATGAGATATCGGATCGTACCGATGCGAATGGCATTGAGCACATCCAACGGTCATCCCCAACATCGCAGTAGATGTGATCTTGATCGTCTCTGCCACCACATCATTGCGGGCGACGTTTTGATCACCTATGTCTCCGGTGCCGTCCGGTGCCGTCCGCAAGAAGCCTGTTGCTGTCAGTCGATCGATGTCCTGATCGCTTAGGTTTTGATAAGGCGGTGCGACAAGCTCATCGCCCGCCAATTGCTCGACCACAAACTCATCAATTGGTTTATCGTTATTGAGAGAGCGGATCACGTAGTCTCGATAGCGATAGGCCCAAGGTCGTTCACGATCGTTCTCGGTATATCCGTCGCTATCTGCGTAGCCAGCAGGATCGAGCCAATGACGAGCCCAGCGTTCGCCATACGCCGGAGTGGATAGCAACTCCTCCACCAATTGTTCATAGGCGTCGGACGAGGTATCTGCAACAAAAATTGCGACGCGCTCAGGCGCGAGTGGTAGGCCGAGGAGATCGAATGCTAGACGCCGTGCTAATGTTGCACGATCGGCAGGCCGTGAATAGCTAAGTCCTCGCGATTCCAATTCCGCCAACAAGAAGTTATCGATCGGTGTTTGTACTCGATCGGTATTGCGAACGGCAGGTAGTTTTGGACGTTGTACAGGTTGAAATGCCCAGTAGCCTCGTTCTTCATCGGTCCATTCCGATTCGGATACGACCGCAATTGGCTCTGGTCTAGCAATGCGGGCACCCTGATCAATCCAATTGCGTATTGCTTGTTTTTCTGCATTGGAGAGTTTTCCTTTGGGTGGCATTTCCTCCGCATCAATTCGATTCCAGAGTAAACTTTCTTGAGACTTGCCAGCGATGATAGCGGGTCCCGATTCTCCACCGACAAGTAGCTGTCTCACGAGACGCCCATCGAGACCACCTTCGCGTTTGTCTTCTTCACCATGGCATTGGAAGCAGTGCGTCTTGAGAATGGGCCGCACGTCACGTTCGAAAAGGAGTTCATGCTCGTCCGCGAAACTCATCATGGTTGAGCAGGCAAAGAACGCCATTGACCAAATACACGGTCGCATCAATTAGCTCTTGGATGGGGCGGGGAAGGTTGGGAAGGTTCTGATTCGGATGATTCAGTCGCACAAGCTAGCGTGCCCGTCATTCTACTAAACGAAACCGACTAAACTTAACCGACTAAACTTAAATCAACCGAACTGCTTATCATTGTAACATCCGCTTCGTCGACTCGCTACATTGCGTGTACGATGAGGCTTATTCACTACCAACTTGGTATCCCATACACAGGAATCTACCGAATGCAAAGTTCCGTTTCACCTCGTAAAGTCCTTGCGATGATGGGAGTTACACTCCTTGCTAACTTAGTCTCTGCACCCCTTATGGGGCAGGATGCATCCCGAGCTAAAGTCATGAACTCGCTGCGATTTCTTGCAAGCTTTGATGGTAGTGGCGACGCAACGATTGCCCAAGGCGACGGCAAAATCTATACGACGGAGTCTTTAGCCCGCAAGGAATGGACGCCTGGCATTGCCAGACCCGATGTATCGATTGCCAAGGGACAGGGTAAACAAGGCGATTGTCTTCGATTCGGCAAGAAGTCGCCGCAGGTGATATGTTTCAAGGGCGAAGCGATGCCGTATCAGATGAAAGACTGGTCGGGAACGGTTAGTTTTTGGATGCGATTGGATCCGGACAAAGATCTCGAGCCCGGCTACTGTGATCCGATTCAGATCACTGAGAAGGCATGGAACGACGCGGCCTTGTTCGTAGACTTCGACAAAGACTTACCCCGCGACTTTCGCCTCGGTGTCTTTTCCGATCTGCGATTTTGGAATCCCGAGAATGTGGTTTGGGAGAAGTGGCCAGTTGACAAACGGCCGATGGTGACGGTAAAGAAGCCCGGATTCACCCGCGAGTCATGGAAGCATGTTGCATTTACCTTCCAGGGAATCAACGCCATGGACAATCAGCCAGCGACCACAACGCTTTATCTCGATGGGAAGTCGATGGGTTCTCTAAAGCAACCGATGAAGTTCTCCTGGGATCCGAAAAGAGCGGCGATCATGTTAGGTCTTGAGTACATCGGCGACCTCGATGAACTCATGATCTTCGACCGCGCCCTATCGGTCGACGAGATCGGCATTCTACAAAAAGATGCCGCCGTCAAGTAGGCAGAATGGTTGAGAAAACATCCATCGTGGCTGACGCTGCTAGCGTCAGATCATCATTTATCTACGTCTCTCTGGGACAAAAAATCCGCCTCAAAGATGGTGATCTACATAGTTCTAACTCAACTAAGCATGTGGCTCTCAAATAGTTAATAGCGAAAAGATCAAATTCGATTGCGGAGCATCGAATGTAAAGCCCGTCATGTTATTGAAAGCGGCACGTAACTTAGATATACTTAATCTTTTGGAAATCAAAGTTCACTAATCTTTTAATTTGCTTCATGGATCTACCGCCGCGTTCAGTTCGTACAAACGGCAACTCAGTACGTCGTTTTCGTCTGGAACGTGGTTGGACTCAAAAGAAACTTGCAAACCTGGCTGGTTATTCACCGCGGCTCATTCGTAAAGCCGAAAGCTGCGGACTCTTGGATCTCGAAACCGTTCGCAATATCGCGGAAGCGTTCTCCAGCTCGGGTAATATTGTAACCCTGCAACACTTGACCTTGGATCTTCGTTCGATCGCTGCCGAGTGGATGGACGCGCTCAACCGCGATGGCGCTGCGATGGTTTCCTCAATCAAAGGCTTACTCGCAGAAGACTTTGTTTTTTATTGCCCGGGCGATCCAGCCGTCGCACCCTTCATCGGTACCTGGTACGGTGCTGCCGGACTTCACACGTTTTGGGAGCTTTATTTTTCAGTCTTCAATCGAATACCCAATGAGGATATCGAGTATTGCGTTGGAAACGATTTAGTGGTGGCTCGATTCATGGAGTCCGCATATGTTGCAGGGCAACTCTATGGCCCCATCCGAGTGAACATGTGTTTTACATTCAAGGACGGTCTAATACATCGCATCGACGACGACTACGATACGCAAGGGGGTGTGTCGACGAAGAGCGAATCGGATACAGCAGTCTATTCATTACTCGAGATGGCCAAGGTATTTGTGAAGTGCTTCGACGCTGGCGGAAAAGGGATCGGCGAAACATGCAAACCCAACATGACCGATGATATCGAATTTCATTGCCCTGCGGATCCTGCTTACCTGCCTTTTGGAGGGACCTTCGTTGGGGCAGATGGAGTCCAGAATTTTTGCGATAGATTCTATGGCGTATTTACCCGCGAGCTCAATTCGCTGACACCTGAGTATATGATTTCACCGGATCGAATCGTCGCTCGATTCATAGACCAAGTGTATTTTCAAGGCCACGTACTGCCTCCCTATTGGGTGTACCTCAATTTCCAGTTCCGCGATGGTCTAATCTGCCGCATCGACGACGAATTTGATCACTATCAAGCGAAACGATCCTTTGACGATCTACTTGAGCGACTTAATGTGTCTGGTGAAACAAATAATAACGAGAACTCTTGAAGTTCGCAGCGGCCATTGAGACCGCTGCGTACTCCTCATTTTCTGATTGTATTGACTGCAAATCACAGTCGTGCCACTTGCGTTCCTGTTCTGATACTTGCAAGAAACAATTGCTTCACGCCTAATTAGGATTGTCATGAATCGAACTTGAACGAAAGTGGTTTGGCGGGTACCACGCCCGGCTCGCCTCACCATTCGTTTGCTTTCGGATCTTGGCGAGTAATGGTTATCGACACCCGACGGCTGAAGCCGATAGCCGACAGCGCTAGCTGCGGGTGCAAACAAACGCTAGATTGGATGACTTAATTTGAACCACCGTGGCAGCTAGAAACCGTGCATGGGCAGGTCGAATCGATCATAGCCAATATGCAATCGCTTCCCTGCAAACATGCAATCGCTTCGTTGCCAACTGCGAGCCAATGTTGCTTGGTTTGGTCGAGCGCAAAGTGCCCGCAATTGCACCCGCGGCTACTAGCGCCGTCGGCTGTCGTGTCCGATGTCAAACGTGTCGTTCCACTGCGAAAAAATTTCGTCCGCAGCTCTCACTAATCCCTTCGATTGCGTCGAGCCTCGATTCTCGTTCCTTGTTGGTTGCAAAGTCAGTTGAGTTGAAAACGGGGCCTCATTCTGACGATAGACTTCGCGATCAAACGTCAATGGACGGTCACTACGGCTTTGAACCAAGTCATCCGACAAATGGCTAATTACCGAGTCGATGGCCTGCGAAGTCACCGGTGGCGCCATGCTTGCACTAAATAGCTGCCTGCCGTTGTTAGGCGGTGTTGGATCTGCGATTCCTTGTGGGTTCGTATTACCTGCCTCAAGTGCGAAGCTTGAGTTCGCGGACTTGCTCCCCGATGTTATCCCCGCAGCCGCATTGTATTGATACACGCGGTCCGTACCATTGTCGACGATCCATATGCTCGATACGTTGGCTGGGTCCAGCGTGATGCCCGTTGGGCTGCCCGCACCTGATGTGGATATCGTCCAACTGCCAACGTAAGTCCCAGCCACAGTGTACTTGAATACTTTGTCCGTATTGCTGTCGTTGACAACCCACAGGTAGTTGCCGTCGGTGACAATGTCCTTGGCGTTCTTGTTACCGCTATTCAAGCTAAAGCTGCTGGTAGCATTCGGACTGCCTGAAGTTAACGCAGCGGCACCAGTATAGTAGTACACGCGATCGGCTTGATTATCGACCAACCACACATCTTTGCCATCGGTAGCGATTCCTTCGACTTGTGCATTGGACGCAAGTCCGCCGGCAGTCCAAGAGCCCAACGTGTTTCCACTGGTATCGTACAAATAGACATTCTTATTTGCATCGACAACCCAAACGGTCGTGCCGGCTGAAGTGCTGGCCGCCCCGCGTGGAGCGGTATTGCCAGTATTGAGTCCATAGTTCTCGACGGCCGCTCCGCTCGCTTGGTACTCATAAGTCTTATCGGTAGATGCATCGTCCACCACATAGAACTTAGTGAAGGGATCGTTGTCCAGAATTGTGGCAACACCTTGACCTCTGGAAATGGTTGCTCCAACTGGATTCGACAAGTTGACCGTGAAGGTCTCAGTTGTCTCCAATGCTGAATCGTCCACGGTCTGAATGAGAATGGTCTTGGAAGTTTCGCCAGGCGCGAAGTAGACCGAGCCGGAAGTTACAGCCTTGTAGTCACTCCCTGCTGTGGCGGTGCCGTTGGCCGTGGAATAGCTGACGGTAATGGGGATCGCACTCGCATGGTCGAGCGTGACGGTGAAAGCTTCCTGCGAGGCGGCGCCGTAGCGGTTGTACCACGCTTCCAGATTGGAGTTGTTTCTTGCTTGGTTAATGTACATGTTGCCAACGTCGTCCCAAGCCAGTCTACCTCCACCGAATGGGTTGGGATTTTGAGCGAACGTGTTGTTGAATGCGCCGGTGGTTGCGTTGTATCGATAGACCGCGCCGTTGTTCTGGCTGCTGACGTAGAGGAAGCCATCGGGGCGGAAGGCTAGGTCGTTCGGATTAATCAGCCCCCCCGAACCTGCAGCGACGAAAGTACCAATAAGTGCACCAGTCGTACCGTTGTACCGAATAATCGAACTCGTATTGAAACTGCCGACGTACAGATTTCCATCCGGGCCGAATCGCATGGTTTGACCGTTGCTCAGACCGCCACTTCCTTGTGGAACAAATACGGCTCCGGTCTGTCCTAAACCGGGCAACGGCGCTCCCGGCGATGTGCCACCGGGCCCCTGAAATCGCAAGACTGAGGAGTTGCTTTGTGTGCTAATGAGGAGATTTCCAGCTGAGTCGAAAGTCAACTGAAACGCGCCAGACAAAACGGATGAACTGGGAAGGAATTCGTCAATGGCTCCCGTCGCCATGTTGTAACGAACGACATTGTTGGAAAGAAAGCCACCGACGTAGAGATTTCCATCCGGCCCGAAGGTGAATCCAAACGGTGCATGCAAGCCGAAACTGGCACTTGGTATGACCACACCCAGATAGGCGCCCGTCTTGCCGTCGTATTTATGAACATCGTTGGTGAACCGACCCGTACCATAAAAATTGCCGTCCGGGCCAAAGGTGCCACCACCTCCCCCTGCTTGAAATCGTCCTGACACGAAGACGTCAAAGAAGCGGATCGTGGCATCTCCTTCTGTCGCGGAGGCGTCGCTGATAGATATCGCCGCGTCATCGTTGAGGATTGATGCCACTCCCATGACCGTGGTTCCGCCGGCAGGCGTGACGTTCAACCGGAACGTTTCGTTGGACTCGCCAATATTGTCGCCGTTGACTGTCACCTGAACGGTCTTCACCGCCTCTCCGTCGGCGAACGTGACGCTTCCTGATGCGGCAACATAATCCGAGCCGGTGGCAGCAGAGTCGTCGGCAGTCGCGTAATCCACCGTCAGCGAGCCGCTCAGGCTGCCGGTCCGCTGAATCGTGAAGAGCATTGGTATAGACGTTCCGGACGCACCCTCGACATTCGAGGGATTACTGACGGCGATTTGGCTTAGTACCTTGCCGTCACTCGCAGCCTTAAAGAGTCCCACCACCTCTCCGGGAGAAAGCGCCCGGTTGTATGCGGATAGCTCGTCGATCAGGCCATTGAAGGGAGAGTTCGTCGTTGTTCCAGGATAGCCGCCGGTGTTGCCGATGCCGATACCGGGGTGGCTTGCCGACTGCAAATCGCTGTAGGGTCTCGTTTCGGTATTGGCATGCGCCGTCAGCACACCATTCACGTAGAGGCTCATCAAACCAGAGGCATCATCTAGCGTTGCGGCCACATGAGTAAGTTGGCCGAGCGTCAACGGAGTCTCTAGTGTCGATGGTGCCTGTGCTCCTGGCACCGACGACGCGGGCGGAAGAATTCTGAAAGCCAGCATGCCATAGGATTCAATGCGGAGTTCGAATGAACTCCTGGTGTCATCGCCACGGGAAAAAATGTAGCCAGAGCCGCTGTTGGGATACGCATTAACCTTGACCCAGCCTTCGATGGTCAGTGAGTTCGTTAGTTTCAGGCTATTAGAATCCACAATCGAAGCGCGGTCATTCACGCCGTCAAAGCTAAACGCCTGTCCGACTTCACCAACCGCATAGGTCGCTCCGTTGTACAGTGTGGCATTGTTTAGCCCCATGACGTCTGCCCCGCTACCATTCGCAGACCACCAACTCACTAGACCGCTCGGGGCGGCAACGGCTGCGAGCAGTGCTCTCGTCTCCAATTGCTCCATTCGAAGAGGTCGTTCATTGCGGATCTGCGGGCGTGTTGCAGACCGTGACAATTGTTTGCGTAAACGTTTCATGAATTGTTCCTGTTCTTCAGTCTGCGTTAAACTAGGAACCATCCCTCCAACGCGCAG
>JAYVPJ010000174.1:0-47489 GCA_043757445.1 Pirellula sp. | reverse complement strand
ATGAAGTGCTGGAGGAAGAGGAAGGCGGTCTCGCCGGTGCGGATGGGGAAGTTTTGCTGCACCTCGGGGCGTTCCTTGCCGCCGAAGGGGGGATTGGCCAGCACGACGTGGTAGCGGTCCTTTTCCTGAATGTCGGCGAGGTTTTCGGTGAGGGTGTTGGTGTGAATGATGTTCGGCGCTTCGATCCCATGCAGGATCATGTTCATGACGCCGATGACGTAGGCGAGGGACTTCTTTTCCTTGCCGTAGAAGGTGCGATCCTGGAGAGCGCGGTCCTGCGCGGTGGTGCGCTTGGGGTTCTGTGCTCGAAGGTAATCGAAGGCTTCGCACAAAAAGCCCATCGACCCGCCGGCTCCGTCGTAGATCTTCTCGCCCAGCTTAGGGCGAACCACCTGGATGATGGCTCGCTCAAGCGGGCGTGGCGTGTAGTACTCGCCACCGTTCCGGCCGGCGTTGCCCATGTTCTTGATTTTGACTTCGTAGAGGTGCGATAGCTCGTACTTCTCGGTCTGCGATCGGAATCGAAGTTCGTCGATATGGTCGATAATCTCTCGCAAGTTGTAACCGCTCTGAATGCGGTTCTTGATCTCGCCGAAGATCTCGCCGATCTTGTATTCGATGGTGTCCGGACCGGTGGCTCGTTGCTTGAATCCCATAAGGTAGGGAAAGAGCTTGTTGTTGACGAATGCAAGAAAGTCGTCGCCAGTGAGGGCCTTGTTGTGATCGATCTGACCGTCTTTGGTTTTGGGTGCTGCCCACGACTCCCATCGATACTGTTTATCGAGGATGTAGCTGTATTTCTTGCCTTCGAGAGCGGCTTCGTCCGCTTTGTCCTGCTCCAATCCGTCAAGGTACTTTAGGAACAGGAGCCAAGAAGTCTGTTCGGTGTAGTCGAGTTCGCTGGTACAGCCGGCGTCTTTCCATAGAACGTCGTCAATATTTTTTTAAGGCTTGCTCAAACATCCGTTACCTTGAATTCCACTTACAACTCGTTGCCAATTAGACAGGGCAGAGATTGTAACGGATTTCGGTGTTCGAAGTTCGCAGGGGCGTGGCTTCCAATCCGAAGCACCGGAGTGCATTGCGGGCACGTACTTTATCGTGATGCGATTTGCGCATATTCTTGCTCCATTGTACGTGCGAAGTGTTCTAACATCGAGAAGCATTCAAGTAGTTGTTTGGATTCGCTCACAGCAATCTGCTCAACAGAATTTTAGCGGCCCTGGATTGCGTGCGCTTCCAATGCCCCTCCCAACTACGAGCTTGCAGAAAGTGTTTGCAGGGCGGGTCGCGGCCGTTGAGTCGTTACAGCAACCGCATCGTGATTCGCTTTCCCAACTCGACCAATTTTTCGCCTCCCTGCAACACCGAGCGTTTCGAGGCGAACTTCGATTGCGGAACTACCAAGGCGCGAGGGCCCGCGATTAGCAACTTTGCATTCCTAACCAACGAATGCAAGAAGATCCGCGTCGCGGCCATCAAGACAACGACTATGCGTTTCGCTGGCACGCTGTTAATCTTCCATCCTTCTCAGAATATAGGGACGTATCTTTCCTTTCCAACGCAGATATAATTGGAATTTGACGTCAAGCTTGCTTTTGCTCACCAAACTCAGCTACACCTGTTCGGGTATCGCAATCCTCGGTTTCAACGATAGCTATCATTAACCTTATGAGTGTTCGGGAAAAATTCACAAACCCACCCGTGGTTGAGTTCATTCTCGGTGTGCAATTCGCACCTCTGACGAAACTTGCTTCGGGACACTTTGGTTTGCTTTGGCAGAAATTGGGCTCCGACTGGATGTTTCCAGGTGATGGCCCGCTCATTCAAGAACAATTTGAACTTTTTGATCGTACTCGCTTGAATATGCCGACCACACTTGGATGGAGGCTGGAGGCAGCTCCTGCGATTGGCAGGTTCACACTCAGCAATCAGAATCGGGATAAATTGCTTCAGTTTCAGAACTCTAGATTCCATTTGAACTGGAGAAAAAGCGATCAGCAGAAACCGAGCTATCGCGAACTTGTTGAGCATTTTGAAACCACCTACCAGCTGGTCGACGCGTTTACCAACGAGAATCAGATAGGTCCATTATTGCCGAATCAATGGGAACTCACTTACGTGGATGCATTTTCTCGTCCTGATTATTGGGAGACGGCAGCGGATTGGTCGACATTTCTTCCCGGACTGTTTGGCCAGCTTTTTGGGGCGAAAGAGTTTGGTCTAAAGCTGGAGAGTCGCGCAGCGGAGTGGAGTTTTGAGATCGAACCGAAAAAAGCTCGGCTGCATATAAGTGCCCAAGCAGGGCGATGGGGAGACGATACTCGAGAATCGCTTTTGGTGACCTGGACTGGACGCGGAGCGGCATCCACATTTGAAGAGGTCCGCGCTGGACTTGAACTGGGGCACAAAAAGATCGTAGATGCGTTTTATTCGGCAACGAATTCTGAGATTTATCACAAGTGGAAGTAAAGATGTCAACAACACTTGATCGCAGAAATAGCGCTGCGGCGTTTACCACAATTCTTGAGCCAACGTCGCGCGCCGCTGCACCATCTGAACTGGTTTTTTGCGGCATTAGCCCTCGCAATGATTGGGACACTATCATTGACGAACTACTTAGGATGAGAGAGTTACAGGACGATTGGGACGGGGAGGGTTCCATTGCACCCGAAACGGCGATTGTCGACGACGTGATGTCATTCGCTTACTGGCGGAAGCAGGAGAACGAGCTTCCTCCGGATCGGATCGTGGCAACGGTCAATGGGACCATTTGCTTTGAATGGTACGCCGATGGTTTTTTTAGGGAATTTGAATTCGTTGCTCCAGATATCCTTGAGATTCGCTCGATGCGTCTGAATAACATTTAAGAAGAACAGAATAGCAAAACATCCCATTCGATATGAGCAAGAAACGAGAGTCCGACCCCATATCGGAAGATGAGTTGCTCGTTCGCCGTGTATGGCACGAACGATTTCGAAGTGAAAAAGTTCCATATGTTTCTCCATCCGCCTTCGAGCCTCGAACTACAGGCGTTTCTCCGGACGTAGACGGAATCAGTCTTTATCGACTGGATTGTCTGGAAAATGTTTTGGATGCACTTCGAACCATTTCGGACGATAGAAAGAGGGAACAAACCGGTGTCGTAGCGATTCAAGTCTTGGAGGTTCGCTCTATCAGATCAATGCAGCTGACGGTGGCTGAGTCCTATGAGGACGAACTCAAACCGGATCGCATCGCAGGCCATGTCGTAATTTCTGAGCTGAACTCGTTGGAGTATTCCACTAAGAAAACGGTTATGAAGCAAGCGATGCTTGAACTTGCAACCCACGCGAGTGCCACGGATCGCATACTGGCCAAACCAGCTAATTCCGCGTAGACGTCGACTCTGGCAATGCATCGACATTAGGATGCAACTGATGCTTTCTTGCGGAAGCATTTGGACATCGACGCTGTACGGAAGCTTCACGCCAACGAACCCCTATCGACGGGTGCCTGCAATGGCTTGCGACTTGAGCCAAGCTCTACGTCATCTTGTCGCGAAGTGCAAACGTCTTGCTATGCGTTGTTTTGTTGCAATCGCGAGTCGCTAGCGCTGTTCGCAACTCCGCTAAGATCGGACCGAGTTCGCCTACTGAATGCCGACATTGCCCAAGATCCCTCATAGGTTGTCAAGCAAATGATATCGTGCTTCGCCACCCATCCACTTTGCACCGCACCAACTCTACATTCTCTACTTTGTTCGTTTTTTGTTACACTGCTTTGTTCGTAAGTCAGGCACCGAATTCGGGGCTGGACAACAGGGGCACAGCGGGAAAAAAGGGGCAATAAATTAGCCGAATTCAATTCATCAATGGAACCGTAATTCTTCCCGATAGGCTACTCAAAAATAGCGAAGTGCTATGCGAGTCGGGCAAGATCCTCTACGTAGGAAAAGCTCGGAAGGGATCATCCACGGGCTCGCTCGTCGTTGACGCACAGGGTGGATACATCTCACCTGGCTTCATTGACATCCATGTACATGGCGGTGCAGGAGGCGATTTTATGGACGGTACTTTGGACGCCGTTCAGACAGTTTGTCGAGCTCACGCCAAACACGGAACCACTACACTTTTTCCTACTACTACGACGGGCACGCATGAGCAAATCATGGCTTTGCTCAGGAATTGCGCTCTGGCAAAACGACATTTGGGTAATGGAGCGCGTATCGCGGGCGTACACCTCTACGGGCCCTATTTTGCAGCGGACAAGGTAGGTTGCCATCCCGTCAACGGACGCCGCTCGCCAGAGCAGATTGAATATGACCATTACTTTGCTACGGGACTTATCAAAATCGCTACCTGCGCAGCGGAACTTGCGGGCGCCGAGGAATTCTATCGGGCGGCTAGGAGACGTCGCTGTCTTGTCACCTGCGGGCACTCGAATTCGAGTTGGACTGAAATGCAACGCGCGTTTCAAGCCGGGATGCGGCATGTGGATCATTTCTGGTGCGCGATGAGTTCGGTCCCTTCTATTCGTCAACGTCTCAACGTCCCTATGCAAGGGAGTATGACGGAATTTGTGCTAATGAACGCTGAAATGAGTACGGAGATTATCGCAGATGGCTTTCACCTCGCACCCGAGTTGTTGGAGTTTGCCTATCGAATGAAGGGGCCACATCACCTCCTGTTGGTCACGGACAGCAACCGGGCACTCGACCTTCCGCCGGGTAAATACCGATTCGGTTCCTCGAATGATGGCTCGTGGTTTGAAAGCGATGGAAAGGTCGGTTGGGCCTCCAACGGCAATCTTGCAAGTTCCATTATGGGCATGGATCACATGGTTCGGCACATGAGCAACAACACTTCTGCAAGCCTACCTGAAGTGATTCGAATGGCAAGTTTGACTCCAGCCGAACGTACCGGTATCGCGTTGAAAACAGGTAGTCTTGAAAAGGGAAAACGTGCAGACGTCATTGTGCTCAACGAACGGCTTGAGGTGATGCAAGTCTTTATCAGCGGCAAAGAGCCAGTTGTTCGTTAGAGCCCAGAGACTGTCGCGTATCGATTCAACACGAGCCCGGCCGTTGCGTGGCCCATTGAATCCCGCAGGGCAAGCCAGCGGGATTTGGTTTGCGCGATTATGGATTTCGGTGGCGATCATCGAGGAGTTTCGAAAAAAACGCCGAATGGAATTAGCGTCTAGAGCACGAAAGCTGTTTCGCAGCGGAGGCTCGCTTCTTACAACGACTTGGCAACCGACGTACGATAGGCCGCCAATGCAGGGATAATGCCAGCAAGTATTCCAATCAAAACCAAGCCTGGAACGATATAGGGTTCTTGCGTCGAATTGATGCTTAAGAAATCGATCCGAACGCCGGTTGCCGGTTCGGTCCAAGCATTACTCAGAGGGCCCACCGCATGCCCCACTATCCAACCGATAATGCCCCCTCCCACCGCAATCAATACCGATTCTGTAAGGATAATGGCCGTGATATGATCGCGCGAAGCTCCGAGTGCACGCATCACTGCAATGTCTCGCTTGCGCTCGTTCATGCTGTTGTAGATTCCGACCAAAATACTGATGGCGCTTACGACACAAACAAGACTTGTTATTGCGAGCAACGCCCATTTAATCGGCGTCACAAAGAACCCAAGCAATCCGCCGATGACGCTGATTGGGGAGACCGCTTGCGCGAACGCAGTCTTGTTCACGCTCCTTTGCAGTCCGATCGCATTTGGACCATTAGGCTTTACCAATATTGCGGTGACCTCCCGTTTTTCAATCGGCAATCGCACTTTTGAAAATTTCGATTCTCGCTCGGGTGCGGCAGCAGTCCCCTTCTTTTCTTGTCCTGACTCTTCGTTGCGCTCTGGTGCGACGTGCCCCTCGAGCAAATAGAAGCCCTCAATATTGATAAAGGCTCCGCGATCGTTGGGTGTTCCTGTAGGCTCAAGTATTCCAACGATTTGGAAACCTTGATTGTGTTGGGCACCACCCGATGCGCCATGCGAAGCAAATATTTCATCGCCTAATTTCAGCTTCATTCCGGAAGCCACTTGAGACCCAATCACGGCCTCAAAATAGCCATTGTCATCCGAGTAATCGACAAAATTTCTGCCTTTTGAAAATCGGTATGCTAGGTCGTTACTGTCCCCATGCTTGAGCAGGCTGAAGTAATCCGGTGTTGTTCCCACACATCGAAAGGTTCCGACGTAGTCCCCCATGCATAGCGGAATCGAAAATCCATCCTTCATTAAAAATGAATAGAGGCCGCTTCGTTCGGGGTCCTTCAAATCGCCGCCAATGCGTTCGTATTCTTTCTGTCGTTCCTTTCCCGGTAAGTATTCCATGTAGTACGAATACTTAATGTTTTCGACTGGCTGGCTCAAGAAGAAAACGGTGTTGAAGGTCAATTGAATATCGCTGCCCTTTGCCCCAACTATCAGGTTGTAACCGACGTTGCTCGTGCGTTCAAATGTCCGCTCAATGACGCCTGAGATGGTCAATACCAACACCACGAGCGCGACTCCCAAGGCCATGGACAGCATTGTCAATGCGGTTGGCAGTTTTCGGTAGGTAAGATTGCGAACAGCAATGGCGAACAGGTTCATCGTTCTACGTCGTCCTTAGGAGTATTGAAGGCTCGATTGATGAGTTCCAATCGTTCGATCCGTTCAAATCGATTTGCAATTTCATCGCTGTGCGTAACTAACAAGATGGCGACCGACTCTTCCCGACAAACATCCTTGATCAAATCGATGATGCGTTTTTGATTGGACGGATCCACGTTTGCTGTCGGCTCGTCGGCAAGCAGCAATCGGGGTCTGTTTGCAAGTGCGCGAGCAACCGCCACGCGTTGTTGCTGACCCACCGAAAGTTGGCTCGGCAAATAATGCATGCGGTCTGATAAGCCAACTTTATTCAACAGCTCCTTGCCGCGTTCTGCATTCATTTTTTTTCGGGCGAAGGTCATGCCCAGTCGAACGTTTTCTAGGGCAGTAAAAGCCGGGAGCAAATTAAAGGTCTGGAAGACATAGCCCATTTTGTCGGCCCGAATGCGATCGCGAGTCGCTTCGGAAAACTTGGTCAGTTCTGTACCATCGAGCTTGATCGAACCACAGTCGGCCGTGATGATTCCCGAGATGATGTGCAGAAGGGTTGTCTTTCCTCCGCCGCTTTCGCCTCGCAGAACGACTTGTTCACCCTCTGCGATATCGAGTTGAGGAATATCGAGTATTAACAGTCGGTTCCCCGACGGTTCGCTATATGACTTTTGAAGGTTTCGGATTTCAAGCATTGAGATGTCAGGTCTTCATGAACGGGTGCTGGCTAGTTCAAGGTTACGAATCGAAGTGAGTGTTAGTTCAGCGTGCCCGATTCTTGTGGATGGCTTGTGTTGGATTGTTTTGGTTCTCATCGTATTGGATTGCCATAGTTCAGGCTCGCCTCGCCCAGCTGGGGAGGGTTCGCGACTGAGGGCTTGCGACTTCTCTAAACGTTTCTATCAAATCGTTTACTCTTCATAACCCGGTCAATCTCTCTCCCAGCGTCGGCCTTCTTCAAAGTCTCGCGTTTGTCATGGAGTTTCTTACCTTTGCAAAGTGCGATAACACATTTGGCTTTACCACGCTCCGCGAAATAAACACGCAACGGAACCATCGTTAGACCACGTTCCTTCGATCGCCCCACAAAACGCAATAGCTCGTGTTTGTTTAAAAGTAGCTTACGAACACGCTTGGTGGGATGGTTCCAAATGGAAGCTTGTCGATACTCTTCGATCTCGCATCCGACTAACCACAATTCACCATCTTTGATGCGAGCGTAAGCTTCCTCAATCGAGCATTTCCCGTTGCGAAGACTTTTCACTTCGCTACCGTGCAGTACGAGCCCGCATTCGATGGAGTCCAGGATCTCGTATTGATGCTTGGCTTTGCGATTGTCCGTCACCATTTTATGTGTCGGAACACTAGGCTTAGCCAGCACTGACTTCGTGTCCTTAGCTTTTGGCTTGGTGGGTTTCGGCTTGGTGTTTGCTGCCGTCGGTTGAGCTTTTTTCTTGTTCAATGTTTACCTGCTCACGTTTACTTTTTGCGAAGGGATCTCAAAAACAGCAAACGTATCGTTGAGCTCAATTTGGGATGGATACAAGATTGGGAGCAGAGGCGGAGTCTGCTTCGCCACGCGGCGGTCCAGCAAAACATAACGGATGCCATACTTGCTTTGCAACTCCCAGAGTTTTTCAGTCGACCAGGGTTGAAGGATTTTTTCTTTGTCGAATTGGTACGCATCCGCAAGTCGTTGACTCCATTCGACCAACGCTTCGGCGCTCTGAGGCGCATCTTTCCAACATGCCAGTTCAGGACGTCCGGTATGCCATTTGAACGACTGCTGACGCCGCGGCGTCAGCCAAAGCGATTCAGGGTCCGAATTCGCTCGAATCCATGCGCAGACGCGAAGCCAATCTTGAAATTGTTTCAATTGATCTGCTTCGGAGTCGGACTTGGCGACAAAGTGCGCTTTGTCGCCTGCTGGAATGGCTTCCTTCACGTTCGCCTCGAATCGATATCCGAGCAGGATTAGTCCAGGTACAAGTACACTCGCCAACGCAAGCCATTTCGCACCATTTGGGTTTCGAGTAAATACCAATCTTCCGTATACAAACGAGACTACCAAACCGCCTAACATCATGGGCATCGCGACATCATTCCAACGGAACAAATAAAATCGAAGGAGCTTCGACGTAAGCTTTGGAAAAGCTCTGCCAAACGCCAAATCGACCAGAAGTCCAAACATGGCAACAGCAAAACCAAATAATCCCCATCCAATTACAAGCTGAAAGCCACGCGGAAACCCCATTGTAACCCCTGAGCCTTCGGCCTTTGCCGCGGTTGTTTGCCATTTTGAACGCATAGCCATCCAGAGTGCAATGCAAACACACGCTAGCTGAATTCCAAAGTTTTGCCAACGAACCCAACTAAACCGCGTCGGGGCCAAATGGTGCCCTAGTCGAGTGTAGACTTGTTTTACGGCGCTTTCGCTTGCCAAAACCGGATCGGTCCGCCAATCGATGGCGATGGCGGGTATTGCTCCCGCCGTAACTCCCAATAGGCAGAGTGTCCAACCGAATCGATGCATGGCCAGCCATCGACCGAGGGTAGTTTTCCCGTTCGATTTCCAGCAGTCATAAATGAGGGAAACCGTGGCAACGCAAGCAATGACCCAAATGCCTGTTACAACATGAAATGCCGCTGCGAAACCCAGTAATAACCAAGCCAAAGTCCAGCGTTGCCGTATTGCTAAAGCGAGGCCAGCAAAGATCAACGCATAGGCGATTCCTTTGGATTCGCATCCACCAACGACCCACTCCCCAGCCCAATGACCATAGTGAAGCCCCGTTAGCCAAACCAACCCCCAACAGCTTGCAACCAGCGGAAGAGTCGAATCATTGTCCCAACAGGTCCTGACCCGGTAAGTAGAGCCTGGGGCTCTAAATTGACAGTTTTCCGAAGCGTCAAACCAGAGCGATCGTCCCAGCATTGTCCAACCGATTGCCAAAAAAATCCAAGTCAAGAATCGACCGGTCCATACGGACCAAGCCATTGGCAACAACTGCGTTAAATAGCCAAAGCTAGCGAAAAACAGCCAATGGGCGTCGCCGGACTCCAGGAACAAATCCCCTCTTCCAAAGTCTTCGTTCCAAAAGTGGGCCGCTTTTGTCCAGTAGTGCGGTTCGTTGATGGCCGGAACAGAGCTCCCGGCATAGATAAAAAATATGCAAAAAACGCAGGAGAAATCGACCCAAAACGAATTCGTCCAGCTTTGACGCGAGTCGAATCGCGTAACCACCTCTGGGTTCTGAGCGTAGCGGATTGCATTCATTTTATGAAATAGATGTCGATTTGGGGCTAGTTGATAGGTGCTATAGGTTAACTGCAAACTCACCGAAAAAGAGGAAAAGAATAACGATCAGGCCACAGACGACTAGCAATACGGAAAATCTTCGGAAAATCTTCTTGACAGCACTTCGTTTTTCTTGACTGTCACGGAGTGGCACTTAGAGTTGAGTGAACTGATTAAACGTGCGGACAAAAGTTCGTTGAAATGAGTATCAGCGTTGTAAAGCAGTCTTTGAAATCACAGGATCAGGAGATGGGTATTTTGCCCAAGGATCGCAGGAAGGGAAGTCATGTTAGTATTATCGAGAAAAAAGAACGAGAGCATTGTCATCAACAATGAGATCACAATAGTGGTGGTCGAGATTCGCGGGGACAAAGTCCGACTGGGCGTAGAAGCTCCTCGTGAAGTACCGGTTCATCGCCGTGAAGTATTTGATGCTATACAGCGAAATCTAGAATCGCAAGTCGCTGAGCAGCCCGAACACACCGACGAGTCTTAATTGCAGCGTTGCCCCTGGGTGCGATAGCCATTTCTGAGCGAGACTTGACAGAACCATTGTCATTCGTACACTTTGGCACGCTTCCAAGATTGCCAGCAGCTATGCGGCCCCGTCGTCTAGAGGCCTAGGACACTGCCCTTTCACGGCGGTAACACGGGTTCGACTCCCGTCGGGGTCATCAAGTCAACTATCACCGCACATCGTGCACCCTCAGAACCCAGCAATTCGCTGGGTTTTGTCGTTTCTGGGATTGGCGTGGATGGCGTCGGCAAGATGATGTGACAGTGGTCGAGCAGCATGCTCACGCTGCATACCACCCTAGGCCAGCGAACGGCCATTTAACGCATAGGCAAGCACAATGGTTTGTCCCGTTTCTCTCGCGATGTGAACAGCTTTGTTCAGATCCTCAAGCGCTTGTTCAAATTCTCCCAGCTCAGCCAGCACTTGCCCGCGAGAGCTCAGACAATCGGATTTACGGCCGTCCATTTCTAACACATGCGTGTAGTCGTCGCAGGACTCCACGTACTCTTCGAGTTCCCAACGCACGTAGGCGCGAAGCCTATAGCCAAGCTTCTGTTCGGGATAGTCCGCGATGATTTGATTCGCGGATTCCAACGCGGCGTCATAATCTTCATCGTGCATGAATCGATAGAGACTGGCCGTTCTGGTATTTCGATCTGCGTCGTCAGCGGCCTCCGGACTCATCTTAGCTAGTCGATCAGCGTCTCGCTGGGCAAGTTCTTCATTCCCCATCGCGGCGAAGGCGAAGGCACGTCCCAAGTACGCATCAGGGACATCCGGGTATTTTGAGATCAACTTGGCACAATCCGAACCAGCCAGCTTCGGTTGTTCTGTGCTCGATTGCACGTGTCAGATGCCAGAGAGCCTCATCACGTTTTTCTTTAAACAAACAGGTGTAAAGCCAACCGAGACGAAAATGCGCCCTTGCAAAGTTCGGGTCAAGCCGGATGGCTTCACAAAAATCATTCACTGCCCCGAAAGATTGCTCCTGTTCGAACCGAATCTCGGCACGATAGAAGTAGTTTTCTGGATCTCGAGGGGCAAGCCCAATTGCCAAGTCCAAATCAGCGGCTGCTTTGTCCCATGCGTGCAAATTCCAATAGATGACCGAACGCGCTGCGCGATACGCGGCCACCTGTGGAGCCGCTTCGATTGCGTCACAGTAATCACGTAGGGCCGCTTGACTGTTCCCCGCAGCAAGGTGAATCTGTGCCCGTCTTGCGGCTAGTGGAGGACAAAATGAGATTTTGTCGATCACATTATCGAAAGACTTACATAATGATTCGTGGCGAACGTCGAGACCTCTCCCTCCGGACCGATCTCGCCAAAGAAATGACAGAACTGTTGTGGTAGCACTGCCGATTCTTCGCTCGTCAAAGATGAGTGAGCACCGGACCGCACCTTCTCAGCCACAGCGGCCTCGCCTCGCGTCGAACAACTTTTGAGCTGACTCAGCGGAGGGACTTGGTTTTTCATTAAGCATGAACAAACTAACTGACAACCGGCCTGCGAGCCAAGTACACTCGACTCTTTCCCACACGAACAGAGCACGCGAAACATAAACATTCTCGGGGAAGGGGAAAACCGAAATTATATGGGATGTTGGAATCGTCAGCGTGTTTCGTGGGACAGAAAAATTATTAGTGAGTGATATGTAATCCTTGGCTCCTCGTACGTTCATTTAGGTCACGAGCGAGAAAATAAGCCGTTGTATCTAGCCAGTGATCATCGTATCCTGGGTAGCATGACCTTTGCACCACGCCAAAACTGGGACGCCTACAATGCTGCCTTGCGAGATCGTCGCGCTTTCAGTCGTTCTGCAGAATCGAGGTCGACTGAGTTGTCCAATCTCGAAGCTGAATTCTTTCGTTACGCAAGCTACTTCGACGCGATCCAACTCGCACGGCGGGAGTTGCATCACGCCGCTGCTTTGGATTTGTCCCACGAGCGACAGAGCCGCTGGTCCGTGAAACTGGAATCACGTCGCCGGTTGATCGTGGCCTACCGAGCGATGGACCTTCGCCGAGATGAATAGTATATTGCAAGAAGCTCTAGCCGATGTCTGCGGCTTGCTCTCACAGCGTCATATTCGGTTTGCTTTGGTGGGTGGAATCGCGGCATCACTGCGTGGTCGCTTGCGTGCGACAGAAGATGTTGATTTAGTCGTGTTGACCGATGTCGAGAGTGCTTTGGGACTCGCCAGCAGTCTCGGTGCAACACCGTTTCAGCCATTATTTCCTGAATTTGAAAAGGTCGTTCGCACCGCATATATATTGGCGTTGGAACATCAACCTACAGGCGTCTCAATTGATCTCGCCATTGGTGCGTCTGGGTTTGAACAGCAAATAGTCAATCGCGCCCAACTCGTCACTATCGCCAACACCAAAGTTCACGTCGCGACAGCGGAAGATCTCATTCTGATGAAAATTTTGGCAGGTCGTCCTCAAGACGATCAGGACATCGCCGGTATGATTGCCGTTCAGGGAAGCTCGATTGATTGGGCGTATTGTGAGTCGGTTGCACATCAACTTGCAGAAGTGATGGAGATGGACCTAGTGGTGATGATCCAGCGACTTCAGAAGCGCTAAATACCTTGGGCATTTGGTAAACCGTGCAAATGTCCTGTCCATTGACCCTTTGGGATTCGATGCGTTGCTCGTTGTGACCGACCAAGGCAAGCGGTCCAAAGCGGGACGGCTAAAGCTCGTGCATCAAAATGGAAAACTCATGACAGTCCACGAGACCGATGCACCGCACGAGTCGGATCTGCTTCAAGAGGTTTTTCTGAGCGGGGAAATCACCCGTAGATACTCTTGGCAAGAGGTTTGCGATCGAGCCGATTCGGCCGTTAATCCAGTTTGATATCACACACTTCACAAAAGGAATCAACGCATTGGAAACAGAGCTCATTGGCCAAGGAAAGTTCTTGGGACTGGTGAGCACATCGCATTAGTTTTCGAACAAAACAAATGAACATGGATAGACAAGATGTGCAGGATGTTGGTAAGTCGCAGATCGATTCACTTGTGTCGTGTGAATTGTTTGTATTCGAGTTTCGGATTGCCAAAATGGATCAGTAGGCCGACCTCGATTTCAGTCGCATTCAGATAGTTAATAACCTGGACCTGGTGCTCCGGAGCGAACGCACAACCGATGATCTTCTCGGTGATTTCTCCAAAATGCAAGTCGGATCGACGATCATCCTGTAAATCCTGTCTATCCATGTTCGTTTCTCCAATTGTGTCGAACATTTAGGGTAAAGTTGCTTCCGATGAGTAAGGCTCGGAAAGCCTCCAGGGTTTTGTTCGGATACGGTCTTATCGAATACGAACCAGACAACCAAGGATGCAATGAATTGTTGAACGAAATGGATTCCTCGAAATCGAATTAGCATCTAGCAGGGTTCATGGTTTTAATGTCAAAAAAAAGAGACGCAATTTTTGCAGCACGAAAAAACTTTGCCGACGGCATCTAAAAATCCACTCGAATTACATTTCTCGTGGAAACGGAGAAGGGACGTAACATTGGTGCCATCGGACTTGCTCTTGTTGAAGCATACTCAAGGATTTTATGGAGCGGATGAAGTCCTGCTTTTTGGGAACCGTACACTTAGAATTGTTCGAGTACAAAGAGATGTATTTGTTCGCACTTCAAGCCATCGAGAGCATCGCTGGTCTTGGTAGTTCAAAGGGCTTGTTGAAGCAATAAATCCGTGCTACGTTTAAAAACCTGTGGGAAGACTAGTGGCTCGTTGGGAAGACTCGGTTTCCGGAGTTCTCGCACGTGAGGTCAGGGAATTCAAATTGCGCTCTCGCTGTGCTGGAAGCTAGATGATAACGGCGGATGGCATGTAGAGTGACCGGACGGCAGAATGGACATCAGCCCCCAAACTCTTGCTTGGGCGGTGATCACGAAGCGTTAAAAAAAATGGCATGATAGAACGAAAACAGCTGGTCGAGGACATTCAGAATTACGCGCAGAACATCGTCGACACGGTGCGTGAGCCCCTGTTGATCCTGGACGCGACGCTGCGCGTACAATCGGCTAACCGGGCCTTCTACCAAACGTTTCACGTCTCACCCGGGGAGACCGAGGGCCGCCTCATTTACGAATTGGGCAACGGACAGTGGGACATCCCTGACCTTCGAACTCTGCTTGAGGACATCGTACCAAAGAGTTCCGTCTTCGACGACTTCGAACTCGAACACACCTTCCCTGTGATCGGCCGCCGAGTAATGCTGCTCAACGCCCGCAAGCTCCAGGCGGGCCACCACGGCGAACTACTGGTCCTGGCCATGGAAGACGTGACCGCGCGCAAGCAGGCGGAAGAAGCGTTGCTCAAGGCAAGCGCCTTGCAGAACGCTATTTTCAACAGCGCCAACTTCTCCAGCATCGCCACCGACGAGAAAGGCGTCATTCAAATCTTCAACGTGGGCGCGGAACGCATGTTGGGCTACGCGGCCATCGAAGTAGTGGACAAGATAACCCCTGCCGACATTTCAGATCCGCAAGAGGTGATCGCGCGTGCCGCCGCATTGAGCCTGGAACTGGCTACCCCGATTACCCCGGGCTTTGAGGCTTTGGTCTTCAAGGCCGCGCGGGGGATCGAAGACATCTACGAGCTGACATACATCCGCAAGGACGGTAGCCGCTTTCCGGCGGTCGTCTCGGTAACCGCGCTGCGCGACGACCAAAGCGCCATCATCGGCTATCTCTTGATCGGCACCGATAATACCGCCCGCAAGCGGGCGGAAGAAGCGTTGCTCAAGGCAGGCGCCTTGCAGAACGCTATTTTCAACAGCGCCAACTTCTCAAGCATCGCCACCGACGAGAAAGGCGTCATTCAAATCTTCAACGTGGGCGCGGAACGCATGCTGGGCTACGCTGCCGCGGAGGTGATGAACAAAATCACTCCGGCCGATATTTCCGATCCGCAGGAAGTAATTACGCGGGCCAAGGCGTTGAGCGCGGAGCTGGGAACCAAAATCACGCCGGGCTTCGAGGCATTGGTCTTCAAGGCTTCGCGTGGCATCGAGGACATCTACGAATTGACCTACATCCGCAAGGATGGCAGCCGCTTTCCGGCCAACGTCTCAGTCACGGCACTCCGTGACGCCCAAGGAGGCATCATCGGTTACCTCTTGATCGGCACGGATAACACTGCCCGCAAGCAGGTGGAAGCCGAACGCATGCTGCTCGATCAGCGCGTGCGAGATCAACAATTCTACACCCGCTCGCTCATAGAATCGAACATCGACGCGCTGATCACCACCGATCTGCGCGGCATCATTACCGACGTGAATAAGCAGATGGAGGCGCTCACCAACTGCACCCGCGACGAACTGATCGGCGCGCCGTTCAAGGACTACTTCACCGATCCGGAGCGGGCCGAGGCCGGCATCAAGCGGGTCCTGGGCGAAGGCAAAGTCACCGACTATGAACTCACCGCCCGCGCGAGGGACGGCAAGGAAACAGAAGTATCCTATAACGCATCGACCTTCCACGACCGCGACCGAAAGCTCCAGGGAGTGTTTGCCGCCGCCCGCGATGTAACCGAACGCAAACGCTACGAGCAATCGTTGCAGCAAGCCAACCGCGCCAAGAGCGTCTTCCTGGCCAACATGTCGCACGAAATCCGCACCCCCATGAACGCCATCCTCGGATTTTCCCAACTAATGCTTCGCGACCAGGATCTCACCCCCCGGCAATGCCAGTACCTGGGAACCATCAACCGCAGTGGCGAACATCTCCTGGCACTGATCAACGACATCCTAGAGATGTCCAAAATCGAAGCCGGGCGCACGACCCTGAACCCCTCCACATTCGACCTACCCGCTTTGCTCAAGGACTTGGAGATGATGTTCCGCGTCCGCACTGATGAGAAAAAGTTGACGTTTTCGGTGGATACGATCGGCGATGTCCCTCAATTCATTGTGACCGATATCAACAAGCTGCGTCAGGTCTTCATAAACGTGATAGGCAACGCGGTCAAGTTCACCGAGCAAGGGGGCATCGGCTTGCGCGTGCGAGCGGATCGCAAGGGTCCGACGGGACCTTTCCTCCAGGTCGAAGTCGAGGACACTGGCCCCGGCATCTCGCCGGACGACCAGGAAAAGTTGTTCCGGCATTTCGAGCAGACCAAGACCGGGCAACAGACGGGGACGGGAACGGGGCTAGGCCTGGCCATCAGCCGTGAGTTTGTTCGCCTGATGGGAGGCGACATCACCGTAAACAGCCAGGTTGACAAAGGCAGCGTCTTCGTCGTTCACCTTCCTTTGAAGGAGGGTGAGGCCCAGGCGGTTCAAGCGAAAGACAACCCCCGGCATGTCCTGAAACTCCAACCTGGGCACGCGACGTGCCGAGTGCTGATTGCCGACGACGTCGAGGATAACCGCCAGCTCCTGGCGCAACTTCTCGGCCCCGTCGGTTTCGAGATTCGGCTGGCATTGAACGGAGCGGAAGCCGTCCAGAAGTTTGAGGAGTGGAAGCCCCATCTGATCCTGATGGATTTCCGTATGCCGGTGATGGACGGCCATGAAGCGATCCGCCGGATTCGGGCAATGGCCGGCGGCAAGGACCTCAAGATTATCGCTGTGACTGCCAGTGCGATGGACGACAACCGTCAGGAGTTGATGGAGGTCGGCGCGGACGATTTTATCGGCAAGCCGTTCAGGGAAGCCGAACTATTCCAGAAGATTCATGCCCACTTAGGGGTGGAGTACATTTACGCCGAGGACTCCCCGGCCCCGGAGCAATCAGCCGAGCTTACACCCGAATCCCTCGCTGGCTGGCCTCAAGAAATCATCCTGGGGATGCGTGAAGCCGTCATCACGGCGGATTTAGACCAGCTTCTGGCAAAGATCCAGGATGTCGAAGCCCGCCATCCACACATCGCTCAGGGGCTGCGCCGTCTGGCCGAAGGCTTCCAATACCAGAACCTTCTTGACCTATTGAGGGTGGAGGTTTCCCTTGAATCCAGAAAAGAATAAAAGTAGTGGCGGGCAACCCGCCAACATCTTGGTCGTGGACGACACCCCCGCCAATCTCCAGGTGCTCGCCGGCATGCTCAAGGACCGTGGGTATAAAGTTCGCCCTGTTCCCAGCGGTAAGCTGGCGCTGTTGGCGGCGGGGCGCGATCCCCCGGACTTGATCCTGCTGGACATCAATATGCCGGAGATGAACGGCTACGAGGTGTGCGAGCGCCTCAAAGCCGACGACCAGCTCCGCGGGATTCCGGTCATTTTCATCAGCGCTCTCACCGAGCAATTGGACAAGGTGAAGGCGTTTGCTATCGGCGGGGTGGACTATATCACGAAGCCGTTTCAGATGGAAGAATTGCACGCCCGCGTAGAAACGCACCTGAAGCTCCGCCGCCTGCAAATCGAGTTGGAGGATACCAATTCGCAACTCGCGAAGGTTAACGGTCGGATGTCCCGCGACCTGAAGGCAGCGGCAAAAATACAGGCGTCTTTCCTGCCACTCGAGGCACCTCGCGTCCCTGGAGCGGACTTCGCCTGGATCTACCAGCCCTGCGACGAACTCGCCGGCGACGGCCTGAACGTTATTCCCCTCGGTGCTGGTATGGTCGGTCTTTACATCCTTGACGTCAGCGGCCATGGCGTCGCTTCGGCCCTCCTGTCGGTGACGATGAGCCGCCTCCTCTCGCCGCCGCCTGTGCCGTCCTCGATTCTGATCCAGAGTGGTAACGCTCACGATCAATTCAACATTACGCCCCCCGCCGAGGTCGCCGCCCGCCTGAACCGGCTGTTCCCATTCGACGAAGCGACCGAGCAGCTAACCACAATGGTCTATGGAATCCTGGACGCGACGACCGGGCTGTTCCGCTACGTCTCCGCCGGGCATCCCGGCCCGGTGCACCTGCCGGCCGGTGGCTATCCGGTGATTTTGGAGAGTGAGGGGTTCCCGCTCGGCTTGACCGATCATGACTACGAGGAGCGGTCGGTTCGCCTGGGACCGGGAGACCGCCTCTTCCTCTACTCAGATGGCGTCCCCGAAGCGATGGACGCCGGCGGCCAGCAGTTTGGCAACGCCCGGCTGGTGGAGGCGATCGGCCAAGGGCGTACGGAGTCGCTACAAGCGAGCGTGGGTAGTCTCCTGGGGGCGATGATGCGGTGGCATGGATCCGAGCGACCTCAAGACGACATCTCAATTCTTGCGGTCGAGGTCTCGGTCGCGTCGGATTCGGGCGAGCCCTGTGTCAAATCCGTGGCGCATCGACTTGCCCCTTAAACGCCGATTTCCGCGTGGCGAAATTCGATGACAAGGGCCGACCGTTTCAGCGATTTGATCTTAGATATGGCACAACCTCGCGTCCTACTCGAAGGATTACTTACATTCTCGGCTCAGCAGATACGTTGGAAATGTTCCGTAGCGTTTGGCCCATTCGAGTTGTTTTACATACCGGCATTGAAAAGGGAGATCGAGGAACGCGTCGATTTGGGGCGTCGACCATATGCCCGGTAAAGATAGCGACCGAAGGGATTGGAAGCCACCTTTTTTTTCCAAGTTGGATCCTGTTGATGGTGATCGCACAGCAGTCCGATATGCAGTTGCGAGGAACGCAAATTGCCGAAGCGATTGCCTGCTACCACGGCAGCGCGGCGGTAGGCATCTTCTGCCGCATTCCATTCTTGCAGGTTGAGAAACGCTTCGCCGATTGTGGCAAGTATCCAATAAAGATTGTCTGGATCGGCGAGAGTAGACTCCGATACCAAAAGCTCTTTACATTGCTGAACCACTTTCATTGCGACTGCAATTGCCTCATCCGCCTTGTGCAGCAACGTGCTCAGGGTAGCGACATTGATTCCGGTCCAATAGCCACCGGTGACGAGATAGGCTTGTTCGTAAAGCTCCAGGGCACGGGAAAGATGCACTTGTCGTACGGATAGCGATAATGACTTGAATGCTCGATCCTTTTCGGTACGAGCCAGGACACCGATCGACTCTTCTAACAGATAGTAATTGGGGTGGGTGAAAGCATTCAGTCGATGCACAACATCCGTAAGCAGAGCGGCGGCGGCATCCACGGCACCGCTTCTGGCCAATGCCATGCCATGCATCTGCATGAGTTCGAGATCTTCGGGCCAACGCTGAGTGGCTTCCTCGGTCACTTCGACTGCATTGAGTGGCATCCCAACCGAGAGCAATTCACGAGCGAATTCGCGAAAATGTGAGGGGGTCGTGAATGCAGTTGAGTCAGTCTCCATCCGCCCGTTCCAGCAAGTTAGCAATTCGTAGGGTGTTCTCGATGTCATTGGTCAGTCATTTGAATAGGAGTTGCAAACCTTCAACGATTGAGTTGAGGGCTGGCACAACGGCAATGTTAATTCAGGATTTGGCGTGAGCCAGAGTAGAACGATTGTCTCAATCGTTCCCGCCCTGCGTCTCAGCTGTATCGTAGTAAACACTCCAGTGTAAATCGATCTGAGAGCAGGAAAAGATTGTACTAACTGCTGAACAGTTGAGGACAACTGTTCGACTCTATTTCAATCAACGGTTGCGAAGTAGGACTTCCGTATTTAGGTCGACAGGCTGAAAGACAGTGATGATAAAAATGCATTCGTGGAAAAAAATTGGGCATTTGCGATGTCAGTCAACACATACGAATGGATTCTTGCTCCCTTCTCCCCGGTCGTCCGGGGAGAAGGGCTGGGGATGAGGGGAAGAGAGTGTCGGAAACGCAACAATCAACGAAAACATTGGTCTACGTTCGAAAAGTCGCACCCGGCAGGTGCGACCTACGGTAGGTCACTCTTGCCGAGAGTAACTTTTGCATTGCAGTAACGGTGTCCAAGGCTCCTCAGCGTTGCCGAGTCGGGGCGGGGAGAACAGTTTTTCGTTTCGTGTGCGAAGTTTACTTCTTAGGCTCCGAACTCGCGGCGTTCACTTCATCCAGCAGTTTTTTCCAACGCGGGTTATTCGGTTCTTGTTCACAGAGCCAAGGCAAATGAAACTTGGCCGTGAACCAATTCTTTTTCGCGACCGATCGAATTGCCGTTGACGATCGATAGATGAATTGTTTTCGCGAAACAAATTTTCGCAGATAGTCTTCAAACTCCAAATCGCGAGGGATCGGCGGATCTTTCGATGCAGAGAAATGATTGATCGCAGCTTGAGGATTTTTTGGTAGCAGTCTCTCAGCATCCCAAATGCGGGCTGTCGTGTCCGATGCAGTTGCGATTCGGCCGCCATCGGGACTGAACGCGACGCAAAGTACACCGTGTTCGTGTTTCATCGGATCCCCCAAGGGCGCGCCCGTCTGTGCGTCCCATACGCGGGCTGTCTTGTCGCTTGATGCGGTTGCGATTCGGCTGCCGTCGGGACCGAACGCGACGCGATGTACAGTGTCTTCGTGTTTCAGAGCTGCCCATGAGCGATTTCCGCGAGTAAGTCGATCGACTATTACAGGTCCATATGCTTGTTTGAGAGGGTCGTAATCCGCTCGAAGTGCTCTTGCTCGCATAAGTTTATCCACCCCGCTGTCCGGCCTACCTGACTCGTACTCTGCGACCCCATAGGCAAACAAAACTTTGGAGGCTTCTTTCGCTTGCTCGATTTGTTCTTTCAACCTGGTAATTGCCAGTGCCTCTTGTTTGTTGGCTTCTACTTTGGCTTTTTCCGCGAGTCGTGTTGCTTCGTCTGCTTTCTACTTCGCGACATTGGCACGCTCTTCTTGCTGTTTTGCTTGAAACGTCGCTCGTATCGCAACACCAGCCCCAGCAACGGCAAATAAAGCCAGTCCAATCATCGAGGCTGCGACCAATTGCAAACGTTTTCGTTGCTTGCGAGCTACCTCGCGTTCTCGTTCCGCCTTTGCAAGCCTTTCGCGGTTTCTACGCGCGTCACGTGAACGGACAACCAGTGGTGCCAGAACGTCGTGTGTGATTTCCAATCGCTGGATGCCGCCCCGTTCTTCGCTGCTCAACAATCGTCCAAACATAAGTTGATCAATCGCTTGCTGCGGTGCTTCGACCCCTTGCACTGCAAGCTCGGAAATGGCATCTTCACTGGCCACCGGATTGCGGTAGCCTCCGATTGTGACCATCCGGTCCTCTACGTAACGACGCACTGCGTCCGGAAGGCCATCGAACGAACGCGTATAAAAAGTTTCTAAAATATTGCTACTTTGGCGGCTCACTTGTTCCGCCGTGATCATCGACTCCTTCGCTGCGATCCGCGACTCGTTGAGTTCATCACAGATCAAACTCAATAGCGGTGGAACGGCGCCGATTTCCTCTAGCGGTGTTTCTGGTGGGCGTTGTGCAACGAACCGAACGATGCTGGCACCGACTTCATTGCTAACCAGTTGTCGACTTTCGCGTTGGCCAGGCAGTACTACTGCATCGAGGGCTTGTGGGCCAGCGAGTTCTTGCAGACCAACGCGATTGCGCATCATGGACGGCATCAGCTTCTTCCACGCTTCCAACTGCGATAGATAGTCCTCTCGAAGCGTGATTACGACCCGCATCGGACTGGTGTTCAAATCGTAGTCCCGAGTCAGACGGCGATTTTGTCGCAATTGGTCTTGAACGGTTTGTGGTGGTCGGTTCTCAATCAAGTCGGCCAATTGACAAAAGAACTCTTGCACCTCTCGCTGCCGCTCTGGACCATTGGCGAGCGTGAAGATTTCCTCGAACTGATCGAGGATCAGAACAATCGGATGGCTATTGAGTTCTTCGGGACGATTCGTCAAATGATGAAAGAGTTCCCAAAGTGTCGACTGCGGCTGGAAATAGCTTTCAGCCGGCGCAAGCATTGTCCCCGCATATCCCGGTCTAGCAAATTCTGGGGATAGTGTAAAACTGGACATGTCCCTCTTGTCGATGAAAAAGCGAAGGGCTGCCGATGTCTGAGCAACGGCCGATGGATCTATCGACTCAAAACCCAATCGGACTAAACAGGGTCGATATCCCTCGACTTGTAATTTTGGGATCAAGCCGGCACCGAGCAGTGATGTCTTGCCCAGTCCTGACTTGCCATAAAGAATCGACAGCGGTTGATCCCGAACACGAAGAAAGAGATCCCGAATCTCTCGATCACGACCAAAGAAATATTCCTTTGTAGCGCTCGTAAATGGGGATAACCCCAACCAAGGATGATCGGCGTCGACTATTCGTTTTGCAGAGATATTGGTCATAGCGATTTATCCTCGGGGGCGTCCGGAATCTCGAAAGCGATCGACGATAGTGCGAATGCGAGTCACCAGCGCGGGGAGAGTCGATGGATTGAGGCGTTCGCGATGAATCTTTTCAAAACACTTTGGCTCAAGTGCAATCAACGTATCCGAAGTATCGTCGATCACCAATGGAATATAGAAGACAAATCCATCGGTATGTTTTTGGGCCGCCCATGATCGCTCCTTGTGCACATAGCGTGATGGATCACTCTCCGTGGCCCTGGAAATCAACGAGACAAAGAAACTTGCCGAGTCCTTGATCGTATGCTCAAGACTTCGTTCGTAGTTTTCTCCAGGTTGCAAGCGCTGTTTGTCCAACCATACCGGTACGCCAGCTTGCGAGAGTGCTTGTCCAAGCGTAACGGCTGTGTTCAGATCGTCGCGAGAATAAGTGATGAAGACGCTACCGCGAGGCATCTCGTCGGGCTGCCGTTGCAAGAAGGAGTCATCGTCCGTGGCGGACGAATACATTTCGCGCCATCGTCGTGTCAATTCGGTCACGAAGTCCGCAGGGGAGCCGTCAATGATGCGTGTTGCGTGAACGGCCTTGTCAAAGAAGAATATCATCGGTTCCCCCATTTGCCCACAATGATCCGCGAGGTAGTCACGTTTTATTCGGTCCGACAACCGAGACCCACGAGCCGCACGCAGGAAAAAGCGGACGATCCAGTCCTCAGACGGTGCACCGAGCAGTAACAAGTCACGATTGGAAAGCAATCGAAACAGGTTCTCTAATGTATCGCGATTCTCGATGAGTCCGCAAATGAACTCCATGTAGTCTTCTTCCCAGACGGCAAAATCCGGGATGGTGTTGTAGTCACCCAGGATGTGATAAACCAGCGGTCCGCGGAAGCTATCGGGTAGGTCGCACGGCGCTTTGGAGTTGCCACTCAGTGGTGCTTCATTCGAACCGTAGGGATTGCCGGCTGGATGGAATCGAATGACACCTCGTTCGGGAACGAACCCAGGCCGAGATCGAGCCACCGCCGAGCAAGTATTCTCTCGCAACTTCGTTATATCCCTTGAAACGTTGTGGGTCATCGAGCTGAAGCTCGGACGCCAATTCCGGAGCCAAATGCTGATGCAATGGAATAGCTGGAGAGCCTTTGCAATCTACTGTAACTAAGCCAGGGCCGATGACCGGGATGACTTGGCCGGAGTGGATTTCTCGGAGCAAGCTTCGCCAGTCTCGTTCGGATAACTGATATTTGTCGGGCATGATTTTGGGTTTCGTTCACAATGACTCTTCGAATTGCGTTGAATGTTGGGCATTGGTAAATCCAGTTCGCAGGCGATTGGATGTTAGCAGAATTCGGGCGGGTGACGGTGCTGCGGAACCATTGAGAATAGTCGACAGCCTGACTCGTTATCTCGATTTACAGATTCTTGGATTGAGTTTTCATTTTCGCAATAACTTTTTTTTCCAATTCGGCACCGGTCATCCGAAATGCGGCGTCATGTGGGCACGAGTATACGCATCGGGGCGTACCGCCGATGCTGCTGCATTGATCGCAGGTCGTGGCCTTTTGCTGGACGATTGCGATTCGCTTGCCATCCTTTTCGTCAAAGCCAGCTTCATGGCCGTACATAGTAATATTGCCGTAGGGACAATTTGTAGCGCATTGTCCACAGCCGATGCAATGGTCCTCAATGACAATCTCCTTTGTCCCATCGCGAAAGATCGAATTGACTGGACAACCGACGAGACAGTACGGGTCGGTGCAGGAACGGCAGCTCGTTGCAACGAGGAAATTTTCAAAGCGCAACCCTTCTCGCACGAGCCTCGTTTCACCACCGTGCGAATCAGCACAGGCCTTGGTGCATTCGTCACAGCGAGTACACGATTCCAAATCCAATACGAGCAGGCTCTGTGCGTTGTACAACCCTTGGTTGACGAAACTTGTTTTACCGGTGCTCACTTCGCTTTCTCGTTCCGAGTCCTTTTTGAGCAAGAATCGAGCTCGATCTAATAATTTTCGCTTGAACTGAGGATTGCAATCGGCGATGAGCCTCAATTGCGAACTCTTGATCCTCACCAATTCAACGTGGTCCAGTGCGCTGCAGGTGGACGTACGGATGCCGGAGCGATAGTCCAAGCGCTCGAAGTCCGATTGCAACTCGCTAGCGTAGATGGATGACAGGGCCGCAATTTCGCCGAACGCACCGCTTGAACCGTCGACGGCGCCGGGTCCAACATAGTTAACGACGTGTTCACGAGATCCATACTTGCGACTCACTTTGACGTACCCAAGTCGAATCAAATAGAGGTCGTCGCTTTTCTCCCCTTGCTTAAAAATTGTTTTCCCAGGTTCCACGCTGAAAAGCTCCACATCCAACGCTATGATTTTGGCAGCCTCCTTGCGTCCTTGTTCGGTAAGATCTTTGAAAACTGGAAGTCGTTCAATATCGGAATTGAGCGCGTGCCTACGGTACGCTTCATTGAGAACCTTTCGGCTCGACGCATTTCGCTGCAACATATATAAAACATTGGAGCCAATTTCGATGACTTCCGAATCCTCGACGGCAACAACGGTTGCAGTGCGTCTTTGTCGATTCAGACAAGCCATTTCGCCGAGTATGACATCCTCCTTGCCGCGGAAGAGTCGATCCTTCAAATCTTCCGCAACAGAATCACTGCCCGTCACGAGACCTGGTCCAGCAGTCGAGCTGGAGGCGGTACCTCTGAGGCGACTAAGCAAACTTGGCTTTTTCGCTGTCGGGCTGTTTTGCTTTCTTGATTTGGAAGCGAAAAGAATCTCGAATTTCCCGCTTTCGATTAGAAACGCAGTCGAGCCATACTCGCCCATTTTGCAAAGTGTATCGCCGGGTTTGAGAACACGTCGCACGCAAGCTCCACCATTGAACTGCAGAAATTTGTACGGTATTCCAGAAAAAATGGGAATCGCGAGCATCTCCTCGGTCGTAACCACGGAACTATTTTTATGGCTTCCTCGGCGCGATTGTTCGAGAAGCTTTTCTCCTTGCTTTTTGACAACTTCCGGAAGGAATGTCAGCGCGTCGGTAGGGCAGGAGATCACACATTCACCACAAGACACACACGAGCTCTCCTGCATCGGCAGGTCCGTATCAAAGGCAATGCGGGCGTTGTAACCTTTTCCATGACGAGCCATCACATTGTTTTGCTTAATGTCGTTGCAGGCTCGCGTGCATCGTTGGCAGAGAATGCAGGCATCATGATTTACAAAGATAAGTTTTGAAGATGGGTCGATTCCCCTCTTACCCACCAATTCACTCGGCTTGTATCTGGAAGCTTTGGAGTTGCTTCCATAGTCAGCCACTAGTTGTTTCAATTCATTCGGATTGTGTTTGTCTATGCCGTCGTTGATTTCCGCGCGATCGGATGATGTCAAATGCTCTGACGCCAACAGTTCAACGATGACTCTTACCGAGCTTTTGATGTTCTCGACGGCGGTTTCATTCTGCTTGCTGGCAGAGGTTGTGATGATCATGCCTTCTTTGACAAGGTAGGTACACGAAGCGACAAGGTCTCGCTTAACGCGTCCACTTTTACGACGCTCTTCGATTTCAACCAAGCAGATTCGGCATACTCCGACTGGGCTCAAGTGCTCGCGATGGCAAAGGACAGGGACCGGATTGACGTCCTCGATCGACTTTACGTATTTTTGAGTGACCGCATCGTAGATCGTCGTCGAACGCGGAATAATCTCCCCTCGCTCGTTGGTGAGAATGATCCCTTGCGAATTTCGGAGCGGCAACGCTTTCTTAACGACTAGTATTTCGCCGTCGAGCATGATTCGGACGTCCTGCGCCAAGTCGTCGATCGTCGCGTCGGTTGATCGAATGAGTTGCCCATCCAAATCGCGTGCAAAAAGCGCTTCGTCGCGGGCGCTAATGTAGTCGGTCGAGTTCAGAATTCGTAAATCATCTGCCATCTTCTGACCTCGCATTGACGGTTGTTTGAGAGAAGAATTCTAAGTAGCTACGCAACGGATTGCTGGCAACTTGGCCGAGACCACAGATGCTGGTGGTCTCCATGATGCGACTTAGAATTTTTGCTTCCAATTTCATTTGCTGGCTCATGTCAGGCGATAGGTTCGTGAGTAAACTTTCTGCCATGTCCACTATTTTCCTGGAACCAAGGCGGCATGGTACGCACTTGCCGCACGATTCGCGTTGATAGAATCGGCTGCATGCGATCGCTTGATCGAGCATGTTGGCGTTTTGGCCATAGACTACGATGCCTGCTCCAAGCATTACTCCGAGGTCTCTCAAGACGCTGAGATCCAGTGGCAACATGCGGATGTCCACGGGTTTCTCAGCGAAATTAGGATACTTGTATTCGTCGAGTTCTTTGCCATCTCGATCGGTCCTTTTAGGCTGCTTGAGTGTTCCCATTGGAAGGATAGATGGCAGGAAGCCGCCCGAGGGTCCGCTCAACGCTACGGCTTGCAAAGCAACACCGTCTCGCAACCCGCCAGCGAACTGATCGATCAACTCACCAAGCGGAATACCGCATGGGACCTCGTATGGGCCGGGCCGATTGACATCGCCACTGATGGAAAAGAAGCGTTTGCCAAACGCTCGGTTGCGGCCTGCGTATTTGTACCAGACGCCAGCCGGATCGAGGGCTTCGGTCTTTTGAGTTGTCTTTTCTTTTTCGAGGGTCTCTGGTGTTGGTTTTCGCGATAGAATCGAGGGTACCCAAGCAAACGTTTCGACATTGTTGAGAATGGTGGGTTGATCATACAGACCGTTCGTTTGTAACTCGGGTGGTCGATTCCTCGGCTCCGACCGCTTTCCCTCCAACGCCTCGATGAGGGCCGTTTGCTCGCCGCATACATAGCCGCCAGGACTGGTAAACACCTCCAGTTGAAAGTTCCGACCGCTACTAAAAATGTTTTGGCCGCAGGCTCCTATTTGGACGGCAGAATCGATGGCTTTTTCGAGCCGTTCGATTTGTTCCCAGTATTCATGGCGTATGTAAATGAAACCTTGATTGGCTCCCGAAACCAGCCCAGCGATGATCATCCCTTCGATGATCAAATGGGGGGCTGCCAATAGCAAGTCACGATCTTTGAAGGTACCAGGCTCGCTCTCGTCCGCATTGCAAACGACATACTTGGCTTCGCCCTTTGCTTTGCGAGCTTCATCCCACTTTCCAAAGGTGGGTGCGCCTGCTCCTCCCATTCCGATGAGGCCAGCGGTTTTGAGAGCAAGGATAATACGATCCGGGTTCGGCTCCCGAACATAAGCGAGAACGGCAGCGTATTCGGTTGCGATCGCGTTGCCTCGATAGCAATCGATTTCGCTCGCAGCCAAGGCTCTTTCTGCTATATCCGCGTCGCTATCTGGAGGCAGGGGATTTCCGCCCAATTTGGCTCTGACGGCCGCTAACAATTCGTCGGTCGACCTCGCAACGTAGAGTGAATCCTGATGCGAGGAATCGCACACGATCATGGCAGGTGCGCGATCGCATCTACCAAGACACGATGCCTCGGTGACCTCGAGAAGTTGCTCTCCGACCTCCAGTTGCAACTCGTGTAGTTGTTTTGCTGCATGCATGGAACCGCGGAGGCGGCAACTCATGTCCCTGCATATCGATACGTGGCAACTCGGCGCTGCAGTGCGACGAAAATGAGGGTAAAAACTGACGACATCTTGGATGACGCGAACCGGCTCACCCACCTGATCCGAAATGCGAGTGATATCCGCATCGCCGATCCGGCCCAATCTATGTTGAGTGGCCTGGAGCATCTTGGCGATGCGAGTCCCAACTTGTCGGTCTACTAGTGATTTCATGGTTGAGGCATCAACTGTTTGGCTAATTCTTCACGATATTCGTTGAACATCTTGGGGTGAAAAAGGCTGGAACCGTGCGTTAGAGTCGACTTCGCTTTGTCCTTGCGATCCCAAGTTTGCTTCCGACCAAAAAAACGATCTGGTTCCGTAGATGGCTTTAGGCTGTAGATCGCCTCGAGTCTCAAATCATCGACTAAGCATGTCGAGGCAACATACCACTGAGCCGCCGATTCCCAGTCCACTAACTTGCGTTCGTTCTTGAGGACCCTACCAAGTTGGGACTGGAGGTTTTGCATTTCCGAATTTGCATCTGCTTTCGCATCGAGTTTGGTTGCGAGTTCGATTTCTAACAACCGAAGAAGGCTTATCGACATTTCTCGAACTTGGGGCGCATTCGGTAACGACTTTTCCATAGCCGCCTTTAGTTCCGCAAGATGACGACTTAGCGAGGCCGATGATTTCTCATTGATCGCGATGTCCAATTGAGATGTGAGCCATGAATCCCAGACGAACGAATTCGTCGAACCTCGAGGTGGACGCCAACTGGGCGAATCCAGCTTATGATGGCAACTGTAGCAACTGTATTCGGTAAGCTCCGGCCAATCCCTCGCAGACCCACTCGTGCTGACCGGCTCGACTCTGGCGGCGAGTAGTTTTAGCCTGACGATCGACGCTTGAAGTTTTCCAATTTGCCATTGCCGAAAGGAGTTGCCATGCGATTCCGTACTGCTAGTCTCGCTGACTGCCCAGTGTTTAGGGTATCGTTGAGAGAAGAGCTCGAAATCAAAATGCATGGCAGGATGGCCAGCAGCCATCAATCGATGATCGACTTCTCTCTCGCGTCCCTGTCGATTCAGTTCACCGACATGACAGGAAGAGCAGATCGCAGCTCGAGATGAAATGGACTCCATGTTAAGCATCCGAGTTTGATCAAAGCGTTTTGCCCCCAGGGATTGCCATTGTTTCGAATAGTGCGTCTGATCCCAGGCATCCGCCGGTCCGTGGCATGATTGGCAGTCTACACCTAGAGTCCGCTGCTCTGCGGGTGCGTGCTCACTAGCATGGCAGGATACACATTTTTCCTCAAGAAACTGACGATATTCATCGGAGCTAACCGACTGACTTCGGTTGGATAACTTCTCAACTATTCTTTGCGATGATTGAGTTAAAAGATCGGTGTATGCCTGCGCATGAGGATCCTGGTCAAACCAGATTTTGCCGGACCTCTGCCAAGTAGGAGTATCGGGCGCGACACTTGCCCCATGGCAGGCGGAGGTCATGCATCCGCTGATGCTGGTCGGCTTGCGATCGAATGAGTTACTGTCCTGTGCCCTAAGGTTTGCGATCAAGATGACGACGAGAAGTACCGATGCTATGTGGATCGCAAAGAGACGCACACTCATGGTGACAGTCCCGATGTCAACAACAAACGCACTTGTTCCAGCGATTCCTCGTTTGAAGAGAGTGACTTAGGTGGATCGGTATGATATCGATGACAGTCAACGCAATCGGCGGATGCGACGTGTTTTTCAGCGGCGAATTGTTGGTCTCGCGTTTCCGCACCTTGGATATGGCATTGACGACAATTCGCGATTCCCGGGATCATTTTCGTTTGTGCTTCGACCTCGGAGTTGATCGCGTCGCTCGTTTGGTTATATGCGTCTTTATGGCAAACGATGCATCCGACCATCAAATGTGCACCGTGCTTAAAAGTAGCGTTCTTAAGCCAACGTTTCGTTAGATTGCTGCATTCGACCAGCGAGATTGACGAGGTGTCCGGCATCATGCGATGGCATTTACTGCAGCCATCCGTTTTTGAGGCAAGCATCGAATGCAAACGAAGCTCGCGATCTCTGATTTCCTCTGTTGAAAGAGAATCCCCAGACTTGCTCCTGTTTTTGAAGAACTCGACTTGACTCACCGGCAAAAGATGATCGATCGCTTCTTTCGTTTGCGTTCGATTCAGACCATGTTCAACACCACCGAGATCATGGCACGCAATGCAATGTTTCCCAAACTCGATTGGCTTATAGAGCATATGCGAATTGGAACTGACTGGAGCAGTCTCACCAGGCGCGATAGATTCCAGTCGTTCATAACCAATAATTCCCACATCCCGTTGATGACAATCGGTACATCGAAGCTGGATCAATTTTCTTTCGTTGACCGTTGCCGCGTATTGTGGACGGTACCTTTCCTCTATGTTTTTTAGGCCTTTCGCGATCGGGTCATCAGGGTTTCTGGCTTGACCAGGCCACAAGTGTAGTGTGTGACTGAACTTGATAGTTCCAGGATCGTTCGGGAGCTTTTCAAAGGAAAATGCCGGATGCCCAGCTGTTTCGGAGAAATTAACGACCTTAGCAATTTTCTTCTCTTTTGCGATGGCGATCGATTCCATCTTGCTGTGACACCGCGAACAGTCCTGATCAGCAATGTCGACCAAGCTCCGGCTGAATCCGAGATGTTCGTGGTGACAATCGCTGCAGCTTTGAGAGGCCAATCCTTCAGGATTAGACAAGGACTCAAAATGGCCGGTAACCGCATGGCATGTCGAGTTGCAACTATGGTTATTCCTTGCAATCGCAGAGTGTGTATCTCCACCGAATGAGTCTTTTCGAATCGGCAGAAACGCCACGTGGCATTTCTCGCAACCCGACTTGTTCCATGCAAAATGGGCTTGCGAAAGTTCACCTGTACTAACGTTCAAGACACCTTTACTGGAAAACAACCACGCGGAGTAGCAGATGGCAAGCAGCAATCCGAAGAGACCAAACCGTCGTTTTCGCTTAATAAATGGATCAGGTGACGCGTGGTACTGGCGATCGATTTTTTGGGCTAGTTGTTTTCCGCTGATGGGCATGCCAATTCCGATTTCAGTTGACTACATGAACTTGAGCGCAAGGATGATATGGGTGACGAGGAGGGCTCCGAGCATCACAGAAACACCTGCATGAACCGCGATCCAACCATGCAACCAAGCGTGTGCGCGACGTTGTGCATCAAATTGATGACGCTGCTCACACAGCTCTTGCAACTTGTCCAGAATTGGGCTTGAACTTTCGGAACAAGACATTCGAAAAAGGCTAAACCAATCGATTAGTTTTTGGGGCGTTCGGATGGGCGAAACAGTAGAAGTCTGAAGGGTACTTGAATCTACATAGGGATGGCGAACCCCTTCAAGCAAATGCGGTTCTATCACTGCCGCGTATTGTCGCCAAACTTCTTTCGCGTCATTCGCATTGAAATCGGTAACGTTCAGTTCCGCAAAATGCGATCTCGGGTCCCCACGATTCTGACGAGCGCCGACAATGATTGCCGTTGTTTCTCCGTCGGCGTGTTTGACCGAGCGCAAGCCCTGCATGGCAGCTGACGCTTGATCTAAGTTCACCAGTTTCCTCATGTCGTTTTGATCGCTCTTGGGCTTTTCACCAAACGTCACGGTCAGAATCCGACGAGCATCCAAAACGCTTTGGATCAAGATCTCGTCGATTTGGCTGAGGATCGTTTCCTGAGGAAGATTTCCCAACATCCATTTGGGAATGAGGCTCTGTAAAACCCAGCCATAGACACCACTCACAAGCACAAAAAACAGCAAACACATCAACGTAGTACTAAACGTTCCACCGATTCGATAGCCAGAGTGGATAAGGGCCAGAGGACCTGTTGCCAGTCCCAACCAGATATGAGCTGCGAGCCAGAATCGAGTTGGAAAGAATTTCCATCGTCGGAGCTTCTTGCGAGGCCAAAGCAGCAATTCAAAAAGAATGATTGCAGCCGCAACCGTGCCAGTCACCAGGCCCGGGAGTGAACTGCCAGAAGCCAAACGTCCGTTCGACTTCGAAACCAACGCATGCCAGAGTGCAGTGGAAGCGATCAAACTGATGGCCAAAAGAATTGGACCGATATGAAGTCTTAGCTTTCGGGCCAATAACACTTTAGACTCACGGGGCTGCCAAAAACACTTGGTGATAACGCTTTCGTTTTAGTCGCTACGAGTGCCATTGTCAAACTTGTCTGGAATCTTCATTCCGCGCGCAAAATCGATCACTACTTGGTTTTTGCACTCCAAACGGGCGAAAAAGATTTCGATGGCTCGACAAGCTCGTTGACAGACCGAACCAACATCATCAGCGAAGGGGCGTCCGTCGGAAACTTCTGAACCAATTCGCCAAAGGCTGCAAGGGACAGTTTGATCGACACGGTCGTAAGGAATTCCGATAGAGTTGTTTGATGAGAAAGCAGCGGGGACTAGACTGATGCTTCCGAGGTTTTGAACGAAATTGTCCCCGAGTTCCACCCATGGCCCAACAGCATACCCGTACAGGACTCAACAAGATCAGTTTCGCCGGTGTGGTTGGCGCATTTATTTTCTTGGGACTGCAAAGCGAATCCGAAGCCCAGTCGACGCGCTGGAGCACTGATTTGCTTAGCGACTCCGTTCACGGAATTCGAGGAGCTGCTTCCTGTGCAACCACAAGCTGCCATAGCGGGCCGCAAGCTGGCGTCTCTTCGGAATTATCGCCGCGCGGGTCCGAATACTTACTTTGGCTGGAAAAAGATCCGCACGCGAAATCTTGGCGGACAATAAACTCGCCGAGGTCGCTGGCAATCCTGTCCCAACTCGGAATATGGCGTGACAATAAAATCGTCAAACCGGACGCCTACAAGAATTGTTTGGCTTGCCATAATTCAGACTCGAATCTCGAGGTGGACGCGGCGTCCCCACAAATCGCGGAGGGAGTCGGTTGTGAGTCTTGCCACGGTGCCTCCGAGCGTTGGTACGGCCAACATTACCAAGGCGAATCCATGCGACGCTATGCAGTCGAGAATCTAGGTCTAACCGACATGAAATCGCTCGTTCAACGAGCCAAGGCATGCACTCTTTGCCACGTTGGTGGTCAAGACAGAGACATGAATCACGACATCATCGCCGCTGGCCATCCTGCCCTCTACTTTGATATGGCAGTCTATCACGAGTCCTATCCAAAACATTGGCGAGACTCCCAACAAAAAGATCCGAATTTCCGAGCTAGGCTTTGGCTCGCGGGGCAAATCGCAATGGCCGATTCGGAATTGGAGCTCCTGCAAGCACGAGCTGGAAGAAAACTATCGGTTTCGACGTGGCCTGAATTTGCAAATTACCAATGCACCAGTTGCCATGTTAGCCTGAATGATATTCCACGTTCGCCTCTAAAAGACTCCATCGTCATTGGACGTGCCCCAATGCGAGAATGGAACCTACACGGGATCGACAGTCTGTCCATTTACTTGAATCTTCAAGAATCGGACCTGACCGTGGCCGCCAAGTCGCTAAAATCCCACTTGGAAGCGTCCAATCCAAACGAACAGCAAATCGCAACCGACGCAACCGAACTTAAACGCATTTTTCGAGATCGAATCCTCGCTGGCAATGATGACTCGTTAAGTCGATGGTCCCAACAGCGACAATCGCAACTAAGCTCGAAAAGACTGCTCAATGATCGCAAGAACAGCAATTGGGAATATGCAGCAGGCTCCTATTTGGCCGCCTGGGCAACCTTGGACGGCAGTCACAATAGACGCAACCCAGAATTGGAACACGATATGAACACGTTGCGAAACGCATTGTTGTTTCCTGTCAGGTCACAGTCGCCACGTTTTCCGAGGAATTCCGATACCGCCCCACCGAACTTGGAACAATGGAACGTCGCGCTAAAAAATGCTTCGGCGAAAATTTTGGAAAGCGGTCAGAAATAATGTCTGGCATCCGAATGGCTTTGATTGCGATCGCATCGATTGGAATACTGCAAGCCCAGGCACGTGCCCAGAATCCATCCCAACGTGAGCTGACTGCGAAAGATTCTGCTTATGCAATTGGCGTTAAAGAATGCGCTGCCTGCCATAGTGCTCCAAGTCCCATCTACGATCTACTCGGTGTTACGAAATTTGTGCGGCTGGTGGAAGCCGAAGAATGGTTAACGAGAGACAAACATGCCTACGCATATCAGTTGGTTAAGCAAGATTTGACTGACGATGAATTGACGCCGCCTAAAAACCGATCCAACCAATTGTCGATCGCGATTTGCAAAAAGCTGGGATGGGGCAAGAACGATGAGCAATTCCAAAAAAAATGTTTGACCTGCCATGCAGGGGTTGATGCCAGCAATTCTACTCGGCCTGACTTTCTAAGACAGAATCTTCAGTTCGGCATTCAGTGTGAGGCCTGCCATGGACCTGGATCGCAATACACCCAAGTAGACCAGCATCAACAAGATTCGTGGCGTGCAAAAACAGGGGAGCAAAAATCGAAGCTCGGGATGATCGATTTGACTTCTCCATCGGCCTGTGCTGAAGTCTGTATGAGCTGTCACGTTGGCAACAAAACACAAAATCGATTCGTATCGCACGCCATGTATGTTGCTGGACATCCGCCCTTGCCACCATTCGACTTGCAGACTTTTCTGGACGCCATGCCTCCCCATTGGCAAACCATCTCGGAGAAAGGCTCATTCGCGTTTCAGAAAGAATACTACGCAGCGCACTACGACATCGATCCGACGGTCCAATCTGACAAAACAGAGCGTGCCATCCAATCGAGTTTTGCACGAACGCAGCGCAGCATGATTGGTGGCTTGGTTGCAAACGATCTGGGCATCCAAATGATCCATACCGCTGCCAGTCAATCCCAATCGGATCCTGAAAAATGGGGTGATTTTTCTATGTACAACTGCATGGGTTGTCATCAAGAATTGAGACGAGCTAAACTAGCGAGCAACTTAAGGGACCGTATCCCGGGCCGGCCATTTCCTGCCGATTGGCTCTTTTTCGAACATGACTCTGTTCACAAAACGAATGCAGCAAAACAGGGTGCCTTGTCGAAGGAGTTGTTCGCCTCGTTCAACCAGGTCCCGTTTGGCGACTCGAAGAAGATTTCTCAACTATCGGAATCGCATCGAGAGTCATTGGCCGATCGATTACGAGATCGACGTGCTCTGGAACGAAAAATTATGCGAACGTCAGATGTACAACAATGGCTTCAAGTATTGTTGGCAAATCGACAGGACAAGCTTAATGACTACTGGGTTGCCAAGCAGACATCCTGGATGGTTTCGGTCGCAGCTAACGAACTAGTCGAACATGGCACATTGAACAAAGAGCAAGTAGAAACTCGCTTAAAGGAGTTGAGCGATTTATTGCAACTTGACATAGCGATCTCGCAAAAGGCCAGCGTATTAGACTCACAGGAAAAGACGTTAAAGCTGGCGAATCAATTCGATGCACAGCGATGCCAATTGCTGATACAAGAACTAGTCGAAATCGCGCGCGGGTACCGGATGTCGGAAAAATAAGCACGCACCAACCTATTACTTATCAGGTTTTTCAATAAACCATTGCGAAACAAGTTTCCTACATGATTCCTTATTTGTGTCCGAGACCAAATCCGATGAAATACTACCCACTCTGAGGCAAACTCCGGATCGTAACGCCGAACTCTCTGTTCCTTGCACCGTACTGAGGACTTTACTGAGATCGCATTCCCAATGGGGAAACGTGTCAATAAAAAGCGTCCGTTGCTCTGGATCGGGACGCTTTTCATAAATGCACATATCGCCTGAGAGCCGTAACAAAATTGCCGGTGTCGGTGTCAGCCAAGTCGTCGATGCGTGAAACTAGGTAATCTAGTTCCACTCGGCCGTATTCCGCCAAAGCAAAGGCGAGGGCCAGCTTGTGTCGCGAATTCGATGTAGTAACAAATCGATAGGTCAATTCTGCGAGTACCAATTCTTTAGGCAGGCTGCGAAGTCCTTTAATGTTGAATGGGATCGATGGCCCGAGGTTATTCTGCAACGCGTCCGAAGCAACTACTGTTTGCTCTCTGCGAATCTTCCATCGCTCAGCAGATACCCACGACTGAATCCCAGCGCCGATTAAAAGCAATGCCACCAAGCCACCACCCCAACTCAGGCCGTGTAGCTTTCCTGCATATCGCATCATGGCTCGTTGGGGTTCTGTCCAACGCTTGGAGTCTGTGAGCGAACGAATTCGCAGCCATTCTGCAATCGTTGAGCACGCGCGTTGGTACCCGATGCGAAATATCGCAACCGAAATTCCCCCTGGCCCTTCGAGCGGACAAAATAAAACGATAGACATTGCGAATCTGGAGGAGACAATAAAATGCTATTTGACCGATGCGTTAATCGCGGCAACGAGTCCAGCTGCTTTCGTCCAGGTCTCCTCTTCTTCTTGTTCGGGAACACTATCCGAAACGATTCCACCGCCGACTTGAAATTGCCACCATCCACGCGATGCCGTTAGCGTACGAATTAGGATATTCCAGTCCATGCTACCGTCCGAGCTAAAGTAGCCCAAGGAACCGCAATATGGGCCGCGGACCGTTGGTTCCAGCTCTGCGATTACTTCCATTGCGCGAATTTTGGGCGCGCCCGTAATACTGCCACCTGGAAACATCGCTACTACCAATTCTGTCGCACTCGCTCCTTGTCGCAAACGGGCACGAATGCAGCTGACTAAATGAAGAAGGAACGGAAATGCCTCGACGTCACATAACTGTGTAACCTTCACTGAATCGATTTCGCTGACTCGAGAAAGATCGTTTCGAAGCAGATCCACGATCATGATATTCTCGGACCTGTCCTTTTCGCTTTGCTTGAACTCATCTGCCGTTTGGGCATCGAGCAAGGCGTTTCCGGTTCGCCGACGCGTCCCTTTGATGGGACGGGTTTCAATCCAGCTGTCCCTCACATGGAGAAATCTCTCGGGCGAAGCACTGATGATCTGGGCAGAACCGATATCGTAGTAGCCGGCAAAGGGAGCTGCGTTGACCTGCCTCAGTCTCTGATACAACGACGCGGAGTCGCAACGCGCTGGGCAAAGCAAGCGCTGCGACAAGTTGACTTGGAAAATATCGCCGGCGTAGATGTAGTCGAGGGCCTTCTGTACCACGCTGCGGAATCCGGAACTGTCGAAATTACCAAGCCATCCTCCACCCAAACGAGTCTCAAACTGGGGCGCGGTCAAACCGTGTGCCATTGCGTGTACGTCATATATCGGCTCGATCGGTCGAGCGATTGCAGAGTCACCCCTGTGTTTGGTTTTTTCATTAAGCAGTAGCTTTATAAACGCATCGCAACGATGCTTGGCTCTTTGCATACGCGCCTTGGGCGAAGAGGATTCAGGAAAGCCTTGAGAGACGATCCAAGCCTCATCCGTCCCGTGATCCCACGCTAGGACGACATCGTAAAGGGCAAGCGTGGCTAAAGGCAAATCAAATTCGTTGTGTTTGGCCGCGGGAACACGTTCGAAGCAACGGCCCAACTCGTAACCAAGGTAACCAGCTACTCCGCCCTGAAACGGCGGTAGTCCAGGCACCGTTATCGACTGAAACGTTTCCATCCACTGCGCAAGTTTTGCCAACGGGTCCGCCACGACTCGATCCACAGTTAGCACTTCGATCGGATCTACCGCCAAAAAGCTATATCGTGATTGCTCGTCTCCTTTCATGGCACTGTCAAGCCAAAGGCAATTGGGCAAATGCTTGAGTCGTTCGAAGGCGACGGAGGCGTTGAGTTCTTTGGGTAATGGCTCAACGTGAGCGGAGGTTGCGGCATTGATCATGGAAACTGACTTAGTGATCCGATGTCTGGATAGGCAAAGTAAAGCAATACAGCGAATCCCAGATCGCAGACTCCTCGCCTTGAATAACCCGTCGGGTTACAATCGGCACAGCGAAAACGCATTCGTCATTCTCACAGGATGCGAGTTTAGTTGATTCGTTGTTATAATCTACCGAACTTAGACCGAATAAGTCCTGGCTGACGGTCTCAATTAGTTGCTCCCCCAATGGGAACACAAACCTCTGCAAGAAATGTTTTTCTAAATGACTCTAGACTGGGTTTCACTGATTTCGCTGATTCGTAAACACGATCGGTTTGTGCTTACAAGCCATATACGTCCAGATTGTGACGCACTCGGAAGCGAAATAGGGATGGCGGGAATCCTCGCAGCGATGGGGAAAGAGGTTGTGATTGTCAACGGCCATCAAACCCCTCCCATGCTTTCTTTTCTCGATCCAACGGAAAGCATACGTGTCATCGGTGAGAACATTTTGGGAGTGGATGTAAAAGGGGATTGCCTCATCGTTTTGGACACCAGCGCGTGGGCACAACTTGGTCCGATGGCCGAAGTGCTTCGAAGATTCGAAGGGACCAAGATGGTTATCGACCATCATGTCGGTGAAGATGATTTGGGCGCCCATTTTTTCAAAGACACAAGTGCCGAAGCAACGGGGCATTTGGTAACGCTGCTTGCAAAAAATGCGGGTGTACCAATTACAAAACAAATGGCGACTGCCCTGTACGCGGCCATCGCAACGGACACGGGTTGGTTCCGGTTCGCTTCGACTACCAGTGACACCTATCGCATCATTGGCGACCTCGTTGACTGTGGTGCTTCACCGTCCTCTATCTACGGCGATCTATACGAACGCGATACGCTGGGACGAGTTCGGCTTCGCGGGCGAATACTGTCTCGAATTCAAGTGGAAAACCATGGCCAACTTGCCCACACCTTCGTGCGCAAGGAAGATTTCGTGGAATCCGGTGCGCTCGCTAGCGATACCGAAGATGCAATCAACTTGGCATTGGCCATCGTTGGCGTGAAGGTTGCCTTTATCATGATCGAGCAGCTCAAGGGGGGCTTCAAAGTTAGTTTCCGCTCCCGTTGCCATGTTGACTGCAATGAGTTGGCCAGACTCTTTGGCGGTGGAGGACATCGCGCTGCGGCTGGAGCATCCATCGAAGGGGACTTCAACGAAATCCAAACGCGTGTCTTACAAGCGACACGTGCCGCTCTCAACAACAAACCCGTTTATGCTTGATTTGCTTCGATTCGCGATCGCGATCTTGCCACTGTCTGCTTACGTCAATGTGCTTGGACTCATTCGACTTAGGTCTGCACCGACGGTTGTAAGCGGCGCGATGGATCTGCTGTTGTTGGGTTTGGCGGTGATAGGAATTGTCGCAATCGGACCTATCGAACTTTTCTTTCCGCGGGCGGCTTATTCGCTGTTAGGGATTTGGGTTTGGATTATTCTCCTCTCCCTCTATTTCTTTGTTTTGATGCTATTGGCATTGAATACGGCGCCCAAGCTGGTGGTCTATGGCCTAGATCATAAAAATCTTCGTTTGCAGTTTTGCGAACTCTTGGAGCAAGAAAAGATCCGTGCGGAGTGGCTTGGCGACTTGGTGGACCTACCGGATCTTGGAGTCCGTGCCTTTATAGAACCTGCCGGGAGAGGCTGTCTTTCTCAAATCCATTCCGCTGGCAAACACCAGAATTTGACTGGATGGTTTACATTGGAGCAACTGCTTGTAAAAAAGGTCTCCAACTCACGTGTCAATCAACGCGGCCAGGCCATCTTTTGGTTGCTCACTAGTTTTGTCCTTTTTGGAATCGCTGTCTTTTTGATCAGCAGCGACTTACCCCGTCTTCAAAAAGTCGCTGTCAGCTTTTTTGATGGCGACTAAGTTTTATGGCCGCAAGTAGAGAGCTGCGGGTTGGCGAACGACATTACTTGTCCGTGTCTAGGAGAACGGTCAGTGCTTTGCAACACAGTCTTTGATTTCGGCAAAGACTCGTTCTTCCAATTGCATTCCGTCCACTCTTTCGAGCTTTCCCTGCGAGGCATAGTATTCGGTAAGCGGCGCCGTTTGCGTGTGGAATACGTGCAATCGCTCGCGAATCGTCTCATAGTTGTCGTCGGCTCGCCCGTCTACTTCAGCTCGCTTCAAAAGCCTTTGGATCAATACTTCCTCATCGACTCTAAGCTCCAACGCCATGTCCAACTTGATACCTTGCTCCGCAAAATAATCGTCTAGCAACTGGGCTTGAATGATGGTTCTCGGAAAACCGTCAAAGAGCGCACCATTTTGGCATTCGTCGCTCTGCAATCGTTGCGCGACAATTCGCATTACTAAGTGATCCGGCGCGAGCTTGCCAGCGTCAATGTAGGATGCAACCCAACGAGATAGAGCTGTTTCTTGGCGCTTAACAGTCCGAAGCATTTCGCCAGTAGAAAGATGTGGAATCTTCAGTAACTCAACTAATCGCTTGCATTGAGTACCTTTCCCCGCCCCTGGCGGGCCGATGAAAACCAATCGCATTTCAGCGGCCCCTCTCTCTTTGCTCGACACCAATAACTAAACTTCACGAGCACTCAAAAAATGCTAGCGATAGAGTTTAGACGAGTCAGCCACTATTGCTCAAGTAGGCCCTTGTAATTTCGCATCAACAAGTGACTGTCGATCTTTTGAATCAAATCAAACGCGACGCTGACGGCGATCAACAGTCCAGTTCCGCCATAGAAAGCAGCAACGCTGAACGACACACCAAATTGCGAAGTGATGATCGTTGGTACGATTGCAACTACAGCCAGGAACGACGCACCGACGTACGTGATTCGAACCATCACTTTTTCTAGGTAATCAGCAGTGCGCTTACCTGGTCGATATCCAGGAATAAAGGCCCCTGAATCCTGAAGATTTTGAGACATTTCCTTCGGATTGAACATGATCGACGTCCAGAAAAAGCAGAAGAAAAAAATGAAGACCACGTAGAGCACATTGTATGAAAAGGAAGAACCACTCGTAAACATGCTCGACAACGATCCGAATGTACTGGCCAGTATCCCACTTATACCCGTATCGTCGCTTGAAAAGAAGTTGGCAAACATTCCAAAAACCAAGCCCGGAATCATCAGCATACTACTCGCAAAAATGATCGGCATCACCCCGGATTGATTGATCTTGAGCGGCAGAAACTGCTTCGTGCCGCCGAAAACTCGTCGACCTCGCACGTGCTTTGCACTCTGCATTTGAATACGGCGTTGAGCCATGGTGATGAACACCACCGCGAAAACTACACCGATAAACAAGAAGGCCAGGACAATAAGCACGTCAGGACCTATCGTGCTTGCTGACATGCCGCTCAAAGAACCAGTCATGTTCTGTCGCAAGTCCCAAAGTGCCTTTGGCATTTGGGCTAAAATTCCGGCCATGATCAACAGGGAAACACCATTGCCGATTCCATACTCGTCAATTTGCTCGCCAAGCCACATCAAAAACATCGAACCAGCAGTCATGATCGCAACCGTGGTGATAATCCACCCAAAGGAAAGCTGAGATCCACCGTGGAAGACTGACGAAACAGGAGATTTATCGGCAGTGACCACTTGGAAATACAAGTAAGCCCAGCTCTGAACAAGGCATATCACTACGGTCAGATAGCGGGTGTACTCGTTGATCTTTTTTCGACCGACTGCACCCTCCTTACGAAGTTGCTCAATAGGAGCCCAAACCGTCCCAAGAAGCTGGAAGATAATGGACGCGGAAATATAAGGGGCGATCCCAAGTCCGAAAATTGTTAACGAACGAAGATCAGTCGCTGAAAACAAAGCGACCTTATTTAGGAACGCCTGCATATCTCCCGAAATGGCCAAATCAACGTCAGTCAAAATGGGCAAACGAACGTGGTACCCAATTCGATAAACGGCTAACAAGAACAATGTCAGAAATATTTTCTGCCGAAGCTCTGGTATCGAGAAAACTACCCTTAGTTTTTCAAACATGTCTTCATGTTCCTGCGAGTGAGATGAGGCGCTGCCCCAAAAGCAATGGCCGGCATTGCACTAAGTCAAAGCCGGCCATCTCATTGTTTCGGATATTCGTTTTTGCTGATAGCCTAATTCGAAGCAAACGACCTAGCTGCTCGCCTCAATTTTGAGAGCCGCAACTCGCTCCTTTGGCGTCCGCTTCGCCGCGATGATTTCGATGCTTCCGCCCGACTTCGCAATCTTTTCCCTGGCAGACTCACTGGCTCGCGTGACTAGGAATTTCAGCTTTTTGGTCAGTTCACCGTTGCCAAGGATCTTTACTTCGTCACAACGAACTTTAACTAAACCCTTTTCGCGAAGCGTAGTCGCTGTGACTTCCTCGCCAGACTCAAACACATCATCGATGTCACCTAGGTTCACACCGAAAACGATTTCCGCCCAACGATTGTGGAATCCACGCTTTGGGATTCTACGAACGAGAGGCAAATCCCCACCGTTGAACATCGGATGGCGTGAATAGCCTGAACGCGATTTGTGGCCGTTATGGCCTCGTCCCGATGTCTTGCCAGTCTTGCTGCCGATGCCGCGACCAATTCGCTTGCGAGCTTTGTTGGTGACAACGTCTTTATTGATTTCTTCTAAATTCATGACAGTTTTACGCCTCTAAGTCGTTCGACATCTTCACGCGTTCTGAGTTGCGAAAGAGCGTCGAATGTCGCTTTGATCAATACGGTTGGGTTGTTCGAGCGGAAGCTCTTCGTCAGAATATCTTGGATGCCAACTGCTTCGCAAACGGCTCGCACCGCTTGACCAGCAATGATACCAGTGCCTGGGCTAGCGGGCATTAGCAGAACGTGAGCGGCTCCGAAATGACCGGAGACAACGTGTGGAATCGTTCCATTCAAAATGGGAACATTAATCATCGCGCGATTCGCACCCTTTTGCGCTTTTGCAACACTTGGCGGAACTTCGTTGGCCTTGCCGTAGCCGTAACCAACGCGTCCTTTGCCGTCACCCACTACCACAAGGGCAGCGAAGCTAAAACGGCGACCGCCCTTGACCACAGCGGCACAACGCTTGATCTTAAGAACGCGATCGATAAGATCGCCTTGACCGCCACCACCTGATGAATTGTTTGCCACTCTATTGATCGCTCCGAATTAAAATTCTAAACCAGCTTCACGGGCCGCTTCGGCAAACGCCGCTACGCGACCATGGTATTTGCAAGAACCTCTGTCCAATGCAACTTGTTTGATCCCAGCTTGGATTGCGCGTTCCGCAACAATCTTTCCTATTTTCGATGCCGCTTCACAATTGCCCCCATATCCGACCGACGACCGAAGCTCTTTGTCTCGGGACGAAGCCGAAACCAGAGTCATGCCGGTCGTATCATCGATTACTTGGCAAGCAAAATTCTGCAAAGAACGGGTGATGCTCAATCGTGGACGCGATGTTGTTCCGCGAACTCGCTTCCGTACGCGAAACGCACGTCGCTCGCGCTGCCCGTCCACCACTTTTCGAATATCCACTTCAAACCTCTATCATCTCGACGCGATCAACTGCGTCACCGAAAATCTGTAAACTTCACTAATGTGTTCGACTAAGTTCTACCCCGTTAGGCAAAACCTACTAGGTTGCACTCTTACCAGCCTTCAACTTGACTTGCTCGCCAACATACCGAACGCCCTTGCCCTTGTAAGGCTCTGGCTTGCGAAGCGATCGGATGTACGCAGCAAACTGCCCCACGGCTTGTTTGTCGCAACCCTTAATGTTGATGTGAGTTTGGTCCGGGCACTTTACTTCGAGAATCTCTGGGATCGGAAGATGCAACTCATTCGCATAGCCGACTCGCAGTTGCAAGACCTTGCCTTTGATTGCGGCTAAATAACCGACGCCAATTACCTCGAGCTTTTTTTCATATCCCGTTTTAACGCCCAAGATCATGTTATTGATCAACGCTCGTGTCAAACCATGATAGGCTCTCGATTCACGTTCATCGTCATGTCGCTTCACTTCGATGGTTTTCCCGTCGGCGCTCAAAGCAACGTCAATCTCCTCGCGGTGCGTGAAGGTTAATTTACCCAACGGACCTTCCACGTCAACCTTGCGGTCAGCGATCGCTACTTTTACCCCATCGATGATGGGAATCGGTTTCTTTCCAACGCGGGACATTTTTCTTATTACTCACTAACTTGGAATGTAATGGTCAAGCAAAGCTTGCAGTCTTCCTGAATTTAATCGATTCTAGAGTAGCATGACCGCCCGGGCCGTATGCTCCTCAAACTAGGGTTCCTATACTTAGGCCATGGGCCCACGCGGCAACCTACCTAACACACTTCACACAGCACTTCGCCACCGAGTTTCTGCTGCCTTGCTTCCCGATCGCTTACCACCCCCTTGGATGTGCTTACTATTGAAATACCCAGCCCGTTTAGAACCGGCTTTAGATCCTCGCACTTTTTATAAATCCGACGACCAGGCTTGCTTACCCGTTTGACGGTTTGAATTACCTTCTCCCCGTTTGGTCCATACTTCAGCTCGATGCGGAGCATCTTGGCTGGTACTGCCTCGACTTCGGAATAATCCCAAATGTAACCCTCTCGCTTCAATACGTCAGCGACACCAACGCGAAAACGCGAAAGGGGTACGTCGACAAACGGTCGCTCTATGCGAACGGCGTTGCGAATCCGGGTAATCATGTCTGAAATTGGGTCACTGATCATAATGTGGATACCCCCGTAACCTTACCAGCTTGCTTTTCGAACGCCAGGAATGAGCCCTTTGTCTGCCAATTGCCGAAAACAAATTCGACAAATGCCAAACTTGCGATACACCGCACGTGGGCGACCACACAATTTGCAACGGTTCTCACGGCGAGACGAAAATTTTGGCTCGCGATTGGCTTTGGCAATTTTGCTTTTGCTGGCCACAGGTGGGTTTTCCGGTAATTCAAGGTAATTGGTAAGTAACTATTTGTGTCAGTCATTGGCTTCGGCCTAGGACTTCGTTCCGCTGCCGACATCAATCGACAGCTCCGTCTTCTTCAGCCCTTAAGCTGTTTTCTTTTTAGGTGCTCGGAATGGCATTCCAAACATCTCAAGCAATCTTCTGGATACATCGTTGTCTCCAGCCGTCGTCACGATCGCAATGTTCATGCCTTGCGGTTTAGCAAATTTATCTGGATTCAACTCAGGGAACACCAACCATTCGGCCAATCCCATCGAGTAATTTCCTTTACCGTCAAACGCTGTTCGACTGATTCCACGAAAGTCACGCACCCGTGGCAAAACGATGCTTATCAACCGATCTAGAAATTCATACATCTTGTCGCGACGCAAAGTAACCTTGCAGCCAATGGGAACTCCCTCTCGCAATTTAAAGCCCGCAATCGAGTTGCGAGCGATAGTCAATACAGGTCGCTGTCCTGCGATGTCAGCCATGGCTTCCGCCGCAAGTTCCAAATACTTCTTATCTTGCATTGCCTCGCCAACTCCCATATTGATGGAGATCTTCTCCAGCCTGGGAATTGAAAAAACGTTCTTGAACCCAAACTCTTGCTGCAGAGCAGGAAGAATAGTTTCGGTGTAGTGTTGTTGAAGTCGGGGGGCCATGTTTTTAATGCTTTGAATAAACTCTTTTGTCTTGTTTCTTATCTGCGATTTGTCACAATCACTTTGCGCTATGTTACCAGTCTAATTCGTGTTGCCTTTGAACTACGACTTCTTGGCGTGCAACGCACTTGGTGGGGAAACAACGCTTATGGTCGTCCCGCTCTTCTTGCTGTAACGCTCCTTCGTGCCATCTGCCAGGAAGCGAACTCCCATGCGAGTTGGCTTACCGGTCGTAGGGCAAACGATCATCACCTTGGAGACGTCGATAAACGCTTCCTTCGAAAGTCGCCCGCCCTGAGGGTTCCGCTGCGAACGCTTGACGTGTTTATAAACACGATTCAAACCCTCCACCACGACTTTGCCCTTGACGCGGTCAACCCTCAGGATCTTTCCTCGTTGGCCCTTATCTCGTCCGGAAATGACTTCAACGGTGTCGTTAACTTTGATCAACATTTACACCACCTCACTAGCCAGCGAAACAATTTTGGTAAAACTCTTTTCTCGCAATTCGCGAGCGACAGCACCGAAGATACGCGTGCCGCGAGGATTGTCGTCTTTATCGACCAAAACCGCAGCATTCCCATCAAACCGAACGTAGCTGCCATCGACTCGACGTGTCGGATGCGAAACGCGGACGATAACAGCACGAACGACAGCCTTCTTCTTGACTTCACTTCCAGGAATCACGCTCTTCACAGAACAGATGATCACATCGCCGAGCCCGGCATAACGACGCCGCGTGCCGCCTAACACTTTGATGCACATGATCTCACGTGCGCCCGTGTTGTCGGCAACTTGAAGTCGGCTTTCTTGCTGAATCATGATTGACTATGTTTCAAAAACGAATTTGGAATGTTCTTTACCGGATGGTGTCTGTAACCAAGGATTAAATTGCTGCGTTCGCCGCAGCCGCCTGCTCAGCTCTCAAACTAGCCACGTCTACAATCTTTGACTTCTCAACGACGCGAACTAAGTTCCAACGCTTAAGCTTCGACAGCGGTCGTGACTCCTCGATTTCAACTTTGTCCCCAACGTGCGACTCATTGTCCTCGTCGTGTACGTGACATATTGTCTTCTTGCGGATAATCTTCGAGTAACGAGGGTGGCGAACCAACCGCTCAATTTCTACCCGACGTGTTTTTGCAGCTTTGTCGCTGGTTACAAAACCGACTAGCATTCGACGTGGCATAATGAAATCTTTGTGACGAATTCTCTGAAATAGTTTCTACTGCCGGCCCAAAGCTCTAAGCTCTGGCTAGACGCTGCGTTTGAATGGTTCGCACTCTCGCTAGCAATCGCCTGTTGTGACGCATCTGACTCGGTACGTCCACTCTATCGGTTTGTGCTTGGAGACGAAATCGGAACATGTTTTCCGCAGCTTCCACTGCAGTCAGTTCCAATTGCTCGTCGCTCATTTCGCGAAGTTCGGAAGCTTTCATTATCGATTCAAAACCCTAAGTAGTATGACAAAGCTATGCTGGACGACGACGAACCAGGCGGACCGGAATCGGCATCTTGGCGGCTAGACGTGCAAAACACACCTTAGCCTGCTGTTCCGTTACACCCGCAAGTTCATACAGAACAGTGCCGGGCCTAACTACAGCCACCCAGTACTCCGGCTCCCCTTTACCCTTACCCATTCGGGTTTCCAAGGGCTTGGAAGAAACTGGCTTATCTGGAAAAATTCGGATGTAAAGTCGACCTTCACCACGAACGTATTGGTTCGCCGCGATTCGTCCCGCTTCGATTGTTTGGGCACGGATCCAGCCGCCTTGTAGGCACTGAAGTCCGAAATCACCAAAAACAACCTTGTTACCGCGGGTCGCGTTACCTTTTATACGTCCTCTTTGGCTTTTTCGGTGCTTGACCCGTTTGGGCATCAGCGCCATCGTT
>JAYVPJ010000173.1:0-110484 GCA_043757445.1 Pirellula sp. | reverse complement strand
GATCGTCCATCAAAAGCAAAAGAGTAAGCGCCATCCTTGGCATCCATCGGTAAAAAGGAACGCGAATAACCCAAAAACATGGGTTCACTCGATTCCGCGATGATACCTGAGATCAGACCAAACAAAGAGACCTCCCCGGAACGCCGGATGAGCCAAAATCAAAACAAGCCGCATCTTCCATGACCAAGCTCCCAAGAAATGTAAGTTGATTATATCCAGTTCGAGGATCCAAATCGTATCACCGCAGAAGGCTGCCCAAAGCTGAAATCCGACCAAATACAAGGGAAAATGCGTTAAGTCTCAAAATCAGGTACAAGGAACGCAATGTGGCAAGTCTGTATTCCTGCAACAAACCACCTTACAAACCCAACCTGCAAACGGGCAAAAACCCAGTTGAATTGGAATTTCAGATGCAAAAAGTGTAAGTTAATTTCGGCCTGCGGAAATCGGCGTTAAACGGGTTGAACGAGCTAATAGGCGATGGCTTCGCCGTCTGTTCTAGGGTCCGAAGCGGCGAGAAACCCTCGGGCGGTTCTCTGGATTCCCTGCGCGATTGCAATCGAATTCGAGACCTTCAGTGGATGCCCCAGCAATTCCAAGTGCTTGGTCGCATCGCTGCTCGGGTTGGGTTCATTCGTTAGGGCTTGTCGGATGCCGCCTAGGTTCGGTTCATGGTAAACAATGTCCGGACTCCACTGTTGATGGATTCGCGCCGACGCGATCGCTTGATCGATGGGTTCATTCAAGTCGATACATCGCACAATGTTTTGCAAAGTTGCGTTGATAATTTTTGGACCGCCCGCTGCGCCACAACTCAAGAATGGAGTGCCGTCTCTGGCCAGCACGATTGTCGGGCTCATGCTGGACAAAGGTCGTTTGTTCGGCGCAATTGCGTTTGCTTCCGAGCCCACGAGGCCGAATGCGTTTGGGACTCCAGGGGAGATGCTGAAGTCGTCCATTTGGTTGTTGAGCATGACTCCGGTCCCGGGAATCATGACCTTGCAGCCCCATGTGGTATTGACGGTCGACGTGAGTGCCACCCAGTTCCCCATCGAGTCCGCGGTCGCCAGATGCGTCGTATGTTTTTTGCCATCGTCGTCGATAACATTTCCATGAACGATTTCCGTGGACGCTTTGTTCAAGCTGATTTGCTCAGCAAGCGCCTTTGCATAGGAGGGGTTGGTTAGAAATTTCGGTACGTCGACGAAATCGCTATCGCCGAGCCAATGGGCGCGGTCTGCAAAGGCGCGTTTCATGCACTCGGCCAGCAAATGAAAGAACTCCCCTTTCGACTTGGAATGGATCTGAGCAACGTCGAAGCGATCGAGCATGTTCAGCATCTGAGCGATGTGGATCCCGCCGGAACTCGGAGCAGGAAAGCCAATCACCTCGTAGTCTCGGTAGTTGGTCCGAATGCATGTGCGTTCGATGGCTTTGTAGTTTGCAAAATCGGTTAGGGTCAGTATTCCGGCATGCTTTTCTAGGTACTCAACCGTTGCGTTGGCGAACTCGCCGGCATAAAACCAAGTGGGACCGAATTTTGCAATTTGCCGAAGGGTCTTCGCGAGATCTGGCTGGCGAAGCGTTTCTCCGACTTTGGGCACGCTCCCATCGGGCTTCAGCAATACAGCTCGGCTCGCCTCGTAGTTGGATAGGTTTTCGCGTTCGGACGAGATCGCGTTGTGAGTAGCATTTCCTATCGCGTAGCCGCTCTCTGCGGCATCGATTGCAGGTTCGAATAGCCATGCCCATTTCAAGGTTCCGAGTTTGTCGTGGGCCAGTTTCAAGGCAGCGATTTGGCTTGGTACTGCGCATGCAAGCGAACCCGTTTGGCTCAACTCGGGGATCGCTTTGCCATTGCGTAGGTACATGGTAGCTGAGGCTGCAGAAGGAGCCGTTTCGCGGCCATCGATCGCATGAATCGCACCTCCTTGGGTTCGGATCAACATGAGGCAGCCGCCGCCCAGACCTGAATTGTGACCATCGACAACGCCGAGGCACAGTGCGGCTGCGATCGCGGCATCCACGGCGTTGCCTCCTAGTTTGTACGTGTTCCATGCGGCTTGGGATGCGAGCGGATGAACGGTTGCTGCAACATTTGCACCGACGACTGTTCGCTGCCTTGCTTTTGCAATTGTCGCATTGGGTTTTTCTTGGGCTAGGACCTTGTGCGAATTTTGAGTCACGCCGTATAAAGACATCGCGGCCAATGACTGATTGAAATTTCGGCGAGTTATGGGATTAAACATGGACAGACGCTTTTAAATCGTTTGTGAAATTCGAGTACGATTGTTCATGACTTCGCGTGCCTTACCAAACCATCACGTTGGATCGCTGGCTTGACCGCGTAGCATTTCACTTCGAGGCAAGTATTTGCACATGGCAATACCGACGAAATAGAGGCCTACCAGGGGTATTGCCATTCCTAACATGCTGCCAACATCGTTCGGAGTTAAAATCATGGATAGAAAAGCAATAATAAGAATGGCCATTCTCCACTGAGACACGTAGAGTCGAACGGACAAAATGCCAAGCCGCTCGAGCACCAACATGACCAAAGGCAGCTGAAAGGAGATGCCAAATCCTAGAGGTAGCATCAAGGCAAAAGACATATAGTCGGTAAGCCGAGGCGAGGCCCCAATTCCCATACTGGCATTGAACTCAAGCAAGAAATCAATGACCATGTTGAAGATAAAAAAGAACGCTAGGGCGGCGCCTGCCCAAAACAACAGCAAGCTTGTCGGTAGAAAGAAGTAAACGTATCGACGTTCATGCGGGTATAAACCGGCTGAGACAAATTGCCAAATATGAAAAAATATGCCCGGGCTCGCAACCAAGAACGCAACGACCAAGCCGGCTTTGAACCAAATCAAAAACGGTTCTTGCAGTCCCAGCGATTCAGTGCTTGCATTGATACCAACGAACTCACGAAAAGCCACCAGATCTGCAACATTTGGTAGACCAAGACTATCTGGGTTGGTGCGATCCGATTCGGAGAGATCGCCTGCAATGGCGGCTTTTAGACGTCGCATATCCCGAAAGACAACTTCGGTAATTTTCTTCTCATCAATCAGCCACTTAGAAAGCTCCGGAGAAACATCCTTGCCTGTAGATTGCTTCATCTCGGCTTTGGATTTCTTGTCGTAGTAGTTGCTTAACGATTTCCGAAGTGGAACCTGCATGTAGTTCACGACCGTGGTGGCCAAAGGCAAACCAATTGCCAAGCCGACAGCCAACCAAATCGACGACTTGAAGAGGGCACGCCGTAGCTCTTCGAGATGATCGCCAAAGCTCATCGAGCTTTTTTCGAAAAGGTCATCGGCTTTTTTCAATGCAAGGGCGCTTTTCGACATCAATCAAGTCTCCGGTATCGGTGGGCGGAATGAATTTTCATGCCGTCGTGCGTAGTTAGTGTGGGGCGAGTAAAATGTTTGTGGTAGTCGCGTTGTTTCGGGTCTACCCAGTTTGTTCTTCCCTGTCCTTTTGGCAATCCATGTTTTTACCAGATCAGCCGATTCGTTTTGAGCCGATTTACCGATCGTACATTTGGGGAGGCGATCGATTAGCCTCGCAACTGGGAAAAAAGCCTCCCGGAAGTGGCATTTGGGCTGAAAGCTGGGAGATCGTGGATCACCGCGAGGGAGAATCCATTGTTGCCGAGGGAGCCTTCGCTGGCTGGACGTTGCGGCAATTGATTGAATCCTTTCCTAACGAAGTTGTCGGTCGTGACGCTCCTAACGAACGATTTCCTCTACTGCTGAAGTATCTCGACTGCCAAAGAGTACTCAGCGTTCAAGTTCATCCGGACGATGCGTATGGCGCCAAAATGACTCAGCCAGATCGTGGCAAGACCGAGGCTTGGTATGTGATCGACGCTGAGCCAGAGGCAAAGCTTTATGCTGGTTTGAAGTCTGGTGTTGACCGAAATGCTTTGGTCGAAGCCATCGAAAAAGGGGAAACCGAGAACTGTTTGCACGTGCTTTCGCCGAAATCCGGCGACTGCATCTTCATTCCGGCCGGCACTGTCCATGCTTTGGGTGAGGGACTTTTGGTTGCGGAAATTCAGCAGGCCAGCGATTGCACCTTCAGACTTTTCGATTGGGATCGAGTCGACAAAGATGGTCAACCGAGGCAGCTGCATATCGACCAAGCCTTGGAAGTGATCGATTTCGATCGCGGTCCAGTGGGATTCGTCCCAAAACCACAGATCCCGTTGGCCGGAGGCCGAACGCTGGTGGATTGCGACAAGTTTATGCTAAAAGAATTTGCTTCTCCGGGAACTTTTCAGTTAGCGAACAAGCGATTAGCAATCCTCACCGTCCCGCTGGGTAATGCAATCCTCACGACCAGCATGAATCGCATTGTCCTCGAGCGTGGGCAAACCGTTTTGGTTCCATTCGCTTGCCAAGCCATCACCTTTGAGGTTCCAATCGGGACAACGGTCCTTGTCTCCACGTTGCCGGAATCATCATGAAACTATCCCTTGATTCTCAGCAGGTGCAAGCCTGGGGACTGTTGGATCTGAAACCCATGCATCGCGCATTGCTGAGACGGTCAGTCGAAACGCATAGCAACCTGGGCCTTGATTGGTACGTGGCAAGCTGGCGAGACAACGATCGAGCATTATTGGAGTTGTTGTCTCGGCCTGGAGTAACCCTAGTTGATCGCGACGGAATGATTAAGCGAACTCTCGAAGCCCGACGCTCGGATGCAGTGATTGAGGCACTGCATCATCGCTCGCGAGACCAAATTCGACTATTGTGGCATTGGTCGTTGCGAGGTAGACAAGATTTGTTCTGGTGCACGGAAATGTCGTTTGAAGGCGTTATTAGCGACGCGTCGAGCCTACATCAATGGCTGCGGGTATGTGTTCGGCTCGGCAAGACGAACGCAGGCTACAATGGCTTACTGAACGGAATTGAACTGCCAAGAATTACTGCACCGAGTTCCATGCGTCATCGCAAGTGATTCGCAACCCAATTGCACGACGAACAACCGAAACAGCCAATTCCCATCAGTAGCAATCCAGATGAATAAACCAAAACGTACCCTGCTATCAGTGAATGTAAACAAGGTGGCGTTGCTTCGAAACACGAGGCACTTAGGTGAGCCGAGTGTTCTTCGTGCGGCCCGTATTTGCTTGACCGCTGGGGCTAGCGGTATCACCGTGCATCCCAGACCTGACGAGCGCCACATTCGTCGTTCCGATGTGTTTGAAATAGCAGAGTTGCTTAAGGACTGGCCGAGTGCCGAGTACAACATTGAGGGAAATCCGTTCCACAATTTGATGGGACTCATTCGCGCAGTCCGCCCAGCCCAAGCGACGTTCGTGCCTGATAGCGAGTCGCAGAGCACATCGGACCACGGATGGGATCTAAATGAAGACAGGCAAAGGCTGGAACCCCTAATTCAAGAGTGCCGGGACTTAGGTGTTCGAGTCAGTCTTTTTATGGATCCAGTTACCCAACAAATGCCAATTGCAAAGAAACTAGGTGCGGAACGGATTGAACTATATACCGAGTCCTGGGCAAGTTCATTCCATAAGTCGACTCGAGAAACAACGCTTGCGGCATTTGTCGCTTCAGCGATTGCAGCCGAGAACTCGGGCCTCATCATCAATGCGGGGCATGATTTGAACCGAGAAAATCTGACCCCTTTTCTGATGGCGGTTCCTAGCGTGGCTGAAGTTTCGATTGGCCACGCGCTGATTGGAGATGCGCTGGAAATGGGGTATGACAACACCGTTCGAGCCTATCTTGAGTGTATTGAGGCGGCTTTTCGTTAGCGCTGAGACGACCGAAGTTTCGCTTCGAATCGGTGAAGTGCTTTGATAAGTTCGGGGTGATGAGGCTTGAGAGCAACCGCACGTCTTTGCTGCTCCACAGCATCCTGGTAGCGTTCCAAAGCGGCATAGCAATAGGCAAGCGTATCCAGGTTCTCAGCATCCTCTGGTGCTAGGTTGCAAGCCTTGCGACTTAGAAAAAGTGCCTCTTCTTTGCTTCCCTCGGTGTTGGCGATTAACCACGCTAAGTTATTGCATAACATGGCCAGCCTACCCGAATAGGATGCACGATCGCCTGGGCTGGACTGTTTCAGTTGTTCTTCCTCCTCGCGAATTTTACTGCGATCCTTGGCAATGAGATTAGCTAATTCGCGACGAAGCCGTTCTTTGTCTTTATCGGTTAGCGAGAGTCGGTAGAGCCCAATGATAGCATCGACGTTATCTGGTTCGAGCTCGATCGACAGCCAGTAATTTTTTGCGGCCTTTTCCACTTCATTCGATTGCCTAGCGTCATCGCCGACAAAAAGATGGAAGCTGGAAAGAATTTCGGTATGCTCTCGGAAAAACTCATTTACTTGGCGTTTAAACATCGGCTCGTTATTGTATCGAGCCACGAATGGTTCAAGCACATCGGCAGCCTGCGAATGCTTGCCTTGAATCTGAAGCATGATCGCAAGGCGTCTCATGCAAACCAGCGTGGAAAAATTGGTCAGATCATCATTTAGCGCCAATCGAAACTCTGCTTCCGCCCAATCAAATTGCCCACGCTCCTGAAGTCTTTGACCGAGACTAGAATGGATATCCTGGTTGGTCGAGTTCGCTCTGGACATGGGCTCAGCTCCGCCTTTGACCTGGCCGACCGCATTGGAATTAGAAGTTTTCGGGTTGCCCATTTCGCTGCAAGGTACTTGGTTCAAACTATGTGCGGCGATGGAGTTTGCAAGGTCTTTGTTGCCTTGTAGCAGGAAGCTCTCTGCGAGCAAATATCCGAACATAAACTCGCGAGAAACGATGCTGCCTGGAAGCTTTGCATGTTGCTCCTGAACGAGTTCAGGTAGTTTGTATTTCAATGCCCACTGCGCATATTCATTTGCCCTCGTCGATCGATTGCCGATCATCGAATCCAGCGTGGGCACACTCTTACTCAAAGTCAAGATCGACCGAGCTATCGAAAGCGAGTATGTCCGAAGCTCTGGCACATCGAAAGTCTGCTCGGCAACCCACTTGTGCAAATCGATAACGAGGTCCAAGTTGGTTTCAACCGATCCCGCCTTGAGCAGCTGCAATTCATCTGCAAGGATTTGGTCCCACCATTTCTGATCGAATTTCTTTTCATCGGCAGCGAACTTCAACAACCAACGACTTGCCTGGCTTTGGCCACCGCCGACGAAGTTGCGCAAGGCCTCCTTTCGAAGCTCCAATGACTGGCCAACGATGGGCCTACTTCTCATCAAAAGGAGAGCAGCTCGCTTGGCCATCCCGCTTCGTGTTTCATAGCGAACCAGACGACAAAGCGCAGCAAAGCCTTCGTCGTGTTCGAGACGCTGCAACTGATCGATATAGATGGACTTGTCTGAATCAGCAGCTCCATAGTTACTCAAGATCTGGCGAACGTTCACCGGATCGGTGTCCCATGACCAGGAAAATTGGTTGCTTTGCACTACGTAGCGGGCAGTGGATGCGATTTGCGGGTCAGCATGAAAACTTGCGGCATGCAATTGATCGAGAGCTAGAACTCCGATTCGCTCCAATTCCCCCTGCGCGCGAAGTCGCGTTGAATAACTGGAGTCACTAAGCTGCTCAATGAGCTCAGCGATACGGCCCGCTAACTCGTCGGATGGATTATTGGGCTGGTTCGGATCTTGAGCTTGGACAGTAAAGTTAACAATCACGACGAGCAAAGTGGCGATTGCAAACCAAGCCGGATAATTGTTCGCCTTTGAACGGCAGAATCCATTCGTTCGATTTTCATTCATCATTCGCAAAGCACTTCCAAACGCAATGTCCAAGGGAAACTTCTGATCGCGAGACTGAAAGATCGGAATTCGTCTCAATGACTATCTTGGCGTTATTCGGCCACCCATGCCAAGTGGAGATACGTATCAGAGCATGAAAAAAGCCAAGCAAAATGGATTGTGCCGATTAAAAACCCGCTTTTGAGGGAAACGGCAACCGAAATCGATTATTTTCTTCTGGATTGCAATGAAAATTTGACAGCGGGTAGTGCTTCGCGATACGATAACGTTTGAGCGAATTCCGGTAACGAACCGCGTCCGTTGGAGGATTCGCCATACTCATCACAATCACACTACTTCGTATTGCTCGTCGGTTTTAGCTCGATGTGTTGGTTCGGGAAAACATAGGACGGGAAAACATGGGACGGGGAGGGTTCGCACGATGGCGAAGAAAATTCAGCATGTTTGGGGCTTGGAAATTGGTCAAAGTGCCCTCAAGGGTTTGCGATGCCACTTGGAGGGAGATCAAGTCGTAACGGATGTTTTCGACTTTGTAGAGTATCCAAAAATTCTGAGTCAACCCGAAGCGGAACCCGAACTGCTCATTGCAGATGCGATGAAGCAGTTTCAATCGCGGAATGATCTGCGTGGAGCCAAAGTTGGTGTAAGCGTCCCAGGGCAAAGCGGTCTGGCAAAGTTCTTCAAGCCACCTCCCGTAGAAGTCAAAAAAATTGGCGACATCGTCAAGTATGAAGCCAAGCAGCAGATCCCATTCGACCTCAACGATGTGATCTGGGACTACCAGCAGATGGAGGGAGCAACGATTGAGGATGGTTACGCGCTGGAAAGCGAAGTCGGATTGTTTGCTATGAAACGCGATGCGGTTTTCCGAACGCTAAAGCCTTATCGCGAAAGCACGATGGATCTAGATTTGGTGCAATTGGCGCCGATGAGCATCTACAACATGATCGCGTATGACCGATTCGCCGAACGCATGGCGACGGAAACCTTTGATCAAGAAAGCCCTCAAAAATCGACGGTCGTTCTTTCGATCGGCACGGACGCAAGTGATTTGATCGTCACGAATGGCTTTCGCGTTTGGCAGCGAAGTATCCCTATCGGTGGTAATCATTTCACGCGTCAATTGACCAAAGACCTGAAACTAACATTTGCCAAAGCAGAGCATCTGAAGAGGAATGCAATGCAGGCGGATGACCCTAAATTGGTCTTCCAGGCAATGCGACCTGTCTTTAACGATATGGTGACAGAGATCCAGCGATCGCTCAATTTCTTCAAGACTTTAAACAAGAAAAGCGATCTAGAGTCGATGCTGCTATTAGGCAACACAGCCAAGCTGCCTGGCCTGCAGCAGTTTCTGAACAAGAACCTGGGCTTGGATGTCGACATCCTTGATAAGTACCCAAAACTTGAAGGGACCGAAGTGACTGGAGCGCAAGCCTTCAAGGAAAATGCTGCGGCCTTCGGCGTTGTTTACGGTATTTGTTTGCAGTTGCTCAAGCGGGGGCCAATGAGAACCAGTCTCTTGCCTCGCGAGATCGTCGTCGATCGCATCGTGCGAATGAAGAAACCTTGGGTGGTAGGAGCTTTGTCTGTTTTGTTGGTTGGGATGGTTACGAACCATGCAACCATGGGACGTGTACTTAGTGTTGTTGAGGAGCCGCGTTGGAAGGGTGCTGAGGGAGCAGTCGCCAATGTTGCATCGGAATCCGACAAAGAAAAAGCCGAAGATGCCAAGCGTAAAGGCGATATTTCGCTATATGAAAAGGTTGGCATCGAGGTTGGCGAGGGTGCCAAGAAGAGAGTTATGCTCCTCGAATTGCACCAAGCGATACAGGCGTCGACCAATCGAGATCCGGCACTCGCGGGCAAAACACCGGTCGAACTTCCGTACGATGACCGCCAGGATTTTCACATCACAAGAATCGAACAAAAGTACCAAGCGGATTTGACTACTTGGTTTACTCCCCAGCTTCTAACAAACTACAAAGATGCAGTGTACACGCGACGTCAGTTATTGAAGGAGAAGGATGCAGACAAAGAAGTTCTCGACCCGAGTTCTTTGGTAGGTGAGGGATGGGTCATCGAGATCAAGGGCTATCACTACTTCAACGGACAGAAGCACAAGGGTTTTGAGGGTAATTCACACATTCTGACACATATGGTCCAATTCCTAGAAAACGGAAGCATCGAGATTCCCAACGACCCAAATGAACCGAATTACGATCCGAACGCAAAACCCGTCACACTGACCATGAGGGAATTGGGAATTCGATTGCCGGTTGTGATTACCGTATCCCCTGCAAATCTAAATCACCGAATTGCAAACCCAGCTTTCACAAAACGCTTAATTGAGATGGGAGTAATACAACCACCGACCGCAGGTGGCTCGTCCGGTGGCTATCCCGGCGGTGGCGGTGGCTATCCAGGTGGAAGTGGCGGTGGCTATCCAGGTGGAAGTGGCGGCAGCAAAGGTATGTCTGGAGCAGCCGGTATGGGAATGGAGGGAAGCAGCGGTGGTGGGACAGGTGACATGTACGGTGGTCCGAAACCAGGTTCCGCTAAGGCGCCTGTTTTGGATGCAGATGGAAAGCCGATTCCACCCGACTTCTTGGCACCCAAGTGTGAGTTTGTTTTGCAATTCGCTTGGCAGCCAAGGTTCGACCCAGAAGGGGGCGCCAAGGCTGGTGGTTTACTGCCTGAACCGGAACCGGAAGCCACGACTGGCGATGGTTCAACGGATGCGGCAACGACAAGCACCGAAGTAGCGGGTTGAGAAGTAGCGGGCTGAAGTGGGTGAACGACTAGAATTTGAACGATTGTGTGTCATTGAAAACCTGACTTGGAGCGAAAAATGGACGTCCTGAAGAAACAATGGAAAACGATTGTTCTGTATCAATTCTGGATACTTTCGACCTTGGTATTTATAGCCAGCGCGTTGGTTTTTTTCCTGTCTAGTGGGAGCTTGTCCGCTCTCATCGCGAAACGATCGTCTGCGCTTAAGGCCAGTGTCGAACAGATCAACGGAATAAAGAATGCGGCATCAACGCATCCAAATACGTTTTCGCACGTCCAGATGGACAAGGCCGTTGCAGAGCTCCAAACGGATATCATTCGCGCCTGGGAGTTTCAGTTCAAGCGCCAAGAGCCATTGATGAAATGGCCGAGAGCTGCTTTCTACGCCGACACAACGCACGAGATCTTCTCCACCTTGCGACCAGTAGAAAAATTCATTGACTTTCCGCTTCCTCCGCGTTTGCCGGCACCCTACGACCGAATCACCAAAGGTGACCGCGAAGTTTACAAGAACTACATCGGTTTTGAGTTTGGCGAAGTCTCCAAAATAATCGGAACCGAATGGCTTGCAAAACTAAGTACAGCCAATGTTGCATCTGGTTATGGATCCGGTGATGGTATGGGATCAGGAATGAGCGGCGGCGGCAAAGGAATGTCCGGAGCAGGGATGGGAGGAATGGAGGGAAGTAGCGGTGGTGGTTACGGTGGTGGTTATGGAAGTAGCGGAATGGGCACAACAGTGTCCGCAAGCAAAGACTTGGTTCGTTGGCCAGTTACGTCTCAACAGACTCTGCTTCAGAACGTCGTCCCCTGGTACAGCAAAACGCAACCACCATCGATTCTTGACATCTATTACACTCAAGAGGACATGTGGCTCTTGACTGGGATCATGGAAATCATCAAAAAAGCCAATGGTGGCGCGCGGGAAAACTTCCAGACCGTGGTGCGTGAAGTGGAGTGGATTCGCATGGGCAAGCATGCAAGTCGAAACGCAGGTGTGTTGACCCGAGCAGCCGCGGCTAGTGGCGCTAGCATGTACGGGGGAATGGAAGGTGGTGACAGCGATGGAGGAATGGGTGGCAAGGGCATGGGAGGCATGCCTGAATTGGAGAATTCTGGTGAAGGTGGCAGTATGGGAGATATGTACGGTGGCAAAATGGGCGGTGATGGTGCCGAAGCTATCTCACTTGATCCCGCGGATGGCCGCTACATTAGTTTTGCCGCAGAGTCGTTGTTCCAACCCCGAAAAGGCGAGGAGTTGCGAACTGCAATTCGAGACGTTAGCTCGTCCAATGCTGTGGATGCGGTCGTCAAACGAGTACCGATACGCATGCGTCTTAAAGTAGATCCTTCTCGACTGAGTCGATTGATTTCGGCCTGCGGTAGCGCTGAATTAAGGTTAGAAGTATATCAAGTACGATGGAATACCGATCCAGCACCTGCAGCGGGCATGGGTGGAGGAGGAATGAGTGGTTATGATGGTGGAGGCGGCGGTAGCAAAGGCGGAATGGGCTCAGGCATGGGTATGCCCGGAGGTGATGCGGGAGGAGACGGTTATGGTTCTGGTGGCTCGAGTACGTATGGTTCTAGCGGGTATGGAGCAGGCGCTGGTGCAGTTTCCGCTGCTCAAGATGAACTTGCAGAAATATCTGTTGAGATTTTCGGACTGATTTACCTGTACAATCCGGTCAATATCCATTCGCTTGGGACGGAAATGTCAGGTGACAAGGCAGATCCATCGGCAGCGATTTCGACACCGAATAAAGCAATATCGAATGCGACTGTTCCCATTGTCAATGCGCCGAATGTCGTTTCACCAGTGGGTTCGGATCCAGACGTAACACCTAACGTAAATCAGCCTCCAGCTCCAGGTGCACCCGCCTCTGAAGTCCCTGTTTTGCCAAGCAATCCACCCGCGGGTGGAACCGTAGGCGACGCATCCAATTAGCTGTTTCAACCAATTACGAAATTTTTTTCGTAGGTTCAAAAAATACAATCCTTTGGCCTTCAGGCAAATTCAATCGGAACAAGGAATCTGGGTATGTCCAAGAAAAAGAAAAGTACGGGATCCACTTTCAGTATCAAAAACTTTTTCATTATGCATGTGGAAAAGCTAGTCTTTGGATTTGTAGCGCTGATTGCGGGATTAGTGATGTACCTCGGTTTTAGCGCGAAACCGTTTTCTGGCGTAGAGTCCCCAACAAAACTCCAGGAAACCGCGACGCAAGTCTCGCGAAGTATCAAGGAAGATCATTGGGCAGCGATGGCAACAGAAGAGGGCCGTCTAGTAGAACCAAAGTTTACGCGAGCTGCGATGGAATCGGCGCTGGCAGTCGACTTCAGGCGATTCAAGGACATTCCACCCCAGTCGAACGGCGGACTAACGGCGCGTCGAGGCGACCCGACACTTCTCGGCCCCCATGATTTGGAAGTGAAATACTACTATGGCCCGATAGCTTTTTTCCGAGCGGAAGACAAGTTAGAAGCCCTTGAGGATGCAAAAAAACTTGAGCCGCCTAAGCCAAAACCCGGAGACAAAAACAAAGGTGGTGCAGGCTACGGAAGCGACTATGGAGGTGGCGGAAAAGGTGGCGGAATGTCAGGCTCGATGGGCGGCATGGGAGGATATTCCGAGGGAGGCATGGGAGGCATGGGAGAATCAGGCTACGGCGGATATGGCGGCGCTGATTCAGCCCTTGCTGGAAAACGTCGTTTGTCGCCTAGCTATGACCTTGGGTTTCGGATGGGCATGAGGACATTCTTTGAGAATACCGGGATGTCTGGCGCAGCCGAAGGCTTTAACAATACGAGGCCAGATGTAACGACAACTGCACCGAAGAAAGTCGTTCCACTCGCAGCAGGGTGCGTTGTAGTCACCGCGCTTGCTCCTCACGAGGATTTGGAAGCTGATTATCGAAAACAGTTTTACGAGGTATTTGGCTACATGGAAGGGCGAGACACGCCAAATTATGTTGGTTTCGAAGCCCAAAGAGTTGAAGTGACCGACCCAAACAAAGAAATCAATGAGTCGGATTGGCAACCACTGCCGGATGCAAATCCCGTCAAATTCAAGGATGCGATTAAAAAACTGCCGGGCAGTTGCCAAGAAGTGCTCCCAGTACAATGGACGGACCCAAATATATCTATGCCAATTCTCCCCTTCCTGTTGAATGATTTTCACCACTACGCATCTCATCCGAAAATTATTGACGCGATTGATGAAGTTAATGCCGCAGTTAAAACTGGCGGCTACGCAGGAGGAATGGGTGGATATGGCCAGTCGGATATGTCTGGTGACGGAGGATTCCCGGAAGGTAGCAGCATGGGAGGCGGTTATCCGAGTGGTGGCAGCAGCATGGGTGGTGGTTATCCGAGTGGTGGTAGTAGCATGGGTGGTGGCTATCCGAGTGGTGGTAGTAGCATGGGTGGTGGCTATCCGAGTGGTGGTAGTAGTATGGGAGGTGGCTATCCGAGTGGTGGTAGTAGTATGGGAGGTGGCTATCCAAGCGGAGGCGGCAGCATGGGAGGCGGTTACCCGAGCGGCATGGGTGGCATGGGTGGAAAAGGGGATGGAGGAGGTTTCTCGGAAGGTAGTAGCAGTATGGGTGGCTATGGCGGCGGTGGCTATGGAAATCCAGGTTTTGCGATGGACATGCCAAAGAAACTTCCGAGTACAAAATACAAGTTGGTTCGATTCTTCGACCTGAAAGCAGTCGCAGGAAAAGTGTATAAGTATCGAGTAAGGCTACTGATGTACGATTCAAATTATCCGGAATGGGCCGCCCTCAAACCAAATTCGAGCCATCTAACGGCAGAGGCTTTGTTACGGGTACATGACCTAGAGAGCAAAGAACCCAAGGAGGTTGTGCCAGCTAACCCTCCGGTTTCAGGAATTGCAGTTGCGGTTGCTCCAACTAAGAGAACAAGTCGTCGAGAGTCAGCGTGGTCGGCCCCAAGCAAACCCATATTGGCCGCCAAGCCAGCTTCCGTTTATTTAGCTCGCAAAGACGAAGAGAAACCAGAATGCATCTTGGTTGACTTTGATAGCAGTCGCGGAATCTACGTGGCCCGAAAGGAGCAAGTAGGAAAGGAACAGGGAGACCGAGGCTTGGTCTTGGGAACGCATCGGACCAAAGCAAAAGAATCAATCGAGTTCATTCACCCCACCTTGAAGGTTATCAAGGCTTTAAAGGAATACAGATCGCCTACCTATGTTTCGAAGTTTGTAACAGTTGTCGAACTTAGAGGACTCGTGCCATTGTCGATGGCGAACGCAAAGGACCCGCTGAAATCCGGATTGGAGCTCGTTTCTTTCGATCCCATTTCAGGACAGATCGTGGTCAGTCGAGAGTTCGACAACTTTACGAGTTTTCATATGTTTGTTCAGCCGGACTCGCCGGCTGTCGGACCACTCGGGGGCGGTCTTGCTGATGGGGGTTCCGGTGGTGGCGGATATGGCGGTGGCGGATATGGCGGTGGTGGCATGGGGGGCATGGGAATGGGGGGGAGCGACTCGGAAAGTGGTGGTCCGTCCATGGGTGGGATGAGTGGAATGGGCGGGAAGGGCGGTAAGGGGAAGTAGAAGTCCACCTTAAAATCTTGCGATTTAAAACTGCGACCCTCGCCAGCGCATGCACGCTGGCGATTGTCATTTAAGCTTGTACCTGAATCGGTTTGACTGACATGTTTATGGACTTTCGACTATGATTTCCGAAGCAGCAACATCATTTCTTTGCGGTTCCTCTCCACTGCATTGCGTTTAACGAATCGGCCGATTCTCTTTCGACTTGAAACGGTGATGTTCGTGGTCATCAGTAATCGTCACCGCATTCCCTTAGATGTCTGTGTTCATCCATGTCTATCCGCATTGCCATACATCACGAAACGAACTATCAATACGATCGAACCGTAAATCTGGGCCCACAAGTCGTGCGATTACGTCCCGCTCCACATTGCCGAACCAAAATCGTAAGCTATTCGATGCGGGTAACCCCAGTCGATCACTTTTGCAACTGGCAGCAAGATCCGCAGGGGAACTATCAAGCCAGGCTGGTCTTTCCAAAGCCTGCCAAACGGATGTCGATCATTGTCGACTTAGTTGCCGACCTAACCGCCATAAACCCATTCGATTTTTTCTTAGAGAGCTATGCAGACAATTTTCCATTTGAATACGAACCACAGTTAGCCCGTGAACTCGCTCCCTATTTGGAAACACTACCCGAATCATCTCTCGTGGATAAATGGGTAGCTAGCGTGGATCGCACCCCAAAGCCAACGATGGATGCCATCACGAGTTTGAACCAACGGTTGCAAGGTGAGATTCGTTACGAAATTCGTATGGAAGCTGGAGTACAGAGTCCGGAAGAGACGTTGGCACTCAAGAGTGGTTCCTGTCGAGATTCTGCTTGGTTGTTGGTTCAGCTCATGAGAAGGCTCGGCATTGCCGCGCGTTTTGCCTCCGGCTATTTGGTCCAGCTTGCGGCAGATCAGAAATCGCTGGATGGACCGAGCGGTCCAGAAACGGATTTCACCGACTTGCATGCATGGGCTGAGGTTTACTTGCCGGGAGCGGGCTGGGTTGGGCTGGATCCCACCAGTGGTTTGCTTTGTGGTGAAGGGCATTTGCCAGTAGCTTGTACCCCTGAACCGTCGAGTGCAGCTCCGATTTCAGGCATGGTTGATGAAGCGGAGTGTGAGTTTGAGTTTTCGATGTCGGTTCATCGAATGGCAGAGGATCCTCGAACAACGAAGCCTTACTCGGACGAGCAATGGAACCGCATCGATGACCTTGGCAAAAAAGTGGATGTGCAATTGGAAAACGATGATGTGCGACTTACGTTCGGTGGCGAGCCAACGTTTGTATCCATGGACGATATGGAAAGTGCTGAGTGGAATTCCGATGCCGTTGGGCCCAAAAAACGAGGTCTGTCGGGAGAGTTAATCAAGTTGCTACGACATCGCTTTGCGTCAGGCGCGATGTTGCATTACGGCCAAGGCAAGTGGTACCCGGGGGAATCCTTGCCCCGTTGGGCGCTGACTTGCTTGTGGCGATTGGATGGCCAACCGATTTGGCATGATGACCGACTGATCGCGGACGAGGATAAGGACTATGGCTACAACTTTACGGATGCAAGGCGATTTGCAAGCTCGCTCGCAACTCATTTGAGCATCGATCCGCGTTGGATGGTGCCTGCGTATGAGGACACCTTTTACTATCTTTGGCGCGAGCAGAGATTGCCTATTGATGTCAACCCGTGGGATCCAAAGTTAGCCGATCCTGAAGAGAGAAATCGCTTATCGCTTGTGTTCAATCGAGGATTAAACAAGCCGACTGGGATCGTATTGCCATTGCGTCGACAATGGTGGCAAGGCAAAGCGCTTTGGCAAACGGGACCTTGGCCCGTACGGCCAGAGAAACTCTTTTTATTGCCAGGCGATTCCGCTATTGGACTAAGGTTGCCGATAGATACTTTGCCAGTGAGTAGTCAATCGCAAGGACAACCTGTCTATCCAATCGATCCCTTTGCATCGCGGCCGCCGTTGCCGCCGGCTACCCCAGTCGCACAACGGAAAAGCGATTCTGTGAAACCGGTGAACGCTAAAGTCAAAGCCTCTTTTCCAATCCAATTGGACGATGATCAGCGTTGGGCCGAAGAGCTCGCAAGATTGCAAGCCGCCGAGACAATTGACCCCCAAGCCGTCATCAGAACTGCCCTGTGCATTGAGCCCCGATCGGGTAGGCTCTATATATTCATGCCTCCTACTGAGACGCTTGAGGACTATCTCGATTTGGTCTCGGCCATTGAGCAAACAGCCACTGAATTGCAGTTGCCAATTGTGTTAGAAGGGTATCTGCCGCCGAGGGATCATCGCCTTCAGTTGATCAAGGTTACACCGGATCCTGGGGTGATCGAAGTAAACGTTCACCCAGCAAAGAACTGGACGGAATTAGTTCACAACACCACTACGATTTACGCAGATGCTCGGCAATGCCGACTGGCCACCGAAAAGTTTGACCTCGATGGAAAGCACACTGGTACGGGAGGCGGGAACCATGTTGTCATGGGAGGTCCAACGCCTTGGGATAGTCCTTTCCTACGTCGTCCAGATATCTTACGAAGCATGATTTCTTTTTGGATCAATCATCCGTCTCTTTCATATTTCTTTAGCAACCGATTTATCGGCCCAACAAGCCAAGCGCCGCGAGCCGATGAGGGCCGCCGCGATGCAGTCTACGAGTTGCAAACGGCGGTCGAGTTAATTCCCAAACGTGGGCAGGACTGCCCACCTTGGCTCGTCGATCGCTTGTTGCGCAACTTGCTGGTCGATCTAACGGGTAACACGCACAGATCCGAGTTTTGTATTGACAAGATGTACTCACCCGATAGTTCGACAGGGAGACTTGGACTAGTCGAACTCAGGGGGTTTGAAATGCCGCCCCACGCCCAGATGAGCCTAGCCACTCAACTTCTGGTTCGATGCATGGTCGCTCATTTTTGGCGAAACGAATACACACAACCGCTCCAACGGTGGGGAACGGATTTGCATGACCGCATGATGCTTCCCCATTTCCTATGGCGGGACTTGCAAGACGTTTTGGGGCATTTGCAGTTGCACGGTTGGAGTTGGGAGGACAACTGGTTCGCTCCTCATTTCGAATTCCGTTTCCCTTCCATTGGGTGCGTGGAATACGATGGTGTTTCCATTCAACTGCGAAATGCGATTGAACCGTGGTATGTATTGGGAGAGGAGCCGGCCGGCGGAGCAACGGCGCGATATGTAGACTCAAGTGTCGAGCGTCTAGAGGTTAAGGTAGTCGGGCTGGATCCCTCAAAACATCAATTGCTTTGCAACCGCATTCGAGTTCCATTGCAGTTCGGAGGCGACCAAAGCACGCTAGTATCTGGTGTCCGGTATCGTGCCTGGGCGCCGGTTTCCTGCCTACATCCAACGTTGCCTGTCAACACACCGCTAGTTTTCGATCTTTGGGACATTCGTACCGGGCGTTCCGTGGGTGGCTGCACGTACCACGTTTCGCACCCTGGCGGTAGAAATTATGCAACTTTCCCGATCAATGCGTTGGAGGCAGAGGGTCGACGAAACGGCCGCTTCCTTCCGTTCGGCCACACGCCGGGCCTGCTGGTACCAAAGATGCCACGCGATAATCCTGAGTTTCCGGCGACGCTCGACCTGCGGAGAGAAGCGTTCTAGTTTTCTCGCTCGCATTGCTGCATTGGCGGCGCAAAAACATTCTTAGAAAGTGCGACCGTTCGATAAATAACTGTCCAAATTCAAAGGTGGCGTAAGCTTCCAGCTTGCGTTTTTCTCCTCGCAAGCTGGAAGCTTACGCCACTTACTGAACGATCGGCCCTTAGCCATCTCGTGGCACGGGCGTCTCGCCTGTCAAAACATGGGCGGGACGCGCGGGACTTTGGCATGTTTATTTCTGCCCCTCGCCTTAACATCTTCAATTACCGCAGGACATCGGATAAGATGATAAGATAGACAAGCGGTCTCGAACACCGATGGTCCACGTATTCGTCCGTCGAGCCCTCAAATCTAGGGAGCACCTATTGGATGCGGCCGTTCGGTTGTGCTTTGCTAATTATTTGTTTGGTTCAGTCGGTTCTACTATGGACTGCGGCAGAAAGGCTCAGCCCAAATCCAGACGAATTCGCGCATCTGGTTGCTGGAGTCACGTACTGGAAAACCGGCGTTGCCAATGTGTACAATGTCAATCCGCCTTTGATTCGATTGGTTGCCAGCTTGCCCACGGTCATCGAGGGTGTTCGAGCGCCTACGCAGGAGATTCGTCAAAGACGGTCCGATCGGATTGAGTTTTCCATGGCTCAAAATTTTGTCGGCGAGAACCTTGAAACGGCATTTGGCAAACTGGTCTCGGCACGTCGGGCAATTATTCCAGTCGTGGTCGTTGGAACTGTTGGGATATTCTTGCTCGGAAGTCTCATCGTTTCTCGCATTGCAGGTTGTGTTGCCGCCGCCATTTGGGCACTCAATCCAATTACTCTCGGCTACGGCGTATTCGTCGGTTGCGACATCGCAGCTGGAAGCATTGGAGCATGGGCGGTTTTGAGCCTTCTCATCGCGTTTCAATCTCCAAAGTGGACGAACTACGCGATCGCCGGAATATGTTTAGGGCTATCGATCCTCACTAAGTCTACATGGATCATTGGGTTAGCTTTATGGCCACTTTGGATTACAGCCGAGTGGCTTCGTTCTACTTACCTTCACAGCTACGTACCAGCGGTAAAGAGGGAACTCAACAGTTCCAATGACTCTTTCAAATGTCTCGCGACGAGGCTAATAATTGTTCTTGCTTTTGCATGGTTGATTCTAGTTGCAGGATATCGCGGAAGCGGTTTGTTCGAATCGCTAGGCGATTATTCGTTTGTGTCCAATGTGCTTCGGGGCGATGATCAGCAAATATCTGGAAATCGATTCCGTGGAACATGGCTCGAAGCGATACCGATACCATTTCCAAGATCGCTGATTGAAGGAATGGACCAGCAATGGGAGGATTTCGATCAACCGCGACCTGCGTTTTTTGGGGGGGAATGGAAAAGCGGTGGATGGATTTGGTATTACTGCGCAGCCATGTTCGTCAAACTCCCGCTTGGTTGGATAATGCTATTGATCGCGTCCATTGCAACTTCGATACGCAATGCAAAGCTCATTGCTGTTGGGATAGTATTGCCCACATTTTTTTTGGTTCTAATCAGCACTAAGACTAACATGAACGAGCATACTCGATACATGTGGATCGTTCTTCCTATGCTGAGTGTGCTTGCGTCGGCAATTGCAAACAGCAAGCGTTATTCGGTACGAGTATTCGTGATGCTTTGCTCATCTTGGGTGGTGGGAGCTGGTCTTGTTACATACCCGTTTGGTATGTCATACTCGAACGAATGTTTCGGTGGTCCCGAAAACACTTCGAAAATGCTAGCGGGTAGCAACGTAGACTGGAGTCATGGTTGGATCGAAGCAAAAAAGTGGATTGAAAGTTCGTCGCAAGAGCAGAAACTGATCGCAATCGTCGAGCCAGAATGGTATCCCCTCAGCTATGTAGGAATCATTGCGAACAATGAAATCCCTAAATCGTTTCGCCCAATAGACAAAACAGTAGACAAAACAGTAGACAAAGCAATTGAGGAGACCAAGATAATCGTACTGATCTCAATCGAAGATCGAATGAGACTGCAACGCACCCACATTGGAGATTGGAGCTCGAAAAGAAAATTGTTAACACTGGCCTATTGCATCGAGGTTTACCAAGTGAATATTGAGGATCGAGGTGATTTCTCCTCGCGGCTCCAGTGGTATCATGCAAGCCAGAACGATTGATCTCAGTCAATCTCCCGCGTGAGCCGAGTGGCCGTCACGTCGATTACCGTGCGATCGATGGACACTGGGTTCTATCGAATTGGATACCCAGTGAACCGACGCATCGCAAAATAGCATGCCCGTTATGGCAGCGTGAGCTGAACCAAAGACTCGATTTTTTTGTTCGGCCGCATCGCGTTTCGGTGTTTCGATTGTCCATCGATTCAGATCAAGATCGACGCCTGAAAAAAGACTTTGGTCGTGCCCCAAGTCACTAGCATCGAAGTAGCCTTTCGTGCTTACATTTTTTTCCCCACCAAAGTACGTATTCGAGAGCCCGTCATTGATATCCTGGGTTCGAATTTTGCTGCGTAGGAAAATCACGCCTGTTGCATTTGTGGTCGGCGTCCACGGAAAATTGGGCCTTTCAGCCTCCGCGATGCTTTGTGGTCCTTCGTTTGTATTGGTTATGAAGTCCCCTTCGTTTGCCGCATAGTCTGTCTTAGGAACAAGAGTTTGGAAACTCGCATTTACAGGTGATGCCGTTTGCGACGCAAGCGATTTGAGGGGACCAGGCCGACTTGGACATCGAAAGACACCGATCGGAACGACGCTTATTTCCGTTCTCCAAGTTGCGTGCGCAAATGCGTCTGAGCCATTTCGCTCCGGCAAGAGAACTTCCAGATGATTGGTAAGCTGATAGATCCAACCGCCTGGCTGATTGGGGCCGTTACCTCGCGTTGGGTCAGCTACCCAGCGATACCCCCAACCATTCGATGGAAATGAACGGTTCGATACTTCAAATGCATGGGCGGCAATTCCAATTTGACGAAGATTATTCTGACACGTCACCCGTCGCGCCGACTCTCGGGCGCTTTGAACAGCAGCTAACACCAGACTCATCAATAAACCGAGTATTGCAATGACTACGAGCAACTCGACTAGGCTAAGTCCTGATTTGCGTTTCATTTTCTAACTCGACGTACGAACATGACTATGGCGACGAAACATGACGCTAGACCAAGGGCGAGAATCCAATAGAATTTTCTTTTTTTGGGCTCTTCGGCAATGGACTCGGCAATCGCCGCTTGTACCTTCTTTTCGCAATAGTCGACGAGTTTTGCCTTTGGATCGATGGGAATGTTGAGGATCGCATCCGGGAAGCTTGCCAGAGTCTTAAAAGCGACAAGTTGCCTCAATTGCGAATAATCAACCAGCGGCGCGAAGAGAGCTTTACCCTCCATGCTAAAAATTTCCCGTGACGTCAAGTAGGTCCATGACTCAGGAAGAAGAGGCCCAAATTTCGTTCCGTAACGGATTTCGACCAAAGTCTTGTAATTCGCAATTACTGGTTTTCCATCAATTTTATCTGGGAAGATGTTCTTCGATTCAAGCTCAAGGCCGACGCATATTAATTTTCCATCGTGCACTCCGAAAAGCGCTCTGTCGGAATCACTCTTGATGGTATCTGTTGTTTTCTTGGTTTCCAAAACGGCAATGTCGCCCAAGCTCGCATGCGTTTTTCGCTCAAGCCATTTCATGGTTCGAATACGATCGGCAAATGCGTCATTGGACACGATGCGCGGTCCGTTTGACCATCTGCCGATACCGGTTACCTCCACGAATAAATCCAGACCGGATGATGGACTTGATGGAAGACTGCAAAATTTATCCGCTTGAAACATCTTGTTTTCAGGATCAAACCAATAGACCATTGCGGTCGAACCATCGAAAGTTGTTTTCGTCCAACGCCCATTTGGAAAACGTCCGATTCCGTATGCCTTCGTTGGTGATGCAACCATTTCGACCCGCCACTTTCCTCGAAAGTCTGGAGAGTATTTGGGATCTCTGTCGTAACTAAGAGCGACTCCCGCTCGAAACCCACCCTCCTCTACTACGATGCTGCATATCTTGTCTCGATGCTTATCAGCGAACCTCACCAACTCATTGGCGACAATCCCAGGTCGCTCTGATTCGCCAGCCTGCATCAGAGTTTCTAGGTTCACTGATTGCGCGGAAACGAAGGGGCAGGAACAAAACATGACGAAAATGAGTCGAAGAAACGTTTTCATGAGTCTTAGGTTCCGTTAAATGGTAGTAGTGATCAAAGAGGAGCATGCCAAGTCATTCCGTCCACTGACGCGAGGTCAGGGGGGCGGAGGTTTTTGGCAGCGGCTATCGGAATCTAGCCTGTCAGTCATCGGTCCACCGACGCAAGGTCGGTCGTGCCGACTTAGTACCGACCAAAGGTCGTTGGTTTTTGCTCACCACTGACCTTGCGTCAGTGGTAGCATGACTGAACAGCTAGCATGGCATCCCCAAACATTCATCATCAACAATTTCAAATGCTCTCCATCGACCTCGTGTCGATGGTAGCACGACTCGCAAAGCGTTCGGAGCAAAAGCTGCGTAGACCGAAATCGCGGCAATCGCAGTTTTGTAACAGCCCACGCTAGCGCCAACACCCATATGACTGCTTACGCTACTTTTGCGGAGCAAAAGGCGACATTGCTGCGATGTAATATTAACTTACATCTTGGCTCTCCGTCTGGTTCATCCAGGCGGGAGCAACGTGCTTCCGCTCGGATAAACCGAATCGGAGAGCTTGACCTCAAGGTAATCGAAAGGTAGCTGCCAGATGTGGCACCGCCGAGTAAACTCGACGGAAGCCTTTAATATGTTTCTCCGCACCGGAACGAACTTAGGACTTTTGGCACTAGCGTTGGGTCAGCTTGACTCATTATCGATGCCGAATCACGCAGACTGCGAATTTGACCAGCATTCCCAACTATCCTGATCTATTTCCGGAGAACTTATTGAAGGTAAGGTTCCTCGTGCGTCGACCGGATAGGCGGGCGCATCACAGCCCGGATCACACGCTGTATCTGGATACTTTCGGCGCTTTAGAGTGACCTTGTTTCGCCAACTGTCGTGGCTAGAGTCGTCATTGTACATTACGAACCCAATGGGGGTCGGATGATTCCAACAATCATAGGTCGGTGGTTGTTGGGGAACAGGCGGATTGAGTGTCTTGGCCCATTCGATTCCGTTTTTACAAGTCCAAATGCATTGTCCTCCAAAAGCGATTTGCGTAAGACCAGACGTAAGAACCACGAGCATCACATTGACTGTCCACCTCATTTTCATTTCTCCAGTTTCAATTGAAAGTGTTCCATTTCGTATTGGTTCAACGAATCTACTCCACTCTTTCTTTTTCTTCGCTTTCGCGACTTTCCTGACTGCTCCTTTCTGAAATCACGAACGGTAAATAGTCCTTAAAAAAATCGACCCTGCCGGCTGCATTCGCACATCGAAGTTCCATTTCCACATGTCCTGCTTCCGGCAGCAGTGCGGTCGATTTTTCGAAACAAACGACGCGGACAGAATTCTCCGCCGTCCTGTCTAGCTCTATGTTTTCTGAACGAGCACTGACACTCGTTACATCGACGCTGGCAATGCCTTCACGAGGCAGTACCGTGAATTCCAATCGGTCACCTGCCACCATTGCCAGCAGTGGCATCGAAAAAGTGTAGGCCGGTCGAATCTCAACGGTGACAGGCAAATTCAAGTTGAATGTTTGGTCCCCTTTTTGTTGGCTCGGTTGAAGCGTAAATTGAAGTTCAAAGGAGTCCTGATAAACGCCCGGTGCCAGGTCATACGAACCTCGTAGATTCGCGACTCGTAACTCAGGATCGATAGGACCGAGTTGACTGTCAACGCTGAAACTTGGGCCACGTACCAAGCGCACGCTCTCGACGTCTTGGGCAACGGAAAATTCAACATCAAAAAAGGACTCTCGCATTGCGTCAGAAGAAACATGTAGCAGGTGTGGAGCCACTGTCAACGGAATCAGGACCGTTGCCCGTACACCCAAAAACTTCGACAACGAGACATCGCCTGCGACGATGTTAAGAACAACATCAGCGCTTTCTTGCTTTCTAGAAAAATCGCGATCCGATATCGATTTCGGAGAATAGTTTACAAGAACGGTTTGACTGCTCCGTGGTTCGAGCATGCCTTCCCTCGGGTTTAGGCGAGTACACAGACAATCCGCACTCAGGCGGTAGCGAATAGGCTCCCCTGTTCGATTGGTGATCGAGAATGCACCTTCCCCTTTCTTGAATCGCAGAATTTCGCCAAGGTCGAGAACCTCTTTGTCTAAACTAACAAAGTCCTCGAATTGTTTTTCGCTCCAAGGTGAAAGTACAAACAGACCGATCAAGCTTAAACCAAAAGTAGCAAATACAATGACCGCTCGCTCGTTCATAACGCCTTGCCTCGAACGGTTGTGTGCAGAAACTGGATCGTAACCGAGTGCTCGATTCCGCTTGCGAGTTGCAATTTTATCGACACAGCCAGGGAAACAGGATCCGTATTGTCTTGAGCGTGAGAGTCTTTGACAAAGTCCAATCGTAGAGCAACTCCATCTTGCGAAATCTGTCGAACGTAGCGAACCGCGCTCGGTCGAACACACTCACATGATGATTTGATTGACAGGATCTCTTGAGCTGAGTCGATTCCCAACTTCTCTAACGGGATACAAAGGTAGCTGGCTTCATTTGCAAACACCACGCCAGCATCGAATTTTTTTGCGGTCCTACGAGATTGGCTGAATTGACTCGCCGTAGAAACACTCGCATCCACAGATAGAGCAGCAGGACTATTACATCCCTCCGATACCACAATCAAACCAACCGCTGCGGACCGGCAGAGCTTGAGAGCTTGAGAGCTTGATCATGCGAACCTCATTTTTCTTCGATAAAAGCTGCCTTCCATCTTGAAGAGGTTGAACCTAGCATTGCCCAAAACGAAACGCAAGAAAATTCCGGAAAGTTTCGATCTGTGGGATTAAAGTTATCAGCAAGCCAGATCGCGTCCAACGCTTAGATGCATCAATAAAAAAAGAGCCCGCTGTCGCCCCCATGACGGGAGCGAAAGCGGGCCCTTTTGACCGTGAAAGCTGGGCCTAACCTAGTGCGAATAGGTCTGTCGGTTTTCGTCCGAGATGTCTCGGTCATTCGACGCCACTAAGATCACGGTACCTCCTTGTTTAGGGAGCGCCGGTGCTGAACATACTCCGCCAGCACTGCATCAACCTCGGTTCCACCAAGGTCCATCGAGTTGATCGTCTCTCGATGCCAAACTAGAAAGCACATTTCGTGCCAAATAGCAATTTGTTAAGCGTCCCAGTCCGAATAGCAATAAACAAGCAGGTTTATGAGCTAAAATTCAGCGGTTGCCAACGCACTTTGTAAATAATTCAAAATGCAAGCAAACCTTTTTACAATTTGCAAAACACACTTTGGTTGTTTGCCATCATTTTTTGGCTGCAATGATTGCTTCAATATCCTCTTTCGAAGCGATTGAGGGGGCAGGCATCGGACTTGGGGCAGGGGAAACGGCATGACTAACGCTCGATTTCACGGTCTCAAAAAGGGAAGCGATGTCGTCGGCCGTAGCCGGTTCAGTCACGTCGACTTCAACTTGTTTGGATGGCGCGGCAACGGTTTGAGAAGAGTCTTGCTCAGCTTCTGTTTGTTTGTTCGACTTATTCGACTTATTCGCGTTGATTTGTTCGAATAGGGCGGCAATGTCATCGGCATTGGCCACCGCCGATATATCATGGGACGTATTCACTTCCGCTGCATCGTCGATCCCTGTTTCGAAATCTTTTGAGGTTTTAATGTTATCAGGGTTATTGGATAAAGAATAAGGTTTTGATTTGGTGGGAATCGCTTCAATTACAAGCGGTTGGTTTTCGTGAGTCAACTCTAACTCTTTCGCCAACGTTTCCGCCAGATGCTCGGACTCCTTTGCCACTGGAGAATCCGACCATGTTCCATCGACTTTAGCAAGGATGTGCTGACCGCGTGTCTCAGCATCCATTGCCCCCTCTTCCAACTCGTCTATTCGTGTTGTGAGGCTTGAATCGCCCTCTAAGTCGGCGATCGTAACTAGGGTTGCTAATGATCGCGATTGACCATTAATGTTAAAAAACCCTGGATCTGCAATGCTCCTTTGAAGGTTTTCCATCGCTGTGAAGCAAGCCTCGATTCCCGAAGAAAAATGCAACACAACAAATCGGTCGGGGAGATACTTTGAAATCAGTGACTCGCTGGAAAGTGCAACCACTAATTCGTTTGCGATGCCTTGTATAGCTTGTTCGGTGACCATAGCACCATGAACGCTAACCAGATCCGAATATTCACCAAGCGTTACCATTGATAGGCAGGCCCCACCTCGGTGCTTGGACTCGACTGCGAGCCAAGCATTGAGAACCGCGTCAAAGCCATTCCGGTTCAGTAAACCAGTAAGCCGGTCTTGCCACGGCAATGGCACATTCGGTCTACCAGCTTCATCCACTGTGCTTGTAGGAACGAATGGATCTTGTCGTTGGCGACATAGCTGCAGATACAAACCGCGGTGCAAGCAAGACTGCAAATAAAATTGCTTGGTTGGCTCCCAGCTCGAGGCTTCTTGCACTTCCAGCTCTGGAGTCTGCGGCTTCACGTTTTTTTTTGGCCAGGCAAACGTTAATAGCAGCAAAACAGCTGTTACTTCGGCGGCCAAGCTAAGATTTTCTATCGAAAGCAGTTGCATAGAGGAACCAAAAAAATGTCCATCTAAGTAGGGTGCGCATTTGCAGAACATTCATGGAAACTTACACCCGGTCCTCGTGCATGAGTAGCGGCGACCGCAACCCGAACCCAATTAGGCAAAGCTAGCGATCGACTTTAGCGATTGTATAGATAAATACAAATTGAGATGCTGGGGTACTTGACAGCTCGTCCCACGCAGTCATAAGTTGAGGGGAACTAGTGATTGTTGAAATTAAGCCTCCAGAGCGAGCAATACACGAAGATACATCAGGATGCGTATTTGGCGGTTTAAAAACCGATTTTTTTCGGGAGCGACTAAATCTACATCGGGTCCGTTGGACGCGAGGAGGGAAGTTGTAAACGGAAGACCACAGAGGGAGTGGATCAATGATTGATTCAGGGTTTCAGGATGTTTTGGGCCAAGCGAAAAAGATGCTCCATGAGAGCCCTTTCCACTCGATTCGAATGCTTCAGGTGGAGCAGTTTGGCGATCAAGTGTTACTCCTAGGTGAGGTAGAAAGTTTCTTTCTAAAGCAACTCGCTCAGGAGACGGTGCGTTCCGCAACGCGAGGCATCGAAATGGTCAATAACGTGGCCGTTTGCCAGAGTCCCTAAACATTTCTAGCATCATTTGGGGTTTTCCGTACAAGATGGAAAAATTTCGAGGGCCAGTCATTGAATGCATTGGCGGGGGTGTAGAGGTGTTCAACGCACTCGAATTCTGACTCAGGCCAATCCCTAAAGAATGCATCTCCGTCAATATCCGCAAGCACTCTGGTGAGATAAAGGTTATCGATGAGCGGCATCGCCGAACGGTAGATTTCAGCTCCGCCTACGACAAAAGCATTAGAACCTATCGGTAACAGTTCCAACGCCGCATCAATCGACGGAACAACGATCGCTCCCTCGATGATTGTGTCTTTGTTTCTTGATAGAACAATCGTTTTTCTACCTGGCAACGGTCTCCCGATCGATTCGTAGGTTTTTCTCCCCATCAGCAGCGTATGTCCCATCGTGAGACGCTTGAATCGTTGAAGGTCGCTACGGAGTTTCCAAGGCAGCGCGTTGCCGCGTCCAATCACACCGTTTCTGGCAACGGCGACTACCGCGCTCAGTTGATTGATTCTCATTCCTTTAGCCTATCGTTTTTGCTTCTGCATTGCCAGCGTAGCCCGCTCCCATCTTCACCCGTTTTTGGCTACATTGGTAGGCAGTGGCCGATGATTTGTCGTCCAGGAGTCTTTGAAAAATTTCCCAGGAGGTGGAGTCTATGTTTAAACGATACCGTTGCTTTGAATCTTCAGTTGTTACCGCTATATTACTTTCAACTGTTCTATCACCTTGTTTGTGGTCGCAGACGCCCGCCAGTCAGGCGAGCAATACGAAACCGCTTCCTAACGGTTCAGCGATCGCACCTAACTTCGGCTCCGCTACGGTTACGCAACACGATCTCGAACATGCAGCCCTCATGCACTTGATCGAATCGATTGAACCCTATCACAAGCAAAAGGAACTCAAAGGAACAGCAACTTTATCTGGTTCAACGACGATGCTGGCGATCGGTAAGTTGTGGTCGGAGCGATTCAAGAAATTTCATCCCGAGGTTGTGTTTAATAGAGGAGCAGATGGAACCGACGTAGGGATAAAATCCTTGTCCGAAGATCCAACCGTCATCGCTGGCGCGAGTCGTCCACTCTCAGATGCGGATTTGGCTCTCTTGAAGAAAGGGAAGTGCAAGGATCCGCTGAGTATCATCGTGGCTCTTGATCCGCTTGCGCTTTATGTTCACAAAGACAATCCAATTGCGGGTGTTTCGCCAGAACAATTGGAATCCATTTTTCGTGCGGCTGGCGGCTCAGGAAAACACGCGTCAACATGGGGCGATCTGGGAGTCATTGGCGAGATCGCAAAGAAACCAATTCGAATTCACTCACGAAGCGAGGTCAGCGGAACGACTAATTTCATCAAACAACTCGTACTTCGCGGCGGCGAGATGGCCAAGGAAGCTCAATCGCATAGAAGTAGCGATGAGGTATGTGCGGCCATCGGACAGGATCAAGCCGGAGTTGGGATTTGCGGCTTCGGTGAAGCAACCGCTCAGGTAAGGCCAGTCTCGTTGATTCTAAATGGAGTGCGAGTGCCAGCCACCGAACAGAGTTTTCTTTCCGGACAGTATCCCTTTGTTCGTCCTTTGATGCTGATTATTGACAAGTCGCAAATGGCAACCGACGGAGGGCTCCGAGAATCCATGCTGCGATATGTCTTGAGCCGCGACGGTCAGTTGGAAGCAGTTCGCGAAGGATTTTTCCCGCTCGATCCAGCCTTTATCCGCAAGCAACTCGACCTCATCAGCGGCCCACAAATGCGATAACGCGTTTTGACTCCCAAACCCATCTTTATTCAATAAAGTACATCCACATGAAAATTCTCAAAATATTCCTCATTGCCATCGCTTCATGCTCGCTTCCAACATCCTGTTTTGGACAAGCAAGTTGGCTCGATTTCGCGAGCGCCATTCCGAAAGTCATGATTCCTGGTGGAACTCCCAACTACAACATGCCTTCCCAAGGTTTCCCGTCAACCTCTGGATACCAACCCTCAACTTTTTCCAACCCGAATCCATCCAATCCAGGCGGGTTTAATCCAAGTGGATTTAATCAAGGTGGGTTTAATCAAGGTGGGTTTAGCGGGGCCGGCCAAATGCTGTCCCCCGCGCGTAAGGACTGGAAACTCGGGGTCTATGTTCAGAACACCGAGGCCGGGGCTGTCATCACGCAAATTGCTCCGGGAAGCGCAGGACAACAGGCAGGCTTGGAGCCCAATGACGTCATCGTTGCTGTGGGCAGCTCCAGAATTGGCAACTTTGACAACCGCATAGTGGAGCTCGCCGATGAGATTCGCAGATACACGGACTCGATGGGACGTGTATCGCTGCTTGTTTACAATTCGCGTCAACGAACGCTCGTCGCCATGCCTGTCTCAATGAATTCGACGTCGAGCACGTTGGCAGGCATGGTTACGACACGAGATCGATCCCAACTCCCTTATGGTTCGACACTCATGGTTCAGATGCAGAATGTTTCCAGACCATATTCGGAGATTGCAGGTGGTAAATCGGTTACCAGTGCGGATGGATTTGGCCCATTTCCGTTTGAACTGCACTTCGATCCGAGGTACATCGACGCACGCGATCAATGCCAATTGATTGCTTCGATTTCTGTTGGCAACCAACTGGTTTATGGGCTTCCACAGCCTTTGCAGGTGGATGTGAATAACCTAGCGCAACCCTTGAATCTCGTGCTAGAGCAAGCCATGAACGGACAGGCTTTCGCCAATCCTAATCAGCCCAATTACACCGGCATACCTAGCAACGTAGTCAGCGCCGGATACTCGGGAAACATGGGGCAAAATGTCCTGAACGACCTGTTTTTGAAGTTGCTCGGTCGCGCTCCGAGCGCAGCCGAAGTAGTCGCATGGCAAGCCTACTTACAGCAAGGCAATTCGATTAACGATCTTCAGGTCAAACTGATGTCCAATTACAAGTTCCGCGAGAGATTTCCGAATGATGCGATGTATGTACAACAGTTGATGACATCCTTGACTGGCCGAGCTCCGAATCAACAAGAACTAGCCTTTTGGACATCCCGCTTACAAGCGACAGGTTCGCCTGAAGTTGTCATCGCTGAGATCCTCCAGAAGAACCGATAGAGGCCGCACGATCGAAACAATGCATGCCGCTTGGGCAATCGGTAGCGACTAGGAAGTTATTTTAGGTTGCGTTGAGTTCTCTACTAATGATTGGAGCTGTCCTATTCGATAACTATTAGGTCATTAGTCGAGCTCAACGCTTCATAGGAATGATGGCGTCCGTGTTCGGCGACTAACCTCACCAAAATACTTCCAAACTGTTGTTTGGATCGCCGATGGCCATGGAAGGCTGATTCAGCCTCGGCGCTGATTCAGTCTTACTTGCATTGGCGACCAACCGACGAAATCATAAGGTTTCCTGCGATGCGTTGCCATCTAATACGTTCCGCTATTCGCGCCGTCCTTGCGGCCGGACTCATTGCATCGTGCCAAAATGCGACGCTGTTTGCTTCTTGGAAAGACAGCCTCCATCCTGTCGGAGGCACTTGCTTTGTTCATGACCTGTCGGTCGCCGCACACGAGACAAATCTTTGCATTGCGGCCGCCAAGCAATTTGAACTCCGAATGCATGTCGATGCAATCATGTCATCTATCGGTATTCGGACCAAGCAATTTGCCGACACAGGCACTAATCTACTTTTCAATTTTTCACGATCTCGAAATGCCCTGATTTCGTCGATCGAAAACAGGGCCGTAGAGCTTGTCCAGTGGATTAAGATTCCGGACACGCTTCCCATCGCGATTGCTCAATCGGCAGACGAGAACGATTTTGATGGCGATTGGAATTGCGGACAATGGTGCCAAGACGCTCGAGGTTCCGTTTCAAGACAGCTACCTTTCCGCGACGGCCCAAATATTCTTGTCTACATGCTCAACAGTGAGAGTAAGTCTGCCGAATCCGATCTCTGTCAAACCGAGTCCGATCTCTGTCAAGAAGTGATTGCGTTGGATACGATTTCGTACGCCGCACCCTCATTCATTCAAACCTGGCAGGTCGGCATGGATCCCGTCTGTCCAGAAGTGATTGAGAGCAGTTCGGCGTGTCGTTGGAGTGATTGCTATGCTCAACCGTCGATCTGCTGCCCTGTTGAAATCGCGGCTGAAGCTATCGCCACCGGGACGTGTGCATTGCCGTCCGTTACGGCTGGAATTCGCCCTCCGACTCTAGATGCAGAATGCGATGATCGAAAGACGGCGATTGCAGTAGAAAACCTGGATGAGCCAATGCTAGAAACGGCACCGCTGTCCTATTCTCATCGCATGGCGATAGATTTTGCGATGAGGGCCATTTCCAATCCAGCTGTTGATTCGAGAATTCGGATGTCGAAGAGCCTGGCTAATCCAATCCGTACGCTCGGACAGTTCTTGGTTGATTTTGCAGGCAAATTAGACTCTCAAGTAGAACAAGTTGAGATGGCCAGACGGGACATCAATCAACGTTAACTCGGTAGTCTGAATGGACAACGGTCAAGCGAACTGGTTCGCAGCGAATTAGACTGAGGCGGAGGATTCGGTTAACCAATCCGAAAGACTCTTGTCGGGCACCTGAATCTTAAGAACGGGAGCGAATTCTTCGAAGGATTTGTCCACTTCTGTCAACAGTTGAGGTAAATCGATCGCTCTTGCTTTCGTCACGCGTTCGACCCCGTCCAAAAACTCGCCCTCATCATCCCATTGTTCGTCACGACACGATGGTAATAAAGACGCCAACGCAACGCAGGCCGCATCAATTCGAGGATTCGGACCGTCCAGCAATTCGTTCAAAGCAGGATGGCGTTCAATAAGAACGGCAAACTCTTCTGGTAACCTCCAGTTGCGGCACAGGGCCGCTGCTGCTTGCGCATGGTCCCAGCCAAATAACTCCATCTCAAGCGAGGATAATCTTAGTCGCTCTTTGCTACGTCGCTCGACGAGCCCTTCATACTGTTCCGGAAGTGCTTTGAGCAAGAGTGGGATGGCCATGTCCTGAAGCAAGGCAGCCGCAAACAGGTCCTCCGCGTTAGGCAGCCGAAGTTCGCGTCCAAGACTCCGAGCAAAAACCGCCCGGCGCAAAGAATCCTGCCATAGACTCTTTAAATCGAAAGGACCGAACTTGGGATTGGGTACCAGCGAAAAAACCGCACTCCACAAAGCAAAGTTCTTAATGGTTCTTACTCCCACAAGTGTCAGTGCTTGTTGGATCGAAGCGATTTCTCTTGAGAATCCGAAGTAGGACGAGTTGACAAAGCGTAACACTTGGCCCATCAATCCCGCATCTGCCTCAATGGGCTTGGCATATTCAGCTGGTCCATTCTTTGGGTCCTGCGAAAGCTCAAGCAATCGCAAGGCACTCCTGGGTAGTGCAGGCAGCTGTGTATTCGCAAGCACTTCATTTAGGTTACGAACATCGATTTGTTGGGGCATGGCAAGAATCTCGTAGATGTGAAGCGGCTTTACTGACATGCGATGCAGCTAAGCCAAAGGTTCGGTTCATCATTGAAGTTAGGTTTGATATTTGTAGAATGTGGAAACGCGTAGAACCATTTTTCTGATACCGCCCAAAACGAGTTGGCGGCGGAGACGCCTTTGACGAAGTTATCGGTTATCTGGCATGGCTAGTTTTTTCAATGCTTGTGATTTTTTTGAATCTGAAGAAAGTACTCATCACGCTCCGCGTGAGGTTGCCTCAAAAACCGAAGGTTTTTGAACTGCGAAAATCACGCGGAGCGTGATTGGTACTATAAAATCACAACCTCTGGGCGTGCCACACTGCGCAGGCTAGCTATTAGCGCTCGTGGTTCACAAGACTCAAAACATTCGGATTGCATGGATTGTATCGAATAGGTGGACTCGCTCCACAATAGTTAGCGATTCGTAGTACCACAATCTCTCTTGAGCTTGCCGGCTGACGTAGATCAAAGTGTCGAATGATCGCATTACGCTTTCTGCCCTGAGCTTTCCGAGCAATTCATGGATCTTGTCCAAGTTCAAAACCTCTGCAAGAGTTATCCCGACTCAGTACTCGGCGAATTCGTCGCGCTCGATAACGTGAGCTTTGTCGCAAAAGCGGGTGAAGTATTCGGATTGCTCGGCCCCAATGGAGCAGGGAAAACATCCGCCCTTCGAATCCTTGCTACGATCTTGCAGCCAACGTCGGGTTCGGTTCGCGTCTTCAACTTCGATGTAACCAAACAAGCAGACTATGTTCGACATTCAATCGGTTTTGTGTCGAACAATACGGCTATCTATGATCGCATGAGCGCCTGGGAACTCGTCGAGTATTTCGGACGACTGTATGCCTTGCCCGACGATCATTTATATCCTCGAATGGAAAAGATCTTTCGCAAACTTCAGATGGAAGACTTCAGGGAGTGCCCCGGCGCAAAAATGTCGACCGGTATGAAGCAAAAGACATCCATTGCACGAGCGCTAATTCATGACCCACCAGTTTTGATCTTCGATGAAGCGTCGCTCGGTCTCGACGTCATGGTCGCGAGAGCACTTCAGTCCATCGTGATGGACCTGCGTGATCAAGGAAAGTGCATTATCTACTCAACGCATATCATGCGTGAAGTAGAACGACTCTGCGATCGCGTTGCAATTATCTATAAAGGCAAAGTGATCGACACCGGTACACTTGAAGACCTTGCGGATCGACACCAACAGAATGACTTCGAAGAGCTATTCTTCCAACTGCTGATATTGGGGGACAGCCAGCCCGAACAAACCAGAAGCCAAGTGACTGTTCCTCAGTCCTCGACCCCAATCGCGATGTCCGCAAAGGTGGGTTCGCGATGAATTGGTCACACGTGTTACTCATTTTCCATCGCGAAGTTCGAGACCAGTTGCGCGATCGAAGAACAATGTTCACGATCTGCATTTTGCCTTTGCTGCTCTATCCGCTAATGGGGATGGTGATGATGCAAGTTGCCCAATTCCATCGAGAACAGCACGTGACCATCGGCGTGGTGGGTTATGAAAACTGGCCGGATGACTTTCCCCTCATTACGGATGTTCAAAACGACAAGATCCGTTGGAAAAGAATTCCAGCTGGCGATGCATTCGCGGAAGCTTTCGAATCGTCTGAATTCCCGAGCAATTCCGTAAGCGGGGGCCAACCGGTGCCCACCTCGAGCCTCCGCAGTAACAATCCAATTGCCGCAGAGCAACTCCTGCGGCGGTTAGCGTCAGACGCAATCGTCTGGGTCCCACCGGGTTATAAAGAATCGATTGCGAAAGGCTCTCTCGTTGTACTCAGTAACCAACGCTGGGAACGCTCCCAATTGGCGGTTCAGTCTCTCAATGAACGCCTCGGCGATTGGCATTCCAATTGGGTACGCAGCCATTTAATGGCGACTGAAATCGGTCCTTCCATTATGGACCCTCCTCGCGTATTGCGAGTAGATGTCTCGCATGCAGATATGAAACGGGCCATCGTTTGGTCCAAGATTTTGCCATTTGTTATGCTTGTTTGGGCTCTTACTGGAGCTTTCTATCCAGCCATCGACTTATGCGCAGGTGAAAAGGAACGTGGGACGCTCGAGACGTTATTGTGCAGCCCAGCTCGGCGCAAGGAAATTGTTTGGGGCAAACTCTTAACAGTAATGTGCTTTAGCATCGGAACGGCGCTACTGAATTTAGCAAGCATGCATACCACGGCTGGAATTGTCATGTCGCGATTCTCCGGCCTGGGAGCCGGGGATATGGTCGCCGCCATGGGACCATTGCCACTGCACACCATGGGCTGGTTGATCCTATTAGTAATTCCCATTTCGGCTATGTTTAGCGCACTCGCACTTGCGGTTGCGTGTTTGGCTCGCAGCACCAAAGAGGGACAATACTACTTGATGCCATTGCTCTTAGTTGGAATGCCGTTAGTGATGCTACCTATGATACCTGGCGTAGTTCTTTCACCAGGCACAAGCATTATACCTGTCACGGGCGCTGTGCTTATTTCTCGAGCTTTGATGGACGGGGAATTCACTCACGCACTGCTTCACCTGCCAACCGTGGCGACGGTTACGATTCTGTGTTACCTGCTTTCGGTCCGCTGGGCCGTTCGACAGTTTGAGAGCGAGAGCGTTATGTTTAGCGATAGCGAACGTTCTTCGATGACGCAATGGATTCGCAATGTTTGGCGAAAACGCGAGGATACCGCAACCCCCACGGAGTCGGTTCTTTGCGGTCTGTTAATTTTAGTTTGCTTATTCTTCGGTCGACTTGCATTGAGCGGAATGCCTCTAAACTGGACGTCGATTGTTCAATCTTCGATCGTCATCCAAATCGGTATGATTCTTGCGCCGGCATTGATCATGGCGACTATGTTGACCCGTTCTGTACAGAAGGCCCTCCGGTTGAATCGCCCTAACCTAACTCAGTTGATTGTGGCTGCGTTGCTCGCAATGAGCCTACACCCAACCTATGCCGCCTTCGCGTCTATGGTCGGCGCCGAATACAAACTCGGCGAACAAACAATCGAAATGTTAACGCAATTTGATTCGATCATAGGCAGCGCACCCATTTGGAGCGTCTTGTTGGTACTTGCACTCATTCCGGCCGTCTGCGAAGAGCTGGTTTTCCGAGGATTCCTATTCGCAGGACTTGAAAGAAACGGCGGGTATGTACGAGCAATTCTTCTAACCTCGGTGTTCTTTGGCTTGTCGCATGGAGTCCTCCAGCAAACGATTACGGCCTCGGTGATCGGACTGTTGCTTGGATGGCTAGCCTATCGCACAGGCGGAGTCGCTTGCACCATTGTGTTCCACTGTGTTCACAACTCCATCTCCATGTTGATCGCAGCGCACTCAAGTCGTGGGACGGAAATTCCTCAATGGCTGACTTGGGCCATCGAGAAAAACAATCACCAGCTTTCCTATACGGGAACATGGTGCACGCTCAGCGTTGGTATAGCGATCACCCTAATTGCTTGGTTCGCAACCAAAAGATCGTCTACCGAATCGATTCGTGGCTTCCGTCCGCAGACGTTGCCGGGCAGTTCACGAGCGATCAACGCTCGCGGCTGATTGGACAGGATCCATCACAACCCGAAGCGGGCATGCAAGTCACCGATGAATCAGTCTTCCGTCGGATTCCATCCGGCGTAAAGCCAACGGAAACGATTCCATTCATGGGCACACTTTTCGAGAGTGATTTTGCGGCCTTTCAAAACACTGAAAACCCAAGTAGTTTCGGCCTTGAGTTGCGGAAAATAGGTTTATTTCGTTACTCGGCCCGTCGACGTAAAACATTCCGTCGATTTCTTCGCGAGGATGCTGCGAAGTGCGTGCCAAATGGTTATCGTGAAAGAACGATGTTGTCTTTTCGGCTCGGTTCCCCACTGATGAGTACCTTAGAAGTGGCGCGTTGCACTTTATATTTGCCAGGGTTTGCAGAAATCACGATTCTTAGACTTCTATTGAGTTTAGTCATTTTGCTTTCGTTTGCGCCTGGCTTGGACGCTTCTGAGATCGATGACGCCAAGAACTTTTACCGATCTGGTGACTATAACGCCAGCATCAAGCTAGCAGCCCTTCAAGTCGAACGGGGAGTATGGAATGAGGTCTGGCCGCGCTTGCTCATCGAGTCCTATTTGGCGGTTGGCGACTATTCAGCCGCACTAAAAGCCTATGAAAAGGCGGTGGAACGATTTGGCGAAAGTATTCGGTTGAGGCTGCTTGGCGTCCAAGTTTATAAAATGAATAATTCGCTACTCAAAGCCAGCGAACAGATTGCCTACCTCGACAAGATGTTGTTTAGGGTCCCCGGAAAATTTGCAAACCGCAGCGATTTGGTTCCAATCGGTCAGTTTTTCCTTGCCCGAGGAGAAGACCCCAAGGAAGTACTCAAGAGTTGTTTCGATCAGGCTATCAGGTCCAATTCGCAAACGGAAGTCATCGAAGCACACTTAGCAACGGCCAGGATGGCACTTGATAAGAACGATGACAAGGTCGCTTCGCAATCGCTTGCCAAAGCAGCCAAGTTGGATGCGAACGATCCCGAAGTCTATTATCTACTTGGAAAGAGTTGGAGCAGTACTGACCCTGTCAAGTCGAACGAGTTCTTTGCCAAATCCATCGAATTGAACCCTCGCTTTGTACCAAGCTTGATCCATGGCGCAGAAGCCAGGATATCGGCTGAGGACTATGTCATGGCCGAAAAGCTACTGAGCGAAGTAGAAAAAGTGAATGCGCATCTTCCGAAACTTTGGGCGTTGAGAGCGGCTATAGCGCATCTTCAGGGACGCTACGAAGCCGAGGGTGAATCGCGAAGTCGAGCTCTCGTTCCCTGGGCACTGAATCCGGAAGTTGACCACACCATCGGCAAACAACTGTCGATGCATTATCGATTCACCGAGTCGGTCGAATACCAACGCCGTGCCCTGAAAATGGACATCGAGTATACTCCATCTAAAACTCAATTGGCTCAAGACCTTCTGCGATTGGGCCAAACCGATCGAGGCTGGGAGATCGTCGACAACGTCCGTTCGAAAGACCCGTACGACGTCACTATCTTTAATTTGAAACAACTCAAAGCCGAACTGGAAAAGTTCACAACACTTGAGTCGCCCGGCTTGGTGATTCGAATGGACTTTCGCGAAGCCAAAATCTACGGCCAAGATGTTGTTCAACTGCTAAGCGAGGCACGGGAAGTACTCACAAAGAAGTATGCAGTCAAATTGGAGGAGCCGGTTTATGTTGAGATTTTCCCCAAGCAGAAAGAGTTTGCCATACGCACGTTTGGATTGCCGGGCGGCGAAGGTTTTTTGGGCGTTTGTTTTGGGCGATTGATTACAGCAAATTCGCCGGCCGCACTTCAAGTTGACTCGAATTGGAAGTCCGTTCTCTGGCATGAATATTGCCACGTTGTGACGCTCCAAAAGACAAAAAACAAGATGCCTCGCTGGCTATCTGAAGGTATCTCCGTTTACGAGGAGCGGCAACGAAATGCCACTTGGGGGCAGTCGATGGACCCAACGTATCGCGAAATGATTTTAGGTACTGGACTGGTTCCAGTGAGTCAACTGAGCGGTGCGTTCCTACAGCCTAAGACGCCCATGCACTTGCAGTTTGCTTATTACGAGTCATCATTGGTGGTGGAATACTGGATCGAGAAATATGGAATCGATGTAATGCGCCGCTTGCTTGAGGATCTTGCCATTGGCATGCCAGCTTCAGAGGCATTGAAACGAGCGCCCGGAACTTTGGAATTGTTGGATAACGATTTTCGCAATTTTGCCATGGCGCTCGCTGCCAAGTATGGTAACGGAGTCGACTTTGATAGAGCCAGTAAAGAGAAGAAAGTAGACGCGGCGACTTGGTTGCTTGATCATCCTGATTCGTACTGGGGCTTGCGAAGCCAATGCCAAGAGTTGTTGCGTTCCAAGAAATGGGATGAGGCACTTGGGGTGGCCGATAAACTCAGAAACATGTTGGTCGAAGACAGTACCAATGAAGGTATTTACGCAATACTGGCAAAAATTCATCGAGGTAAAGGAGATGCAGTGGAGGAGAGGTCCGCGTTGGTCGAACTCAGCCAGCGTTCCTCCGACTGTCGAGAAGCACTACTTCGACTCATCGAAATCGATGAGGAGCGGGCCGACTGGCAGTCGCTTGAGACGTGGTGCGAGCAGATGCAAGCAATCAATCCGATTCGCAGTGACCTTCAACAAATACGTTCCTTGACCTATGAAAAAGTCGGCAATGCAGCCAAGGCAGCGGAGGCCCTATCGGCTTGCCTTGAATTGCAGCCAACGGATCCTGCCAGCATTCACTACCGATTGGCCGTTTCGCTACAATCTCTCGGGAAAACTGAGCTTTCCAAACGACAATTACTGATGGCCCTGGAGGAATCACCACGTTACAAGGCCGCCATGGATTTGTTTGTTAAGTTAGCGAAATCGTCTGAGGCAGCGGCTGTAACGAAGGGAACGGAAGCACCATGATGGGATTTAAGTACCGGAAAATAATGACGGGGCTAGGCTTGGCTTTATTACTCAGCGGAATGTGTTCATGGATCGTGACTGCTCAACAATGGGGGCGTCGTAGAGGCGGTGATTGGCAGTCGGTGGGACGTAATGGTGTACCCACGTGGGAAGTTGACAAGCAGTTTAGTAAAGACATGTTTACATTCGTGAGGATCAAGTACGATTCAGGTGGCTATGGATACGGCCGAGGAGGCGGTGGATGGGCGACTGATTTTAGAGATAGCGAATTGAACCTGTCCCTTCGGCTTCAGCAACTAACATCGTTGAAAGTAAATCCAGAGCCGATCGTCCTGGAATTGACGGACCCAAAACTCTTCGATTATCCCTTCATTTACATTATTGAACCGGGCGCCCTCATGTTTAACCCAGACGAGGTGCTTGCGCTCCGCCGCTATTTGCTCAACGGAGGGTTTTTGATGGTCGACGATTTTTGGGGAGATGACGAATATCGAAATTTTTATCACGAGATAAAACGCGTTTTCCCCGATCGCGAACCAATCGAGGTACCATTGGAACATGAAATATTCCATTGCGTTTACGACCTAAAAGAAAAGCCTCAGCTCCCGAGCATTGGCCATGCGCAAAGCGGCCGCAGTTCTGGCATAACCTGGGAATACAGACCGGGATCGGACACGAGTATCCCACACTATCGCGCTATTCGTGACGATGCGAATCGAATCATGGTTTTCATCTGCCACAACACTGATTTGGGGGACGGTTGGGAACGCGAAGGGGAAGACCCTTGGTATTTCGAAGAGTTCTCAGTAAAAAAAGCGTACCCACTGGGGATCAATATCGTCACCTATGCGATGACACATTGAGGAAGACTTGAGACTTGAGGCTTAAGGCTTAAGGCTGAACCGAGAACAGAGAGCTTTGTACCCATAGCAAATAGCATTCGCCTAACACCTAACACCTAACACCTAACACCTAACTCCTTACACCCAACACCCAACACCTTATTGGATTTCCACCTTGAGCACGGTCACTCCGAACTACGACGAAGAAGCAGCGATTGTAAAGCAGATACGCGAAGGACGAGCGAGGATCGATGCCGAACTTTCCAAGACAATCATCGGTCAGAAGGATGTCATCGAACAGTTGCTGATCTGCCTTTTCTCGGGTGCACATTGCCTGATCACGGGAGCCCCAGGCTTGGCCAAAACGCTTCTAGTTCGAAGCGTCGCACAGGTGTTCCACCTGGAGTTTCGCCGCATTCAGTTCACTCCAGATCTAATGCCAGCAGACATTACAGGGACCGAGATATTGGATGAAGTCGATGGTCGCCGAGTATTGCAATTCGTCAAAGGTCCGGTATTTGCCAATGTGATTTTAGCCGACGAAATCAATCGAACGCCACCCAAAACACAAGCGGCACTGCTCGAAGCGATGCAGGAGCATCAAGTGACGTCGGCCGGCAAACGCTTTGCTTTGCCAGAACCGTTTTTTGTATTGGCTACACAGAATCCGATAGAAATGGAGGGCACTTACCCTTTGCCCGAGGCGCAGTTGGATCGATTCATGTTCAATGTGATGATCGATTACTTGCCATTCAAGGATGAGTTGCAGGTAGTATTGGATACGACGAGCAAGACGCCAGAAAAAATTGAACCGTTGTTTGCCGGTGACGACGTGTTGAAGTTTCATGCGATGGTCCGGCGTATGCCGATCGCCGAAGAAGTGGCAGGGTACGCTGTCCGGTTAGTCGCTGCATCGAGACCGGGCCGGCCCGAAGCCCCGGCTTTTGTGAACCAATGGATCAATTGGGGTGCAGGATTGCGAGCAGCTCAAATGCTAGTCCTCGGCGCCAAGGCTCGCGCGTTGCTCAATGGCCAATCTCACGTGTCCTTGGCAGATATCCGAGCGCTCGTGCATCCGGTGATGCGTCATCGATTACTGCTGGGCTATAAGGCTGGAGCCGAAGGCGTTTCGGTCGAGGATTGCGTAGATCGCTTGCTCGCTGAGGTCAAATGACAATGGCCATTCCGGCTTCCATCAGCGAATCAGGCGGCAACGCTACAGGCGACAACGTAATAGTCGGTGCTGCTGCGGCGAATTCATCGACCGCTATGGATCGCTGGATCGACATGTCAGCACTGATGCGAATCAAAAATTTACAACTACGAGCCAAGTCGGTCGTAGATGGTTTTCACAATGGTCTGCACCGAAGTCCCTTGCATGGATTCTCAGTCGAGTTCAGCGAATACAGACCATATAGTCTCGGAGATGACCCACGCACTATCGATTGGAAACTGTTTGCTAGAAGCGATCGCTATTACATCAAGAAATTCGAAGACGAAACGAATCGTCGCTGTTATCTCGTGATCGACAAAAGCAGGTCGATGGACTTTGGATCCATTGAGTATACCAAATGCGATTATGCCAGAACCGTCGCCGCGACGCTCGCATACTATTTGACATTGCAACGCGATGCAGTTGGTTTGCTGACTTTTGACGAGGACATTTCCGATGTCCTTACGGCTCGCTTCCGCACGGGTCAACTGAAACGAATTCTTTCTCTGTTAGAAAAGCCGTCCTCCGGAGCATCGACCGATCTCCAAAAGCCAATATCGCATTTGGCTGACATCGTTAGGCAACGCAGTCTCATCATCATTGTCTCCGATTTCTTAGTGCCGACGGAACCCCTTCGAATCCCCTTGTCGATGCTTCGTGCTCGCCATCATGAAGTGGTGCTTCTGCGTGTCCTCGACCCGACCGAAGTCACGTTGGATTTGGAGAAGGCGAGCATGCTGGAGGACTTGGAGACAGGTCGGGAGATTTACGTGGATCCCAAGCTTGCGAAATCCTCATATCAAGATAAGTTTACCAAACACGAAGCGTCGCTCATCGAAATGGCTGGACAACTCGGTATAGGTTGGACGTCCTTGCAGACGAATGAATCAGTCGAGCATGTTTTGTTTGATTTCCTAAGTCGACAACAGCGTTCTCGTTTCGGCAGTCCGAGAACTCGATCGGCCACACGTGGTCGAGTCTCGATGGGAGGATAGCGGTGAGTTTTCTTGCCCCACTTTACGCATTGGCTGGCCTAGCGATTGCATTGCCGATTTTGTTTCATCTGATAAGGCGTCGCCCCAAAGAGCGAATTCTCATGAGTTCGCTCATGTTTCTTGATCCTACGCCGCCGCGATTAACACGTCAGAGCAGCATTGATCAATGGTTGCTACTTTTGCTTAGGGCTACCGCAATCGCATTGCTGGCGTTCGCATTTACGCGTCCCTATTGGAATACGTCAGCCGAAAAGGATACGGATCGAATTGGATCGAAGAGGATGCTCTTGATCGATACGAGCGCGAGTATGCGCCGCGATGGCCTGTGGTCAGCTGCAATTCAGAGAGCTGAGCAAATCATTCGACAATCTGGGCCCACGGATACGATATCTGTCTACCAGTTCGATAGTTCATTGCGTCCGTTGGTAGCAATCGATAGCGCCGTTCAGACCGCCGCTTCGCAGCGTCAGTTGCAAGCGATCGTGGCAATCAAGGGGGTCACTCCCAATTGGTCTCACACCGATTTAGGTTTGGCCTTGTTGACAGCCGCCGATCTTCTCCAGACGGACTGGGATTCGTCATCGGAATCCAATGCAACAACCAGCGAGATTGTGGTCGTGACCGATTTTCAGAATGGAGCCGATATCGGGCGACTCGCGGAGTACTCTTGGCCCGCTTCGTGCAAGGTACGAATCGAGCGGGTCGAGGCAAATCAGAAGGGCAATGCAAGAGCTTGCCTACTTAGCGGAGATGATTCGATGGCGAACGCACCTGCGAAGGGAGAGTCTCGTAGACCCGTCGTGAATAGCGACCAGAGTCAACCAACGGACGCAGAGAAACTGCGGGTCCGTGTCTCCAATTCGTTGGCCTCCGCTGTCGAAGCCTTTTGGCTACAATGGCTCGATGAAAAGCTCCAACCAGTGGAAAGCTCTAGGACCGCCTGCCAAGTACCGTCGGGGACCTCGCTAACAGTTCGTATGCCGATTCCGCCGAAAGGTTCTTTTGCGTTGCAGCTTGAGGGTGATAGTTCGGAATTCGACAATCGTTACTTCGTGAGTCACAGCGATCCGATCCAATCGGAATTGCTATGCATTGAAGCGGCGTCTAGGCCGCCGGACGAATCGCTAAGTTACTTTCTGCGTCAGTTACCGATGAGCGATGCAGCTAGAACGGTTACCTTAAAGACGCGAGAGCCAGCATCGTCAGACCCATGGCCCTCCGCGGAAACGACGCCGTTGATTATCGCTTCGCATGACTTGCGCACCTCGGATTTGGATGCCTTGACAACGTACGTTGAGCAAGGAGGGCAACTCATGTGGGTGTGGGATGCCGTGGCATCCGCAACCTCGAGCGATATCAATAGTAAACCCTTCGATTACGCTGCTGGGATCAAAAAACTGACTGGGATGAGCGAATGCAGGGTTTCGGAAGCCAAAGTTCGGCAATATGCCATGCTCGAATCGGTCGATTTCAGGCATCCATTGTTCGCCGATCTTTCCGATCCCAAGTTCAATGATTTTTCAAAGATACGTTTCTGGAAACATAGACGTCTCGTAAGCCAGCAGCTTGACGATTGGCGAATCTTGGCCAAGTTTGAAGACAGTTCGCCAGCCTTGATTTGCAAAGAGCATGGAGCCGGAAAGATTTGGATTCTCATGGCAGGCTGGCAACCGAGTGACAGCCAACTCGCTCTATCCACTAAGTTTGTGCCGCTCATTTCGGGTTTGTATCGATTGGCAACTCCTGTCTCGAACAATCCATCTTCGTACCGCGTCGGAATGACATTGGAAATACCGAGCGATCATCGAATTCTTGATGCGGCGAATAATGAAATAATTGGGGAACCCATTGAGGGCAGGGCGGCCAAACGAATCCCATTTTCGCAGCCAGGAATCTATCGTCGCAAAACCCCCGGCGGAATAGAATCTCAAATGGCGGTAAATCTGATGGAATCAGAAAGCAATACTGCGGTAGGCGGCTTGGAGCGATTAGAAAAACTGGGCGTTTTGATGAGCGACAGGAAGCCGACAAAGAAAGATGATGCTTCACGCCGTCAGTTGCGGGCCATTGAGCTGGAATCGCAACAGGGTTGGTGGCGATGGGTACTCGTCGGCCTAATCGGTGTTATTGGTTTGGAATCTTTATTGTGCATACGTAAGGCTGGGTGAACATGGATCCTCAAATTGCATATTTACTTGCGAGCGTTGCAAATCGATTCCACAAAGTTCGATTCGCACAATTGTTGGCAATCGGCTGGATCCTCGTTGCTGTGTTAGCTGTTGTGCTTTCGCAGTTCGGTGCGCTTCCGAAACTAAGCATTTGGCTTTTTTTTGGCCTCCTCGGAACGATTGCCTGTGTTTGGTTTGGTAGCACGTGGAGTTATCGGGATACACGATGGATTGCAAATAGCATCGAAAAAAAATTCCCATCCCTCAAACAACGTTTAATAACTGCGATCCAGCCAGCACAATCTAGCACGTCAAGTTTTTTGAGAAGGTCTTTAGTCGACGAGACGATCGGTCATTCGCGATCGAATGACTGGAGACAAACCGTTGCCAATGGCAGCATCGTGGGCGCATGGATTTCCCAATTTGTCGCGTTAGCCTTGGCGGTAGTGACTGGCTATTTTGTGTATGCCAACGAAGGTGTTGTTCAGGCTTCCGATTCAAAAACGGCCAACACGCTAGTGGACTCTGACGAGATCAAGGTGGAGCCGGGCGACACCGAAGTGGAACGAGGAAGCGATGTCATCGTGAGCGTTCGCTTTCCAAGGGATGTTCCCGACGAATCTTGGATTAATACGGAGTGCAAGACCGGCGAAAAAGCCAAGCATCCAATGCTGCGCAGTCTCAAAGACCCTCTGTTTGGAGGCTATTTACGGAACCTTCAAATGGATCAGAACTATCGTATTAATTTTTTGACTGGAACGAGTTCTACTTTCAAGATCAAGGTGTTTGAATATCCTGCGTTGACGCAAAGCGATGCGAAAATCGAATCCCCGGACTACTCCAAGTTGGCGACGAAGGAGATCGCAGACACGCGACGCGTTTCTGTCGTTGACGGAGCTTCTTTAACATGGAAATGCCAACTGAATAAACCTGTTTCGGTCGCGGAACTAGTCGACCAAGCGGGCAACACGACTCCGCTCGTTCCGTCGAAACAAGATCCACTACAATATGAAGCGAGCTTCGTAATGACAGAGTCGCAACGGTGGAAGATTCGTCTGGTCGATATGGATCGCCGGGCAAGTAAATTTGAAGAAGAGTTATCCGCAAAGGTGATTCCGAATCAGCCACCCGAAACAAAATTGGTAAAAGCTCAAGACCAAAATGTCTCACCGCTTCAAGAGCTGCAAATGCAGGCGACCGCCAAAGACGATTTCGGCATTGAGCGCTCTGGCCTGACTTTCATATTGGGAGACGCAGAGCCAACGGATGTTATTATTCCTGTGGATGATGTTAAACCAGGAAAGGTAGAGCTCTCGTATTTGATCGATTTAGAATCTTTGCAAGCCAAACCGGATCAGTTGTTGAGCTACTATTTCTGGGCCGAGGATCTTGATCGTGAGGGTGAAATTCGTCGAGTCGATGGCGACATGTTCTTTGCTGAGGTCCGTCCCTTCGAAGAGATTTTCCGCGAGGGAGAGAGCATGTCGAGGGAACAACAGAAACAACAGCAGGAGCAACAACAGCAGCAGAGTGAGGGAGCCAAAAAGGCCGAAGAATTGGCTGAACTGCAAAAGCAAATCATCTCGGGAACTTGGAACGTCATTCGCAAGGAGAAGCCTAAGTCAATCAGTAAGACGTTTGTCGAGGATACGAAGGTCTTGATGGAGTCTCAGACGGAAGCTTTGGAAATGGTAGACAGGGTTGCAGAGAAAATCACGGATGCTCAATCCGAAAAATTTCTCGAGCAGGTTCGAGATGCAATGACTGCAGCCAAGGATCTACTCGTTAATTCCTCGATCGACTCGGATCTTATGACTTTGCGAGGGGCGTTGCGAAAAGAGCGAGAAGCGTATGAGGGGCTTTTAAGGCTTCGAGCACGCGAACACCAAATTGTCAAATCTCAGCAGCAACAACAGCAGAAATCATCCAAGAGTAGCTCTCAACAGAACCGTCAACAACAGATCGATCAATTGAAGCTCGAAGACCAAGAGAACCGATATGAGGCGGAACAAAAGGCTGACGCGGCGGAACCAACAGCAGAACGTGAGACGCGGCAAGTAATGAATCGACTGGCCGAACTGGCCAAACGACAAGCCGACCTCAACGAGCAGATAAAGAACCTGGAAACAGCTGTGCAAGAAGCCAAAACGGAGGAGGCCAAAAAAGAACTCGAGGAACAACTGAAGCGGCTTCGCGAAAACCAAGAAGAATTACTGCGAGACTCCGACGAAGTGCTTGAACGGATGAACCAACCGGAAAATCGACAAGCGATGCAAGAAGCTCGCGAACAAATGGAGCAAGCTAGAAGTGATATGCAAAAATCGGCGCAGTCTTTGAATAAGGGGGAAACAGCACCTGCTCTGTCCTCAGGCACTCGGGCTCAGCGGCAAATGGATGAGACCAAGGAGCAGTTGCGTCAAACGTCTTCGAGCCAACTCGAACAGACTATGCGAGACTTGGTCCAGGACGCAAAACGTTTGGAGGAGCAGCAAAAAAAACTCGATCAGAAAATATCATCATCCAATCGTACCTCCGAACCCGTTGCGAACGAACCGGGTTCCGAGCCAGCTACTGAATCCGCTTCACCGCTTCGTCCAGAGGGGGACACTAAAACAGAACCATCGACAAGGAAGGACTGGCAAGTTCAAAAGAAGGAGTTAAAGGAGCTCTTGGATAAGATGCAGCAGACCGTTTCCGAGGCTGAGTCGAGCGAACCACTCTTGGCGGAAAAGCTCTACGAAACTTTTCGTGAAAGCAAACAAAAGGGACTTGAGCAACGCATGGACGAAATTCCAATTCTCTTTGAACGAGGGCTCGAAGAGCCCGCCCGACGAAAATCTAATGAATTGAAGGACGGAATTCGAACGCTTAAAGAGAACATTGAAAAGGCATCCGAAGACGTGTTAGGGAGCGAGGAACAGTCACTCAGACGAGCACTTGCGGAATTGGAACGAGCACAGCGTCAACTAAATTCCGAACTCAATGCCCGCGACCCGAAGCCCAGCAGCTCGGGCGAGGCTAGCGATCAGGGCCAACCAGCGTCACAGGGACAGCAAACGGGAAATGAACGACAACCAGAGCAGCAACAGTCTAGCAATAACGCACGCAACGCGAATCGCGGAGGCGGTCTCCAACGCATGTCACAGGGTGGCAACGAATACGGGCCTTTGACCGGCGACGACTATTCGACATGGGTAGACTCGTTGCGTGATGTTGAGGAGCTTGTGACCGATCCGACGATGAGAGGCGAAGTGGTGAGGATTCGTGAAGCAGCCCGAGAAATGCGTGTCGACTACAAGCGTCATTCCAAGGAGCCGCAATGGTCTTTGGTGCGCAAGCTCATTGCAGAACCGATATCGCAATTGCGAGAAAAAGTGCAAGAAGAACTGCTTCGGAAATCGGCTGAACGAAATGCAATCGTGCCGGTAGATCACGACCCTGTACCGAGCAAGTACCAACAACAGCAAGATCGATACTACGAAAACCTTGGAGGCGCCAAGAATCGATGAACACAGGATCGCAAAACTCGAGCCTCCTCGATTTCTTCGGCTTTCAAGATATCGTTTTCGCAAAACCAGAGTGGTTGTATGCTGTCGTGTCTGTGGCTGTTTTTCTTGCTGCTATTACACTCGGGTCCTATCGAAAAAGCTCCATGCCTTGGAGTTGGCGGAGTTTGGCAATAGGTCTGCGTATAGTGGGCATATCTTTGTTGCTTACGTGTTTGCTCGAGCCCTTGGGTTCGTTGCGCCGTCCCAAGTCACAGGCGAATGTCTTCGCTATTTTGATGGACAACAGTCAGAGCATGGGGATTTTGATGCAGGAAGCCCTGAAAAGCGGGCGAGTGGATCTTGAACCAAGCTTGGGCGATGAAGCCGCTTGGCAAAGGAAATTAGCGGACGATTTCCGACTGCGTCGTTATCTTTTCGATTCAGCGGTAGAACCGGTAGACACGTTTGTTGGACGAAAGATGTTAGGGAACGAATCAGCGATATTTCAATCGCTAAGATCTCTGGGTGATCGATATCAAGGCCAACCTCTGGCTGGCGTCCTTCTGTTCTCCGATGGAAATGCAACCGATCGCAAGTCGGAAGAGGACCTTTCCAAACTTGGGTTCCCGGTCTATCCAGTCCGTATCGGTACCTCGATCAATCAACGCGATGTGAACATTGTTTCGACGACTACACGCCAGTCGGATTTTGAAACCTCGCCTGTCACCATTCACGCAAGCGTTACGCACAAAGGATTCCCCGGCGAATCAGTAAGCGTAGATCTGCTAGATGGAAGCAACAAAGTCCTACAGTCGCAGACAGTTAAACTAAAGGCCGAAGGAGAACCGGTTCCAGTTGAGTTTCGATTTAGACCCGAAAAATCTGGGGTCCAAGGTTTTCAAGTGGCGGTACGACGTGAAGTCGCCACAGTCGCGGCTACGGAATCGGAAACCAGGTCTCTCGAGGTTACATTGGGAAACAATCGACGCTTTCAAGTCGTTGATCGCGGGCGAGGTCCATATCGAATACTCTATCTGGCTGGTCGGCCGAATTGGGAGTTCAAGTTTCTGAAACGCGCCTTAGACGAGGACGATGAGATTCGACTCACCTCCCTAATACGTATCGCTCGGAAAGAGCCCAAGTTTAGCTTTCGTGACACGAAGGTAGAAACGGCAAACCCTCTCTTTTCGGGCTTTGAAGACATCTTGGACGAGGAGAAAGCCAAGTTCGACGAGCCGGTTTTCGCGCGAATTGGTTTGACAGAGGCAGGCCAATTGCAGAAGGGCTTTCCGAAAGATACGGAAGAATTATTTGCTTACAGTGCGGTTATCATCGATGATCTTGAACATGAGTTTTTGTCGCAGGATCAGCAGTCCATGTTGCGTCAGTTTGTAACCATTCGAGGCGGAGGACTTTTGGTTCTTGGCGGACAGGAGTCGATGCGTGGCAGGGGATTCTCCGATTCCGTTCTGAGCCAATTGTTACCCATCTATTGCGATGACGATTCGACTGGGTCAGTTGATGACAGGGCTGATGGAGAACCAAAGTCCATTGTTCGATATCAATTGAGTCGTGAAGGTTGGTTGCAACCTTTCTTGCGATTGGCGGACAATGAACTTTCAGAACGGGATCGACTCGACCGCATGCCCGCCTTTCAAGTCCTGAATCGGATGAACAAAGTAAAGCCTGGCGCATCGGTTCTGGCTGAAGCGATGATCGATGGCAAGGAACAGGTACCGGTATTTATCTCGCAGCGATTTGGTAAAGGCCGGACCGCGACCTTGATGATTGGAGACATGTGGCGATGGGCACTGCATCATGAGGGATCAGGTGCCTCACCACTCTTTCAAGCATGGCGACAAATGCTTCGTTGGATGATTGCTGACGTCCCCAGAGCGATTCAGATGCAGTTGGGCGAGTCGCGTGGCAGCAGTAGAGTGGCGAATTTAGTTGTTCTCGTAAAGGGTCCTGATTTCAAAGCGGTCGACAATGCTGTCGTCAAAATATCCGTGACATCACCGAGCGGCAAAACGATCGTGGCTGATGCGGAAGCCTCCGCCAAGACTGCAGGGCAATACGACGCGCTATTCGTTGCTGAAGACGAAGGTGTTTACTCTGCAACCGCCGAGGTCGCTTCACCCGATGGGAGCAAACTAGGCATGGCACAACTTGGTTGGGTGTACCAACCCTCGGCTTCAGAGTTTCAGTCGCTTGGGGAGAATGTGCCAAACCTACAGGGTATTGCCGGCGAGTCTGGCGGCACGGTAGTGAATTGGAATGAATTGGATTCTTTTGTTGCGAATGTCCCATCGACACGCGTTCCGATTACCGAGACTAAGATTTATCCATTGTGGCATCAAGGTTGGGTGCTAGTCACTGCGTTAGCCTGTGTTTGTTTTGAATGGGGGCTACGTCGTCGCTATGGCATGGCATAAACTGATTTGGTTGGGTGTTTTCATTTCGTTTGTTAGCAATGGAATGGCGGACGCTTGTGGTCAAGGCGAAGCTCCCGCTGAGAAGCATTTGCAACAGACCCGTCGATCGATTCTCGTGGTCATCGGTGCTCCTGGCGAAGCGGAGTTCGGACAGGCGTTTCGAGAGGCGGCGGAGCGTTGGAGAGCCGCATTTTCCTCCGAAGATTTCCAACTTATCGATGGCACTGATTCGGCACCAAGTCAGGGAAAGGAACATCGCCAACAGATTCTTGATTGGATTTCAACGCCAGTTATTTCAAAGCCAGTTGCCGTGGATAACGTGGATAATAAACTGACGGAATCGGTTCAGGAGAAGTGGCTGGTGTTGATTGGTCATGGAACGCAAGATCGCACCGCTGTGAAATTCAATTTGAAAGGCCCCGATATATCCGCCGATGAGATCTCCAAGGCAATTGCGAAAGTCAAATCAAGGTGGCTAATTGTGGACTGCTCTTCCAGCAGCGGCCCTTTTATCAACGCCCTCTCAGGCGAAAACCGAATCGTGATTACGGCGACAAAAAGCGGAGCCGAGCAGAATTACACGCGCTTCGGTATCTATTTTTCTCAAGCAATTACAGACCCTGCAGCCGACTTGGACCATGATGACTGTGTATCGATCCTAGAAGCGTTTCTTGCAGCATCGAATCGAGTAGCCCAGTTTTATGAGAACGAAGGGCGATTAGCGTCTGAGCAGGCTTTGCTGGATGACAATGGCGACAGTCGTGGAACGCCAGCAGCTTTCTACCGCGGTGCCCGACCGGTTAAGGCTCCAGCAAATGGGCTAAAACTGGATGGACCGCTAGCAAGCCGAATGATAGTCTCGCATTTCGGCCAACCAGATTTGAGAAACGATGAACAGCGGGCTCAATACGATTCGCTTGCGGACGAGGTTGAACGCTTGCGGGCGCGAAAAAAAGACCTGCCGGAAAATGAATACTACGAGGAATTAGAACGTCTTCTTCTAGAGATCGCGAAAGCGAATGGGGCGTTGTAGGGCGAGCGGCAGGAGTTGGTTTACCGTAGCTTGGGCCCCTGGACCGAGTTTCGCACGGCCCAGGGGGCCATGCAATTGGTAGATTTCAGCCTGCCGATCGCCTAGAGCTGTTGTCCATTGGTGAGCCGTTTGTCTCGACAGCTCGGGAGCAAGCAAAACGCAAACACAATCGCGAATTTATTGTCGCCAGTCCTGACGCGTGATATATGTTGGAAGCGCAGTGAGGGAACGGTTGAGGATAACCGTTCTACAATAGCCGGACGGGTTCCGTGAGGTGCGACAACACTAAGGGCATCGACCAATCATCGTTTGGACATTTACTAGTACATTCGATTTTCCAATCAATGTTGATTAGGTTGCCTTGAACGCTTATTGGGCCACGTGGCAGTTGGAATTGTAATTTTCTTTCGCCACTCTTGGAATCGGGTGACCAGTCCTCGCTAAAGACCGTTTCGCAATCGTCGGTCCCCTTGCCTGAGGTTTGCCAAGAAACTTCCAACGTCAATTTAGATGGAGTTGAATCAAAATCCCAATGAACGATTCCATTTAACATTTGGCCGGGCCGACAATGTGAATTTTCAAGTTGGATTTTTAGTGACATTTCTAGCGCTTTAAAAAAATTTCGCCGATCGATTGGCAATCCGCTTGTGGGCGAGTCGCTCCGCGACACGCACTAATTCAGCCGCTCAGTGTGCAAGAGTGCGAACGGCGATGGATTTTGACAGCACGTTGGGCCTCAGTAATTGAGTCAGTGTGGTTCAATGGGATCAAGCCGTGTATCATACAATATTTGGAAGGTCACCGTAGCATGCCCCCTAGTGCCTTATCCACATTGATTTGTGAGCAGTTGGTAGTGGATCTTGTTAAAGATCCTATGCCGCAAGGATCTTTAACAAGATCCTCTACCCACAAAATCGAAATAATCCAGACACCAGAGGATCTGAACTAGTGAACCAGAACAGAAATCAAGCAGGCACAGGAACTCCCATTCATAAACAGAGACCGCCCAGTCAAGCCCCTACCGATTTGACTAGCCTGAATAACGAAGAGCTCCTAGGCCAGCTTGCAAATTCCCCTTGCGCGAGTCGCGAAATTGCGAAAGATCAATCGCTTGAAGAGTACCTCAGGGAAGTTAAGCCAAAAAACTAATCTCGAATCGCTTAGCCGACTTGCCTCAGTCCAATGTCGCTTAGTTTGGTTCAACGTAGTGTGTCCTCAACGGTACCCGCGGCTAGCGCCGTCGGCTGTCGGCTTCGCCGATTCGATAGCCGACAGCGCTAGCTGCGGGTGCAATTGCACGCTCGTTTCGCATGCCCAAATCAAACCATAGTCGCAGCAAACAATGGTGCATGGGCAAGTGTTGATGTTGTAGTATTTGCTGGACCAACCCATTCGAACCAAGAGCCTAGCGTATATCGTTGTCGTTGTTGGGAACGTGCGAGAATCGCTATGGACTGGCAGCAAAGCAATCGCTCATCCCTGAACGGGTCAAGGAAGTGCGCCGAGCTATCATTCATGCAAAGGAAAGTGAGGCTGCCGCCGCTTCAGAAGAACAAACAAAACAGTGGACCGCGGATATGGATAGCATGTTCCTTGTAACTCAGCTCTACAGGTAACAGATCTGTACACTACTGACGCCGAAATCGAATTCTATCACTTGCGAGTGCTCGAAGATGACGAAGGATTCTTTCCAACCTATTATTCCGTCATTCTGATGCGCAAGGATTTGGCGGAGCGAGCGACTAAAGTAGCAGCCGCTTTCTTGCAGCTGGAGAATGTTATCGATTCCAAAGCAATGACGAGCATGACGGCCAAGGTACGACTGGACCGGAAGTTAGAAACGAACGTCGCTGCCGAGTTTTAAAACGAAAAGCTGCACCTAAGTATACCTTATCAAGGCATTGGCCCGATGGCCGAATGGAAACGGTTCCTAGGGCGATTTCCAAGACCACGCTAGAGCATCTTTTCCTCGTGGCCATTTCGCTCTCGTTGGCCATTGCGACCGCGATTCCGCTGGGCATTTTGTCGGCTAAAAACGAAGCGTTTGGGCAAACGATACTTGGGGTGGTTGGCGTGATTCAAACTTTGCCGTCGATGGCGATCTTGGTATTTATGATCCCAATGTTTGGACTTGGGGCATATCCTGCGATTGCTGCTTTGTTCTTCTACAGTTTGTTGCCAATCGTTCGGAACACCTATGCAGGCTTGACTCAGATCCCCAAAGCGACGATTGAATCCGCTATCCCGTTGATTCTACAGGGCGCAGTACCCGCCGCTGTCTTGGCGCTCCTCGTTCAATATGGTTTCTCGATGGTCGAGCGTCGTTTTGTATCGCCGGGACTGCAGGCCAGAGGATGAGTGGATTGACGACTCGAAAGCTGTTCGGGACTTGCCCCCGAGCAAGCTCAGGGGTGTGGCGGCGAAGAGCGAGAAGTCTCAAAAAAAGAATCAACAATCAGAACTTAACCGAGACTAATCGCCATCGCTTGGGTTGCGTTTCCGCTGCACAGACCCCAATCCTCATCCGTGTTACTCTTGATGGAATGCCTGAGAGACGAAGCCGAGAACCATTGGCAGAGCTTCGCGCCAGTAACTCCATTTGTGTCCACCGTCCCGCACGCGAAATTCGTGTGGGATTTCTTTCTTTCGCATCGCGATATGCACCAATGCGTTCCCTTCATAGAGGAAGTCGTCATCGCCACAATCGATGTACCATCGAACGGCTTTCTTTTGGTCGTCAGGAACACGATTGACAAGCTCTAACGTGCTATGTTGAAGATAGTGCGTTTTGATTTGCTCGTCGGTTGGTTTCTCGGCCTCATTCTCTGGGGGAGTGCCTGGCCCGCGTCGAATCGCGCGTTCCTTGGCTTCTTCAAAGGTTAGTGGTCCTGTGCTGGCACTGAGTGGGCAGGCGGACGAAAAGAGTTCGGGGTGATGCAAAGCGTACATAAACGAGCCACCGCCGCCCATGGAGAGTCCAGCAACCGCTCGATAACGCTTTTCCCCTTTGATCCGGTATTCCTTTTCAACGAAAGGCATAAACTCCGTAAAGAAGAAATCTTCATAGCGCCAATCCCCTCGCACGTCGTTGAAATAGCCGCGGCGGCCGGTGTTGGCATCGGGCATGACGATGATCATGGGAGTTGCTTTCCCCTCGCTGATGGCCTTGTCCGCAATCAATTGGACTTCTCCGAACTGTACCCAGCCTGTTTGGTCATCTCCACCGCCGTGCAACAGGTAGAGAACTGGATAGCTACGACATGAGGATTCATAGCCTGGTGGCAAGTACACTGCGTACTTGCGTTCACCGCTCAAGATCTCACTTTTCATCGAACACGAGTCTAGCACTTTACTGGATTGGGACTGAGCCAAGCTGCAGAGGCAGGTTGTCAGCACAAGAACCAAAAAGAGATACTTCATGATGCATGCTTTCATGGTGCGCAACATCAGTGATACTGGTTGAGCAGTAGGGAGGAATTTAGCAAACGCCAGAAGTCATCTTACTCGAGCCCAGATCGATTCGGTACCGCAAAGCAACGTATATGGTCACAAGGATGGCATGGCATTGACCCTGGATGTCATCGAGCCGAATTCAGATCGAAACGGGATTGGCCTAATTTTGGTTTCCAGTGGGAGTTGGATTTCGAAAAAATCGGATAACCTTGAGGAGGAGGAGAAACGTCGCAAGTACGACCATTGGATGCAAGGTTTGATCAAGGGCGGATTCACGCTATTCGTCGTTCGCCACGGCAGCAGTCCGAAATACTTTGTTCCAGAGATGACACCGGACATCTTGCGGTCGGTTCGTTTCGTGAGAGCCAAGTACGAAGAATTCGGTCGGCCGGTTAAACTGATTGTCCAACCTGGTGGCGGTCATAGCTCGTGGCCTGGTATCATGGACCAATATCCAATCGTTTGGGATTGGTTTCAAATGCATCTAAAGAAGTTAGACAAAAAATGAAAAATCGATTTCGCTCTCGGTATTGGCGGCAAACTGCATTGACGATCGCTTGTTGCAATATGGTCACGTTGATGGGCAATGCATCGGCTCAAGAGCCGTTGTCTCCGATCAAGTGGAACATGTTTTCCATCAACGATCAATCACCTTTCGAAGCTTGCGGAGCAGCGGATTTTAACGGGGATGGCCAGATTGATATTTTCTGTGGGGACTCATGGTACGAAGCTCCCAAATGGATACGGCACAAGGTTCGCGAGGTTCCAGCCGGCACCAATCCACATTATTACGAAGACTTTTGCGACTCACCGTTGGACGTCAATGGCGATGGTAGGCCCGACATCGTTACCTGCAACTACTTTGGCAAACGAGTGGGGTGGGTTGAGAATCCAGGTGGAGATGCAAAACAAAATTGGATAGAGCATGAAATCGATTTGCCGGGCAATATGGAAACTGGGGAACTAGTAGATATCAATGGCGATGGAAAACTGGATTTCCTACCCAACGTTGGTCAGTCGGTAGTATGGTATGAGTTGACGCAACAGAAGCCCCAGGTTGTTTGGAGGAAGCACGACCTCGGCAACAAAGGAGCAGGACATGGCGTCGGTGTTGGCGACATCAATAGCGATGGAAAAATCGACATCCTGACACCGAAAGGTTGGCACGAGCAACCAGCCGATGTGGCCTCCACGGACTGGCCATTCCATGCCGAATTTGAACTTGGATCGGCGGGGATCTTTATCCACGGTCGCGATGTGGATGGTGACAAGCAAGCCGATGTGGTGTTCGGAATGGGGCATGGCTTTGGACTGCATTGGCTAAAGCAGTCGAAATCCAAAGATGGGAGTCGGGAGTGGAAAAAGCTGGATATCGACACTACTTTTTCTCAAGTGCATACACTGTTGTTTGCCAACCTGGACGGCAAAGGGGAACCTGCGTTGATTACCGGCAAACGTGTATACGCGCACGAAGTTGAGCCAGGTGACACGCAAGCTTCGGTTGTGTTTGCATATCAATATGACCGTTCCGCTGAAAAATGGCTTAGGGAGACAATTTTCCGTGGCGAGCCAGCTTTGAATGCGCCCAAGGATGCCAAGGATAGATGGGCGCTAAAGGACTTTCCTCGCGGCAGCGCTGGAACGGGTTTGCAGATCGCTGCCGTTGACATCGACCAGGATGGGGACATCGATTTGGTTTGTCCTGGCAAATCGGGATTGTACCTATTTGAAAATCTTGGCAGGTGAGGATTACTCCTAAACTGCGAAGGTACGGCCGTCGCCTGCGGCTCGGCGTTAAACGAGTTAGTGAGACATGACGTAGGTGAGTACAACGCTATCGTAAACAATGCGAACAAAGGTGAAGTGGTCCGAACAGAATTTTGACAAATCCAAGTCCGACTCCTGAGCCATCAAACCGCTGTTGAACAAAAAGCTGTAAAGGACAGCGATGTAAAGGATAGGTAAGTGGCTGAAGTTCATGAATGGCCGGCTGGTAGAAGGACGCTCACAATGCGTCCATCCTATAGTTAGGTCGCGGACGGGGATAGCAACAATTCTACCGTGATTTACGAATGAAAAGTCGTAATGGAAGGGCTGAGGAGCAAACGCTTTACCACTGACCTCGGTCCAACGTCGCTTGGTTTGATTCAGCGTAAAGTGCCCTCAATGGTACCCGCGGCTAGATTGCGCCGTCGGCTGCCGATTTGTCGCGATTTATCGATGGCCGACAGCACTTTTCTAGGATAGTCAAGTACTAGTAGCGAGATTCTTTCTCTGGCTTGATTCGACGGACGATGTCCCCCTCTAGCTCCTCGTCCATTTCGTGGGCGACCATGACCCCTTGGAAAGCCGTTTTCAATCGAAGGGCCTGGCTGACAAGCGCATCGCTCCGTCGGTCTCGACCACGAACGGGACTGATTAGCAATTCCAGCAGGGTGCAGGTCTTGACGTTGCCTTTCTTGCCGCCGGCATTCATTTCCAATTCCGTCACGCCGATTTCCATCACAAACTTGCCCAGTCGCTCATTCTTGGTCTGAGGAATTGGGGTTCTGCGGCAGTCCACCTCGAGCACAATTTTGTCGCATCCAACGTCGATGACGAAAGCATTAAACTCGCTGACAAAGCCCTTAAGCTTCTCCAGAGTCACGTCGCGTGGAACATTTGTGAGAAGTTCGTACTGCTGCTTGAACGATACGGACGGTGAAAGCCAACCAAACCAGCCTCGACTTCCGGAAGGATTTTGTTCGTTCTTTGCCGAACTGATGCCAGTGCTCTTGGAATCCAACCCAAGACCAACAACGCGATCTCGACCGGTATCTTTCGCAATCAAAAGCGCTTGGTCCGCTCGTTCGAGTACGGTTTCTCCGGTGTCGCCTGGGAGGACAGTGCTGACGCCAAAGCTAGCTGTGATGCAGGCGTTACGAATGGCTGCGATGGGTGTTCGCTGAAGTTTTTTGCGAATGGTTTCAGCCCACTCCTTTGCTTCCGAAAAATCGCATTCGCTGCACAGCATCACAAACTCTTCACCGCCGAAGCGTGCAACGAAGTCCGTTTCTCGGCAGGATTCTTTCAGGACTTTTGCAAAGACGATCAACGCCTCGTCCCCGACTTGGTGCGAGAAGTTGTCGTTGATTCTTTTGAAAAAGTCGATATCGCAGATAATAACGCTGCCCACTCGATTGTTTTGTTGATGGTACTCGACGAAGTCTGGCAACTGTCGATTCAACTCCCCTCGGTTCGCGACCTTGGTGAGTTGATCTTGGCTGGCTCGTTCGCGGAGGTGCACGATCTTTTGCTCAAGGACCGCTGTCTCGCTAATATCCTCTAGGATCATGGCGCCACCACACAAGTGTCCAGCGTCGTTAAAGACCGGAATGACGTCGATCTTTACGTGGAGCATCGGAATACCATCGCGACGAATTGCATATCGTTCGCTAATAACTTGTCCGTTGCGCATAAGGGCGGCGAACGGACATTGCGACGCGTCTAATCCGAAACCTTCGCTATCGCACAAGGAAGCAAATGCGGTGTTCCAAGTTTGATGGTAAACAGAGCTCGCGGATTTTCCCGTCATACGCTCGGCGGTGGAATTCCAGTCTAGTACTCGAAATTCTGAATCGACAAAAATCACACCGTCCTGGATATGGTCCATCATATGGCGATAGAAAGTGTCGTTCAGTTTGTGAACAAGAACGCTGCCGGATTTCTTGCTCTGACAAGCTGAACTCTGAATGTAAGACTGGCCTAAATCAAAGAAAGTACTTTCTTCGGTCGTATCGATTTTCTTCAGCCATCGTTGAGCCGCAAGCTCCATCACGTTTGATTTGGGATTGAGTACAACGTCGGCAAACGATCGGACCAAGCGAGGGTCGAACTGAATCCCACTCTGTCGGAAGATCTCAGCCAAGGCAGCCTCACGCGACATCGGTTCGCGATAGACTTGCTGCATGGTCATAGAATCATAAGCGTCGATGATGTTGATCAATCGACTGGCTAGCGGCGCTATTTCAGTTGAGTTGCTGTCGTTGGACGAATGGAAGCGTGTGCCAATTCCCCCGATGGATAGCATCAAGTCGTTGGAAGCACCCGCGGCCCGCAGGATTTCGGCTCCGACCTGTATGTGCAAGTCCATCATGGATTTTTCGCCCTCGGTCAACTTTTCCGGTTTCTGTAAAACGCGATCGGGTATACCAATTTTTCCGATTTCGTGCAGCAAGCCAACGGTCTCAAAAAGCTGCAAGTGCTCTTCTCCCAACTTACAACTAATCCCCCAGGCGGAGGCCCAGAGGGCAACTCGCAATGAATGAGATGCGGCTGGACCGTGTTTCGCTCGCAAGGCAACATAGAGACTAGATATAGAACCGAGCCGCGCGTGAACCATGTCTAAGTGCAATTGTCCAAATTCCGAGCCAGTCGCTCCGGAATTAGGCAAGCAGACGCACGACCAAGGGTTGGCGTGGGCTACACTTGTGGAACTTGCCTGGATCGATGTTGATTCGGTCATCGCTCGACTAATGTTTGCTTTACAGACGGCAGTCCGCAAGCTTTAGGGGAGGCATTCAATGAAACGCACTGCTCGCACGTGAGAACTATGCAAAACCTTAGGACACTAAATCGAACCGAGCAAATCTTGCTTGCACATTGGAAGTAAACGATCACCATATCGCGATTCAAAAACCAAAATATTCGGGTTGTACCGATTTTTCAAGGGTCCGACGATTGTGCAGCTCACTTTACCAAATGCGCTTGTAGCGACTATGATAGGCTGCTTATTCCTAACGCGATTCACCGTTACCGGTAAGCATCCGACGTAAAATAACTCGATAGTAGTGGGGCTTGGAAACACATGAAGATAATGTCTCAGTTTGTTTGTGCAGCCAAGAGTTTGGGCATGTTTTTTGCTCCTAGCATTTGGCTTCCCTTGGCCTGCGGACAATTGCCCACGGGTTGGAAAGCACATGATTGGGACCGAGAGAGGCCCGCAGTCGTCACACCAGGTCCAGCCAATTTGCCGCTTTCTGCGCCATCCGATGCGGTCATTTTGTTCAACGGTAAAAACCTGGATGAATGGCGATCGGCGGATGGTGGCCCGGCCAAATGGATCGTCAAGGAGGATGTGATGGAATCGGTACCAGGCAGTGGTTACATCTTTTCAGCAAAGTCCTTCGGAGATGTCCAGTTGCACGTCGAATGGGCTTCGCCGGAGAAAGTGCAAGGAAAGAGCCAAGGACGAGGCAATAGCGGAGTTTTTCTTCAAGGCTTATTCGAAGTTCAAGTCTTAGACTCGTATGACAACAAGACCTATGCGGACGGACAAGCTGGCGCGATCTATGGTCAGTACCCTCCACTTGTGAATGCCAGTCGCAAGCCTGGTGAGTGGCAGTCTTACGACATTATTTTCAGACGTCCAATATACCAAGACGGCAAACTAACTCAGCCCGCTCGTCTGACTGTCCTCCACAATGGCGTGCTCGTCCAAGACAATGTACGTCCCTTAGGACCGACGACCTGGTTGCAACACAAATCTTATGAAGTTAGCCAAGATAAATTACCGCTCTCTTTTCAAGATCATGGCAATCCCGTGCGGTATCGAAATGTTTGGCTCCGCGAGCTTCCAAGCTTGGACATCGCTCAGCCGGAAAAACCCTACGACCCGGTTATCGTAGCTCTAACAGCTGAGCAACAGGCAAAAATAGTTGGTAGGTACATGCGAGGTGATGGCGGTTTGTGGGAGATTACGCAGCGGGATGGCAAACTGTTTTTTTCAGTTACAGGAACACCGCTGGAGCTGATTGCGCACAGCCCGGAAGAGTTTGGGCTAAAATACACGGCTGGCAAACTGACCTTGAAGTACGATGCAGCCGGTATTCCAACGGATTTGCAGTTCTTCATGGGTGGCGATGTCACGAACGGGACTCGTTCGAAGTAGGTGGAACGTCTCGTAGTCTCAAAATATTCATATTCCCTCGCCAGAAAACCGCACACTTATGAACCCGATTCTTTTAACAATCCTGCTTGTTTTCGGATTGTTCGTATTTGTCTTTGCAATCATCATCCTTGCCGTCTTTTCACGATACTTTTGGCTTTGGATTCAAGCGGTGATGACTGGTGCTAAGGTTACCGTGATCGACTTGCTCGGAATGATGTTTCGAAGGGTCGATGCCAAAACCATCGTTCGCGGAAAGATCATGGCGGTTCAGGCTGGGATTCGCGACGAAGACTTGACCACGAAAGCACTAGAAGCCCATTACCTCGCCCGTGGGAATGTGCCGCAAGTCATTCGTGCGCTTGTTGCCGCCCGCAAGAGCAAGCAAATTACCTTGTCATTTCGCGAAGCGGCTGCGATTGACCTTGCTGGCAGAAATGTTCTAGACGCTGTGCAAACGTCCGTATATCCAAAGGTCATTGACTGCCCGCCCAAAGGGAGCGCTGTTGCCTTCCTCGACGCGATTGCAAAGGATGGCATTCAGCTCAAAGTCAAGGCACGGGTTACCGTCCGCGCTAATCTGCAACGTCTCATCGGCGGTGCAACCGAGGAGACAATCATCGCTCGTGTCGGTCAAGGCATCGTCAGTGCAATCGGCTCCTCCGAGAGTCACAAAATCGTCTTGGAGAATCCGGATGTCATATCCAAAGCAGTGCTTGCAAGTCGCCTCGATGATCAGACCGCGTTCGAAATCGTGTCGATTGACATCGCGGATATCGACGTCGGTGAAAATATTGGTGCAAGACTTCAAGCCGATCGCGCCGAAGCGGACACCCGCGTGGCCCGAGCTAAAGCGGAAAGCCGACGAGCGGAAGCTGTTGCAACCGAACAAGAGATGATTGCTAAGATTGAGGAGAGCCGCGCAGAAGTCGTCTCGGCTGAATCGCAGGTTCCCAAGGCCATCGCAGATTCTTTGCTCAGCGGACGGCTCAGCATCATGGATTACTATAAATTGCGGAATATTACCGCCGATACTGAAATGCGTCAAAGCATCGCAGGGACCAGTACTACAGGACCCTCCAACCCTACGCGTTCCAACTAGTATTTTAACAGTGGCACGGCGGTAACACGGCCCAGGGGGCCATGCTACTCCCAATAAGGAACCGAACATGGCGGATGATCTCGATGATTTTCTAAAACAAGCCGCATTGCGCCGCCAACAACGCCAGCAGCAACGGACGAATGCCCCCACGGCTCCGACAAATGCACCGCCGCCACGCTCTGCCCCGCCAACACCTCGCTTGCAACCGCAAGAGACACTCCCTGCGGCTCAAGTTGTGGATTACTCAAAGCCCTACGAACCAACGGTTGGGAACCTTTCCTCTAGCCTCCCCTCTGCCTCGCGAACAGGAAGTATCGGTCAAGCTGATGAACGCATGCAGAGTCATCTGAGGGACGTTTTTCAACACGAGATCGGCAACGTCCATCCGTCGGAAACGAAGCCAACTGCCAAGAAGAAAATCAAGAAGGAGCAGCGGCTTCAAGAGACTCCTGCCACACCTGCAGAAGTGCAGCCGACCGCCAAGGTTTCCTCGGCCTCCTTGGTCGCACAGTTGAGGGATCCTCAATCGCTTCGTATGGCGATCATCGCTCACGAAATCATGAAGCGGCCTTGGCAATGAGCGAGCCTGATTTTGATCGCGGTGTGAACGGGCTCTTGCCCGCAATCGCTCAAGATGCGACGTCAAAACAAGTGCTTATGTTTGCGTGGATGAACTCAGACGCTTATTCGGAAACCCTGCTTACGGGATTTGCAACATACTATAGCCGGTCTCGCAAGCGACTTTGGCGAAAAGGCGAGGAGAGCGGTCACCGTCAAAAAATCGTTGAGATTCGAATCGACTGCGATGCCGACTGCATATTGCTCATTGTGGAACAAAGCGGTGTCGCTTGCCACAAGGGTTACGCGAGTTGCTTTTTTCGAAAACACTCGAATGAAGTGGGGTATTCTGTGGACCAAAATCGCATCGTAGCTCCCGACAAGGTCTATAAGAAAAAGCACGAGTAATCGATGCCCGAACTGCCTGAAGTTGAGACAATGCGTCGTGGATTGCTGGCCACTATCGGAGGAACCATCTCGGCCATCACAGAGCCGATCATTCCATACCGGCCGATCAAAATAGAGCCGCCGATAAAGCTGTTTAGAAAGCGAGCACTGCTGGCGACCATTGTCGACGTCACCCGAATTGCCAAGCGGGTTCTCATTCAACTAAACACGGGCGATTCGATCGTCATGCAACCCAAAATGGCAGGGATTGCGATGGTCGCAGATCCGCCAAGCCAGCAACATACGCGCATCGTTTTCGAGTTGCAAGGTGCCGAAGTAGATCGATTTCTTTATTGGGATCGACGAGGCTTAGGCACCGTTTGTCTTTGGACTCCAAAACAAATAGAACGGCATCTTGGGCCAGATAAGCTCGGTCCGGATGCCTCATCGGTTGAACAACAGACTTTTGTAGAGCGATTTTGCCATATCGATCGTGAGGTAAAAGTCGCGTTGCTCGACCAAAGACTTGTGTGCGGAATTGGCAATCTTTATGCAGTTGAAATCCTGCATGCAGCGAAAGTCCACCCATCGATCCGCTGCAACCAGCTCAGTAAGTCCACTTGGAAACGATTGCATCGCGAAACGATTCGCATTTTGATCGAAGCGATCGAGAAAGAAGGCTCGACCTTAAGCGACGGAACCTATCGCAATGCAATCAATGGCGCAGGCAATTACCAAAACCAACACCTGGTTTACGATCGAGCTGGAGAGAGCTGTTTGACATGCAAAAAGAGTCCGATTGCTCGCATCGTGCAGGCCCAACGCAGTACGTTCTTCTGCCCAAAATGTCAGGTCAGGAGACTAAAGACTAAAGACTAAAGACTAACGGTGTAAGCTTTCAAACTTCAAACTTCAAACTTCCACCCCCCTATGCTCAAAGCGTGTCATTGTTGTGGTCTCATTCATGAGATTGTCAAATTGCAAGCCGATGAGAGAGCTCAATGCACCCGATGCGGCAGTGTTATGGATCAGACGCGAAGTTATCAGCGATCACAGGGTCGCACTGCGGCGGCCGCGGTTGCTGCATTAGCTCTGTTCCCAGCCGCGGTTTTGCTTCCGATAATCGAAATCGAGAAGCTTGGCCATCATCATCGCAGCAGCATTTTAGGCGGAATTTGGGACCTATACTATTCCGGAAGTATACTCGTAGCGACCGTCATCCTTGTTTTTTCAATTGTCTTACCCCTTTTGAAAATACTTGCTTTGCTCGAACTGAGTTGGCTTTGTTCGATGCATCAACGGCAACGAGCATGGACGTATCGTTGGATGGAGCAAATTGGGAAGTGGAGCATGATGGACGTGATGCTATTGGCGTTACTGGTCATGTTGGTGAAGCTGAGCGGCGTGGTACAATTCCAATTTGGTCCGGCCCTATTCGCATTCGTGCTATGCGTGACGATGAGTATGATATCTGCAATTTGCTTTGATCCGCATGCTATATGGGAGTCGCCATGAGCGATCCGCTTTCTCCATCTGCCCTCCCGCCTGACGAAGCTGACTCAACCGAGCCCTCTACCTCCTTTCCTTTTGCAAAAGTTCAAAGCCTGAAAGAAGTATCAGCTGGGCTGAAATCGCGTCTTTGGTGGATGGCGTTGCTTTGCGGGCTTATCAGCTTGGGATTGTTCTGGTATTCGAGAATGGGCGCGGGTGAGATCATCACCATCGACTTTCGCGATAGCTACGGACTCAAGCCAGAAGATCGGTTGAAGTATCACGGAATTGAAATCGGCACAGTCGAGAGGATCGAACTAAATTACGAACGAGATGGAGTTTTCGTCCATGTTCGAATGACTCCACAATCGCGCTCGATGGCTGCCGAGGGTGCGAGATTCTGGGTAGTCCGGCCGTTGGTATCGCTCGAATCGATTCAAGGTCTAGATACGATCTTAGGCGCGAAATACATTGCAATTGACCCTGCGCCGAAAAGAGCTAAATCGATTGCTCGTTTTACGGGATTAGAATCGCCACCCATTGTAGCCCCACCCGAGGGTTCGCTTGAGATTACTCTAGACGCACATACGCGTGGCGGTCTTGAGAGCAACGCTCCGATCTTGTACCGAGGATTTCAGATCGGCAGGGTTGTTCAGGTTGGTTTTGCGAGCGACGCGAAAACGGTTCAAGCCCGATGCGCCATCGATCCGGAATACCGAGACTTGGTTAGGAAGAATAGTAAGTTCTGGAATCGCAGCGGTTGGCGGTTGGATATCGGACTATCGGGAATCAAGTTAGACGCGGATACGCTAGCGCAAATGATAACAGGCGGCATTGAAATGGCTACTCCAACCGAGCCTGACCGAGATGTTAGCACAGGACATCGTTTCAAGCTCTATGACAAACCCGAGGCGGAATGGAGCAATTGGCAACCTTCGATTGCTCATGGCAAAGCATGGAATCGTATCGCATCGAGAATGCCGCAGCCGATTCGGCTGGCTCTGCGTTGGCAAGAGCGATCTTTTGGTTTCCGAAAAAACCAGCAGCGACTCGGGTGGTGTTTGCCGCTTGAGGATGGCGCTATTATTTGTTTGGCGGAACAACTCACTGCACCGGAGGCAGCCTTACCAGACTCTTCTGTTTTCGAACTCGCCGGATTATCGCTTGCATGGAACAAACTCAATGTTCAAGGGACGTTGGCAGTTGAAAAGTCGGCCGTGCCAGCCGTCGTACGTTTTTCGACTGTGGAATCGCTTCCGTTGGACGTGGTTCGTTGGCCCATCAATATGATTGCATCGGGGCGCGATGACAAGCTCTGCGATGTCTTCTTAGCGCATCCTGATGCAGCCAGCGTATTGGCAATTGATGCCGCGAGGTTAATCGCCGTCGAGGGAGGTTGGCATGTCGACGATACCGTAGCGATCGATCGCGATTACCACGGGATACCCGTCGTGTCGGCTGAGACATCCGAAGTAGTCGGGATATTGTCAATTGGAAAAAATGCTCGCATGATCGTTCGGCCGAAGCGATAGTAGAACCATTGTCTCAACCGTTCTACTATCGCTTCCGCTTACGGAATTGAGCTATGCGTCGCTATGATTTGACCTCAAATAGAGCGCACTCAGGCAACTCGTCCGTAAGCCGTACGATGGACTTGTTACCGAATTGGATTCCCGAACCAGCCACCAGATCTTTTACTGTACTTGAAACAACGATTTCATTCTTTGTCCCATGGCCTGCAACCGCTTTTGCCAAATCAACAGCGGGCCCGCAAAGGCTTTGACCTTCAACTTCGCATTCGCCGGTATGAACGCCGATTTGAACATCGACTCCGAGCCTGACAGAGGAATCGCGAACGGCAATGGCCGCACGGATCGCGCGAGCCGGTCCATCGAAGCTGGCGACGATTCGGTTCGGAGCAGAATGAAGTGTGCGGCCCCTAAACAGATCGATCTCGCGAACGAAATGGGCTTGTGAAAGACCCATCAATTGCGACTCGCCAACGGTGCCTTTTTGTGGGGAAACAATGACTTGTGCGCAAAGCACCGTTGCTAAAATGCGGTGGGCCTTTTGATGTGGTTTGAGTCCAGTTAGAAATTCCGCAATCGGATCTAAAAGATCGTCCTGATTACCTACGAAAGGTAAATGATCGTTGCCCTGCAATTCGATGAATTTGGCACCGGGAATTTGTTCCGCGAGGTAACGCCCCTCCTCCACCTGCAAGCATCGATCTCCAGTGCGATGCAATACGAGTGTCGGGACTTGAATGGCTTTGAGAATAGGGCGAACGTCAAACTGCGCATTCATTTTTGTGAGCGCCAAGGCAGCCCCTGGGCTGGCTCCCATTCGCAAATACGTGGCCCACCAATTCGCAAACTCTTTGTTATTGGCTTGACTCGGAGCGCGCGCCGCGATGCCCACTGGCCCACCCCAGTTTTTTGAAATGTCATCAAGGAACGCATGATGCTGTACTTCCGTCGGGCCCCAAGGGTAATCCGGTGCCCATAATCGTCGCGCGTAAGACCCGATCATAACGAGTGCAATTGTCTTCTGTGGATAGGTCGCGGCGAACAAGCTGCACATGGGCCCACCCTCTGAGACTCCGAGAAGAATGGCGCGCTCGGACCCCACCGCATCCATCACTGCCCGAACGTCATCAAGCCGTTGTTCAAGCGAAGGCAACTGATCATGTGGTACCCGGTCGGAAAGCCCTGTCCCCCGTTTGTCAAAGACGATTAGCCGTGCAAACGACGCTAAACGTTTGAGGAATCTCGCAAAAGAGGGTTCTTTCCAAAACCAATCGAGATGGGAGACCCATCCCATCACGAATACTAAATCCAGGTCCCCATTTCCCAAAATTTGATAAGCGATGTTGACGTCGCCGCTGCGAGCATATCGCACTTCGGGGATTTCAACGGATGTGTCGTTGTTTTGGTGGCTATTTGTTTCTGACGGTCGATCCGGATCGACCAAAACACGGTTAATCGCTTCGCAGGAAACCGGTGAACTGTTTCGTTCGATCTGCCGTCGAGCCTGTTTTATGTCTACAAGCACCTCTTTTGCGGACTGGTACCTCTCTTCCCGATCTTTGCGAAGAAGTTTTTTAACGATCGATTCCAGTTCCGGTTGTTGCACTTGGGCAAGTTGCTTGAGGTTCAGTGGTTCATCGTTGAGTAGCGACGCGAGCATGTGGGATTCGCCGCTTGATCGATACGGTACCATGCCCGTCACGAGTTCGAACAAAACAATGCCAAAGCTAAAGAGGTCTGCACGCGCGTCAGCCGGCATTCGCTTAGCTTGTTCGGGTGACATGTAGCGAATCGTACCCATGATGAGGCCAGGATCCGTTTGAGTGTGGATTCGAGACGAAGCACCGTCATTGACTGCTTGAGCAAACTGCATAGCGATCCCAAAATCCAGGACCTTAACCAAACCATCGCGTCGGATCATGATGTTTTCAGGTTTGATATCGCGATGGACGATTCCAGCAGAGTGCGCTGCGTTGAGAGCTTCGACAATTTGAATCGCAACGTCTAGCTTTTTGTCGAGCCCAATGTCCGTCTCGATCCATTGCCGTAGAGTTTCCCCGTCAACGAATTCTGAGGCGATGAAATGACTGCCGTCTGACTTGCCAATCTCGTAGATCGTCAGAATATTCGGATGATTGAGAGCGCTTGCCGACCTCGCTTCGCGTTCAAATCGCTGAATCCATTGAGGTGTATCGGTATGTCGATGGGGTAAAATCTTGAGGGCAACCTTTCGATCCAATCGGTTGTCGCTTGCTAAGTAGACTTCGCCCATTCCTCCAATGCCCAGACAACTTCGTATCTCATAGGAACCCACTAGACTACCGACAGCCAATCCTGGAACCGACTTTGAAGGAAGGGGAACATCATCGTGAGGCTTTGCGAGTACTTCATTTGTCTCATTCGAAAGTTCAACGAATCGCTGAGCCAGTTGTCCGGAAAATCCATCCCAATCGCTCTGCCAATGTCCAAACTTCACCATTCGCTTTTCGATACGTTCGCGGAGTTCTCGGTTCTCTTGGCAGAGCGAGTCCAGAAATGCCGATCGGACCCGCGAGTCTTGGATCTGAACAGCTGCGATGAATATCTCGGATTCATTCATATCGATTATGAGGCTTATACGGCATGCTAAAAGAGTTTTCCAAAGCTAGAGGGGTACGTAGCGACAGGTCTGGGTGGCGTTTTAAAATTGCCATAAACTAGAGAGCCAGATTGCAAAACAATAGTATAAGCGGTAGAAGCATAGCGATGCGTCGAGTGGACCATTGTCTTAGTGGGGCTGGTACAGAGAGCAGGATTGAAATATGGCTGTTGAGAGTGAGATTACTCGCATATTCCGCGCGATTCGAGAAGGCCATCCGAATTCCTCCAATGACCTCTTTCCACTCGTCTACGCTGAACTTCGAAAATTGGCGGAAGCGAGGCTACGGCGGGAAACACCTGGACAAACGTTACAGCCAACGGCCTTGGTTCATGAAGTATTCTTGCGATTGGTCGCGCCAGAGGACCAACAAGATTGGAATAATCTCGGGCACTTCTTCTCGGCAGCTGCGAATGCAATGCGACGTATCTTGATCGACAGTGCTAGAAAAAAGAAGAGTCTCAAACGGGGGGGGGGCGTGAATCGCCTGGAACTCGAAGTCGAGGATATTGCGTTTGCGTTCGATGACGAACAGTTGATCCGATTGGACGAAGCACTAGAACGATTGGCGCTCGAGGATCCGATCAAGGCTCAAGTTATTGAGTTGCGTTTCTTTGGCGGTATGTCGATTGAACAGACTTGTGAGGTTCTCAAAATTTCGCGTTCGACGCATCATCGATATTGGAGCTACGCGCGTGCTTGGCTCTTCCTGCAGCTGTCAGATGAGGAAAGCGAATCGAAGCCAACTTTGGACTTGTAACATAGCCCACCTGAGCCGTGTGACAATCGAGGTTGGCGTCGAAGCCTTGGCTATCATTTTGACGCAAGCTGTATTTTCAGAAATAATCGTTTGCATAGGTCTTGCTCAGTCAAGGCTTTAAGGCTGTCAAGGGGCCAATTTTGGAATCGCTTGCAGTTGACAGGATATCTGTACGGGGTGACGGTAGTATGCGTTAAGCAATCAGGAAGGTTGCTGAATTGGACTAGCAGGAGGCTAATGAAGATGGTTCTCGAAAGGGAGTATTCGTATGCAACGGTTTTGTATCGATAGTTTCGTCTGCGATTTCGTCGTGGCCGGCCGTTAGAACGCCAAAACAAGGTTGGTGGGGGACAAGCCCCTTACCAACCTGAGAAGCCAGCCCGGCCAACCTGAAAGGCCAGATCGCAGAACGGAACAAAACTCACATCAACGCATTTATCACCAATTGCTATTTGTCGCACAGCCCAGGTCGAAGCTCACAAAGCGATTGTCGAACTTGCGCCATTGTCAAAAGTCGTCGCCTATGGCTCGGGGTTAAACGGAATAAAATGAGTCAGTGAGGGCTTCGATTCTTGCGAGATCGCGAGCGCTGCGCATAGACAACATCCCAGGCAAACCATTCCAGATATAGAAGCACCATTGGCCCGATAAAGATCAACAGTTGAACCAATATGGTAACTACATATACATCGGGCAGAAGTTTTGCAGTGCCCTGTGCTAGCGAGTAAATCATCCAGGTATTGACGGCCAATAATGCCGCGCTCACCAATACAAAATAAAAAACGTACGCCGCCAAACGCAATGTAGCGCGGTTTTCGGTTTTCGGATCATACTCAAAATCAGGTAGCATTTAAAGAAATCGTTGTTTAGGGCGAAAAATGAACAAGGCAGACAAAAACAGCTTACTCGACCAACAGCCTTCTCAGGAAAGCTTTACAACGAATCTCGATCTCTCGCGTTTGGACTCTCTCAAGACCATCGAGTGAAAATCCGCCCACAGTGACGCGAGCTGACGCCGTACCGTAGTGTATCGCATTCTGCATGAACAGTTTCCGCAAAGACGACTTCGGCTTCGGCGAGGTCCATTCCGCGTTCGGAAATCAATTGCGAGTAGCTATTCGGCCGATCTTTGCCTACGATGCCTAGCAATCTTACTCGACCAAAAACACTGGCCGCTTAAGAAAAATTAATTCGCGATTCCACTGAGAATGCGCTGAATGCGTTGGCGGGAGTCGTTGGGGGGTTCAATCGAATCAAAAGCAACTGTACCGACCGCCAACAGAGACATTGGGAATCTATTCGCACCGTCGGGTGCAACTGCGAAAACGGACGAAAGTTAAATTAATGCTGCTACAGCCCGAACAATTCCGACCGCCATGGTACCTGCGCAATGGACATATTCAAACCATCCTCACCGGATTTTACAAACCCAAGCCTCCGCTTATGCCGGCTTTAGACCACAAGATTCCGATGGGGGAAAATGGGTTCAGCCTGGTTTACGAGAACGCGCCGAGTCGCCCTGACGCCAAGTATGCAGACGAAGCTGTATTGCTTCTGCATGGACTTGGGTCTTCGCATGCTGGGACCTACATGACATCGACAGCTCAATGGCTGCTGGCACATGGAGTACGCGTTTTTCGTGCGGATCTACCGGGAGCGGGACCGTCTGAGCGATTCACGCCACTGCCGCCTCACGGTGCGTGCTTTGAAGAAATTTGGGGGATGTTAATCCATTTACGAGACAAGCTCGGGATTCGGAAATGGCGAATCTCCGGGGTATCGCTCGGAGGTAATATTTTACTAAAGATGCTCGCGACCAAGCACGATTTGATCGATAGCGGGGAGCAGAACCGGGAGCTGAGCGTACTTCAAGCGGTGTCGGTTGCTCCACCGATAAGACTATCGGAATGTTCGACTCATATGGAGCAAGGGCTTTACCGTTTGTATGCGACCTATTTCATGAGATCGCTTCGCAAGCAAGCTAAGTCTCGAGCCGCAATTTGGCCACAATGGGCAGAGCGGCTCCCCCACGCTTCGTTCGAAACCATTAGGACATTTGACGAAACGGTAACTGCTCCGTTGGCTGGCTTTCGAGATGCCGAAGAGTACTATAACGCCGGTTCGTCGGCTGCATGGCTCGATCAAATCCAAGTTCCTACCACAATCTTGATTGACAAACACGATCCAATAGTTCCCGCTTGGATGTTTGATGGCGCGATTTTTTCCAAGTCGACTGTATTGCGAACATCCGAATTTGGTGGCCATGTCGGTTACATGCATCGTTATGGTCTACCAAGTAGTTCCGTGGGCAGTGAAATGGTAGGGAAGCGACTTCATCGTTGGGCGGATCCTTGGATTGCCACGGAACTAATGAAGGAGGCTACTTAAACAAAGTCGCTGGGTCCGCAGCCCACAGTTTTCGGACTGCTAATGCACCGCTGATCGTGCACATTAGAAACGTCAAGCAAAACACCAGGAGAATCCGTTGTGTCGTGAGCATCATGACCAAACCGGTAAGGTCGGCCAGCCAGATGTAGAGCAGCCAACTGACCAGCCAGCCTGGAAGGAAACCAAAGATGCTTAAATAGAACGACTGAAGCATCACGAAACGCAAAAAATAGTAAGGGCCATAGCCCATCGCTTTGAGCGTTGCAAATTCGGCGAGGTGGTCGTGGATGTCTGTGAACAAGATTTGGTAACAAATGATAACCCCTACAAACAATCCCATCACGGTTCCAATCGAAAAGATGATTCCGATCGGCGTATTGGTCGCCCAAAAGCCAATTTCACGACGAATGAGTGCTTCTCGATCGTAAACGTGAATGGCGTCGCCGAGAATCGATTGTAGTTCTTCTTGGACCATTGATTTGTCGGCGCCCCTATTCAGTTTCACCAATCCAAGGTCTACCGCCGCCAAAGGAGGCTTCGCACCGTTTCGCAAAGGAAAGAAATGCTCAGAACCGCGATCGGAAACGATGAGGGAACCGTCATAAACGAAGTCGGTACCAATCTCGACCCATTCCTTCAAATTCACTTGTCGGCCCGAAAGCTCCGCTTCTTGAGCTTGCAACTTTTGCAATTCATATTTTTCGAAACCGTATTTTGCCTTGCTCTTTCGGTCGACTAAGGCGTCGTTCGGATCGGTAAGCAGTCGACATTTTGCATTCATGGTTGCATCGACAAATACATTGCCGTCGACCGGAACGCCAATCGCGCGTATCGATCGAGAGACATGCCCGATAACGCGAACTTCGGACATGGAGCGGTCAATATAAAGCGGCTGCACGCTTCGAACATTTGCAGCCGAGCGTGCCCGCTGTAGCAATCCATAATTGAATCGTTGTTCGCTTGGGACGGTGTATCGGGCTGGACTCATTATCACAAGATCGGCATCGAGCAAACGCAGGATTTGGACGGTACTGTCAAACAAACCGTTTAGAAATCCGATCTGCATGAACATGAGTACAACTGCGAAACCAATTCCCGAAGAGGCGAGAATAAGTTTAGGGAGACTCGATGTCGTATTGAGCCAAGCAAGCGGAGTGCGCATTGAGAAAGTGTGTTGGTGGTGTATGCCAAGAAGTGATCCATCGTCCTTTAAGATAACGCTGAAAGTCAGGAAGAGACGTTGTCGAGATCTATTTTTGGAATTCGTGTTCCGACGGGGCGTAGTCGCTGTTCCAAAAAAGTGGACTAAGCGATGGATTCTGGCATTTCGATCTTGACATCCTCCATGTGCAGTAAATAGTTTGGAATAGGGGTAGGACAGTTCCTGTTTTTAAGGAGGAGCTTTTCCATGCAGTTCGAAAACGATGCTAATGAACATTCATTAAATCACACGCTAGAGCGGTTCTTTGCAGGTCTTTCTGAGTACGCGTTTCATTCCCAACTCGGAGTCGCCGACACCGAGTTAGTGAATTACGTAAGCAAGCTATTGGTTCGATTCACAAAAACGGACGCTTTGCACAGAATTCGTCAGCTAAATGGACAAAGGGCAACCGAGGTTGTCACCATGATGACCGAAGCCCAACACCGAATCGGTTTAGCGAAGCGCGAGGTCCACAGGCACATTGGCGACTTCACTCTTTTTTGGACGGGACTTTATCCTGAATCCTTGCGAGGACTTCAAGGTCCTGATCGTTCGGACCAGTTCGTTAGCTATTGCCATCAAGGCAAATTGGCCTACGAAATTGCTAGTGAGATTGAAGCCGATGAAAACTCCGAGGCCCCTTCGGATTTGCTGCATCGATTGAGCGATCAATTTGAAATGTGCGCGTATGGCCTTCGCGAAATTCGTCGTCAGTGGGAGTCTGGCGATGGAACAGACGGTGCAATTCTGATGTAGGCTTCGCAGTGGAAAGTCACGCTCGGAAAGTCACGCTCGGAAAGCGTGACCCACGGTCGGTCGCATTGGGGCAAACTTACTTTGCCTGCGTTTTCGATGGCTCAACTGCGGCCTTGCGTCTTGCTTCGGCGAGTGATTTCAAAACACTTTCGCGACGGCTCTCCGGTAAGCTCTGCCAAGCGAGTTTGTAGTAAAGTTCGACAGCCGCCCAATGTCGATGCTGTCTCGCATTGGAAGCCAAGGACAAGTAATAAGTCGTATCGGAGCTAATCTGTTCGGAGCCGGCTTTTTCCGTGTGCGTTAGGGCAGCTAGGTATTCGTATTCTGCATTTTGAATTGCAGTTCCTTGGATGCCTGTGGCATATTTCGATGGCTTGGATTGGTGGGAATTGAGATCGGGGGTTGTCGGTTTACTGCCGGCTTGCGATCGAATCATTAGGTCCAGTTCATTCAAATCGATTATCGTCGCTCGCACCGAAGCGATTGCCGCCGAGCCTGTCGAGCCGAAAGCCGACGATCCACTTCCTAACGCTTGGCTGCCCATCGCGTTCCTGCGATTCCCTCCCAAATATGCAGAACCAGAATCAGGTGCCAAAACGCTTGTGTCTAGCGAAAACGTGCCCACCGTCGGAAGTTGCACGGTTTGGGAGAACGCGCATCCCGACGGGATGGTTAAAAGAGCTGCAATGGTTTGCAACACGCATCTGGGGCGCGATTTCCTGCCAAACTGCTTCTGGAACATTTCAGTCGCCTTACACTAGATAGATTAGATTTTTGGCAAGGCGTAGGAAAGAAGAACGCCAGCCAAAATAGATGTTATCCAAAAGATGGCCACGGTGCTAAACAGTTTCTGGGACTTGATTCGCGAAAACATGTAATAAACAATGTACAGCGGGATAAAAAGACAGAGGAGCCCTTGCTTCCTTGACTCAAAAAAGCCCGTGAAGATTAAGGCAATGTAGGCAAAAACGGCAACCAATAGCATTCCGGTTCCGGAGGATCCTGCCATTACAGGCAGCCAATTCGCTCTCTGAATACGCGCAAATAATTCTATTTTTGAAATTTCCCCGCTTGTCGACGCATCCATTTTCACGAGAGCGCCACCCACGAACAGGAGAAGTCCTGTTAGTATTGAAAACATCATCCACCACGGGGTTCCAGCATTCAGCATCCTCGTTTGAGTCGATGCTTCCCGAACCATCATTGCGGCTGCTTCGTTGAGGCTTTTGTTTCCAAATTCTTTCTTTTCGACAGCCTTGTGCCCCTCGACCCTGGTCCCTTCCGAAAAATTGAATCCACAATAGGTACACAGCACAGTCCCCGGTCTTGAGGGTTGATCGCAGTGGGGGCAAAAGGTTCCCTTCTTCTGAACGAGACCAGCAGCGTCGAGCAAGCCGGCCATGGCGCCTTGCTGGATGGGTTGCATTCCTGCCGGCAATGGCTTGGCCGGCTTCTGAAGCGAACTCGGTTTTGAAATTGTCCCGGCCACGGCCCCGGCCGCAGGAATCTGAATAGTCTGCTGGCACTTGGGGCATTTGCCTGATTTTCCCGCCAAGCTGTCGGGAACGTTCAAGCTTTGTCCACATTGGCAGGTGACTCGGATCGGCATGCTTGGCGCTTTCGTTCAGAAAATCTTAAACCTTATCTAACTATTATTCTGGACCGAGACTGGCCACATAACAACGTCATTCACGGATTTTTCTTATCGGAACGCAGTTCCCAGATTTTGGGAGTCTTTGTATGGCACGAAAATTGCTCTTTGGGCGATCTTCATGCGTGCAATGCCGTTTTGGCGTTTTGCACCAACCGAACCACAGACACAGTCACCACTTTTTCTAGCATGGAGTTCCGTTCAATGGCTGCCGCAACCAAAGAAAAGACCAAGGTCAAGCTCGTACCTCTCGGCGATCGGATCGTTGTTCAACGAGAAGTTTCGCAAGAAAAAACCAGCGGTGGGATTTTCTTGCCCGATTCGGCCAAGGATCGCCCGACCCGCGGCAAGATCATCAGTATCGGCGATGGCAGGGTCCTCGATAATGGCAGCCGTTCGACGCTGCAGGTCAAAGTCGGTGATCTCGTGCTGTTCACGAGTTACGCGGGCGAGAACATCGAAGTCAACGGCGAAGAATACCTGATGATGAGCGAAAACGAAGTCCTCGCGATCATTGGCTAATTCCCACGCAATCCCACGATTTGAAACCACTTTACTCAAAATAAGATTTACGGAGTTTTTCAATGGCAAAGATTATTGCTTTCGATCAAGAAGCACGTGAAGCGATTCGTCGCGGTGTCAGCAAGCTGGCGCGAGCTGTTAAGGTCACCCTCGGACCTCGAGGACGAAACGTAATTCTTCAAAAGAGTTTCGGTAGTCCAACGGTCACCAAAGACGGCGTGACGGTTGCCAAGGAAATCGACTTGGAAGACGTATACGAAAACATGGGCGCCCGAATGGTTCGCGAAGTTGCCTCCAAGACCAGCGACGTGGCTGGTGACGGCACCACGACCGCAACCGTAATGGCCGAAGCCATTTTCAATGAAGGCCTCAAGGCTGTGGTAGCGGGCGTCAACCCAATACAAATGAAAAGTGGCATCGAAGCTGCTGTGATCGACATTACCGAAAAGCTTCGTAAGATGTCGATCAAGATCAAAGACAAGTCTGAAATGGCAAACGTAGCTAGCATCGCGGCGAACAACGATCGCGCTATCGGCAACTTGCTCGCTGATGCCATGGAGCGCGTTGGCAAAGACGGCGTTGTTACCGTCGACGAAGGCAAGAGCCTTCATGACGAACTAGAATTCGTTGAAGGGATGCAGTTCGACCGCGGTTACCTTTCGCCTTATTTCGTAACGGACCCCGGTACAATGGAAGCGGTTCTCGAAGACCCATACATTCTGGTCTACGAAAAAAAGGTCACTAACATCAAGGATTTGGTGCCAGTTCTTGAACAGGTGGTCCAACAGAGCAAGCCTCTCTTGATCATCGCAGAGGATGTCGAGGGCGAAGCACTAGCAACCTTGGTGATTAACCGTCTACGTGGTACTCTTCAGGTTTCGGCCGTCAAGGCTCCTGGCTACGGCGATCGACGTAAAGCCATGATGGAAGATATCGGAATATTAACCAATGCAACGCCCGTTTTCGAAGCACTGGGCAAGAAACTGGAAACATTAACTTTGGCTGACCTCGGTCGCGCCAAAAAGGTGATCATCGACAAGGACAACACGACGATCATTGAAGGTGGCGGCAAAGCCAGCGACATCAAGTCGCGTATCGATCAAATTCGACGCGAAATCGAGAATACCTCTAGTGATTATGATCGCGAAAAGTTGGAAGAACGATTGGCCAAGCTTGCCGGTGGTGTTGCTAAGGTCAACGTCGGGGCCGCGACTGAGAGCGAAATGAAGGAAAAGAAAGCACGCGTTGAAGATGCATTGCACGCTACCCGCGCTGCGATCGAAGAAGGCATTCTGCCAGGTGGTGGAGTTGCTCTTCTGCGAGCTTCGACCCAAGTTTCGCCAGCCGAGACGCTGACCACCGATGAAGTTACCGGTTACAACATTGTTTTGCGTGCTTGCCGAGCACCATTGACAATGATTGCCGCCAATGCAGGACAAGATGGCGGTATCGTTTGTTCCAAGGTTGCCGAGTCCAAAGGGAATAACGGATTCAATGCACTCACCAACGTCTACGAAGACTTGGTCAAGGCTGGCGTGATCGATCCAACCAAGGTCACTCGAACCGCTTTGAGTAATGCCGCTTCGGTTGCAACGTTGCTGTTGACAAGCGATGCACTAATCGCGGAAAAACCAAAGCATGACCATGGCAAGAAGCCAGCGGGTGGCCACGGCGGCGACTACGACATGTACTAAGGTGGGAGGCAAGAGAAGGTTTACCGTAGCTTGGGCCCCTGGCCCGAGTTCCATACGGCCCAGGGGGTCATGCTACCACGCGGCCCAGGGGGCCATGCTAGTGGTAGATTTCCGTATGCCGTTTGCCTAACATGCAATACGACATATTTATGCGTAGATGTAGAAAAGAAAACCTCGGTGCATAGCCGAGGTTTTTTCATGCCTAACGTGTCAATTGCAGGACGCCCGAAGTGGCTAGCCACAGCGAGAAAGCCACCCTGGACTTAGAACAGTCGAACGATTGAAACGAATCCATGACCAAGTCTCACGAAGTGCGCCCCGGCCAATCCATCGAGTTGCTCAAAGAACTGCATATCTTGACTCGCGATGGCAAGATGAACCAAGACAGCCGGCGCAAGCTTAAACAGGTTTACCACCTTTTTCAGTTCATAGAACCGCTGCTCTTAGAGTGCAAGTCCGAAAATGAAGAGGTAACTCTTGTGGATCATGGTGCGGGCAAATCATACCTCGGTTTCCTTCTCTACGATTTATTCTTCAAAGAATTGGCCAAGCAGGGCAAGATATGGGGTGTCGAAACCCGAGAAGAATTGGTGACCAAGTCGAGCGAATTGGCTACACGGCTTGGTTTTAAGGGCATGTCTTTCTTGAATCAGTCCGTTGTCGAGGCGCTTCAATCGGTCCAGTTTCCGGAGCGAATTGACCTCGTCACGGCCTTGCACGCTTGCGATACAGCCACGGATGATGCAATCCGTTTTGCAATTCAAAAGCGGGCGAAACACATTGTGCTCGTCCCCTGTTGTCAGGCTGAAGTTGCTAGCGTGCTGTCCAAAATGAAGAGCAGGCAGCTCAGCGAAAGCGCTATCTCCGAACTTTGGCGATACCCACTTCATACCCGCGAGTTTGGAAGCCAAATTACCAACGTACTTCGGTGCTTGCAGCTTGAATCGCATGGCTATCAAGTCCGTGTAACAGAGCTTGTCGGGTGGGAACATTCCTTAAAGAATGAACTAATCATTGCGAATTACAAGAACGTTGCCCGCGAGCGTCCATCGCAGAGGCGAGCCGAATTACTTGGATTGCTTGGACTAGAAGAAATGTCGGAGCGTTTTTCTTAATTTAGAAATCTTGAAACTCTCAGCGTCAGCCACCGGAACGACGCTGCTAGGCGTCCGAGAGGCACGATACGCTGATTTTGTGGGTCGTAATGAATAGTGCGGCTAAGGCTTTCGCCAATCATTGAATTCGAGGTCAATCATGGACTTTTTGGCCATCTGGATTAGACTCGAAATTCGCGCCCCACTGTCTACTGATGTCAGTTTTTGCTGTTGGTGAAATGATTATGAGCCCAACTTTCTCCCATCGAAAATCCAGAGCTTCGTTTGCGGATGTGTGCACATTGGAGTCACTATTTCGCCATAAAGTGATTGCGTTTGGTATTTTCTGTTTGGGTGTGGCTGCGACCCTGGTCTTTCTGTACGGACGTGACCGAACGTTCGAATCAACGTCACGCATGTACATTCGCACGGGCAGAGAATCTGTTGCGGATGCGTCCACGACAGTGACTGGACAGACAGTTCCAATCAGCGACGCGCAAAGACGGGAAATGCAGTCGGTACAAGATATTTTGCGCAGCAATGGGATGCATGAGACCATTCTAGAAAAAGTAGGTGTCGATCAAATCTTGGATTTTTCGGATGAGTTTACTAAAGGCAATGCGCCATCTCCCGTGATAAAGACTTTAAAGGAACAACTTTCAAGTCTGAGAGGGTTTCTCGCTACACTGCGACTGGCGGATCCGGAGAACCGACGGGCCAAAGCGGTCGAATTGCTGTCGCGGCACATCAAGGTATATGCAGAAGAGAATTCGAACATCGCTTCGATTCGAGTCCTGTCCGAGTCTCCGAAACTGTCGAAGCAGATCGGAGAGGTCATGCTGGAACGTTTTCGCGAATTGCATCGCGATGCGCACCGAGCTCCTGGGGAGTTCGGCTTCTTTACACAACAGCTTGAGTTGGTGAAGAGGAATCTGGATGAAGCAATGTGCAAGATGCGTGATTCGAAAAACGCGGCAGGATTCTCGTCGATCGCCGATCAAAAAATGGTTTTGACGGAACGCATGAAGGGGATTGACGTGGGCATCCTTTCATCGATGAGCGACATGAGAGGGACCGAGGCTAAAATCAATGAAATGCAGAATACACTAGATTTTTTACCTGAACGCGTGGTTTCTACGGAGGTAAATGGACTTACGAATACCTCTAAGGACGATATGCGGGGCAGGCTCTATGAATTGCAAATGCAGCATGCCGACCTACTTGCCAGGTACACGGCCACCAACCCATTGGTGATTCTAAAAAAGAAGCAGATGGCCGATGCCCAGAAACTGTACGGCAACGAAGAGGTAGCGCCCCAAAAAACCACGGCCATGAATTCGACCCGACAAGAAGTAAAAGTACAGCATCTACTTTCTAAAGCGGAGGGAGCAGGCGTAGCAGCCCGCGTCCAAGAACTCGACAAGCAGCGAGAAATGGTACTTGAAGAGATTCGCGAAGTGAATCGCAAGGAACTGGAACTCACATCACTTCAACGCGAAATTGAAATGCTGGATACGAAGTACCGAAAATATTCTGAGAGTCTCGAACAAGCTCGCATTGATGAAGCACTCCAAAAGGACAATCTTTCGAGCATCAACGTCATTCAGCCACCGTCGTTCAACGATGACCCAATCGACCTTAGCAACACCATCGTAGCGATCGTGGGTTTTCTGGGGTCGTTTTTGGCCGCGATTGGACTAGCCTTTACGTGTCGCTACTTGCGCAATGATTTGTCAACAACGGAGGACGTTGAACGCGAACTGGGTATCCCTGTACTAGGTAGCATTCCAGCCGCGCGACAAAAGAAAGTTCAATTCAATTAAAAGAGGGCTTGCAACACAGTGCCTCATTTCCTGATTTTACAAAACGAACCTATATTTCGGCGAGTCCCTTGCGATGAACAGCCTGGCGGATAAAGATCGGCCCTCCGGCAAGAACCGGGTAAGAAAGCCCTCCAGAACGAGACACATTTTGCCATGTAGTCAATTTCGATCGGTAGCGAGCAGGCTGTTGGCGCTTCGAGACGAGGGAGCCCGGAAAACCATTGGCATCGCAAGCTGCAGAGCGAACGAAGGTAACTCGACGGTCGCAAGCAATTTGTCGGTAGCGATCAACAATGCCGTCGACGGAGAAGTTCTTTTGATCGATTGTGTGGAACCGGTCCGACGATCACTTGGCCCTGGCTGGTTTGATTTCGTTTTTGGCAACGCCGACTTAACCGATGTCGTGCGAGAAACCGAAACGCCAAGGCTTAGTACAATTTCGGCTGGAGTTTTGTTAGAACCTGGGGCAGGAACTTACAATCGAGATCGTCTGGTCAGTATTTGCCGGCTTTTGAAAGAGCGATTCGAGTTTGTTATCTTTGACCTTCCATGCGCCAATGATTCGACAGGATGCTTTCCTATAGCTGGCGTGCTAGATGGTGTCATTCTGAATCTTAAATCTGGCTGGGTAAACTCGACTCGTGCGATACAAATACAAAATGAATTTCAATTGCGAGGTGCCAACGTGTTGGGAGTTGTTTTGAATCAAACTCAATCCTATGTCCCTGGATTCCTTCGGATGTTGTTTCGATCGAAGGATTCACATTCGTGAGGATTGCAATACTAAGTAGTTTCGTGCATCTGGCTCGATGAGTCGATTGAACAACCACAATGAAAACGGTTCCAGTAGTTGCCCCCATCAATGCGGACGTAAGCAACAATCGCGACAATTTGTTTTTGATGTCGGTGCCAATGGTTATGGCAGCGTCTTCGGTTGCTGGAATCGCGATTGGACCGCTTAGACACACTGGCTTGCTTTGGATTCTAACCTTGATTGCCGGTTGTATCCTGCTCCCTATCAAAGGCTTAAGAAAGGTCACTTTCCCGTGGATAGCTTGGTTGCCGCTGTATTTGTTTCTTGGTTGTTCGCTGAGCTGGAGCGAATTTGATTGGCGAAACAACATTCAACTGTATGTTCAAATGACGGTCTATCCGTTGATTGGAATCATTGCCTCGTATGCAATCCGAAGCGAAGAAGAGCTGGAAAGCTACAACTTTCTCTATATTATTGCAACCTTTCTGATCGGCCTATTTTGCGTTTACTACGGCGCGGGCAAATCAAGTGAGTTCTCGAAATCTCTTTATAGTGGTTTTGCCGATAGGCCGGCGGCCACCAGTCTCATTGCGATTGCATCGCTTTTTCTCGCACAGATTCACAAAATTCCGAAAACGGCAATTGCGATGTGGGGCCTGTGTTTTGGAATTTGTATTCTTTCGGGAAGTCGGATGGCGACAGTCGTACTCTTGGTACTGTGGATAGTCCATCCCCAACTTGCGAGTTTGAAAACGCGATTCCTACTCGTCGTGGCAGTAATGCTGGTGGGTTTGGCTGCCTTTAACACCCCTATCATTCAAGATCGATTTTTTACCAAGAAATATGGATTCTCAGGACAGGGTACGTTGGAGGATGTTCTTTCTGGCAAATTTGACAGTGCTGGACGATTTGACGCGTGGCCAATCATTTATGAAAAATCGGCGGAAGCACCATGGTTTGGGCACGGAGTTGGTCAATCGGCTCCTTTTGTATTGAGCGTGTGGGCGCCCATGGATAAACCCCATAATGAGTATCTGAAGATCCTATACGAAGGAGGTTACATCGGTTTAGGTTTCTTTGGACTAGGAATTGTTTCGACCTTGATTAATCTCTACCGAATCCTCCGGACTACAAGGAATCGCAATTGGGCAAGCTCAGCAGCTATTATGGGGTTTATCGGTTTCGTCTTGATGGCAATTGTGGACAACCCTTTGGTTTATGGAAACAACTTTATGCATCCAGTTTTCTTTCTCGTAGGCGCAGCCAACGGGATCGCCGCAAACCTTCTATCGAATGACGAAACGGAAGCAATCAACAACACGCACTTTAGCGAATCCGAATTGAATCCAACTCGGCGAGAAACAATCAAACCAATCCTGCTAAGGTAAATTGGGATCAATGCGAAAGGTTGAGAATGCAACTAGAGTACTCGTCGTGGGGCAAACGCCACCGCCTTTTCATGGTCAATCGATCATGATTCAAATGTTAGTTGACGGGCCAATCGAAGGAGCCGAAATACATCATCTACGTATGGCTTTTTCTGACAATATGGATCAAGTAGGACGTTTTCAAATAGGAAAAATCTTCCATCTTTTCTATTTGATTGTTGCGATGTTTTGGTTGCGTCTTCGACATCGGATCAACGTTCTCTATTTTCCTCCAGCCGGGCCAAATCGCATTCCACTCATTCGAGATACGCTACTGCTTCTACCAACACGTTGGCTGTTTCGACGAACGGTCTTTCATTTTCAAGCAAGTGGCGTTAGCGAATTGATTACGAAGCTACCAAGATGGCAACGTTTTTTCGTTATGCGTGCGCTGCTTCGGCCGGATGCTGCCATTCAGCTTTCGGAGCTGACCGTCGCGGACGCGAAATTCCTAGAATCAAAGCAGATACACTATATCCCCAATGCTGCAGACGATCACGCAGGAACGCATAAGACCTTCCGACCGAACGCAGAGGAAGTAGGCAACCCGCGGCTAGCGCCTAATGGCACTCACTTTGAGCCGCAACGCGCTAGCGTGCGGGCTGGCAGGCTAGATATCTCTTGCGAATCCGGCCCTCATGCTAGCGCATTGAGGCTCAAAAATTGCAAAGTGAGTGCCATTAGGCTAGCGCAGTCGGCGGTCGTAGAGGGCAGATCAAGAACTCGGATACTTTACGTCGGCACCGTTTGCGAAACAAAGGGAATACTAATACTCTTGGACGCACTCGAAAGTCTCCAACCAGAGTCTGTTGCTATCCATCTGGACATCGTGGGCAGTTTTCAACCGTCAAGCTTCGAAGCCGTCGTTCGAAGCCGCATCGAAAGCCTGAAGCTGGCCTCGGTCGTTTCCGTACATGGCCAGCAAATTGGCGATGCCAAATGGAATATATTTGCCAAAGCGGACCTGTTTTGCTTCCCCTCTTTCTACGAGTCGGAGGGGTTTCCATGCGTGCTCGTTGAGGCGATGTCATTTTCATTGCCCATCGTGTCAACCCATTGGAGAGGCATACCATCAATTGTCGAAGATGGGGAAACTGGATTCTTGGTTGAAACAAACGAACCACATCAACTAGCGCAAAGAATATTGCAACTGGCGACCAATGCATTATTGCGGGCAAGAATGGGGCGCGAAGCAAGAATTCGATACGAAAGGCAATTCACGCGCCCCCGGTATCTCGAATCTATGGCGAAGGTGTTTGCTGATGTTGTTAAGTAACTCCGTGATCGACAAGCCGCCGGGAGCAAGGGCTCGCATTCTCATTTTAGCCTACTCATGTCATCCGGAAAAATCGATGGAGGATCGAAATGGCTGGTATCGAGCGCTTCAAGCAGCTCGCGACTTTGACGTCGTAGTTATGTGCTCAACGCTTGAAGACTCCGATTTGTTGCACGAAGCTGTTCCTGAAACCTTGAAAGGGAAAATTCGCTTTGTGCCTATACAACTGAACAAGTGGAATACCTACTTTTTGGAGAACGAGTACTTGTTCTATCTGGGCTATCGGAAATGGCTTTGGCAGTGCAGTAAAACGGCCGAGGAAATGCATGCTAGTAGTCCTTTCCAGTTATCCCATCTCGTATCGCTCTGTTGTTATCGCGAGCCGGGTTACCTCTGGAAATTAGATTGCCCAAGCATTCTTGGTCCACTGGGAGGATCAAGCGGATTTCGCTTGCGGTACCTCGCCTTTGTCGATTTTTGGGGTGGGTTATTCGAAGTAGCGAGAAACACGATCAATTATTATCAGAAACGATTTTCCCCACGCATCAAGAGAGCCATTCAAGAATCGAGTGTCGTGCTGGCTGCCAATGCAAGCACTCGAGACCACTTGCAGCATTACTCAAAAACTCCCATTCCCGTCTGCTTGGAGACCGGAATCGATTTCCCAATTCAGGGTTCAAAACCGTTACGTCTGCTTAACCAACCCCTTCAGATCTTGTGGACCGGTAGGCTTAGGAGCTGGAAGGCGCTTCCATTACTTCTGCACGCGATCTCGCAGTTACCGAAGGATGTAATGGTGAATCTCCGAGTTGTTGGGGATGGAAAATGCGAAAGGATTTGGAAACGGCTGTCCAAAAATTTAAACATTGATGATCAAGTCGAGTGGATAAAACGGCCTGCCTATCGTGATTCCATAAAATACTATCGCGATGCCGACGTTTTTGCATTCACTAGTCTGCGTGATACGTCCGGAACTGGTCTGCTTGAAGCGTTGGCGGTTGGCACACCCGTCATCGGACTCAATCATCAAGGGGCTGCAGATATTATCACGCCGGAATGTGGTATTCGGATTTCAGTTGGATCTCCCCGCCGATCGATCGATGAGTTTCGCGACGCAATCGTCAGCCTTTTTTGGGATAACGCTAGACTGAAGCAACTTAGTGATGGTGCACTGCTGAGAGCCCAAGAATTCCAATGGAGTAGATATCAAGAACCGATGTGCTCGCTATACAAGAGTCTTTCGAAAGAACTATCGAAGTAATATGTACTCGACGTTGCTCCGCGACTCGGAAATTCTATCTTGTGGCCGATGTCGCTCCGCGACTCGGAAATTCTAAGTTGTAACCGATGTCGCTCCGCGACTCGGAAATTCAGTGTCGCAGAGCGACACTGCTACATCGAGATGACCAATAGCGCATCGAACGAATCAGTGGCTTCTCAACAAAGAAATGCACTACGACTCCAAAGACCAACGCAGCCAGAATGGCAAAAGATCCTGCCAAAGCAACATAGTCCATCCATTTCAACTTGACGAATGCAATGCCTACAAACGAAATCACCGTTTCGTGGGTAAGGTAAATCGAATAAGACGCATTTCCTAGCGTGAGTCCAACTCGTTGCGCCACGTTTTTACCGTCCACACAAGCCACGGATCCATATACAATTAAGCCGCACACAAGCGTGGTCAGAAGATACCTTGCAGCAATACTGACCGAAGTCGTATCGACTGTAAAAGCCTCGTTCATGCTCGCGTCTGTTACCATACGGATCCCGATCCTCGACGGCACCACATACTCAAAACACAACAGGGCAATTGCAGCTGTAAGGACCACAATGTTTCCAATTCGTGAACCATGCCTGATGGAATAATTTCGATAGGTCCAACCCAAAGAGACTCCCATGGCAAAACTGGTATTGGCTCGCGCGTGAAAGAAATTCTCAATCAGCTCATTGTCCAATACTGGGATGGCGGTCTTGAGGAATAGTATAGGCAAGGGAAGTAGCAAAAATCCAGCAAGAATCAAATAGCCTCGACGAAATGCCAAGCACAAATACGTACACAGATAAAAAAACAATTCGTGACGCAACGTCCAAACGGGGTTGGGATCAAGATCACCGACTGGCCAAAGGAAAAACCCTCGGATGAACGGTACGGGATCAATTCCTCCTCGAACCGTCGATCGCAGTAGATAGACGACGATGATACTTAACCACATAAATGGAACAATGCGAAAAAAGCGTCTGCGCAAGAACTGTTCGCTGTTGGTGGCCCTCGAAAATCCGTCCGTGATGTGAAACATGATGAATCCACTAATCACGAAAAATAGGTCGACACCTAAGTTTCCTCCGTTGGCAAACTCACCAATATAGTTCGTGCCAAAGTACTTTTCCTGACCAAGCATGTGATCGCTATGCACAATCAAGACCAAGAATGCCGCAAGTCCTCGGAGATATTGAATCCCGACAATTTCGGGCCTGCTTGCTACTTTTGGTTGGAATCTCAATTCAAGTTTTCGTTCGCCCGAAGGCCTCAGTCATTTGCCGTAGGCTGTCGGCAACCTTTGGAGTCAAAAGTGTTGGCTCACACCGCCAAGTCCAATTTCCGGTCGCTATACCCGGTGTATTCATTCGAGCTTGAGAAGTAAGTCCCAGTAGGTCTTGCACGGGTGCAATGGATATGCAAGCCACGGAACTCCAAATCGCTCGCATCATGCTCTGATGAATTTGGTTGGGGCCGCATTGCAAATAACGCAGGGCAAAGTCCCTCTCGGCATTGATTTCACTTTGGGAACGAGTGCTCCCCTCCCCGGCATGGCTGTTGAACCAGCCCACAGTCGTGTCGTTGTCATGCGTCCCAGTGTACGCTACACAATGTACTGGATAGTTGTGCGGCAAATCGAGTGACGTGCTTTTGCCTTCGCCAAAACCGAACTGAATGATCTTCATTCCCGGGAAACCGAATCGATCGCGGAGAGTTCGAACTTCGGGCGTAATGAATCCCAAGTCTTCCGCGATGACGGGCAACGCTTCACCGAGCGACCGTTGCAACGCCTGAAAGAAATCATCTCTTGGTCCTGGTTGCCACTTGCCAACGCTTGCATCGGGCATTTGTGATGGAATTTCCCAGTAGGCCTCGAATCCTCGAAAGTGGTCGATGCGTACCATGTCACACAATTTCAATATCCGTTGGAATCGCCGGATCCACCATTCGTAGCCTGTTTTGCGATGTTCTTCCCATCGATAAAGTGGATTTCCCCAGCGTTGCCCGAGGACCGCAAAGTAGTCGGGCGGAACGCCTGCTACAACCGTCGGGTTGCCCTCCGCGTCCAGTTCGAACAAGTGCTGTTTGGACCAGACGTCCGAACTGTCCATCGCAACAAAAATCGGAATGTCTCCGATGATCCCGACACCGTTTTCGAGACAATAGCGTTTGAGCTCCTGCCATTGCCGGTCGAACAAAAATTGAATGAAGGCCTCGAAGTCACAAGCCACGCGCAGCTTATCTGCCCATCCCAGCAACGCCTGTCGCTCCCGTCGCTTGAGGGGTGCTTCCCAGTCGCTCCAAGCATGATCGTTATGAAAGTTTTTGCAGGCGATGAATAGACAATGCTCTTCTAGCCAGTCCTCGTTGGACTGTCGAAAATCATCGAGTTGTGAATTGAGCCCGGATCGTTGATTCTGAAAGCGTCGAAAAGCGATCCTTAGCAACTCCATGCGCTTGCTAGATGAATCTTCGAAATTTGCTGACGACCAATTGTTCTCCGAACCCTGCGAACTGATTCGAGCCGCGTCATTCCATTCGTCCAGTCGCAGCAATCCGTCCCGCACAAGAAGTGCAGGACTAATCAACAGTGGATTTCCAGCGAATGACGATGGTGATTGATAAGGCGAGAATCCGTAGCCGGTTGGTCCAGTGGGCAATATCTGCCACCATCGTTGGCCCGATTGTTTCAAAAATCGTACGAACTCATAGGCGGATGGACCGAGATCCCCAGAGCCTACATCACCGGCACTCCAAACGCCATCCGTACCTGGATTGGCATCCGAAATACTACCCAGTGGTCGCGCCGGTAGAGATGTTAGATGGAGGAGAAGACCACTCGATCGCGCGAACATAGAGGACATAAACTACTCAATCGAGTTATTCAAAACGAGTGAAAAAACAAAAAAGAATCGTCCAGCATGTTGCGCGCCTTAGAACATAAACTCAGAAATCGCAGTTGCCTGGCGAACGCGGGAATGGAATCACATCGCGTATATTCGCCATCCCAGTCGTATACTGAACCATCCGTTCGAGGCCTAGACCAAATCCCGCGTGCGGCACGGTGCCAAACCTACGCAAATCCAGGTACCACCAATAATCTTCGGTCTTTAGCCCTGCAGCCAACATGCGCTCGGTCAGCACATCGAGACGCTCTTCACGCTGACTGCCACCGATGATCTCGCCTACGCCCGGTACTAGGACGTCCATTGCAGCAACCGTTTTTCCATCGTCGTTCAGTCTCATATAAAACGATTTGATCTCCTTGGGGTAGTTGTAAAGAATCACTGGCCCCTGCACATGCTTCTCCGTAATGAAGCGTTCATGCTCGGCTTGAAGATCGACACCCCACTGAACGGGATATTCAAATTTCTCGCCGCATTGAACCAAGATGTCGACTGCTTCGGTATAGGACATATGGGTAAATGGCTTGTCAAGGACCAACTGCAGAGCAGCGGTGACTCCGGGCTGAACTCGCTTTTCAAAGAAATCCATGTCCTCACTGCAGTGGCTCAAGACATCGTGAACCATGTGTTTAAGATAACGCTCCGCGAGCGTCATATTGTCCGCCAATTCAAAGAATGCCATTTCTGGTTCGATCATCCAGAACTCAGAAAGGTGGCGTGAGGTGTTGGAATTCTCAGCTCGGAAAGTCGGTCCGAAAGTATAGATCTTGCCTAACGCAGTCGCATACGTTTCGCCTTCAAGTTGGCCGCTGACGGTCAAATAGGATGATTTGCCAAAAAAATCTTGGCTCATGTCCACTTTGCCATTGAGCATGGGAAGCTTATCCAACGGCAGGGTTGTGACGCGAAACATCTGGCCAGCACCTTCGCAGTCGCTGTCCGTTATGATCGGCGTATGAATGTATAAGAACCCGTCGTTTTGAAAGAACTCGTGCGTGGCAAAGCTCAATCGATTGCGGACTCTTGCGACCGCACCAAAAGTGTTCGTTCGCGGCCGAAGGTGAGCCCACTCTCTAAGCTTTTCAAACGTATGTTGCTTTTTTTGCAGAGGGTAATCTGTAGCGCTTGCGATACCAGTAATTCGAACACAACTTGCGAACATTTCGGTGGCCTGCCCTTGCCCGGCGCTGGCTTTGATCTCGCCCGAAACGATGACGCTGCTGCCTACGGAAAGCGAGGTGATCTCGTCACGATAATTCGACAAGCTGCCGTCGGCTATGATTTGCAAATTGCCAAAGCAACTGCCGTCATTGACTTCAATAAAGCTGAATCCGCCTTTGCTATCGCGCCGCGTTCGAACCCAACCACGTACTTGAACGGTCTGTCCAATCGACTCGGAATGCCGTGCCTTTTTAATGGAAATCCAGGAGGGATTCATGGTGTCCAACTTTCTACTATTGGGGCCTAACTTGAGCCTTGGCCGCTCACTTGCCTTCACGAGCTTTTCTGGCGGCAATGAACGACTGAACGCATAAACCAACGAAAACAAAACAAAGCCCTGTCATCGCCCAAATCATCCCGGCCGCCAAGGGCAAGATCTCTTTGCCCTGGAATAGCAGACCAGTTAATTGTCGAATACCCTGTACCAATGCAACAAGCCCACCCATCAATGCAAGCGTTACGGCAGCGTGCATAACATGCTTCTTGGCGGCGGCATTTTGGGCTGCTACCAAGCCGAGCACGATCAAGGGTAAACCGACCACGGACGGTATCAACCAAGTTCCAAATTTGAATTCCTGCTTGAGAAGCAAAACCAACGCCGACAATGCGCATAGCAGTAAACCGAATACAATCGTTACTTTCGGCATTCTTGAATCACCTTTTTAATCATTATTATGCGCCCGTTGGGTCGTAAATTTTAACGAATCGTTGACGCGGGTTTTCTTGGAACGTACAGTGAATAGGTCTTAGGATCAGTACGAAATCGAACTCGTCTCTTTTCTCCGATTTCTCCGAGTGCAGATATGGCAGATTATGGATTCCTCGCTCCGACCGGCGGAGGGGAAGATATTCCTCTAAAAAAAGACCGTATACTCATTGGGCGAAGAGACAACTGTGACATCGTCTTGCGATTCTCCAATGTGTCAGGGCAGCATTGTCGCATGACGCTGGAACAAGGATATTGGTTTATCAAGGATTTGGAAAGTCGAAATGGGACCAAGGTAAACGGATACCGTGTTACTCGAAAACGACTTGACCCTGGTGTGATCATCTCCATTGCGAAACATCAGTATGAGATTCGGTACAATCCCGAAGATCTTGGCGCCATGGGACCGCCACCAGCCGACGATGATCAAATTGATATGTCCCTCAGATCGTCCTTGATGGAGCGGGCTGGCTTGGAACGCAGAGCCGCCGACAAAGACCGAGGCACGAATGCCAAAGAGGATATTGAGAACGATATCTAAGCGGGTACGCATTAGTTTTCGAACAAAACGAATGAGCATTGATAGACAAGATGTGCAGGATGAGTAAGGGCCGATCGTTCAATAAGTGGCGTATGCTTCCAGCTTGCGAGGAGAAAAACGCAAGCTGGAAGCTTACGCCACGTTTGAAATTGGACAGTTATTTGTCGAACGGTCCTAAGGCTCGGAAACTTATGTGCAGGTGTTTAGCGTTCAATTCGTAAAACTCTAAACAGAAAGTCGGATGGGAGTAGGAAACTCCAGTACGAACTTGGTGCCGCGTCCAACCTCGCTTTGTACTGCAATGCGCCCACCGTGGGCTTCGATGATCTTGCGGGCAGTTGGCAATCCGAGTCCGGAGCCACCATGTTTGGTCGAATAGAACGGCTCGAACATTCGCATGGCAGTGATCTCGTCCATGCCGCATCCCGTATCGATCATATCCATCGCCACGCCGCCCGGTACGGTGTATGTCCGTACCAACAATTCCCCGCCGTCGGGCATGGCCTCGAGTGCATTCTTGACAAGATTCAGCAACGCGGCCTGCAAAGAATCGCTGTGCAATTTAATATTCGGTAGATTCGGATCGAGGTATTTCTGAAGTCGGATCAATGACCGATCGGCTTGTGCCTGATATAGAAGCAGTACCGATTCAATTTGGTCGTTAAGTGAACCAGGGGTCATTTCCAAATCTCGCATTCTGGCATATCGCAAGAAATCGCGAAGCAGGTTTTCCAATCGATCACACTGTTGCCGAATCATGTCGACTTTTGCTGTCGCCCTTCGTTGGCCAGGCCATTGGCTTTCTTCCAGCTCTTCGCAGAGTAGATCCGCATTCATGTGAATTACAGACAACGGATTCTTGATTTCATGCGCAAGCGAACCAGCCAACTCTGCCAGCTCATTGTACTGCCGTCGTAATTCGTCAATCGTTGCTTCGGCGTCGTTGGCTCGGAACTCGCCCATGGTGGCATGCCGTTCTAGTGGAGGATTCCAGTGGTGGGCAAGTTGGCTTGCAAGTCTCGTCAGAATTGTACACGCATCTGCCGTTTGTTAAACGCCTCTAATTGGACACTCCAAGTCCGATACGCCAATTCTTGACCACGGATAGCACTGATTTCACGGATGAGAGACCTATAAGCATTGTCTGTGTTATCGGTGGTTCAAATCGACGGATCGCGCCTACTACTTTTTGGTAAACGTGCACCTTTTTTGGCTTAAACGAGCATAAGGATGGATCCCAAACTACAATTCGGAACATCCTCTAATAATTACATCTCGCAATTTCGCGTTGAAGACCCCACGAAATGAAGAATTTTGCAATCTGTCGGAGCTTGGCTTTCGTGTTTGGGCTCCTTGTTTTCTCTAGCGTTTCCAATGGTCAACAGACCGCTGGGACAAAGCCCGAGACAGGAATCCTGGATCATAAGAGCGAGATAATCGCCATCCAAAATGCGAGTGTAGTGCCCGAACCAGGCAAGGTTCTCGAAAAATGCATCTTGGTTATTCGCGATGGAAAAATCGTTGAGATCGGTGTCAACGTAATCCCTCCGCCAGAGGCCCAAATCGTCGACATGTCTGGTAAAACGATTTACGCAGGCTTTATCGATGCCGGGATCGAAATCGAGGTCCCAGCAGTGGATGCAGCCAAAGGCACACCGCATTGGAACTCCGAGATAGCCCCAGAGCGTTCTATGGCTGCCGTTACTACAACCAACGATGCCATCATGTCCAAGCTGCGAAAAGCTGGCGTCACCGCCGCGCTGGTCGCGCCCCGAGATGGCATCATCAAAGGAACAAGCGCCGTACTGCTTACGAGCAACCAACCAGCCATCGACGCACTCTTAAGAAGCGACGTCGCGATGCACGTGCGTTTGACCGTCTCCAGAAGAGGACGCGATTCCTATCCAAGCAGTCCTATGGGTGCAGTTGCTCTTGCCCGTCAAACATTTCTCGATGCCCAGTGGCATACACATGCATGGCGAACGTATCGCTCACAAAGCGGAATAAAAAAGCCAGAAGCGAATTCGGCACTCGAAGCCTTGAGCCAGCATGTGCAGTCGGGCAAACTAGTCTTTTTTGATGCCCTCAACGAACAGTATGCGCTCCGAGCTGATTCCTTTGGCAAAGAGTTCGGATTGAATGTAGTTCTCAAAGGTTCTGGCCAAGAATACCAATTGCTTGACAAGATCGCAAAGTTGAATCGAACGATTGTAGTGCCAGTCAATTTCCCCAAACCACCTAACGTTGCATCGGCCGACGTAGCGCTCGATACGGAATTGGAGGAGTTGACACATTGGGAGCTCGCACCTGAAAACCCAGGCCGACTTGCCAAGGCCGGAGTCAAAATGGTTCTTACCTCGAGCGGACTAAGTGATCCTACCGAACTAGTTCCACAAATACGCAAAGCCATCGCCCGAGGTCTCGACAAGACAGTGGCCATGCAATCGATTACAACCTCGCCCGCTTCGCTGCTCGGCATTGAAAATGAATGCGGATCGATCAAACCTGGGACATGGGCGAACTTGGTCGTAACCAACGGAGATCTTTGGGACGAGAAAACGAAGATCGAGGAAGTATGGGTTCGTGGAGAACGTCCAGCGGCCGCGTACAAAACGGAATCGGCTATCGATGGTACTTGGCAAATTACAATGGGCCCGAGCACTGGCAATATTGAAGTTCGGCCAACTCAACTTTTCTTAAAGATTGCTGATTCGACCAAGAAACTTTCTGCCAGTCTTTCATTGGACGAGACACCCAAAGTTGACCTGCCCGAATCGAAGGTGGACGAGAAGGAACAGTCTGCCGATCCCATCGCAGTCAAGACTGCAGAGCCCACCAAGGAGCCAGACAAAAGTGAAATTGCCGCCACCACCGAAACTCAGACTAAACCCGATGCTGTAACGGACAAGCCTGAGTCGAAAACAGAAACCAAAAAGAGCGACGACAAGAAAAAAGCGGAGCCAAAAGGAATCGCCAAACTAAAAACTCCACGTTGGGAAAACAGGACTCTCACTGCCAGTTTCCCGATCCCTTCGCTGGTGGATGGACAAACGGGAGCAGGTTTCCTTTCGCTTGCTCTGTTACCCCCATCGACTCCAGAATCCAAAGAAATGCTGGTTGGAAACATCCAATGGGCCGATGGCCATCAGCAGCTTGTCTCGGCTGTTCGCAAAGCGGCGGAAAAAGAAATTTCGAAAGATCCTTCTGAGGAAAATGAAAAAAAAGAGGCCAAGGACAAGAGTAAGAAGGACGAAAAGAAGGAACCAAAACCAATTCTCTCTACCGTTCTCTATCCGCCTGGGATACAAGGCCGCAACGGATTGCCGGAGCAGCCCGAATTCGTAGTCTTTCAAAACACTAAGATTTGGACCAGTGGGCCTGAAGGTGTCCTCAGTGATGCCGACTTGATCGTACGAAGTGGATTGATTTATAAGATGGGCAAGGATCTTGCGGTGCCCAAGGGCGCGATCGTAATCGACGCTTCGAAATGGCAACTCAGTCCAGGTCTTATCGACTGCCATTCGCACATGGCTTCCGACAGCGGTATTAACGAATCATCCCAAGCAGTCACAGCGGAGGTTCGTATCGGTGACTTCATCGACGCTGGCGACATCACCATCTATCGTCAACTAGCAGGCGGTCTCACGTCAGCAAACGTGCTGCATGGTTCTGCCAATCCCATCGGCGGCCAGAACCAAGTTATCAAGCTTCGCTGGGGTGGCACATTCGATGATTTGAAATTTGCTGGTGCACCAGCTGGAATCAAATTTGCATTAGGCGAAAACGTAAAGCAGAGCAATTGGGAGGGACCCAAGACTCGCTATCCTCAAACCCGCATGGGTGTCGAGCAACTGTTTCGAGATCGTTTCAACTCGGCCAAAGAATACGCTGCAGCCTGGAAGAGTTGGAATAAAGAGCCAACGGGATTGCCTCCGAGACGTGACTTGGAACTTGACGCGATCGCAGAAATCCTTCGCGGTGAGCGCTGGATCCATTGTCATAGCTATCGGCAAGACGAAATCCTCGGCTTGTTAAGAGTTCTCGACGAATACCAAGTCAAAATCGGATCCCTTCAGCATATCCTCGAGGGTTACAAAGTCGCTGATGCGATTGCCAAGCACGGCGGGACGGCGTCGACGTTCTCCGATTGGTGGGCATTCAAATTAGAGGTCTACGACGCAATTCCTTACAACGGCGCTCTGCTCCACAATCAAGGCGTTAACGTCTCGTTCAATTCAGATGATGCAGAACTGGGCCGTCACATGAATCACGAAGCCGCCAAAGCGATTAAGTATGGTGGAGTTGACCCATTGGAAGCACTCAAGTTTGTCACTTTGAACCCGGCAAAACAATTGCGAATTGATAGCCAAGTTGGATCGTTGGAGATTGGCAAACATGCGGATATCGCCGTTTGGAATGGCTCGCCACTGTCTACCTTAGCTCGATGCGAACAAACTTGGATTGATGGCAGAAAGTATTTTGATCGACAGTGGGATGCGGAAATTCGGAAACGAGACATGACGCTTCACCAGGCGTTGGTCCAAAAGATTCTTGACAGCGGCGAAACAGCTGGCGAAAAGAGTTCGCTCGCCGATGACCCTTCCCGCCTTTGGCCAAACCACGACGAATTCTGCCATCATCATCACGATGAATCAGACCAAGCTGAACACGAACACGAGTAATTGACCGAACTTAACACGTAGTCGCGTCTCTCCGAGACGCGATTCTCCGAGACGCGATTCAACTGAGTCTTACAGAGACGCATCAACCTGAATCCTAATCGTTTAACCCCGAGCCGTAGGCGACGGCTGCACGCCAAACTCAGTCCCCTAAGGCTTGGGGCTAAACAGGATTAAACGGTATTAAACGAAAACCAAATCTGCAACTAAATTGAGCTACCCATCCCAATGAAAATAATTGCTAATCTCACAGCTTGGCTTCTACTCGCCACAGGACTCCTTGCCTCCGACCAGATCCCCGGTGGCCCCCAGAAGCGCCCAATCGTCGTCCGAAATGCCACCGTTCACACCGTATCAGGTGAGACCATTCAAAATGGCGCCCTTCTTTTCAAAGATGGAAAGATCGCAGAGATCGGTACCAACATCTCTTTCCCCGGTGATGCTGAAGTCATCGAGGCCAAAGGATTGCATGTCTACCCTGGCTTGATGGAATCATATTCAAGTATTGGTCTCGTAGAAATCGATTCGATTCGAGCATCGATGGACACCACCGAGATTGGAAGCCTCAATCCCAACGTTCGCGCGGCCGTAGCTTTCAATCCAGATAGTGAAGCCATTCCAGTCGCGCGTGCTAATGGAGTGCTCACCGCTGTGACGGCCCCGAATGGTGGACTTATCTCAGGCCGCGCGGCCGTCATGATCCTTGATGGCTGGACATGGGAAGGCATGACGCTATTGCCCGACGCAGCCATGGCTGCATCGTGGCCCCGCTTTGCCACTGCTCCGCGCGGACGACGTGGCGGCGACGCCGAACCTGTTGCCGCAACCGACAATGATCGTCTCGGACCGTTGCATGACCTGATTAGAGAGGTCAAGGCATATTCTTTGGCGCGAACCAAAGCCACCAAGGACCAACCCATCGATCTCCGCCTCGATTCGATGGTCCCGGTTGTCGAAGGCAAAATGCCAATGATGGTCCAAGCGAACTCGACGAAGCAGATCCAAACGGCAATCGCCTTTGCTAAACAATACCAATTAAAATTGATCTTGATGGGCGGCGCCGATGCAATGCAATGTGCAAACTTGATTAAAGAGGCTAAAGTACCAATCGTCATTGCTAGCGTGTATCGACTGCCAAGTCGACATGATGCGGCCTACGACGCGGCTTATACATTGCCAGCTCAACTTCAAGAAGCAGGAATTCCGTTTTCGATTGCAAGTGACGGTCGCTTTGGCGCATCAGGCCTTCGCAATTTGCCGTACAACGCAGCCACTGCAGCCGCCTTCGGACTGACGGAGGACCAAGCGATACGATCCATTACTTTGTCACCAGCCGAGATTTTCGGCGTATCCGATCGCATTGGTTCATTAGCTGTCGGCAAGGATGCAACGCTGATCATTACCGATGGAAACATTTTGGAAACACCTACTCAGGTACTGAGGGCTTACATTCAAGGCAGGCATGTTGATTTGTCGAGCAAGCACACGCAACTGAATGAAAAATACAAAGCAAAGTACAAACAGTAGGCGAGGTTTAGAGTTTAGAATTTACGGCTTACTGCTAATGGCGTGGCATTAAGGAGCGTTCCGTAGCCACCGTCGCCTAGACGGTGGGGAGAAGCGGTGACTGCTCGCAGTTCTCCCACGTCCTGGCGGAGCGTGGCTACGCTTAAGTCAATAGCGGGAGAGCGAGGCTCCCTCCGAACCTTTTTCAGCGTAGATCAGCAGGAGTTTCGAGCTTCCAACCAAAATCAAAGTTGGATGCTGCCCAATCCTATCGTCTCTTAGAAAAAATGATTTGCGTCATAGTACTTAGCTCCGATACCACGAGCAAAGCCTGCGTCGCTGTCCATGTCCCCCACCATCACCAAATGCTTCATGTCCAGTTTGTATTTGCGAATCAAATAGACTCCTAAGCCCGGCAATGGCTTTCTACAAAAACAACCCACAGGAAAGGCCGGATGCGGGCAATAGGTTATTTCTACCACAGGCAGTCCCAATAGCTCAGCGGTCCGCTGAAACGCACCCTCCGCATCCAGCTGCGTCAATTTCCCTGAAGAGATACCGCTTTGGTTCGACAGAAAATAGAGAGAGTAACCGTTGTCGATCCAACGCAACAACGTCTCGCGTCGATTCGGCAACAAAATCACATCATCGGCATTCCTTGGATAAATCTCGCCGCTGCGGGTGGTTCGCAACGTACCATCCACATCGAGTAGCAACCCCTTTCGAATGTGATCGCTTGGTACTCGCCGCACAAATGGAACGCGATCGATCGCCGAAAAGCCCTCGTCCCAATGGGGACGTTCCAAGGAATCTTGCCAACGTTGCAAAGCAATCGGTGGTGGTAAATTCGGGTCTTGCTTTGTAAGTTCCTTCATTTCCGCTGGCCCAAGCAATCGTTCGTACCGATCGAGAATGCGATGGACAATATTGATACGAGCGTCGTCAATCGACGTTTCAAGAAAACGGCAACGAACGGGTAGCCCGAAGGAATGGGCCATACGAATCACTGCCGCTCTTGAAATGCGCGTCGGATACGTGTTGTCGAGTACGACTCTTTTTTGTCCTGCATCAAGCAATTCACGTAGATGCCCAATCAAGTCATCGACCTTTCCCCCAATTAAATCGCGATTCAATCTTGCGTATCCAAAATCGACATACGACTGCACCAGTTCCGACTTGCCTGCACCTTGGATGCCCATGAGCAAAACTATTTCCGCCGATTCTCCTGGGCCTTGGTCTGGTAGAAGAATTGGTAAGTCGGATGGTTTCGCCGGCGGTTGAATGGCTGCAGCCGCATCCTGGTCTGCCTCAAAAGAGTATTTGATGCTCAAGGCGGTTCTATCGCTAATATCCAAGTTTAACTTAGTAGCTTTGATCGACGAGATCAAACTGGGATACTTTGTCGCACCGACCAACGGAATCACGTTGTTCGCTGCGCTTAAAACATACGCTATTGCGATTTCGTAGGGAGTTGAGCTATGACGCAGCGCTAAAGGCACCAGGACTCGGTTCTTCTCGAGCTTCTCGACTTTGGCATAACCTCCCAACGGTCGATGGGCCAAAAAAGGAATGCCAAGTTCTCGGGTGAGCAAGAGCATGCCATCTGTTGCGGACTTGCGAGCCAATACGCTTAACTCACATTGCACCGAAGCAACAGGAAAGTGCGCGATCGCTTGGCGAACTTCGGCTGGACCTACATTGCACAGTCCAAGGTGCTGAACCTTGCCGGATTTCTGAAGCTCCGCCAATACGGCGAGGGTCTCTTCGAATGGTACACGCGAATCTTTTGCATGAAGCTGCAACAAGAATAGTTGTTCTGTGCCGAGCGCTAGAAGGCTTGCGTCCACTGATTGTCGGATGTGTTTTGGACTTCCATTGGGCATCCACTTGCCTGCGGGGCGAACCAATCCGACTTTCGTAACAATTCTGATTTCGTCGCGTGGTCCCTGCCAACTGTCGACCGCGTGCTTAGCAAGCCTCTCACCGTAATGAAAATCAGTGTTGTCGAGGCAATAGCAATCGGCCGTATCGAGCAATCGAAGGCCTTGGTCGAAGGCCACGTGCATGAGGCCTATTGAATCCTCCTGCGTCGGTCGGCCCTCTGTAGATAGACGCAAGAGCCCTAGCCCAAGCGGGAGTTGCAAGGAGCCGAATATACCAAATTGAGAAGTAGAAACTGTCATGAATAACAGTTTAGCACAATAGGTAACTATAAGCCGCGTACGCCCACCTCAACTGTAAGCGGTCCGTGCGGCGAAGTGAACTGCAGTATCTCGACGTGTACGCTGTTCGCAAACGAAACGGTATGCCCCTTGCCAGTAATCACCGTAGGAAGCCCGATCGAAATACCGGGAATTCCTAGCCTGTCTTTACTGGCGCCCGCAATCATGTTCGTCAGCTCCCCGACCATATCGATCACTTCTGCATTGATCGATGTTGGCCGAGATCCAAAGAATGCTTCGGCCGCAGCAAAGGCTACGTCTTGATCGAGGCTTACAACGATGGAGCCTTGAAGGGCTCCAGAAACGCCGATGAATCCACTGCAATCGTACTGCGAAACAAAGGCCTCGTTTGTGTACACACCAATGAGGTCGGTTTCCCAGTTGAGCATCATAGAAAAAACATCCTTCGTGCAATTTGCAAAAGGCTGAATCAGTCTTGCGCGTTTTTCAGATACTTCTAGGTTCGCAAACAACGATTGAATAGGCATGTTGATACAACCAAGCGAAAATGTTTCGATAGCGTGCTTTGAAATGGAACTACACCGCCACAAACTTGTCTAGCTTGGCTCGCAAATCATCCGCTTCAAAAGGTTTCGTTAAGTAGTCGTTTACCCCAGCTTGTATGGCCGCGATGACTTGGCCCTTTTGAGCTTCTGTCGTCACCATGATGATTGGCACTTTGGAGCCTGTGGCACGAATTTCTACGACGACGTCTAGTCCGCTTTTTTCCGGCATATTCCAATCCGTTAGGATGAGATCTACCGGAGTCTCTTTGTACTTGTCAATCGCTTCTTGTCCGTTGGCTGCTTCTACAATGTCAGTTACCCCAACCGAATTCAATGAGCGAATAATGATCTTGCGCATGATACCGGAATCGTCTGCTACTAATACTTTCATAGTATCTGTCTCGTCGTTTTCTTGCTTGGCGAACTAAGGGGCCTTGGGGAAACATGAACCAAAATCGTAAGAATTTTTGGACGGTCAAATGTTGGTTACAGATTGGAATAGTCAAATCGAGATTGACGATTTCGAAGAATTTTTTGCAACATGCTCGGTCGCCGACGGCGCGGGGGCGAAACAGTTATGCGGACTTCGAGTGTTCGTTCTCAGGCTCCTGCCTGGAAACGCATTAGTTAGGCAATACGGCTAGTAGCCCATCCGCACGGGGCTTGCCCCGACGGATGCGTTTCGGCGTTCTACAATTGGGCGTCCCAACTCCCTTTCCCCTCGTCTTTACTCGCCGGAGGCGGGCAAAGCCGAGGTGAACGGGTCGATGCTCGTGTGCCGGCCGTTAGAACGCCAAAACAAGGTTGGTGGGGGACAAGCCCCCGACCAACCTGAAACGCCAGATCGACCAACCTGACCAACCTGACCAACCTGAAAGGCAAGCCCAACGAACCTGAATGGCCAGATCGCCGCACGTAGCAAAACTCGCATCAACGTATTTTTCGCCCTTTGCTAATTGTCGCGCAGCCCAGTCTCTTCCCCTCGTAATGCCATAGATTAAATCACCGATAGGATAATTAACGAAATACTCAAATAACAAGATTATCGGAAGATACTGATTGCACGGCGCTATTTAGCGGTAATAGTTCCGCGACAGAAAATTTGCAAGGCCTACGCCGTCTTGTCCTCGTGCGTCGGCTATAGCGATGAATCGGATTGATCCGATTCTGTTGACTGGATTCGCTTCACTATTTGCTTGTGGGATTACCGTATGAGTTTCGAAGACACCGAGTTGCTGAAGGAATTCGCTGTAGAGTCACAGGAGCATCTGTCTGACATCGAAAATCAGTTACTTACGCTGGAGTCCCAAGGCGACAACATGGATGTTGCATTGGTCAACACCGTCTTCCGCGCGATCCATTCCATCAAAGGTGCAGCAGGCTTTATGGGCCTTGAAACTCTCGGCGGTCTTGCTCACCGCGCCGAAGAAGTCCTCAACCGTTTACGAAACAAAGAATTGCGTCCAACCTCGGTCGTTATCAACACCCTGTTGAAAGCCGCAGATCGCCTCAAGGATCTCATCGACCAAATTGAGACTTCCAACGATGTGGATGTGAACGAGCATCTAGCCGCACTTGAAGGAATCTTGTCGGGTCAAACCGACGTAGAAGCCACGGTTGCGTCAACCCCGACAAAACCAGCGAGTCCTCAGTACCAACCTGTACCGCAGACTCTGACCGATGAAGCCCTGCGCGAGTTTTTGGTTGAGTGTTTTGACAATCTGGAACAAGTTGAACGCGACCTATTGACCCTTGAACGGGATCCAAATTTGGAAGCCGTATTGAACAGCGTATTCAGAAACATGCATACGATTAAGGGATCGGCAGGCTTTCTTGCCTACGCCACCCTTGAACGCGTCGCGCATGCAACCGAAAATGTATTGGGCAGCGTTCGAAGCGGACATATCGCCATGGACGCTGAAGTTAGCGAATCCATGTTTCGATCGATCGACGCGATAAGAAGGATTTTGAAATCGATCGAAACAACGGGTAACGATGGCAACGATCCTTTCACATCCCTCGTTTCGGAATTCGAATCTCTTCATGCCGCGAAATTGGCGACGGCGAAAGCGGGGAATCTTGCGGTAACTCGAGAAAGGACAAATGCAGTGCCGGCTGCCCACACTGCCAAGTGCTCAAACACTCAAGAGTCGGCTCACGTCATCCCCAACCCAGTGCCGACCGCCGCCCCAACTTTGCCAATTGCAATTCCGCAAAACAAATCGAACAGCTCCAACAGCTCGTCGGTGGCTGCTTCAAGTAACAGCGAAAGTTCAGCAGCAGATAGCACGATTCGTGTCGACGTTGCATTGCTAGACAAATTGATGACCCGCGTCGGCGAGTTGGTACTAGCTCGCAATCAGATCCTACAGTTCAACGCTACTATTAACGATAACGCACTTTATGGTGCCACCCAACGACTCAACCTGATCACGACTGAGTTGCAGGAAGGAGTCATGAAGACCCGCATGCAACCCATTGGAACAGTATGGAGCAAATTTCCAAGGTTGGTTCGAGACTTGGCTGCGATCTGCGAAAAGGAAGTTCGCATCGAAATGGAAGGCAAGGAAACGGAACTCGACAAGACCATTATCGAAGCGATCAAAGATCCGCTTACGCACCTCGTTCGTAACACAGTCGATCACGGAATCGAACGCCCTGAAGTCCGGAAAGAAAAGGGCAAATCCTCGGAAGGCTGTTTGACACTGCGAGCATATCATGAGGGTGGCCAAGTCAATATTGAGATCTGTGATGACGGTGCAGGGCTAAATCTCGAACGCATCAAAGCCAAAGCAGTTGAACGCGGACTCATGTCGCAGGAGAGCGCCTCAAAGTTGGCCGATCGTGATGTCGGCAACTTGATCTTCCTCCCTGGCTTTTCCACCGCCGAGAAAGTGTCCAACGTCTCTGGACGCGGCGTTGGAATGGACGTCGTCAAAACCAACATCGAAAAAATTGGTGGTACTGTCGACCTTCAAAGCAAAGTCGGCCAAGGCACCACAATCAAGATAAAGATTCCGTTAACGCTAGCCATCATTCCGGCCTTGATCGTTACCAGTGATAGCGATCGTTACGCGATTCCTCAAGTCAATCTGCTGGAACTGGTTCGGCTCGAAGGCGAGCAGACACGCAAAGGGATCGAATGGATACAAGGCGCACCGGTGTATCGACTACGCGGTCGTCTTTTGCCCTTGGTCTACTTGCGTCATGAGCTGGGTATGCCTAAGGAAAGTCAAGAAGCAGGCGATGATATCACCAATATCGTCGTTCTTCGCGCCGACGACCGTCAGTTTGGACTGGTGGTCGATCGCATCAATGACTCCGAAGAAATTGTCGTCAAACCGCTCAGCAAACAATTCAAAAATGTTTCGGTCTATTCCGGAACAACCATCATGGGCGACGGGCGCGTTGCGTTGATCCTGGATGTCATGGGGATAGCTCATTCAGCTCACGTCGTGTCCGGTGTACAAGATCGAACCATGACGGAATCGAGCGATCGAAATGGCAGCAACAAATCGCAAATGCAAACGCTCTTGGTCCTAGGCGTTGGCCCCGATCGTCGCTTCGCATTGCCTATCGGCCAAGTAACACGACTAGAGAAGATCGCTTGCGACACAGTCGAACGAGCGGACCATCAAGAAGTTGTCCAGTATCGCGGTGAAATCCTTCCGCTCATTCGTCTGTCCGACACGCTCGGCGTTGAGTCCATGAATCAAGAATCAGGCTTGATGGACGTTGTCGTTTATTCAGAATCGGGTCGAAGCGTCGGATTGGTCGTTGATCAGATCGTTGACATCGTCGAGACCGAGTTGACTAATACTCGGCCAGCTCATCGAGCAGGTTTGATCCAATCTGCCGTAATCCAAGGCCACGTTACCGATCTACTTGATTTGCCAGCCGTCATACGCATGGTCGATCCATCGTTTTTTCAAGACCAAGTCAACGTATAGAAAGGCGTTATAAGAGATGATCGCATCCAGACAGCTCTGCACATTCTACTTAGATGGCCATCTGTTCGGCGTCGACGCCCAGACGGTCCAAGAAGTCATTCGTTATCAAGAGATGACGCGAGTACCTAAAGCACCACCAGCCGTTCGAGGATTAATTAATCTGCGAGGTCAAATCGTAACTGCGATCGATCTCCGAACTCGATTAGGCCTCACGCCGCGTCCTGCTGATAAACTACCCATGAACGTTGTTGTCCGGAGCGATGACGGTGCCGTCAGTCTACTCGTCGATCAAATTGGCGACGTCATCGAAGTCGATGCTGACAACTTTGAAACTCCCCCCGATACCCTTCAAGGACCGGCACGTGAGTTAGTCCAAGGTGCGTATAAACTCGACGGCCGTTTGTTGCTTCTGCTTCACTGCGACGCAGCTGTACAACTGGTCGCTGATTGACGCATCTTTTTAACGTAAGGCTCGTTCGATAAATAAGTGTCCGAAGTTGTAGTGGACGAGGTAACGAGTCCTAAGCGTGTAGGACGCGTTGCCTTGTCCACTACGACAGTAATTGATCGAACAATCCTAAACCCATCGCTACACTGTTTTTTCTCAACCCAAGGTACTCGCAATGTCCAAACTGTTCAGTCTTAGTATGAAGGCCAAAGTCGTATGCTTGGCCGCTGTTTTTCTGGTCGGATTTCTAACCTTTGGTGCTTCCACCTACACGACCATCCAAGAGGTTCGGATCGGCGGGGAAAAGTACAACGCAGTTGTCACAGACAAAGACCTTCTGGCCGATATTCTACCACCACTCTTGTACGTGGTCGAAAGCTATCTGAGCACGCACTTGATGCAAGACTGCGATGACGCCGACGAGCGTGCTAAGGCGATCCAGACCTATCGCGAATTCAAGAAGTCCTACGAAACGAGTATGACCGCCTGGACAGAGAAGCTTCCAACGGGCGAACTGAAGTCGAAGATTCTCGGCGACGTCAAGCACACGGCTGACGATATTTTCGCAACTGTCGATCGAGAACTGATTCCTGCGATATACAAGAACGATGCTGCCGCGAACGATGCGGTTAGCAGCAAACTAGAGGGCCTCTTCTTCGCACACAAAAAGCCCATCGGTGAATTGGTTGACATGGTAACAATCAAAATGAATGCCGATCAAAAAGCTGGTGAGGATGTGGCTTCCAGTGGGATTTGGACGTTGCTCTTTATCGGCCTTGGTGCGATCAGCGTTGTGCTCGGGATTTCGTTTGCCTTGATCCGTTCGATCTCGAAGACAGAGGACATATTGTTGGACAACGCTGGAAGGCTCGCGTCCATCGATAGAACACAAGCAATTATTGAGTTCAGCATGGACGGAACCATTCGTAAAGCGAATGCAAATTTCCTTACGGTGCTAGGTTATTCACATGGCGAAATTCAGGGTAAGCACCATTCAATGTTTGTTCAGGATAAAGACCGGCATACACCTGCGTATAAGGCATTCTGGGAGAACCTCAATCGGGGTGAAGTACAAGCCGGGGAAATCAAACGAATCTCGAAAGATGGTCGTCAATTATGGCTTCGTGCTTCATACAATCCAATTTTGGACCATGCTGGGAAACCAACCAAGGTAGTTGAGTTTGCGATTGATGTCACAGACGAGCTTACACGCATTGCAGACTGCGAAAATCAATTGGTTTCCGTGGGCAAAGCGCAAGCCGTAATTGAGTTCAATTTAGATGGAACGATTACCAAGGCAAACGCAAACTTCCTAGACACGGTTGGGTATTCTTGGGAAGAAATCAAGGGTCGCCATCATAGAATGTTTGTGAGCGAAAAGGACCAGAAAACCGCAGATTATGCTGATTTTTGGGCAAGCCTTAATCGGGGTGAGACGCGCATCGCAGAATTCAAACGAATTGGAAAAGGTGGAAAAGAAATATTCCTACAAGCGGCCTACAGCCCGATCAATGACATAAACGGCAATCCTGTCAAGGTCGTCAAGTACGCAACTGAAGTCACGGCTGCTGCTTACGCTCGCGATGATCTGAAGACCAAAGTTGGCATGATCCTTGAAGTCGTCAATGCGGCTGCCAAGGGCGATTTGACTCAGCCGATCACTGTTTCCGGAACTGATCCAATTGGTCAGCTTGGAGAAGGTTTGAATCGATTCTTCACGGATCTTCGAGGTAGTATCTCCTCCATCGGTGACAACGCAACGGCTTTGGCTGGTGCGTCGGAAGAATTGTCCGCTGTGAGTGCTGAAATGAGCACCAACGCCGACGAGACTTCCTCGCAAGCTAACGTGGTATCCGCAGCGTCAGAACAAGTCAGTGCCAACGTACAAACCGTTGCAACTGGCGTTGACGAAATGAACATGGCGATCCGTGAAATCGCCAAGAACGCCTCGGAAGCGGCTCGCGTTTCGCAACAAGCCGTTACCGTTGCCAACAACACGAACAATACGATCGCTAAGCTTGGCGAAAGCAGCATCGAGATTGGTAAAGTCGTGAAGGTGATCACCTCGATCGCGGAACAGACTAACCTACTCGCTCTGAACGCAACGATCGAAGCCAGCCCGGGCTGGTGAAGCTGGCAAAGGCTTCGCCGTGGTTGCGAACGAAGTGAAGGAACTTGCCAAGGAAACCGCCAAAGCAACCGAAGACATCAGCCAAAAGATTGAAACCATCCAATCGGATACAAAAGGGGCCGTCGAAGCAATCCGCCAGATCAGCGACGTAATCAATCAGATTAACGACATTTCTAATACGATCGCAAGTGCTGTTGAGGAGCAAACCGCGACCGCCAACGAAATGGGACGTAACGTGGGCGAAGCCTCGAAGGGTTCCGGCGAGATCGCTCAAAACATTACGGCTGTTGCGACCGCCGCTCAAAGCACGACTCAAGGTGCCAACAACACCCAACAAGCAGCAAGTGAATTGAGCCGCATGGCAGCCGAACTGCAACAGTTAGTTGGGCAATTCAAGTATCAACAGAATACGTTGGAAAGCCATGCACCGCTGAAACGACCTGCTGTGTTGCCTAGCAACAGCACGACGTTCGGAAGTTATCAAAACGTATAGTCAGCCCTGTGGCAGTGTCGCTCTGCGACACTGCCTTGCCGAGTCGCAGAGCGACGTCGGCCACATGTTAGGCCAAAATATTTTAAAACGAGTGCTTAGACCATCTAAAAAGTAGAAAATTCTGCAGGCAAAGCCGGCGGAACTAAACATAGCAAACTTAGGTTCTTAACACAGAGACATTCCCATGCGAGCGTTAGTCATCGACGATTCCCGAGCCGTACGTCGGATCATCGGAAACATCATGAAAGAATTAGGTTACGAAGTCATCGAAGCTGGACACGGTTTTGAGGGACTAGCACAACTGGAAGCGCATGGTCCGCAGGACATTGTTCTGGTCGATTGGAATATGCCCGAAATGAATGGTCTCGAGTTCATCAAGGCCGCACGTGCTATTCCGGCTTACAGCGATATGCCAATCATGATGGTGACTACCGAAACCGAAATGGAAAAGATGGCGCAAGCGTTTGTGGCTGGCGTCAACGAGTATGTGATGAAGCCTTTCGACAAAACCATCATCCTTGAAAAGCTTCAATTACTCGGAATCGGAGCTTAGTCCATCATGCGCAAGATCCGCGTCTTGATCGTAGATGACTCAACGGTGATCCGTCGCCTATTGTCTGATGCTTTGTCCGCCGATCCGGCTATCGAAATCGCTGGTATTGCGGCAAACGGCAAGATCGCGCTTTCCAAGATCCCTCAGCTCAATCCCGATATCATAACCTTGGACATGGAAATGCCCGAGATGGATGGCTTGACGACACTGGTGGAGCTTCGCAAGCTATATCCGAAGTTGCCAGTGATCATGTTTAGCACTCTGACGCAACGCGGAGCCGAGTCCACACTCGATGCGCTTGCCAAAGGCGCGAACGATTATGTTACCAAACCTGCCAACGTTGGCAGTGTCAATGCCGCGATCCAAAGCGTTCAGAGCGAATTGATCCCCAAAATAAAACAGTTTTGCAAATGGTCGACGCCAGTAAACGCAGCTACGAACGGTCAGAACAATTTGCTTGGCCAAGCAAAGGGATTCGTATCTCAAAACTCGTGCGTCGGCACCAAGCCAAGCCGCATTGATATTGTCGTCATAGGCACATCCACGGGCGGACCCAATGCACTATCGACCGTACTTCCAAGGATCCCGGCAGATTTCCCGGTCCCAATTCTTATCGTTCAGCACATGCCCCCAGTTTTTACATCGCATCTTGCCGTACGACTGAACCAGTTATCGGCGATTCATGTTCACGAAGCTGCTGATGGCGACCTATTAACTCCAGGTGGAGCTTGGGTTGCACCAGGCAATTTCCACATGACCGTTCGTCGTCAAGCAACGCAACTCAAAGCTGTACTGAACCAGGAGATACCTGAGAACTCGTGTCGACCTGCAGTAGATGTTCTATTTCGTTCGGTCGCTGAATTATTTGGACCAAATGTCCTTTCCGTCGTTATGACTGGCATGGGCCAAGACGGCGCTCGCGGTTGTGGCGTCATTCGTCAAGCGGGTGGACGGGTGGTCGTGCAAGACGAAGCGACGTCTGTTGTTTGGGGAATGCCTGGTGCTGTAGCGGACGCAGGATATGCTCATCAAATTGTTCCGATTCAACGCATCGCGGACGAGATTCTTTTGCAATGTCAATCGGGCAGGACCGTCCGAACGTTGGAAAGGGTAGGTACCTAAGATGAGCGTCGCATCCCCAAGTGTCAACACAGGCACTTTTGATTTCCTGTGCAACTTTGTTCGCGAGAAATCAGCCATCGTTTTGGAACCAAGTAAAGCCTATTTGGTCGAGTCAAGATTGAATCCAGTCGCACGCGACAATGGTTTATCTTCGTTGGACGAACTCGTTGCGGCTCTCAAGAAACCGGGTAGTCGAGAACTGTCACGGCAAGTCATCGATGCGATGACGACGAACGAGTCGAGCTTTTTTCGGGATCTACAACCGTTCGAGGCCCTAAAAACAGTCATCATTCCTGAGCTGATGGAAAAGCGAGCCAAAGAGCGAACGCTTAACATTTGGTCGAACGCATGCTCGAGCGGACAGGAAGTCTACAGCATTGCCATGCTCCTCCGTGAGAGCTTTCCTGCGATTGCCGGATGGAAAGTCAGATTGATTGCCACCGATCTCTCAACGGCCATTCTCAAGAAGGCTCAAGAGGGTATCTTCAATCAAACCGAAGTCAACCGCGGGTTACCCATGCCTATGCTGCTCAAGTACTTTACTAAGAGTGGGCTCCAATGGCAGATCAAGGAAGACGTTCGCAAATCGATTGAATTTCGTGAAGTCAACCTGATTGAGAGCTGGCCTGCATGCCTTCCGACAATGGACATCGTATTCCTTCGAAACGTACTTATTTATTTTTCGCCAGAAACGAAGACCGCCATCCTTAACAAAGCGCATCGTATTTTGCGTCCGGATGGATGCCTCTTTCTTGGGGGAGCTGAGACCACCATGAACCTTGATACAAAATTCCAACGGTCACCCGTCGGGAAAACTACCTGTTACCGTCCTGGATAGAGTGGGATAGGCATCCAGCCTGTCAACAGCTTACGTACTACGTGCCGTGTTTAGCTTGCAAGCAGTGATTCATATTGCACGCTACATGTAAGCATTGCCACCACATGACTCGAATAAACAATCCGAATTACTGAGAACTAACATGATTTTAGAAGACGACATTTTCACGATTGCACAAAACATCCTTTCGACGATGCTTGAAATCGAAGCGAATCCAGTTGGGCCGACGCCCATTGTAAAGCGATTAGATCAAGTTACCGGTTGCATTCAAATCAGCGGCGAATGGCAAGGAGCAGTGGTAATTCAAAGCTCGGTGGAGTTTGCCCGCACCGTTGCGAGCCGACTCTTTGACGAGAGCCTCGCCAATTTGTTGGAAGACGACCTTCGCGATGCGTTTGCTGAATTGACAAACATGATCGGCGGAAACATCAAAGGCCAGGTCCCGTGCCCATCGTTTCTGTCCATCCCTTCGGTTACTACAGGCCAAGATTTCGATGTCCACCTTTCTAATGCAACGATCATTCGCGACCTCGTTCTCGACTGCAATGGTGAGAAACTTCGGATCATGATGTTCGAAGAAGACCGGTCGCAACCAAGTCGAGTAACGCAACGCAAGCTGGGTTCTATTGCAAACTAATTGTCCCGAGAGACCCCAGCGGCCTCGTGCCTCGACTGCTTCGGTTTTGTGGGTAGTGGATCTTGTTAAAGATCCTTGCTGCATAGGATCTTTAACAAGAT
>JAYVPJ010000172.1:0-3991 GCA_043757445.1 Pirellula sp. | reverse complement strand
GCAGGGTTGGTTCTTGGCCAGGCTCGCAGGCAAAAATTGGCCCTACTCGCTTCCTAACGATAGATGGATTGGCTTCGATCACGGCCCTCAACTCTTCTGGGGCTAATCGCTAGGGGCTGCCGACGCTCGCTCACGGACTTGGGCCGATCTTGCAGGCGTAGAGCGACTAGCAATCAACGCTCGAGCCCCGAGAAAAAATAAGCAAAATCTAGACACTTCTCGCTGATCGCCGGTATTAGCGTTGCAAAATCGTACTCGTGCTCAATGAAATGGTGCTAGAGTTAGGATAGTTTGCTATTCGATTATCGGGACCGGGAAAACATGACGCCATGAGAGTGCAAGACCTACCTCGACCCACTCGATTCATGTTCTGGTGCACAGCGCCTTTCTTCGTGTCAGCAATACCGCTTTTGCCGCTGCTTTCCCATCCGCCTCGGGCCCAAAAAAAGGGGGCAGGTCTATTTATCGCAAAAGAGACCTGACCCCTTTGCGTTTATCCGGAGATCGAAAAACCGTGCGCCTCCATCCGATGGTCGAACACTTCCATGCCGTCAGGGACTTGAATTTGTTTCCAATCAACCAGCCCACCCGTGTAAACATGCAGTTCTGCAACCGGCTCAAGCGACTTCTCCTTCTGAAGTGCGCTTATATGGCTGGGTAATCCCTTTTGGAAATCCCACCGCGTTTTTTCCCAAACGACAAAGACCCAATCTATCTCAATGGCTCGATTGCCAATCTGTTCACCATTCGGATCCTTCGGCAGTTAGTAGAAATGTAGGTAACCCCGTTTAACCCTGAGCCATAGGCGACGGCTGTACCACGCCAGCTCGGTCCCGCTTGACTGCGTCGACGTACGGCCATCGCCTGCGGCTCGGGGTTAAACGAGGTTTAGCTTTGCTTGCTCCAGTACAGGGCTCGCAATCTTACACGTCGTGCTATAATAGGATTCTGCCTAGTCGAAACAACCGCTTAATGGAGCATATTGATACGATGCTATCCTTTATTGGAAAAGGGTCTTCGCAGACTTGTAATGGAGTGACGCGTCGCGACTTTTTGCAGGCCGGGGCATTAGGAGCGATCGGTCTAGGACTACCACAGTATCTTGCGGCCATGGACGCTGGAAAAGTCGATCCCAGCAAAAGCAAGCGCTCGGCCATCATGATCTTTAATCTGGGCGCGCCTAGTCAAATTGATACCTTCGACATGAAGCCCGATGCTCCGGCAGAGGTGCGAGGTCCATTCAAACCGATCGCAACTAACGCAAGCGGCATACAGATTTCCGAAATCCTTCCCCTCCATGCGAAGATTGCGGACAAGTTTTCGCTCGTGCGATCTTGTTTTCATCGCGGAGCGGCTGTTCACGATGCGGGTTGGCAAATCATGCAAACCGGTCGGCAGTTTGCCGGCGGTGTCAATACTCCGCATGTCGGCTCCGTGGCTAGTTACTTGCTGGGGCGTCGCACCGATTTACCACCACATGTGGTATTACCAGAGACGATGGGCCGCGGTGGTGGCAATCTACCGAACGGACAAGCTGGCGGTTTCTTAGGTAAAGCTCAAGACCCTTTCGCATTAATGGCCGACCCTTCGCAAAAAGATTTCAAGGTGCCGGATTTGCTCCCGCCGGATAGTATCGGCGTCGCTCGAATCGATCGTCGTCGCAGAATGCGCGATGTTGTCGACAACACTGTACGCAACTTTGAATCCAGCGAATCAGCGAAGTTGATGGACGACAATTTTCAATCCGCTTATCGACTTATGACAAGTCCCGACGCACGAAATGCGTTTGATCTCAATCAAGAGCCGATGTCCGTTAGAGAACGCTATGGCATGCATCGATTTGGTCAATGTTGCCTTCTGTCTCGCCGCTTGGTTGAGGCCGGCGTTCGCTTCGTAACCATCAATACGTTTTTAACGGTATTCGATGAAATCAGTTGGGACATTCATGGCAGCAAGCCGTTTACATCCATCGAGGGCATGAAGAACGTAGTCGCCCCAATGTACGATCAAGGCTACTCGGCGTTGATCGAGGATCTTCATCAACGTGGCATGCTCGATGACACCTTGGTTTGCAACTTGGCCGAGTTTGGTCGTACTCCGAAAGTAAATCCGGCCGGTGGCCGAGACCACTGGCCACAATGTTTCACGGTTTACTTCGCCGGTGGCGGAGTCCAAGGGGGACGAGTCGTTGGAGCGAGCGATCCGATTGGAGCGGTACCAGTCGAACGTCCTACCGAACCGCCTGAAGTGGTGGCCACGATTTTCCATTCGCTAGGACTCAATCTCGAGAGCCATTTGCCAGGCCCAGCCGGTCGACCTTTTCCACTGGTGGATTTCGGATATCGAGAGATCAAAGAACTGTTCTAAAGTGGATAGGCTTGCCCCCGACGGATGCGTTTTGGCGTTCTATGATGGGCGTCCCAACTTCCGTTCCCCTCGGCTTTGCTCGCCTCCGGCGGGCAAAGCCGAGGGGAACGGTTCGATTCGCGAGTGCCGGCCGTTAGCACGCCAAAACAAGGTTGGTGGGGGACAAGCCCCCGACCAACCTGAACGGCCAGCCCGACCAACCTGAAAGATCGGATCGCAGAACGGAACAAAACTCGCAACAACGCATTTTTCGTAAACTGCTATTTGTCGAACAGCCCAGGCGGAGGCTGCCGCGCCACACTAGTTCGCGAGCAGGTCAGTCAGGACGACTAGCATGGCATCGATTTGCTCGTCGCTACCCACTGTTATTCGCAGCCCGTCACCCCAGCCTGCGTAGTCCATGTAACGGACTAGAATTCCATTTTTTTTGAGCTGTTCGTAGAGCGGCTTCAGGGGTCGATCCTTTCGCGTACACCATAAGAAATTGGCATGCGATTCAGTCACCCCGAATCCGAGTTTCTTCATGGACACTACCATCCGAGTTCGTGTCGCAATGATCCTTGAAACATTATCTTTCAACCAGGCTTGATCGGCTATCGCGGCCGTTGCGCCAGCCAGCGAAAGTAGGTCTGTATTGTACGAGTCCTTGACCTTGCGCAACGTCTGAACAATCTCGGAATGCGCTACCAAAAACCCAAATCGTAAACCGGCCAGCGCGTAGGATTTGCTGAGTGTCCGCGATACGATGATCTTGGGGTTTTGCTCAATCAATGCAAGGCAGTTTGCGGGCGCAAAGTCCACATAGGCTTCATCGATCACGACAGGGCAATCTACGCAATCAGCCAGTCGCAAAATCGTTGCATGATCAATGATCGTACCGCTAGGACTATTTGGATTCGGCAAGTAAATCAATTTCAACGACTGGTCTTTGGCAAAGAAGCCTGCTGATAAACCAAAGTCCTTGTCGAACGGAATTTCTTCAAACCGAGCCGACTGCAACTCGGCAAGTGTGCGGTACAGGATATAGCTTGGGAACGGCAACCTTAGTTTTTGACCGTCACCGACGAAAGCCCTGGTTAAGACAGTCAAGCAATCATCGCTGCCATTACCGCAGAGAATCATCTCTGGGTCTACTCCTAGTACGTCACCGGCTGCACGTCTAAAGGCTGTCCCGAGTGGATCTGGATAACGTTCCAGTCTGCAAGTTGCTTGATGGATCGCTTCAACGACTCGAGGAGACGGCGGATACGGATTCTCGTTTGTATTGAGCTTGATCACCTTACCCGTTTGGGGCTGCTCGCCAGGGGAGTAAGGGACCATCGAAGCAATTTCGCTGCGAAAGAATCTCTGGATCGAATCGTTGGTCATCTAGTCTTTGAGTCAGCAGGGAATCTTACCCGTCGCTTGGGCCCCTAGCCCGAGAATGGCAAGGTTGGGAATACCTAGGCGAAATGACGTTGGTTGAGAGCAACACAGTCTCAACGCACCAAGGCCTACCTAGCGGGTTATGCTGCAAATCATTTGTGCGGAAGAGGCCCTCGCACAAGAGTACGACACTTATGGCTGCTCCACTTAAGTCCTGACCCGATTCGCGCTTCCCCCTCGCGAGAGCCACTTCCGCACA
>JAYVPJ010000171.1:0-15164 GCA_043757445.1 Pirellula sp. | reverse complement strand
CGATTCAAGAAGTACTTCGGTAGAAGCAGAGCTGCAGGCTCGCCGCAAAGCCTGAAAGAATCGGCTGCACGAAACAATCGTAAGTTTGCAAGAGGCCAGCGGTCCTCAGCCGCATGCTTCATCGTTGGTTAAGTTAAACAACGGCATTCCTCGATGCCTAAGCCGCGATCGTTTGGTGCGGGGCATTTCGGGAAGTGCGTAAGAAGCGAGCGCATTGCTTGAAAGATTCCGAGAATCAGCTACTTAGCTGAAGCATCCTTGGTCCTGGCGTCTGCAATAAGATCTCGTTCGTTGTCCTCCCACCATTTTTCTGCCAACTCTTCGCTCCATGGGAATCGCGAAGCAATTTCGCTGAGCTTACTCCCGACATCGCTCATCGACCGCGGCCTATCATTTGCGTCTGGAGCGATACATTGTGCCAGTAGTCGATTGAACGCGTCGAACTTCACGTCGCTGCAAAGGTCCGAAAATCTTCCGAGGCTCAAAAGACTAATCAAGGAATCATGCGTTACTCCTAAGATTGGGACTTTTCCCGTCAATAAGTAAACGCCAAGTACTCCAAATGCGAAGATATCGATCCGAGGGTCAGCGATCCACGGTGTCTCCAATCGCTCTGGTGCAATGAAGCCGGGAGTACCGATTAGCACTCGCGTCGCAGTCACATCTCTGGCGACATTGTCAGCCATCGTCTTTGCCAATCCGAAATCAACGACCTTGACTAAATCCATGAGTTGCCCCTTTCGGCAAATCATGATGTTCTGTGGCTTGATGTCACGGTGGATCAAGCCGATCTCATGTGCTTCTTCAATTGCGCCGCAAGTTTGCCTCAATATCCAAAGGCATCTATCAATGGAAATCGTCGGATCATAGGAGATGAAATGAGAAAGATTAACCCCTTTGACCAATTCCATCGCACAAAACAAAAGTCCATCTTTGGACATCCCGAAATCGTAAATACTTACCGTATTGGGATGGCTTAATTTGGATGCCATCCTCACCTCGCGTTCAAACCTTTTCAATGTTGCCGAACTAACCATCGGCTCTTTGATTAATTTGATGGCAGCCTCTCTTCCTAGCAGTTTGTGCTCTGCCCGATATACAATCCCAAGCCCCCCCTCGCCAATTTTATCCCGCAGGACATACGACCCCAGCGATCTGTTAGCCAAATCGACACCGCGAAATGCTTTGCGCAATGACAAAGCACCGATTACCATCGATATAAGAAGGGGAACACCATACAAAATACGGAAAGCGCGATCGATAAAAATATGATTCTTAAAGGCTTCCTCTTTCGGTATTTCCAATACCAAAAGTCGATTCAATGAATCGATCCAGTGCCAAGCTCCAACGACCTCACGTCCTCGGTAATCACGGTAGCCATTAACGTCGTATCCGCTCCGAGGTTGAGAAATCGTCTTCCCAGGCTTAGTCCAGGACCAATCGCTAAAGTGTTCCGCCGGCACATAGCCTGAGAGAACGCTTCCACCCGGATCTCGCGATTCGATAATCGGCACTCCACGCACCTTCTTGAGCGAAGAATAAGCGGGCAATTTCAGCAATCTCTGCATGTCTTTCGCTTTGGTTGCAATGGCACCACGGTCGTCCAACAAATAGGCGTTGCTTTCTCGCAAAACAGATTTCGACAGCAATTCCTCCAGTTCGTCTAAAAACATGGGACTTCGGACCATCATCGCGCCAATAACAACTGAACTGTCGTCCGGCGAAAAGATCGGAACCAAGAACATTGCGTACTGTTCTTCCGTTTCCATTGGATAATTTTCCGAGATCGCTTCCGCCGTCGGTCTTGGCAGCTCAACCGACGAAGCGCCTCTGTCAAAAATTCTTTTTAGAATGGTCGAACCAACAAAAGATGTGAAGCTACCTAAACCAACATTTGCATTAGTGAACTGCCAGTCCGCAAGCAAGATGGACGAACGATTCCATATTGCGTACTTGAGCTTTGTTCGTTCGTGGTCAGCTACGCTCTCATTTCTGTTGTCGGTCTCAAATTTGATTGGCCCCGCCCCCTGATTCTCGAATACGCACTTTACTTTGAGCTGTTCCTCCGCAGAACCAAGTATGTCAGCGCGTTCCCTCTCATTCAGAGTCGGCGACTGAATTTTCTCATCAAGGCTTTTCACCAACAATTTCACTTCTCTTTGGCGGCCCCAATCCTGTACGCGAAGTTCGTGTCCACGTGCCCACTGTAATACAAGCGTGCTTTTCTGTTCAGCCAAAGATGACAATACCGAGGCATATTCGGCACGCGATCGACGAATCAACTCCGATTGCAAATACCAACCCACACCGATCAGAAACAATGCCGCACCCAATGCCGAAGCAAGAGGCAAAACGCCTCCGACTAGATTGTAGCCGATCCTCTGAAGTCCCAATGTGGAAATTGAGCGGCTCTGCACCGTTGTCTTCGATATCTTGCCGGTAGGCACCATGATCGTTCGACTAAAATGCTTCGCAAGCAGTCCCCGAACTTCTTGAACAACCTCTGGGTTGGACGAACTGAGGGCCGATAGTCGGGACTCTCGATCCCGCAACGACTTGTTCACCAAATCGATAAATAGCTCTTTTGCGAGAGAGTACTGCTCAGGTGTCAAAGTGGGGCGTCTGCCTCCAACCTTTTGCGAAGCCATGCACGACACATTTTCCATTCGTTCTCGATCGTTCGCGTCGACAACGCTAAAACGTCAGCAACTTCGGGAACCGTCATTCCTCCGAAAAAACGCATTTCCACAATTCTAGCTTGCCTCGGATCCATCAGCTGGAGTTCTTCGAGAACTTCATCGAGCGCTAACACGTCATTGTCCCGCGATGGAGCTATCGTCGCGTCCTCGTCAAAGACGACCCGAACCCGCTCGCCGCCACGTTTGATTCGATTGCGTGCACGTGCATGGTCGACAAGAATCCGTCGCATCATCGTCGCCGCGATCGCCAAGAAATGCCCTCGATTTTGGTAATTGTCGGATACCTGCTTGGAGAGCTTTACGTAGGCTTCATGAACCAGCACCGTTGGCGAGAGTGAAACCGTTGCCGACTCCGATTGCAAATAACTTGCTGCCAGACGCCGCATATGTTCGTAGGTTTCGTTAACCAGTTGATCGGTTGGGCTTGGCTCGCTCATGTATGCATACCCCATTGGATGTCGCTCGCCGCGCGTGACTGCATCGGCTACGTCTATACGCCTATATTAGCACATTCGTTGGCCTAAAGGACACGGCAAACCACCGATTCGCAGCGTTTCATGGCTGACGCTGCTTGCGCCCGAACGAACCTCGATCGAGGTCAGGCCTAATACGTGCGATGCTAAACGAGCATTGAACTGCGCAGTGTTTTTCAAACGCCCCACAAAGGAAAAAGGCTCGGGGGAGCCCCCGAGCCTCTAACGATTTTAAAAAGTTTGCGGACGCCCGTCAAAATTACTCGCGCGGGCGAATTGCCCCAGTCAAACCGCTGTAATCCACTCGGTCATCGTTGTGCCAAAGAGGTTGCCCGAGCTCGACTCGCTTTCGCAAAACTTCAATCTTTTCTTGCGAGCCAGCAGGAGCATCCGTTGGTAGAAACTTCAAGTCAACAACGGGATCGAAATCCTCATCGTGTCCATATTTTAAAATCGCTTCAAAAACATTCTTACAAAGATTGCTCATTAAATTAAGGCCCTCCAAATTGTGTATTCATCATGCAAGTGACGCCAAACACTCGCCATTTTCAATTGGGGAATAACTGCACTGCTTCTCGAATTTTTCAAGTGTCGTCGGTATCTCTAATTCAACGTCGCATATCGAAACGCCGTATCGTTAACTACGTTATGCGAACGATACACTCGCAAAAATTCATCCAAAATTCCCATTGATGAGTGATTATTGGCAATCAGCGACCAAAGTCAAGAAAATTAATCAAATATCTAGCCCGCTACCCCTTGCCAGATGTCGCAAAAGTCGCACGACAGAAGGTATGCTCGATATAGGGAGATACCCTACCAACTTGCGGTCTCCACCAAGTCAACGCAACCGGCATGATGTTTATTTTGGTTCACGTCGCCTTAAAGCGTTTGCAATGCGAGTTCGTCCACCACAAAACAGATAGAATGTATTGTATAAAAGGCCGGTCGATGGTTACAGCATTCAATCACGTTGCACCAATCGCTCCGATCCAAACTGCAGCCCAACTCTCAGAAAAAAGCATGACCACAACCTTGAATTATCTTTCGCTCACTTGGCTTTTATTCACCTTGAGCTTCGTTGGGACGCCAATCATCTTATCGCAAGACAGGGGTCTCTCCAGCGTGACACCGATCGAAACCCCGGTTGCAGTCGTTACACCTGCTGGACAACGAATTGAATTGGCTGGAATGCGACCACAGGTTCTGGTCCTGTCGCCAGACGGAAAATCACTCATCACGTCAGGTAAGACGAATAAGCTTGTCGTGATCAATCCAAGCAACCACCAGGTGTCGCAGTCAGTCGATTTCCCTACCAAAGACCAGACTTCCAAATCCGAGATCGCATCTCCCAATATCCTAAAACCAGACCCAACGGCTTTAGTCAGCTATACCGGCCTCCTGTACAGCAACGATGGCAAACATGTCTACTTGAGCAATGTAGGGGGTTCGATAAGTGTCTTCACGGTGGATATGGACGGCAAGCATGCTGCTTCGCATACCATTCCGCTACCCGATGCCAAGGCTCCGCGGCGTGCACAAGAAATACCGAGCGGATTAGCTATCGACGAATCCGACAATAGACTCTTTGTTTGTGGAAACCTTTCCAACTCACTGATCGAAATCAATTTGGCCGATAGCAAGGTCGTTCGAAGACTCCCCGTCGGAGTTGCTCCGTATGACGTCGTTGTCCACAAGAACAAAGCCTACGTTAGCAATTGGGGCGGGCGAATTCCAGACGAAGGCGACTTGACTGGCCCAGCCGGCCGAGGAACGACTGTCCGAGTTGATCCAGTTAGGCACATCGCAAACGAAGGCACGGTATCGATTGTCGATTTGACCTCTGGAGCAACCGAAACCATCATGGTAGGGCTTAGCCCAAGTGACTTGGGGCTTTCTCCTGACGGCAGGTACATCGTCTGCGCCAACACGAATAGCGACTCGCTCTCCATCCTGTCCACCGAAACTGGTAAAGTCGTTGAGACCGTTTGGGTCAACGCAAAACAGTCCGACCTCTACGGTGCCGCGCCCAATGCACTTGCTTTCAATGGCGAGGGCAACACACTCTACGTCGCAAATGGTTCTCAAAACGCGATTGCCGTTTTTTCCTTTGATCCAGCGGAAAAAGGGGACACCTTGTTAAAAGGACTCATTCCGGTCGGATGGTATCCAGGAGCACTCGCGTTCGATTCTGTTCGCAATGAAATCAACGCGGCCAATCTCAAAGGGCTTCCAATTAAGCCCTCGAAAAAAGAAAAGAGCGAAGGTTTCAATTCGCATCAACACAATGGTTCGATCAGTATTGTTCCAGTTCCAAACGCGGAACAACTAGCTGTTTTGTCCGAGCAAGTTTCAAAGAACATGCGCCGCAGTGCGATTCGCGATGCCTCTTTGCCTCCACGCGATAGTCAGCCTGCACGACCTATTCCACAGCGCATCGGCGAACCGAGCGTAATCGAACACGTCGTCTACATCATTAAAGAGAATCGCACCTACGACCAAGTTCTTGGCGATATTAAGCGAGGCAATGGCGATCCTGGACTATGCATCTTTGGCCGTGATGTCACTCCGAATCATCACCGACTTGCTGAGCAATTTGTTCTGCTCGACAACACCTATTGCTGTGGCATATTGAGTGCTGATGGCCACCAATGGAGCACTACTGCTCTTTCTACCGCATATCTCGAAAAGAGCTTTGCAGGTTTCCCGCGAAGCTACCCGGACGGAATGGGGGAAGACGAGTCGGACGCACTAGCCTATTCGCCGGCTGGTTTCCTTTGGGACAACGCGGTACTTCATCGCAAATCGATTCGAAATTATGGCGAATTCATGGCTCCAAAAGTTCGCTATCGCGATGCGACGAAAGCCGGGAAACCAGACTACCTGTCCTGTTTTCGAACTTGGAAAGGAGCCGATGAGGTTATCTTTGAAAGTGAACCTGCAATCGAAAGCATTCGACCCTATTCCCCCAAAGAATATGTTGGTTGGGCCATGGAGGTCCCGGATCAATCCCGAGCGGACTTCATCTTGAAAGAGCTCGTCGAATTCGAACAAAAAGGCACGTACCCCAGCCTAACGATCATCTGCCTACCTAATGATCACACAAGCGGCACGTCGCCTAAGTCCCCAACCCCAGCATCCTGCATGGCCGATAACGATCTCGCTTTTGCTAGAATTGTAGAGGGACTGAGCCACTCCAAGTTCTGGCAAAAGATGGCTATCTTCTCAATCGAAGATGATCCGCAAGCTGGCTGGGACCACGTCAGCGGTTACAGGACGACAGCCTACTGCATTAGCCCATATTCAAAGCGCGAGCAAACCGTCAGTACACGTTACAACACGAATAGCATTTTGCGAACCATCGAACAGATTCTAGGTTTGCCACCCATGAATCAGTACGATGCCGGGGCGTCACCCATGTTCGATTGCTTTAATGACATCCCCAAGTTCACTCCGTATACGTCGGTGCCGATCAACATCCCTCTCGATCAAATGAACCCATCGCCGACGGCAATTGCCGACCCGATTCGACGGAGGTTTGCCGAAAAATCTGCATTGATCAATTTCGCGGAAGTCGACAAGGCCCCCGAGGATTTGCTGAATCGTGTGCTTTGGAATGCGATGCGAGGGGATCAGCCATATCCTGAGTGGGCGATTACAGCGGCTGAAGATGACGACGGAGAAGATGACGACGGAGAAGACGCTGCGGTTGAAGATGCTGCGGTTGAAGATGCTGAGAAAGAACTTGGCCATGTCAAGTAATTGGTGTGTGCCTGAACTGGAAACACCAAACGCCGTTATCCGCATTTCACCCGATATCAATGTCCCAGTCACGCAACGAGTCAAACGCCTCGTTGACGCGTCTGCCTTTCGTCGGTTGTCTCGAATCAGCCAGTTAGGGATGGTCGCTTTCGTGTATCCGGGCGCGACGCACACCCGCCTGGAACACTCGTTGGGAGTCTACCGAAACGCCATCGAATTTTTGCAACGACTGTCTGGTGCCGATGACTTAGGCGACGTCCTTGGGGAATACGAGGTAAAGCTGTTTCTAGTCGCAGCATTGCTCCATGATATTGGGCATTGGCCATTTTGTCATGCAATCGAAGATATGCATTTGAGTGGAATCCCTCGACATGAAGCTCTCGCTCGTCGATTGATCACGCAAGGTGAAATTGCGAACGTGTTAGAAAAAGATTGGCAGCTAATCCCCGAAGAGGTTGCGAATCTGCTTGCACCTAAAGCAGAGGACAAACGAGAAACTTTTTCGAATGGCAGTAAATCGTTGGCATTGCTTCAATCGATGCTCAGCGGTCCGATCGATATCGACAAGCTCGATTACCTCGAGCGAGATTCATTGCACGCCGGCGTTCCGTATGGACGCAACTTCGATCGCAACCGATTGGTGAGTTCTCTGTGCATCGACTCGGCTCGAAATCGATTGGCCATCACGGACAAGGGGCGTACAGCTGCGGAGATGATGGTATTTGCACGGTACGTAATGTTCAGCGAAGTCTACTGGCATCACGCCGTTCGAAGCGCCACCGCCATGCTCCAACGGGCCGTTTATGAGCTCCGAAGCGAAACGGAACGAACTCAGTCTTGGATCGACATGAACGAATCCGAGATGATCGACTCGCTTCGCTTGTCCTGCAAGGGCAAGCCTTGGTCGCCATGCATCGATGGTCTCTTTGGCCCGCAACGTCAACTCTACAAACGTGTTGCGCAATTCGACTTCCTAAATCACCCCGACGAGCATCGCGCATTGGCAAGACGACCGTATTCCGAGTTGGTGGAACTCTCGGCTAAGCTTGCGAGTCACATACAAAAAAAGACAGGCAAGATTGTTGGTTCGCACGACATCCTCATCGATGCCCCACCTGTCAAACTGGAAGTGCAATTTCAATTGGACGTACGGCAACGAGAGGGGGGCTACCGAACTTTAGGTGAATTGTCTCCAGTTGTACATGCGCTCGCGACTAAGCAGTTCGATGATATCGTCAAACGAGTACGAATTTTTATTCGACCTGAATTACGAGCCCAAGTAACCTCAATTGACTTCGCGAATGTGGTATTGGGGGAACAATAATTCCTTAAGGTGAGTATGCCGCCACAGCGACGTCGCATGAACCATGTCTTGGGATTTGTAGTATTACTCCGTGCTTCAACAAAGCATCACGAAGTGAACCACCCTGCCAGGCTCATTAAGCGAGTTGCAGGCTGAAATCAACCCAGTAGCATGGCCCCGTGGGCCGTGCGAAACTCGGGCCAGGGGCCCAAGCTACAGTAAACCAACTCCCGCCGCTCGCCTTAGAAAGGATTAACGATGTTACAGATACTTCTTGTGAGCGTGTTGGTTATCTTTGTCGCCAATTCAGCCCCTGACGACGAAACGGCTTCGTGGCCTGAATGGCGAGGGAGCGTCTCCGACACTTTCGGGAGACCGGGACGACCGAGGTTATTGCGCATGCAGAGCAACCGCATACCGTTGCGGTCAATCGGCTAAATGAGAATGTCAGCGCATCTCTGGCGATCATTGGAATCCGAAGCAGTTGTGGTAGATTCGCAAACGTCGCTTAAGTAGCTGGATTAAGTTATCGATCTCGCGATCTGGTTTTGGTTCAACGGGGATCGGTAGTCTCGTTCAGGATTCGATTTGGCAGAAAGATGTTGGGTAAAAAATGAATAACAACGGCTGGTGGGAATCAAAAAAACTAAGTCTTAGTCCCCTTTTTTTACCTGCCATTTTTCTGCCTGACTCTGAATGATGAGGCAAACATTTAGGGTTCGGCCCACCATTTGCATTCCTGTTCAATTAATTTGGATGACTGCCAATCAGTTAGGAACGATTGATTACCTTCGAACGGGAAGATGAAATATGACATTTCGCATGGATAAACTGACAATCAAAGGACAGGAAGCGATTGTCGAGGCGCAGTCACAGGCTTCTGCCGCGGGTAATCCGGAAATAGAAGGACTTCATTTGCTTTCTGGACTACTCAAGGATAATGAAGGAGTCGTCGTTCCATTGCTGAAGAAAATGGTTGCGCCGCTCGAGAAAATCCGGACGACTTGCGATAGTGAGTTGCAAAAATTGCCAAGAAGTTCTGGCGGGCGTCAACCGTCCGTTGGCCCTTCATTGCAAAAATCTCTCGAGGCCGCGGCAGCTTCGGCGACGGCAATGAAGGATGAATTTGTTAGTACGGAACACCTATTGCTGGGCCTGTGCCGAACGGAGAACAAGGCGAGCAGTTTATTAAAGCTGCTGGGTGTGTCCGAACCCGATCTCCTGAGCGCCTTACAAAGTGTGCGAGGCAGCGCGCGTGTCACAGATCAAAATCCTGAAGGTAAGTTCCAGGCGTTGGAAAAATACGGTATCGATCTAGTTGCTTTGGCATCCAAAAACAAACTGGATCCCGTGATCGGTCGCGATAATGAAATTCGCCGTGTTGTCCAAGTTCTCTCGCGACGAACGAAAAACAATCCCGTACTTATTGGTGAGCCTGGCGTTGGCAAAACAGCCATCGCAGAGGGATTAGCTCAACGTATTGTTCAAGGGGACGTGCCGCAGAGCCTCAAGAATCGTCGCGTCATTTCACTTGATATGGGCTCCCTCATTGCGGGAACTAAGTTTCGCGGCGAGTTCGAGGAACGGCTTAAGGCGGTGCTGCGAGAAGTAAAAGATGCCGATGGCGAAGTCATCCTCTTTATTGACGAACTTCATACCGTTATTGGAGCAGGCGCGGCAGAGGGGGCGAGCGATGCCGCCAATCTGCTCAAGCCAGAACTAGCACGCGGTCAATTGCGGTGCATTGGCGCTACCACACTCGACGAATACCGCAAGCATATTGAAAAGGACGCGGCACTTGAACGTCGCTTCCAGCCGGTTTACGTTGGGGAACCCAGTGTTGAGGACACGATTACCATTTTGCGAGGGCTCAAGGCTAAGTATGAAGCGCATCATGGAGTAAAGATCCGGGACGCGGCACTTGTCGAAGCGGCAAAGTTGTCGCACCGCTATATTACCGATCGCTTTCTACCTGACAAAGCTATCGATCTGATGGATGAAGCGTCGGCGCGGCTTGCGATGGAACGAGACAGTGTTCCAACGGAAATTGACACTTTGCAGCGCCGTCTGCGACAGTTGGAACTCGCGCAGCGGCAGCTAAATGAAGAGTCGGACAATAGCACTGAAGATGCGCTAGAAGACATTGAGCAGGAAATGGAAAAAGTTCGACGAGAGCTTGCGAGCCTTCGTGAACAATGGGAGTCCGAGAAACTTGGTTTTTCTGGGGTGGGATCGGTCCGTCGGTCGTTGGAACAAGCCGAAGGAGAATTTCGTCAGCTCGATTCCCGCATCAAGCAACAGCAATCTTCTGGGGCAGGTGTTTCCGAAGCGGACTACCAGAAACTTTTTGAGCTAGATCAACATCTGCGAAAAGTGCGAGAACAAATCGCAAAAGAAGAAATACAGGAAACCAAGGAGACGAAAGAGAGTGATAAACGTCGTTTGCTTCGAACCGAGGTTACTGCAGATGAAATTGCGGCCGTTGTTAGCGCTTGGACCGGCGTGCCTGTAACGCGCATGTTGGAAACGGAACGGGCCAAGCTTTTGGTCATGGAGGATAGGTTGCACCAACGTGTGATTGGCCAAAACAAAGCGGTTGAAGCAATTAGCAATGCGGTTCGAAGAAGCCGTAGCGGTCTGCAAGATGCCAATCGTCCAATCGGCTCGTTTCTATTCCTAGGACCAACCGGTGTTGGCAAAACGGAGCTTTGCAAAGCCCTAGCGGAAGTTATGTTCGACGACGAAACGGCCATGGTCCGCATCGACATGAGCGAATTCATGGAACGTCATACCGTAAGTCGTTTAGTCGGTGCGCCTCCAGGATATGTGGGATACGAAGAAGGTGGACAATTAACGGAAGCGGTCCGCCGAAGACCATATAGTGTTATCTTGCTCGATGAAATTGAGAAAGCGCATTCCGATGTTTTCAATATTCTCCTACAACTGCTTGACGATGGTCGATTGACCGACGGCCAGAACCGAACCGTGGATTTCACCAACACGATTGTGGTCATGACCAGTAACATCGGTAGTCAAATGATCCAACGGGTGGCAGAAGAGGGAGGCACCGAAGAGGAAATGCAGCAGGCAGTGCAGGATTCTCTGAAGACCAAGTTCTTACCGGAGTTTTTGAATCGAATCGACGAGACAATTATTTTTGAACCACTTCGAAAGGAACAAATTCGAAAGATTGTTGTTCTTCAAATCAAACGGCTTGAACAGCAGCTGATCGAGAATCTCTATCGATTGAATATCTCGGAACGTGCAATCGATGCTATCAGCAACGAAGGCTACGACCCGGTATACGGAGCACGTCCGCTGAAGAGAGTCATCCAGCGCCGTTTGCAAAACAAAATTGCCACCGAGTTGTTGCGGAAAGATGAAAATGATGGGGGAAGCATTCATGTCGACTTCGTCGAAGATGATTTTCAGATAAAGTCGGTGCCGTAAACTCCAGGAAAATTTTGATTGACTTTCCCAAGAAACACCACTACCATGCGAAACACAGTAGTAGACGTGTTTTTTTGAGAAGTGGCGGGATCGACCGATGGAGGGTGCGGCTATGGACACAACTTGGCTATCGCAAATGCGTAAGGGTATTCTAGAGCTTTGCGTTCTAGCGGTCGTAACGCGGGACGAGACCTATGGCTACGCAATTGTCGAAACGCTTGGAAAAATTCCGGGAATGGAAGTGACCGAGAGTACCATCTACCCACTTTTGGCACGGCTATGCAGTGAAGGTTTGCTGAAGCATAGGATGGCAAAGAGCCCAAACGGACCTTCTCGCCGCTATTACAGTTTGTCTGCTACTGGCAAAAAGCGACTGAGTGAATTGTCGAGTGCTTGGGGCACGATCGTAGATAGCGTTTCCTCTTTGCTATTGCATCGAGAAACTTCCGTCGCTTTGTAGCGACATCCCGCAATTCTCCGGCTTAACGAATCGAAAAGGACCAGATCTCCATGGACACAAATGAACCATATCCAATCGAAGTAATGCAATGCATCAATCGATTTTTAGACCGGATAGAACAGGTATTGTTAACTCAAGGCACATCGCGGGCTGAGCGAACAAGTATTTGTGCCGAGGTCGAATCTCAAATACATACGATGATCGAACGCAAGTTGGAGGCGGGGGCACAGTTGAATCTTGAGTTAGTCAATGGAATTATTGAGTCGATGGATCCTCCTGAATCGTACGCTCCGTCGGCTGAGCCTGCAATGCAATCAGAACCCGTTTTGCAGGCGGAATCGATTTCAGCAGCTACCAAAGAGTCTGCGGAAAAAGTGCTATTAGGCTATGTCCGCAAGATTTGGGACCGTCCAAAACGGACGAAGCCTCAGTTCGATTGGGTCGCAATCTGTGGACCCGTAGTTACACTTCTCGGAATATTGTTGGTTTTTGCTGGAATGCGTGGGCGACACGATGGAACGACCCTGATTGGCTTCTTAATGATATTTGCCGGAGTCGCAGGAAGCGGCATTTCATTCTGGCGAATTCGCAATTCGAATGGACTGCTAACGGGTCAAGCTATAGCCTCGGCAGGTATGCTGATGCTCCCATTGTTGCTGGTGAACGGGATTCTATCCGTGTTCTTGTTCGCCTCTCCATTTGGTCGATTCCTTGGAGCCATTGTTCTGGCTGCAGCCTTGCTGTATGTCAATTATAGAATGGTAACGGCGGCAATGCATTGGCTTACATCCTATTCCGCGAAGGCACCAGAGGAGGTCTTTGCCAAAGCAGAAAAGGTTCGTGAGGCGACTATCGAACCGGGACCATTGTCAGGCGTTACGACATGATGAAACTAAAAGAGATTTGGCAGAAAGATGTTAGGTAAAAAATGAATAGCCTTTGCTGGCAGGAATCAAAACAACGAAATCTTCGGACCCATTTTTCACTTGCCATTTTTCTGCCTGACTCCTAGCGCCGCATCCACATTGATTTTGTGCGTAGTTGGTAGTGGATCTTGTTAAAGTTCCTATACCGCAAGGATCTTTAACAAGATCCACTACCAACAAGCACGTGTGAAGAAGTATATTGGCATAACATGTAGCCGACGTCGCTCCGCGACTCGGCAATTCAGAGTCGCGGAGCGACACTGCTACAACGATCAAATCAAAGAACTTCTGCCATATTGCTTAGGTAGGATGTTACTTTCCGATGACATCCTTACCCATCCACGGACGAAGTACGGAAGGGACACGGATCGTGCCATCGATCTGCTGATGGTTTTCCATAACGGCAATGATCGCACGACTAATTGCGATGGCAGTACCATTGAGTGTATGCACCAGTTGTGTTCCTTTTTCATTCTTGGTCCGGGAGCGAATATTCAGTCTTCGAGCTTGATAGTCCGTACAATTGGATGTACTGGTAACTTCGCCCCATTCTCCATTCGTTCCTCGGCCCGGCATCCAGGCCTCCAGATCGTACTTGCGATAAGCTGGTCCGCCGAGGTCGCCAGTCGCAGTGTCAACTACGCGGAATGGGATCTCTAGCTGGTTGAAGAGCTCGCATTCAAGTTGACGCAACTCTTCATGTACCGCATCGCTCTGATTCGGAAGCGTGAAGGCAAACATCTCAATCTTGGTGAACTGATGAACGCGATACAGTCCCTTGGACGCTCGACCTGCAGCCCCGGCTTCGGTTCGAAAGCAGTGGCTAATCCCAACCAGTTTCAATGGCAAGCTCTCGGCTTCGAGCACTTGACCCGCATACATGCCACCCAGAGTTATTTCGGCCGTAGCAACCAAATTCAAATCGGTGTTCTCGATGCTATAGATCTGAGTTTCAGGACCGCGAGGGATGAATCCAATGCCGTGAAGTGTTTCCGTATTCGCAACGTCTGGAGTCGAAACGGGCACAAAGCCCTGCTTGATAAGCAAGTGCACGGCAAACTGTTGGAGTGCAAGTTCCAAAAGAACAGCATCGTTTTTGAGGAAGTAAAATCCCGCGCCAGCGACTCGTGCTCCCGCTTCGAAATCGATCATGTCATGTAGTCTGCCAAGCTGCAGGTGATCCCTGGGCTGGAAATCAAAGGTCGGAACAGCGGTTTTACCTCTAGCAATTTCCAGATTCGCTTGATCGTCTCGGCCGATTGGAGCCGAGGGATGGGTCATGTTTGGGACCCGCGACAGGATCATCGCTATCTCTTTGTCTAGCGAGTCGTGTTCTGATTGAGTTGCATCTTTTTGCTCTCGCAGTTTTCTGCCTTGTTCTTTAATGGCTTCCCGTTCGGCTGGAGCCGCAGCGCCAATCTTGGCACTCGTCGCGTTGGCTTGCCGGTTCAACTCTTCTGCTTGTTGGAGTTTTGTCTTCCGAAGTACTTCTAGCTCAACGAATCGATCGATTTCCTCGTGAGCCCCACGATGGATGCAGTTAGTTTTGACTAATTCAGCGTTTTCTAAAACAAATTTTCGATCGAGCATTGGAAAAAGCGGGGGGTGAGGACGAACCAGGAAATGCGAATGGCCAGAGTTTATCTCAAAACTCGGAATCCCAACATGACACCAAGCACGTACACATTAGTTTTCGAATAATACAAATGAACATTGATAGACAAGATGTGCAGGATGCTGTCAGTTCGCTGATCAATTCACTTGTGTCGGGTGAATCGTTTGCATTCGAGTTTCGGATTGCCAAAATGGATCAGTAGGCCGACCTCGATTCCAATCGCCTGCGAACGAACAACGGATGATTTTCTCGGTGACTTCTCCAAACTGCAAGTCCGATCGACGATCATCCTGTAAATCCTGTCTATCCATGTTCGTTTCTCCAATTGTGTCGAGCATTTAGGATTAATTTGCTTCTGATAAGTAAGGCTCGGAAATTTAAGCACGCGTGAAGAAGTATTTTGGCATAACATGTAGCCGACGTCGCTCCGCGACTCGGCAATTCAGTGTCGCGGAGCGACACTGCCACAACGATCG
>JAYVPJ010000170.1:0-47932 GCA_043757445.1 Pirellula sp. | reverse complement strand
GCACCAGGTTTGAACTACAACGGAACGTCCACTTCTGCATTGACCGTTCGCGGTTGGGATCAAACTAGCGGAACAGCCGGTACGAAAGTGGACTCCAGCGCGAACGGTGGCATTACAGCATTTAGTTCTGCTTCTGATGTAGTTGACGTGAGTGTTTCCGCCGTTAACGATGCACCGGTGCTAGACAACGCCGGTACGATGACGTTAACAACCATTACCGAAGATGCGTCCAATAGCTCAGGTGACACGGTTGCCGCCATTGTTTTGAGCGCCGGTGGTGACCGCATTACCGACGTCGACGCGGGATCTGTCGAAGGTATCGCCATTACCTCATTGGTTAGCAGCAATGGCACTTGGCAATACTCGACCGATAGTGGTTCGACTTGGAATAGTATCGGTGCGGTCACCAACACTTCGGCCTTGTTGTTGCGATCGACCGACAAGATGCGCTTCGTGCCCGATGGGATGAATGCCGATGCGGGTAGCGTTACCTTCCGAGCTTGGGATCAAACATCGGGAGCATTCGGCACTAAGGTTGATAGCTCCACTAATGGAAATACAACCGCGTTCAGCACAGCCACCGAAGTTGCAGCCATCACGGTTACCGCTGTCAACGATGCGCCGGTGCTAGACAACGCTGGCACAATGACGCTTACTACGATCACCGAGGACGCGATCAATAGCACCGGCGATACCGTAGCGGCCATTGTTTTGAGCGCAGGTGGCGATCGGATTACCGATGTCGATTCTAGCGCCATCGAAGGCATCGCCATTACATCGCTTTCTAGCAGCAATGGCACTTGGCAGTATTCGATCGACAACGGTTCGACTTGGAGCAGCGTTGGCGTCGTTACCGATAATTCAGCCCTGCTCCTGCGATCCACTGACAAACTCCGGTTCGTACCCGATGGATTGAATGCCGATTCCGGAATTGTTACGTTCCGAGCTTGGGATCAGACATCGGGTACTTTCGGTATCAAGGTCGATACATCTACCAACGGAATGACAACTGCTTTTAGTTCCGCTACCGAAGTCGCATCAATCACCGTTACCGCAGTGAATGATGCACCCCTGCTCGACAATGCTGGGACGATGACACTGTCAACTATTACGGAAGACGCGGCGACCAATTCAGGTGATGCAGTATCGTCGATTATCTTAAGCGCAGGTGGTGATCGCATTACGGACGTCGACTCAGGTGCCGTCGAGGGTATCGCTATTATCTCGCTGGTCAGCAGCAACGGCACTTGGCAATATTCGACCGACAATGGCTCGACTTGGAATAGTATTGGTGCAGTTACGAATACATCGGCGTTGCTGTTGCGTTCTAGTGATAGATTGCGATTTGTACCCGATGGGCTAAATGCTGATGCAGGCAGCGTTACCTTCCGTGCTTGGGATCAATCGACCGGATCCTTTGGCACCAAGGTCGATACGTCGACCAATGGAACAACGACCGCTTTCAGCACCGCCACCGAAGTGTCTTCGATTACTGTCACAGCCGTCAATGATGCGCCGGTGCTGGACAATGCTGGCACGATGACCCTCACCACCATTACTGAAGATGCAACCAATAGCACCGGTGACACAGTTGCGTCGATTGTTTCCAGTGCCGGTGGCGATCGAATTACCGATGTCGATACTGGCCCGGTTGAAGGCATCGCTATTACTTCGCTCTCGAGCAGCAACGGGACCTGGCAGTACTCGACCGACAATGGCTCGACATGGAATGCAGTTGGAACCGTTACTGCAAACTCCTCACTGTTACTTCGTTCGACGGACAAAATCCGCTTCGTCCCAGATGCCCTCAATGCGGATACCGCTAGCTTTACGTTCCTAGCTTGGGACCAAACATCTGGATCCTTCGGTACTAAAGTCGACACTTCGGTTAACGGCACGACGACCGCATTCAGCTCAGCTACTGAAGTTGCCTCAATTAGCGTTTCGGCCGTCAACGACGCGCCCACGATCACCAACAGTGCAACCGTGCCCCTCACCGGCACGAACGAAGATACTATTTCGTCCAGCACTACTGCCTCAACGATCTTGACGTCGGCTAGTTGGGCCGACGTGGATACGGGAGCGACCAAGGGGCTAGCCATTACTGCCATGGCCGGCAATGGGACTTGGCAATACTTGGCCGGTTCGACTTGGACCAACTTCGGTTCGGTGAGTAGTGCGACCGCATTGCTTCTGAGTTCATCGACACAAGTTCGCTACACACCGGATGGTCTCAACGGCGAAACAGCTACGTTTACCTTCCAGGCTTGGGACCAAACCATCGGCAGCGCCTCAGCCGACAGCAGCCCACAATACGGTAACGCTACCGTATCGGGTGGCACGAATGCTTATTCCACCCAGTCGGCAACCGCTCAGTTGGTGGTCTCCTCCGTCAACGACTCAGCTATTGCCGTAGTCGATGTCGCCTCGGCCACCGAAGCCAGCGGCTATGCCAATGGAACAGCCGGTACCAATCCGACCGGCAACGTCATGGCTAACGACACCGACGTCGATATTGGCGACACGATGGCCGTTAGTGGTGTCGCGTCCGGCGTGGTTGCGTCTGCCTCGGGAAATGTCGCCAGTTCCGTCACTGGAACTTATGGCTCGATCACGATCGCCAGCAACGGGGCTTACACCTACTCGGTCGATAACAGCAACGCCATTGTTCAAGCGTTGCGGCTGACCGGCGAAACCGTGACCGACACCTTTACTTATACGATTACCGATGGTGGCGGCGCCACCTCGTCGACTCAGATTGTGGTCACTATCCACGGCGCCAACGATGGGCCAACGGCCATAGCTGACGCGACGACCGCGACGGAAGCAGGCGGATTGGCGAATAGTTCGGCGGGTACTAATCCAACAGGCAATGTGCTCACCAATGACCTCGATGTCGATAGCGGCGACACGAAAACCGTAACGGCAGTAAGTGCAGGGGTAACCGGATCACCTGCCGGTGCGGTGGGTTCTGGCATCGTTGGCACATTCGGTACGATAAATATCGCGTCGAATGGTTCGTACACTTACACCGTCGACAATAGCAATTCCACAGTCCAAGCCTTGCGAACGACAGCCAACACGCTGTCGGATACTTTTTCCTATACGATGGTGGATGCGGCTGGACTTAGCTCGACGACTCAAATCGTGGTCACCATCCAAGGAAGCAACGATGCTCCGGTAGCGGTGACGAATACGGCTGATGCGTTAGAAGCGGGCGGCATCAGCAACAGCATTGCAGGCACCGATCCTACCGGCAACGTACTTACCAACGACACCGACGTCGACGCGGGCGATACCAAGACGGTCATCGGCGTCGCCGCCGGAACCCCTGGCTCGGCCTCCGGGTCTGTTGGAGCCGCCGTTGTCGGGACGTATGGCTCATTGACAATCAACGCAAATGGCACCTACACGTATACGTTGGACAATGGCAATGCGACGGTCGATGCCCTCAACGCCAGCAGCCCAACGATCACCGATACTTTTACGTACACGATGACCGATACGGCTGGTCTAATGTCGACGACAACGCTGATTGTCACGATTCATGGAGCGGATGATTTGCCCATCGCGGTTGCGGACATGGCCACAGCCGTCGAAGCGGGTGGCGTCGCCAACGGAAGTGCAGGTACCAATCCAACTGGCAATGTGCTGACAAATGACATCGCACCCAATGGCGAAACGGTGATTGGAGTTCAAGCTGGGGTAGTTGGTTCAGCTAGCGGTTCTGTTGGGACAACCGTTACAGGCTCGTTCGGTTCGATTGTCCTCAATTCGGATGGCAGTTACGCTTATACCGTTGACAACAGCAATGCCACTGTGCAAGCACTTCGGGTCAGTGGAGACCATGCGACGGATATCTTCACCTACACCATGCAAGATGGATTGGGTTATCAATCGACGACTCAAGTAACGATCACGATCAATGGTGCTAACGACAATCCGATCACGATTACCGAAACTCGGATCTCGGTCGAAGCCGGGGGCGTCTCCAACGGGACCGCAGGTAGCAATGCTACCGGCAATGTGCTCACTAACGACACCGATGTCGATGCGGGCGACACCAAAGCAGTGACCGGAGTCGCAGCTGGAACGCAATCCACAGCTTCTGGCTCGGTAGGCGCTTCGGTTACCGGCAATTACGGATCGATTGTCATCGCAGCCGATGGTTCATTGACTTACGTGGTGGACAATAATTCGGCGGCCGTACAAGCCTTGCGTACGAGCAGCAATACACTGAGCGATATTTTTACTTATACCATCGAAGACACAGCTGGTGCACTTTCGACCACGCAAGTGACCATCACGATCCAGGGGGCCAACGATGCGCCACTGGCTGTTGATGATAACGCTTCGGCGACCGAAGCGGGCGGTGTCGCGAATGGCGGCTCAGGCGTCAACCCAACCGGTAATGTTCTTACTAACGACACCGATATCGACGCGGGTGATTCGAAGACCGTAACGGGCGTGCAAGCCGGTTCGCAAACATCGACATCGGGCAACGTCGGAAGTGTGGTAAATGGCAGTTATGGCTCCGTTACCATCTTAGCAGGTGGCAGCTATAGCTATACCGTTGACAATAGCAATGCCACCGTGCAAGCGCTTCGCAACTCGGGCCAGACGCTTGTCGAAGTCTTTTCGTACACGGTGCAAGACACAGCCGGAGCGAACTCGACCGCCCAGATTACGGTCACTATTCGTGGTGCCAACGACGCGCCAGTAAGCGTATTCGATACGGCCATTGCAGTCGAAGCAGGTGGAGTCACCAACGGCACTGCTGGCACGAATCCAACCGGCAATGTTCTCACCAATGACACCGATGTGGATTCGGGCGATACCAAAACGGTCGATGGCGTGTCAGCGGGAACCGTAGGGAGCGCCTCCGGCAACGTCGGATCCAGCGTTACCGGGACCTATGGCTCAATCTCGATCGCAGCCAACGGTGCCTACACCTACACCGTCGACAACAGCAACGCAACTGTCCAGGCCTTGAGGACCACGGCCAACACGATCACCGATGTCTTTACCTACACAATGATCGACACGGCGGGATTGGCCTCGACCACGCAAATCACTGTCACTATCCAAGGTGCTAACGATGCGCCGGTTAGTGTGTTCGATACCGCCATTGCATTTGAAGCGGGCGGGCTAGCCAACGGCACCGCCGGTACCAATCCAACCGGTAACGTTTTAACCAACGATTCCGACCCTGATTCCGCAGGTAACGGCGAAACCCAGTCGGTCAGCGGTGTACTAGCGGGTGTTCAGGCTCCCGCTGCTGGTAACGTCGCCTCGAGCGTGACAGGCACCTATGGATCGATCAATATCGCAGCCAATGGTGCTTATACGTATACGGTCGATAACACAAATGCAACCGTTCAAGCGTTGCGAACGAGTGGCAATACGATCACGGATGTCTTTACGTATACGATGACCGATGCGCTGGGTGTAGCGAGTACCACTCAAATCACAGTTACCATTCAGGGATCTAACGATACACCAACTGCAGTGGTTGATACGGCGACGGCAGTCGAAGCAGGCGGCTTAGCTAACGGTACTGCCGGAACGAATCCCATTGGCAATGTACTCACTAATGATACCGATGTTGACTCAGGCGATACCAAAACGGTATCCGGCGTGGCCGCTGGGGTCGTCGGTAGCGCAAGCACCAACGTAGCGTCCAGTGTTACTGGCACCTATGGTGCAATCAACATCGCGGCCAATGGAGCTTATACATATACCGTTGATAACACCAATGCGACGGTGCAAGCGTTGCGAACGAGTGGAAACACGATCCTCGATGTCTTTACGTACACGATGACCGATACGGCAGGTGCCACCAGCACGAATCAAATCACCGTAACCATTCAAGGTTCCAACGACAGTCCGCACGATCTGTCGGCCAGTGGCATGACTATCGACGAGAATCTGGCTAACGGATCATCTGTCGGATTCATTTCGACCAGCGACGTCGATATCACCGATTCGTTTTCGTATGCATTGCTCGATTCTGCCAGTGGTCGATTTGCCATCGACTCCCTTACTGGCGAGATCACGGTCGCGGATTTCAGTCAGTTGAACTACGAGTTTGCGACTTCGCACAATATTACCGTGCAAGTGACCGATTCCTCGGGTGCGACCTATAACGAGCAGTTTACGGTTAGTCTGAATGACGTCAACGAATTCGATACAAGCGCTGTCAGCGACACTAACGGTGGACTCAATGGTGTTGTTGAAAATGCAGCAAATGGGACAGTTGTTGGCATTACCGCATTCGGCAGCGATGCAGACGCGACCACCAATGCGATTACTTATACACTGGACGATAACTCTAATGGTCGATTTGCCATTAACGGTTCGACGGGCGTAGTCACGGTTGCCGATGGAACGAAGCTTGACTACGAAGCAGCAACTTCGCACGACATTACGGTTCGAGTGACCAGCGCCGACGGCTCCTTCTCAACTCGAGTCTTTACGATCGCTTTGATCGATGTCAACGAAACGGCCATTTCATCGATTACCGACAGCGATGCTGGTTCGAACTTCGTCAATGAAAACGCACTTATCGGTACGACGGTGGGAATCACTGCGTTCGCGACGGATCCCGATGGCACCGATACCGTTGCCTACTCATTCATTGACAGCGATGGCGGGCGATTTGCAATTGACTCTACCACGGGTGTGGTGACCGTCGCGGGGAGTATCGATCGAGAAACGGACGGCCCATCGCGTGTGGTCACGATACGAGCGACCAGCAGCGACGGTTCATTTATGGACCATTCATTCCTGATCAATATATATGACGTCGATGAATTCGATGTTGGCACGATCGGTGACTTGTCCTCAGCCCCAAATGCTGTAGCAGAGAACTCAGCCGTTGGCACGCTTGTTGGCTACCAAGCGTTTTCGTTTGACGGGGATGCAACGGTCAATCAAATCGTTTATTCGCTAGATGACAATGCAGGCGGTCGATTCGCAATCGACTCGCTGACTGGCGTGGTGACGGTCGCAGACGGTTTGGGGCTGAACTATGAGGTAAATACGAGCCATAGCATCATCGTTAGGGCATCGAGCGAAGACGGTTCGTCGTCGGTCGTTACAGTTGGCATTTCGATTCTCAACGTAGCGGAGCGACCGGTTGGTTTTGTGGACCACTATTCTACTAGTTACATCGATGTTCTTCGGGTCTTCGGGTTAGGCGTACTGAGCAATGATATTGATCCCGACGGTGACGTTCTTAGTCTGCTGTTTTTGAGCGGGCCGTCCAGTGGAGTATTGGCTCTTTCGCCGGACGGGAAGTTGGATTACACGCCAACAGTTGGATTTGTCGGTCAAGTGTCATTCGTTTATCAGGCTTTTGATGGCGCTTTGGTCTCGGCCCCTATTTTGGTGACGATCGATGTATTGTTGCCAGTCAATGTTGGTGGTTCAGGTTCGGGTGGTTCGAAATCAGGTAGTTCTGGATCGGGTAGTTCTGGTTCGAACGTTAGTACGAAAACAACCGCAGCAGCGGTCGACACGAGTTTTCCACAAATTCCAACAGTTGCGCCATTGCTAGAAGTGGCAGCTCCGAGTCCTGCTGGCTTCGAAAAGAATGGCGGACAGGGTGCAGGAGCAGGTCACAATAACGAATCGAATGCGATTGGTTTTATAGAGGCGAGGGCTAGCCATCGAATAGTTGACTTCAACGCAGCTTTGTCGCAACGTGTGACACGACTTTACGTGGAGCAATGGACGACACACCGCAATATGGAGGAACAAGAGGTTTTGAGGAAACGTGAAGACTTTGCGTTACCTGGATCGACCTTGAGCGAAGACGGTGATCGCAAAGACAGCCCAGATCGCTCCGCGATTTCGCTGAATATGGGGACGGTAGTAACGACGGTGCTAGGAACGGGAGTTGTCCTGTGGATAGTACAAGCGACACAATTGGCTGCAACGTTAATTACCGCGGCGGCGCCGACTTGGATACACGTCGACATTGCTTCAAGCATTGAAAATCTAGCAAAAGAGAAAACGCTCAAGGATGAGGCATCGGCCAAAATTTTTGAATCAGTAGGTAATAGGCAGAACGAAGTGGCCAGTAGGCAGTAGGCAGCTAGGTAATGGGAAGTGGGTATTAACTTTTTATTTGACACGTCTCGCTGATCGCCAATATGCAGCATTCTTCGAATGCAATCGCTTCCGTTGGCTTTACGCCAGCGGGACGGCAACTGACAGCTACGTAAAATCGTCTAAAGTGATTCGCTGCAGAAATCCGGATGAAATCCGACGGAAGGCTGATTTGCCGGCGATCAGCGATAAGTGTCCTTATGCCCTATGCCTTGAAGTGCTCTTTACCTAGATTACGCCAATGTGCTAGGCTTCTCAATGACCCACGGCGATTCTAATGGATAGGTCGCACACTAAATGGATTTCGGAGAGGGAGGAGCCCTACTATGCACATTATTCGAATGGATATCGACCGGAAGAATTCCGCTGAGCACTTGCAGGTCGGGCCGCTTGGTTGCGGTTTGAATGCTATCTTCGCGACGGCTGGAGCTGGCAGTGCAGCGATGACGAGGTTCACGAAGGGTTTGCTGTTTCGCGGTCATTGTTCGAACGAATTGAACTGCGACGAGGAGTCCGAGACGATCGATGGATCATTGCAATGGGCTGATGCGAGTGGCCACGTCCGCTTGATGTCTTATTCGGGTGGTTCTCCTCTCTTACCTTCCCAGTTCATTCATTCGCCTTTGCATCCCTCTGAGGGACCGATTCATTCGGATGATCGGGACCAGGTTCGCGGGATTGGAAATATTTTCTGGGAGGGTGGAGACCAAGACAGTCGCTGGGACGCCCTTCGCGGGGATTTACTTGGCATGATTTTTTGCAGTCCGCTCGGCACTGTATCACCCGAAAAGCTTTGGTGGGCTGCAAGCCGACTTGGCGTTCATTCGGCGGCCAAGAGCGAGTTGGATGAGGGTTATCAGCGTCTCAAAGCCGAAGAACAAGACTTGTTGGAGCGGCTCCGAAACTCGGAGAACGTCGATCACGATAGAGCCTGGTGGTCGATCGAGCGAGATCGTATTGCCGCTGAGCTTGTGCATATTCAGGATGTGAACCTTCAAGCGTCAGCGAAAGCGGAACGATGTTGTCAACCGTGTTCGCAAACTGGAAACGAAAGGCTTGTAGCTATTCAGGTTGAGATCGCTCGACTTCGTTCCCTACAACAGGAGTCCATTGTCAACGAAGCCAACTCTCAACTCAATGAACATCGCACAGAAAGTCTGCGAGCCCATTCCGGCTCAACGCTATTCAACAACGTCTCTCTGCATAACGCTTCATTTGGCAAGAGCAAGTCGGTGTCCGATCGGACCGATTACGTCGTGGAACGTCAGAGGCTACAAAACAGTGTCGAGCAATTGCTGGCCGAACAAGCTGACATGGAGAAGGACTTTCGTGGATCAGGCTTCTCGCATGTGGCTCAACCAGCGAAGCGATGGGATGAAACTCATCTAAGGCAACAGCACGCGCATGCTGAGGAAATGTTGCGTCGTTGGGATCGGCGAGCGCAGACCCATCGACGTTTAGCAGAGGTACAGTCGCACTTGAAAACTCGATCTCCGTACCGCAGGACGACAGAAGGTTCGCTCATACCAGTAGTAGAAAAGTATTTGCGAGAACTAACTGCCGGAGCCGTCCGCCAATTGCCGCCTTGGGCCGTCGAGGCGTCGCATGATGAGCTACGCGTCGATTCGGGCTATCGCCATTTGTACTATGACAACAGCCTTCCAACAGGCAATACTAGGCAGCGAAAACTGGTGGATCTAGCAATTCGGTTGGCAATCGCTCAATCGGCGGTGCCACGGATTGGGCGAATTCCGATGTTGCTAGACGATTCCCTTGGCGGTTTCCGAGGCGAATCGCTGGAGCAGATCTTGCATGTTCTATCCGCGTTTTCGCGAGATGGGCGACAGCTTCTTCTGTCTACAAACGACGAATACATAGCGAGAAGAATAGCTGCACACGGCGGTACCGTTTCGCGAATGATTGAGGTCACTCGTTACGCGCGTCCTAGCTATGTGCTGGATGGACCACATGAGCTGGGCCTACATCCTAACATGGGGCAATCGGCTTTCTTCACAGAGGAAAAGACTTCGCGGCCGTTGCGAATCGTTAGCGTCGAATCATCAGAACCTGGAATTGGTGAATTGAATCGGCAGCTGACCGGTTGGGCCAATGAACAAGCGACTGGTTCGTGGTGGTTGGCGAACGGATCGCGCACGCAGCCGCAGCCGCAGCCGCGCCGAGTTGACAGACCCATTGAACAAAGCTCAGGGGGCAAAAGATTTTTCCTGCAAATGGATAGCCCGGTGCAAGACGCTGCCGGCGTTACGTCCCAGCTGACGCGTCGCATGAATAATGCAGGCGTATTTCGCGTAGCAGATCTATTGCGTGCTCCTACATTGCAGTTAAGCACCATGATTCAGGTAGAACCTGCAATGATCGAGCAGATCAAACGTGTCGCAGAACTGATGTGCGGAACGCCGCAGCTTCGCGCATTCGACGCACAGGTTCTAGTCGGTTGCGGAATCACGCGTTCGGAGGCTTTGCGAACTATGGCAGCTCCTGAGCTAGTGCAACGCGTCGAATCATTCCTGGCATCGGCTGCAGGCCAAGACTTGTTAAGCGGCGCTACACCATTTGAGGTTTCAAGGATTCATAACTGGATTTCAGATATACGTCGATCACATAGAACTCGGATGCGCGAAGAGGTTGTGCCTATTCGAGCGGACAGCCATCGAAATCGTGATCGAGCTCGTCGAGTGCGTCGCGAATCGAGTTTTGACGCGAGACCTAGAATCGTTCGATCCTCACAGAATAGCGATCAGAGGGAACGCCCCTCGGCCGTTGTTGACGTTGAGGGTAGGGACAGAAGTAATCGGGCAAAGTCATCGCAAACCGCATCGACGCGAACTGCTAATGAGTCATCACGATCTCAATGGAAATTCTATTTGGACATCGAGAGCCCGGTCGTGGATGCACCTAGCATTGGCCCGCGAATGTCGGAGAGACTTTCACCTTTGCGAATTGCAACGGTAGGTGACCTTGTTGCAGCTAATGCTGAAAGTGTGGCAGCGCAACTTGCTGACCGAGCTGTTTCAGCTGAGATTGTGCATCAGTGGCAACATCAAGCGCTTCTTGTGTGTCGAGTACCAAATCTGCGTGGGCACGATGCTCAGCTAATCGTCGGTTGCGGTTTGTCGTCTGCTGAGCAGTTGGCAGCTAGCGATTCCTCAGAACTTTTCAGCAAGGTAGTTCGATTGGCGAGTAGCAAGCAGGGTGTCAGAATACTTCGCGGATCTAGCGCTCCCGACCTGGCCGAGGTATCTGACTGGATACAATGGGCACAAAACTGCCGGGCTGTGAGAGCAGCTTAATGGTCTTTGGAGCGCTTGCGTTGACAATTGGGGCGGTGCAAGCCAAAAGGCACTCACTTTGAGCCGCAACGCCCTAGCGTGCGGGCCGGAAGTCAAGTAATCACCCAGATCACACCATGCTAAACATAAAGAAGATAGTGGAGTTGCAGGTCGAATGCGTAGCTCGCTGGCACCGAGGATCGGTCGATAACCCGTTTACAAGCAATGAGGAAATTTCTTCGCTTCTTGCAGTCGCCTGCCAACAGCATCAGTTCAATTATTTGCTTTGGCACGAAGAGGATATTGCAAGAAGTCGCGACGTGCCCAATGCTAAGATTGCAGAGGTTAAGCGGAATATTGATCGCTTCAACCAAGCTCGCAATGACTGGATAGAGAAGATCGATGACTGGATTACAGCCGATTTGGAAGAGAAAGAGATTCAAAGCCTCGCGGAGGCAAAATTGAACACGGAAACACCTGGCAGCGCAATGGATAGGCTGTCCATCATGTCTTTGCGTATCTATCATCTCGATGAGCAGTTGACTCGACAGGATGTCGACAAACAGCATACGGACAAAGTAAATATGCGGTTGGCAATTTGCAGTTTGCAGCAGCAAGATCTAGCTCAGTCGCTAGAGGAACTGCTCGAAGATATTTACTCTGGAACGAAGAGGCATCGTACGTATCGACAGATGAAGATGTATAATGACCCAACGTTGAATCCTTTTCTATATGGCAAGGGGCAATAGAGGGCAGTTGGCGGGCATCTGGCGTTGCAGAAGGCGTGAAGCGATGGTGATTGAGGGGGTCTTAACTACCGAGAACTCGGATGGTTCGATGCACGTTTCTCCAATTGGCCCGCATGTCAACGCTGACTTGAGTACGTGGACATTAAAACCGTTTCAATCGTCGACGACTTTTATCAATTTGCGTGCGTCATCCCGCGCGGTCTTTCACATTGTCGACGATCCACTTTTGATGGCGGCCTCGGTACTTGGGCTTTGCAATGATAGGGAAAAGCCGACGGACTTGGATCGTTACCTGAGTGTCGACGAGATAAACCAGTTGACCGCTTCGCACTTCAAGTCAGAGATCGGTTGGGTGCTTGATTTGGGTTGCCGATATTTTGCGTTAAAGGTAGCGGATTGGGATATTTCGACTCCGCGTGCGGTCGCAGTCTGTTCTTTGAGCAAGCAGGAAAACAAACGACCTTTTTGGGGTTGGAACCGCGCAAGGCATAGCATTCTGGAATTGTCTATTTTGGCGAGCCGAGTCCATATGCTGGAACGATCCCTGATTGAAGGAGAGCTCAATCGGCACCAAATCATCATCGAAAAGACGGCTGGAACACGCGAGATTGTGGCTTGGGAGTTGCTCAAGAAGCATTTGTCGCAATAATCGGCGGGTGCACCACTTGGTGCGGCCCGCTATCTCCTTCAAAGCCTTGACGAAATGCCTGCTCAGTATTGTATTGGAGTCGACCTAGGAACCACTAATTCGGTACTTGCTTTCGCGCCCTTGGCGGAGACCGAAGCGTTAATCGCAGTCCTGCCAATTCCGCAGTTGGTTGCGCCCGGGGAGGTTGAAAGACGACTCTCGCTTCCATCGTTTTTGTATTTGTCCAACTCGCTGCACAACCCGGCTATGCAAGTGCCGGGGATTCGAAATGGATTGGGGATTGTCGGAGAGTATGCCAGGCGCATTGCAAGCGAACAGCCGGACCGAGTAGTCGCAGCCGCAAAGAGCTGGTTGTGCAATAAGCGGGTGGACAGGCAATCGTCCATTTTGCCTTGGGAGTCGGACGGAGAATTGATTTCGCCAATAGCTGCAACCACAGCCTTCTTGAATCATCTTGTGGACGCGTGGCAGTTGGAGTTTCCGGACGCTCCGTTTGTAGAGCAGCAAATCGTTTTGACCGTTCCAGCTTCGTTTGATTTAGTCGCGCGCGAGTTTACAAAACAGGCCGCCATCGCTTCCGGATTCCCTGAAGGATTTCTGTTTTTGGAGGAACCGCAAGCTGCTTTGTACAATTGGATTCATGCGCATGGTCAACAATGGCGTAGGTCATTGAAGGAAAACGATGTGCTCTTAGTGTGCGATGTGGGTGGAGGGACGACCGATTTGACGTTAGTTCATATTCAAGCTGAGAATGGTGAACTAAACATGAGCCGCTTGGCGGTTGGCAATCATTTGCTGATTGGTGGCGACAACATGGATTTGACCCTGTCACATGTTGCCTCAAAGCATTTTGCTGAAAAAGGGACCAAGTTGAACGCGTGGCAGTCGGTGTCGTTGTGGCATTCGTGCCGGCTAGCAAAAGAGGCACTGCTCAAGGGTGAGTCGGCACCCAATTCAGTGCCCTTAAGTGTTTTGGGTAAAGGCAGTAAGTTGATCGGCGGGACGGTAACCATTGATCTGGATCGGTTAACGGTAGAGGCGACACTTATCGATGGCTTCTTCCCCTTGGTCGGTATCGACGAGCGTCCGATTCGAGACGGAGCGAGTGGGTTTCAAGAGATGGGGTTGCCTTTCGAGGCCGATGTGGCGATCACAAAACATGTTGGCGCTTTCTTAGTTGATCATTTGCGATTGAATGAGCAAATTCCGATTGCGCTAACACATTTGCTTTTCAATGGCGGTGTTTTCAACTCCGATTCGTTTCGCAATCGCATGCTGGAAACGCTTGCCTCGTGGAGTGAAGATCGAAAGGCGCCCGTTGTTTTAGGGGGCGTTGAGGATCTAGATCAGGCCGTTGCTTGCGGTGCCGCCTACTACGCGTGGACAAAACAAAGAGGCGGCGTTCGAATTCGAGGTGGCACTGCACGTAGTTACTATGTTGGCATCGAAACATCAGGGCCGTCGATCCCCGGTATGGCGCGGCCATTGCAGGCATTGTGCGTTGTGCCACACGGCATGGAGGAGGGTACGCAAACCGATGTCAAGAGTCGCGAAGTCGGGCTAAAAGTTGGAAAGCGTGGTCGTTTTCGCTTCTTCTCAAGTACGATGCGCAAGCAGGACGAGGCGGGAACCTATCTACGCAATTGGGATGCGACAGAGCTCGAGGAGACTTCGCCATTGGAGGTGGAGTTGTCAGCTAGTGAGGGTGAGCAAGTAGTTCCGGTTCGGTTCCAAAGCAGGATTACGGAATTAGGGGTATTCGAGCTTTGGTGCAGGAGCACGAGAAACGATCAAAGCTGGAAGCTCGAGCTCAACGTCCGCGAGTAGGAACTGGACGGCCATTGTAAGGTTTAGGGTTCAGTTGGTGTCTAATTGCTGTTACCAATGAAAATGCCGCGATCTCGGTGATTCAAGGATTTGCGAAATGCATCAGCGATGCCCGAAGTGACTTCATTGCAACCTAAAAACAGATCCGAGAACGCAGCGGAATTAGACCACTACGCTAGCTTGATCGAACGCCTCAAACAGCAAGACACGAATGCATTTCAGGACTTGATTGACTTGCATGGCGATTCGATTCGCAAACTAGTGGGACGTCTTATGGCCTTTGATCCTGAAATGGAAGATGTAATTCAAAACGTATGGATTCAAGTTTGGCGTAAGATCGGTTCGTTTCGAAACGAATCGTCCTTGAAAACGTGGATCACCCGGATAGCGATTGCTCAAACACGCAATCAACAGCGATCGGTTCGGCGTTGGGTGCGTCGTCTGCAGGATCGGTGGAAGATGGATTACCCGAAACGGCACGATTCGGTTCCGCAGGAAACGAAGGAAGACCCACGATGGGAATCCATTCAGTCTGCTATGAAACAATTACCTTACCGTGATCGCGAAATTCTGGTACTCGTCTATCTGCAGGACAACACAATCCAAGAACTTGCTCACTCCATGAATCAAAAGACAAACACGCTCGAAGTGCGATTGCATCGAGCAAAAACACTTTTGAAACTAGCGATCGAAATGGCAAATGCAAAATTATGAATGAACACATTTCGGACGAAGAACTCATCCGTGAACTAGAGCATTGGGGCGAAGGAGATAACTCCTTTCTCTTGTATAACGCACTGGAAATTCAGCGAAAATCCCTTGCCAAAAGTCGCTCGAAGCTCCGATTGGCTGTGGCCACCAGCACCGTCATGGTCGCAGCTACCATGTCCACTGCGTGGTATACGATTTTGCGTGATCAGGATGCCATGCCAATCGAGATCGCAGCGGAAAGTACTCCGAAAGCTCGCGACGCAGAACGCTTGTTGAAATCGATTGCATTGCGAACTCAAAACATTGCAACCCAGGCACAAGAATTGAATTCAAGATGGGCGCAACAACAGCAAGCGAATCGTGAAATCCAAGAGCTCAATGCAAGATTATTAAACTACAAACGAGCTGCTATCCGCAATCAGATCGCGCTCCATCCAACTCCCATAGTTACTCAATAAGGAAGAACAATGAAACGACCCGAATTAACTAGATTCCACTTTGCCTTCATCGCAATTCGGCCCCGAATCATTTCTGTCATTTTGATGGCAATGACCATTTCGGCGAGGGATTCAAGTGGACAAGCCGAGCAACAATTTGAAAGCATGATCATGTCCGATGCCGCGATTCCCAGTTTTATTGCAACGACAAAATTGGAGAAGATACCTTCGGATTTGGAAAATGCACTAAAGCCATTGTGGACTGCAAAGAAGCACTCTTTGGAAAGTCGTCTCCAGCAATCACATTCTACTGACAACATGCTGAGAAAGAGGTTAGATGAGGCAGAATCCCAACTTGAGCATTGGCGAAAGATGATTGAGGATGGCATGCTCCACACTCAAACGAAGTCATCAGCATTTCCCATATCGAGAGCTGCCGCCGAGCAACTTCTCATCGCAGCGCAATTGGAATTGCAGAAGTTAAGTTGGGATTTGGCGTCGGAGGTGGCCTTGTTTAAAGCGGCTTCCGAGGCAAAAGACTCTACCATCGCTGCCACAGCGGAGTCTTATGAAAGCAAATTGTCAAGCTTAGAATCCAAAGGCTTGGAAGAAGATGTCATGGTGGCGAAAAAAGAACTTGAAACTGTCGTAGAAATGGAAAAAAAAGGAGCAATCGGCGCTAGCGAGGCGGCAAAAGCAAAGCAGTCCTTTTCTAAAGCAATGAACGCTTTGGCGATTCAACAATTGCGAGGCCAACTCATTGAGGCCCAGCAATTAGCTGCAAAAAACGCGCGTAGCGCGGAGATCCAAGGTCAGATCCAAAAGTTAACCGCCAGAAAGGAACAGATCGAGAAATACATCGGAGATCTGTTTAAGGCTATGGCGGATATCTCCTCACGCGAGCGGCTTTTAGCTCGAGCCGATCGGAGCGAAAAGACCATCGCGTCACTCACGAAACTACAAGACGAATTGCAATACAAAATGGATGAACTCGAAGGACTGCTCGAGGTCTTGAATTCAGTCGAATTCGCGGTCAAGAAAAAGTAGGCACTCGCCTAGTTGATCTCGCTTTCCGGGCGTTTTGTTAAATGCAGCTGCAAATAATTGGCGCGTTCGATGTTGCGATCGGTGACACTTAGTTTATGTCCACAGAGTTTTTGAAGATGAGCCGGCTGCGTGTGAATGAAAAGTTTGTTGACAGTCGGGATCTTGACGTCATCAATTAGGCCGAGATTCACTCCCATACGGACCTTGCTTAAGTAGTGCATCGTTTCCTCGCTACTGATTTTCTTGGCCGTGCAAAGGATACCCAATGCACGACTGACGTTGTCGTGCAAGTCTTGGCGGCTTTCGCTTACCAAGAACTCCCTGGCCTTGCGTTCGTAGTCGATCAGGCGCGGAACCACCTCACGGACTTTTGCAACGAGTGCCAATTCATTCTTGCCGAGAGTCGTTTGGTTGCTTATCTGATAAAAATCTCCCATGAATTGGGAGCCTTCACCGAACAAACCGCGTACGGCAACGTTGATCTTGTTCAAGGCCCGAAATACCTTGTCGATCTGTTTGGTTGCAACAAGGGCTGGCAAATGCATCATGACGCTGACTCGCAAACCAGTTCCCACGTTGGTCGGACATGCGGTCAAATATCCAAGTCGCTTGTTAAACGAATAGGTTAGCTTGCTCTCGAGTTGGTTGTCTAGTTGGTCCATTCGTTGCCATGCGGCTTCGAGATCAAGCCCGCTTTGCATGACTTGCAGACGCAGGTGATCTTCCTCGTTGACCATGATGCTAAAGCGCTCATTGGGATCGAGAATGACCGCTCTGGCTCCTTGGCTTTCGCTCAGTTCATGACTGATCAACTGACGTTCCATCAAGAATTGGCGATCCAAGTCGCCGAGTTTTGCAACGTCAACATACTCCGCATCTGCGGACAATGGCAGCGAGTCGAGCGCTCGGTGGACCGATGTCGCGATGGCAACGCGGTCTTTCGGAGTGCATTTGCGAATGAATGGAAACTCGGACAGATTGCGGGCTAGTCGAATTCGGCTGCTCATTACGATGTCCGATTCCGGACCTTGGCCGCGCATCCATTCGCTGCTCTGGTTTGCTAATTCCTCAAGTTTCACGGTCGATGTTTTCGTTGGAGTAGATAAGCAAGCAATTATGTTTCGCGACTTAGGCGAGAGGCAGTTGAAATCCTACCTTAGCCATCTCGTGGCACGGGCGACTCGCCCGTCAAAACATGGACGGGACGCCCATGCCACTTGGTATGTTTGTTTCTGCCCCTCGCCTTATACGATTGGGGGCTCAGACTGGAAGTCTTCATCTAGCCCTTCGGGCTCGGCTTCGATGGCTTCTCCGCCGGATTCTACAACAGATATCTTATCGCGTAATCGGCTGGCCGTTTCGTAGTCTTCCTTCTCGACCGCCTCTTTCATCTCAATCTTGAGTTGCATCACCCGATGCTGCCGCTCCGGCGAACCCGATTGATTGGTCGGTTCCTTGCCGACATGTTGCAAAGCTCCGTGGATATTGACCAACAATGGCTCTAAATCATCCTCGAACGCCACATAATCGTAGGCACAACCCAGTCTCCCTCCTTTGCGAAAATCGGCGAAAGTAATACCGCAAATTGGACAAGTTTTTTTGTCCGTGGTCGCAAGCTCCTCAGCTGCCTTTTCGATTTTTAGCTGTTTCGCTAGCATGCTCGAGAGCGCCGAGGCGGGCGTAGCGGTCCCTTCGTTAGACAAAAACGTTCTGGCGTGTTCCTCACAAAGGTGCAGGACGCTTGGGCCGTTAGGCTCAGTAAGCTCAGTGATGTGGAACGTCGCAGGCTTTTCGCAGTGCTGGCACTTCATCTTGGAATTCTCTCGCGTGCTGGTTCGCGGTAAACTACTTCATTGGTAGTATAGGCGTATTGGACCGATCCGGCGATGCGGTTGCCGCAATGTTTCTCGCGCGATTGAAAGCTAACTCCTTAGGATGAGTGCATTTCCTAGTTTTGAAAATTATCTGACATTGGCTGGCGAATTCGACTTAGTACCGGTGTACAGGCGTCTTTTGAGCGATCATTTGACCCCCGTTTCTGCATTCCGTTTGCTCGATGATGGTCAAAGTCCTGCGTGCTTGTTCGAAAGCGTAATCGGCGGTGAAAAAATCGGTCGTTACAGCTTTATTGCGATTGGACCAAGGTCCAGAGTCGTCGCTTTTCGCAACGATGTTGAATGGCACCACGAAGGTCAGGTGACTAAACAAACCGTGGCTGATCCACTAGCTTTTTTGCGAGAAAAGCTGGGTAACCTGTCTGTCGCTAGTTTGACTGACTTGCCTCCCTTTGTTGGCGGGGCTATCGGTTACGCGGCATATGATGTTGTGCGATACGTTGAATCCTTGCCAAATGCTCCGAAAGACGATCGGCAATTGCCGGATTTGGATTTTGGCTTTTACGATTTGCTGGCCGTCTTTGACAATGTCAACAAGACCGTGATGGTGACGAACTTGGTACCCAAGCCTTCGGTTGGCGAGGAAAGAAAAGTCTACGACGAAGCGGTGCGACGGATCGACGAAGTCACAAAACGACTCTGTCAGTCCGTGCCTGCACTTTCTGCTGCCGATATTGTCCTGGGACAGGCACCTACAATTCGCCCCAAATCCAATTTTACTCAGCGCGAATTTGAGTCCGCGGTTTCGAAGTGCCGAGAGTACATCCAAGCTGGCGATATCTTTCAAGTCGTGTTGAGCCAGCGATTTGAAATCGAAATTGATTGCGAACCGTTGGAAATTTACCGATCGCTTCGGGTAATCAACCCTAGCCCCTTTATGTTCCTAGTTAGAACTCCGCACTGCACGCTGGTCGGTAGCAGCCCCGAAGTTATGTCTCGCGTATTCGATCGCGTGACTACAGTCCGGCCGTTAGCTGGCACTCGCCCTCGCGGTAAGAACGCGGACGAAGACGAACGGCTTGCAAAGGAACTGCTCGCGGACCCGAAAGAACGGGCCGAACATGTGATGTTGGTAGACTTGGGCAGAAACGACATCGGACGAGTAGCCAAGTTTGGTTCCGTGCGATTGAGCGACCTGATGGTCGTAGAACACTATTCACACGTAATGCATATATCCTCGAGTATAACCGGTGTGCTTCGCGATGACATGGACGCAATGGACGCATTCAAAGCATGCTTGCCCGCCGGCACAGTCAGCGGAGCTCCCAAAGTTCGAGCGATGGAGATTATCGACGAATTGGAGCCAACACGCCGCGGTCCTTACGCCGGAGCGGTTGGGTATTTTGATTACCGAGGCAACATGGATACCTGTATCACCCTGCGAACGATGGTAATTTGCAAGGGCAAGATCTACATACAAGCGGGCGCCGGTTTGGTGGCCGACAGCGACCCAACCAGCGAGTATCAAGAGACTGTCAATAAAGCCAAAGCGCTACTACGTGCTGTCGAAGCGACAATATCCAGACTGGATTCCGTTTCGAGAGTCATCGCTGGGGCATCTTAGCGCAACTGCCTTAAGCCAGAAACCATGGGGCAAGGCCCCACGGCTACAAACTGCCGCCGTTATCGCGGCTTCGGAACGTCTCACTCGTCGGTAGCCAATGAAAACAACGTTATGTGTTAGCGCCATCGGGTTGCCGCCGGCGGTCCGACGAATTTTCTTTTTTTCTTTGGCGGACAGTACTGCGTCATTCAGCTCTCTTTAGTTGAGGGCGTCTCGAGTGGTAGTTTGATAGTGCTTGGGCGCAGTTATTCCCATTTAATAGGATCGCATTCCATGTTTTCAATTTTTCTTCGCAAATTGCTCGGTAATTCAAAAGTCGCTAGCGAACGTCTACGCAATTCGAAACGCTCAAGGAGCCGACGTCCATTGCTGGAATCGCTTGAAGGACGAGCGATGTTTGCGTTCACGTCACCGATTAGCTTTGCCGTTGGAGCCAGTCCAGCAGGTATCGCAGTCGGCGATTTCAATGGCGATAGACGCGATGATATGGCGGTTGCCAATAGCGGGCTAATTAGCTCAGTAAGTGTTCTGCTCAGCAATAGCGATGGCAGCTTTCAACCAAAAATCGACTATAGTGCGGGGGCCAATTCAGTCGATGCGACTGCGGGCGACTTCAATGGGGACGGAAAACTCGACTTGGCAGTGGTGGGGGCGGCGTTGGACATCCTTCTGGGCAACGGTGACGGAACCTTCGCATTACCTGTTGAATTCCTTGTCGCTCCTGGTGCTCACTCGCTCAAGGTTGGCGACTTCAACAACGATGGTAAACTCGATGTCGGCACGATGAACCCAGGCAGCGCAAGCGTTTTCCTTGGCAATGGCAACGGTACGTTTCAGACTCGACTCGACTCTGTGGTGGCTGGAAACAACATCAACTTAGTTGTCGGAGACTACAATCGAGACGGCAGGCTAGACATGGCGACGTCGAATACGGCTAGTATCGGGACCATTAACGTTTTGCGAGGCCGAGGCGACGGCACATTTGATCCAGCATCGAGCTACTACGCTTTCTCGGCCCCTGTTTACTTAGCTTCTGGCGATTTTAATCACGACGGCTACGATGACTTTGCAGTCCCCAATTCGTATTCTGCAACTTCGATGAGCATCGTAATGAACAATGGTGACGGAACCTATGCAGCGCCGCATACGTACGGCATTGGTCAGACGGGCTATGAAATCGAAGTCGCGGACTTCAACAACGACGGCAACGACGACTTTGCTGTTCGCGGAGCTTCGCAGTACATGGTAAGCCTCGGCAAAGGAGACGGAACTTTTTATCCGTCGGTCAACACTCCTACGCCAGCCGGGCGATTCCAAGCTGGAACGCATGGTGATTTCAACGGTGATGGAGCAATTGATCTAGTTTACCCGACCGCAAGTGGCGTCACCTTACGCACCAACGACCATGCGGACATTCAGAACTTGGCTGGAGCAGTTACTTTCCGCGTCTCGGCTCCCGGAACTACAACATCCGGGTCGGTCTTACCGATGACAATCTCTGCTGTCGATGGGGCGGGCAGCATTGTTCCCGGCTTCCTCGGCGTGGCCTATATCAGTAGCAGCGATCCGGCCGCCACAACCGCGAGCGGCTACGCTTTCAATCCGCTCGATGCAGGCATTCCATATGTATTTACAGCCGCCGATGCAGGAACACATACCTTCACCGGAGCGATAAGGCTAGTCAGTGGTGGCAATCAGACGGTGACAGTCTCGGCACCAAGCATGGCGGCTGCCACGGCCACTGTCAACGTCACTGGGCAAATTACTCGTCTTGCATTCGCCGCCCCAGCCAACAGCTCCGCGGGAAGTTCATTCAACTTTACGGTGTCAGCGGTCGATTCGATTGGAACGGTTTCGGCTGGTTACACCAGTAGCATACACTTCACGAGTACAGACGCCCTTGCCGGATTGCCTGCGGACTATACGTTCACGCCTGCGGATGCAGGCTCACACACGTTTACGGCTACTTTGAAATCGTCCGGCCCTCGCTTCATGAACGCGATCGAAGTCGGCGGAACAATTGGCGGCGGCTCGACAGTCATCGTTTCGGCTCTCGACGTGTCGAGTCTGTCGCTTGCAGGTGGCACTGGTGCCATCGGCGTTTTTCGTCCAATCACGATTGTGGCCCGCGACATCTATGGAAATCAGGCCACTGGTTACACGGGTAGCGTTGGCTTTACCAGTTCCGATCCCGTCGCTGTTCTGCCTGGAAATGTTGCACTGGTCAATGGCACTGCAACGGTCATCGTCAAGTTCTTGACCGTCGGAACTCAAACGCTAACCGCGACGGACACAGTAGTGCCCTTCGTCACTGGTACCGTATCCAGCGACGCAACGCCCCCAGTTGCAGCCTTGTTCGCTTTGAATTCACTTTCGACAGTAACCGCTGGCGTTTCTGTCGCATTTACAGTCACAGTTCGCGACACGATCGGGCAAGTGGCAACTGGCTATGCGGGTACCATTTTCTTCAATAGCTCCGACGTTCAAGCTGGATTACCGGCAAGTTACACGTTCACTGCAGCCGACGCTGGAGTGCATAGTTTCGTTGCGACTTTGAAGTCGGCGGGCATTCAGTCGCTCTCGGCCCGCGATGCGACCGGGACCTTGATGGGTACCGCATCTGGCATCACTGTAAATGCTGCTGCGTTTTCCAAGTTCGTGCTTCGCGTTCCAAACGGAACAGATAGCAAAGGGCATATGCTCGTGACTGCCGGCGAAACGATTTTGCTGACCGTTCGAGCTACGGATAGTTATGGTAACTCCATCGCTGCCTACCGAGGCAAGCTAAAGTTCTCCAGTACCGATACGCTTGCGGGATTGCTTACTGACTATAGCTTCAATGTTACCGACGCAGGCATTCACACGTTCGCGTTGGCTTTGAAAACGGCTACCCCCAACGGTGTCGTATTCTCCTTCAGCGTCGTCGATGCAGCCAACGCAGCATCACTTGCAACCATCACCAACTTCGAAGTCATCAACGCAGCGGCCGCGAAGTTCGTGATCTCGGTACCTTCAAATATCACTGCTGGAACCGCGTTTCAATTTCGTGTCACTGTGCTTGACGCATACGGAAATCGTGTGAAGAACTACTTCGGCGCAATCCACTTTGGCAACACAGCTGGAATTGCTGGCCTACCGGCGGACTATGCTTTCAACAGCGTGGACGCTGGCGATCACGCTTTTAGCGTGACCCTAAGCACTGCTGGTAACCAAACGTTATCAATCGCAGATGTGCTGAACCCGACTCTCAAGAGCATCGCTACGGTAACTGTGAAAGCTGGCTCAACGGGCGGTAGCGGCGGCGGTGGTAGTGGAAAGGTTTAGACCAGTTGGATCGAGTTGAGCAAGCTTGTGGTCGCGTCTGACCTGCCGGCGGCGCTCCTATCTCGATCGTGAACGGCAAATGATTGCTGAATGTTGAGCGTAACGTTTGGTGACAATGTGCTCAGTCTAACCGTCACGCGACCGTATTGCCTACTACCGCTGCGGTCGCTTTGGAGAGGCAGCGAATTGGAATGTGCCGAAAAAATGTTTCGACTCAAATTACCTACTGAATTGGAATCATTGCGAGAACTCGATGCCTTTCGAAAGGAAGCCCGAGAACCGGTCCTACCTGGCGACCCGAAGCAATTAATTTTGGAGGCATGAGTTCAGTCGCTTGGCCAATTGGTGTATGCCCACTCCGTTCATCGAGACGTAGCCCCGCGATTAAATCGGTTTGCCTTTCCATCGCGCAAACGCTTCTAGTGCAAAGAACTCAGGTAGCCCAATTCGGTTGTAGGAATCCGCCGTTCCCCGATTTCGATCTTCTGCCCTCTGCCAAAATTCGCGTGGGTCGCTGCCCGGAAAAAGCGCTTTGTCTTTTTGGCTTTCATGCATGAAGATAGACTGTCTTTTGAGCGAAAGGTCTCCGGGGCTCAAAGGGACAGCGATTTCAATTTCGTGTAGCGGGTATTCTTGCCATGCACCGCGATATAGCAGTACATCTGGCAACTTTTCGCCTCGCGCAGTCTTGCGCATTAGCGACGCAAATATCGCTTCGGCGCAAACGCGATGCGTTCCGTGTGGATCAGCTAAGTCACCAGCAACGTAGATTTGGTCGGGATTCAGCATCGAAAGCAATTCATCAATGATCTGAATATCTTCTTCGCCAACCGGCTTTTTCGCGATGGTACCTGTTCGGTAAAAAGGCAGATCGAGGTAATGTAGATTTGACGATTTGCAGCCGATGGCGATAGCAGCAGCACGGGCTTCACTCCGGCGAATCAGGCCTTTGATTCGTAGGATAGATTCCACATCGGGTTGGCCAGGCTTCTTCTTTTCAATGGCCTCGCGGACTTGATCGGCCAAGCGATTGGTTTGTTCGCGTTCGATTTCGAATAGCTGGTTGTAATCCGCCACAAGTTCAGCCACCCGGAGAGCGTCATGGTCGAAAACTGCAATGTTGCCGCTGGTCATGTAGGCAACGTGAACATCGTGTTTGTCATCGTTGAGCCGAATGAGCGTGCCACCCATACTGATTACGTCGTCGTCGGGGTGAGGGCTAAAACAAACTATCTTTTTTGGTTCCGATCCCGCTGGATGATAGTCGATGGTATCGAGCATCCATCGAAATACTCTTTGGGCAATCGATTCGGCCGGACCATGATGACGCAAGAGTTGGTGCAGATCATGAGCGCGGAAATCATCCGCATCGAGCTTGAGCAATGCTTTGCCCGTTTGCCCGCATAGCCAAAGCGTTGCGCGTTTGATCAGTTCGTCATCCCATTTTACATTGCCGAGCAACCACGGGGTTGATGCTCCCTTGAGCAGAGAGGAAGCGGGGATATCGAGCAGCACTCGAACGTCGCCATGTTCTTGAAGGTAAGATGCTGGGACACGATCGCTGATTGAACGTTCCAGTGCCTCGACAACAATCTTGGCTTTATGTTCGCCAATCGCCAACAACAAAATGCGTCGTGCCGAAAGTATCCCGCTCAAGCCGACGGTGAGCGCCTGGATCGGTACATTGTCTTCGCCGAAGAAATCACTGGCGACGCTTCGGCGAGTGATCGGATCCAGCGTGCAGAGTCTGGTTCGGCTTCGTCGAACCGAGAATGGTTCGTTGAAGCCGATATGGCCATTGAGTCCAATGCCAAGGATCACTAGGTCCAGCCCGCCGGCGTGTTGGATCGCTTCATCGTATCGCCGGCAATGCAAGTCGATATCGCTCTGATGAAGTTGACCATCCAAAAAGTAAACTTGGTCGGGCGGAATGTTGACATGATTTAAAAGTTGCTCTTGAAGCCAGCCACGATGTGATTGCGGGCTATTGGCGGGTAACCCGTAATACTCATCCAGAGAAAAAAGGACGACGTTCGAGAGATCCAATCCTTCTTCACGATGCAAACGAATCAATTCCCGAAAAGTGGTCAGCGGCGTAGAACCGGCTGGCAAGCCAATTACGGTTCTTTGTCCGAGCGCGGCACGTTCGCGAACGAGCGCAGCCACTAGGTGGGCCGCATAATGGGAAAGCTCTTGAATCGTCTCGAAGCAGAAAGATGGTATGTTGGTTCCGGAAACGGGTCGCGCTCTTGGCTGCGGTTTCAAGGTAGTTTCGACTTGTTTTTGGCTCATGCTGAGAAAATGGAAAATGATTTGGCGGACGAACTAACAAATCCATTGTATGCGATGCTGATACGTGTACGCGATCGATTGCAATTCCAAGGAGATCGATTGGTTTTAGCGGAGAGTTGTACCGCAGGTTTGGTTGCGGCGGAATTGGGGCAAATTCCTGGTATTTCCGAGTTTCTATGCGGTTCGATGGTCGTGTATCGAACGCCAACCAAAGCGGCCTGGCTTGGGATTTCAGCGGAAGACCTGGCGGATCCGGCGATTGGCCCGGTGAGCGCAACGGTAACGATGGCATTAGCAGAGGCAATATTGGTAAAAACGCCAGAGGCAACAATCTCGGCTGCCATAACAGGTCACTTAGGCCCTGGATCTCCACTCAAAATGGAGGGGCAACTTTTCTTCGCTTTCAGGCGACGTGGACGTGACATTTACGGAGACTCGAGCAATGCGGAGTTTTACCAATTGTCATCACCACCGCCGTCCGATTTATTGGATCTTTCAGGACGAAGTACGAGGCAAAAAGAAGCGGCGCACGCATTTATGGGCTTTATCGAAAAAAGGCTTTAAAACATCCGACGCAAAAATTTAGAAAAGAAGCGTCGATCCCTCGAGGTTCGGAAAATCGCCAAGGGCAATTGACGGACTTCTTCGACTTCTATAAAACATTTTTCTGATACGCACCCATGGCGCAACTGGATAGCGCATCGGTCTTCGGAACCGAGGGTTATAGGTTCGAATCCTATTGGGTGTACTCGTAGACTTTCCCGAACCATTAGAAGCCATCAATACCTTGGGATTTCCAGGGTTTTTTTGTTTTCCGATTTCTCTAAGGGGTTCCTGATTCCCTACTGATGGGCCTACCAATAGGCCTACGGAACCGATAGCTAGGCCAAAGTCATCTTCCGTTGTTTGAAGGTAGTGGGTTTCGGCGATGGCTCCCGAATGTCCGAACCAATCGTTCACGACGTGATTGGCATATTTACCAGACCGCTCAAGCTCCGTTCGCCTGGATGCTCGCAAGGCCATGAAGGGCTTCGGCCATTGTGGAACGCCGGCATTGTCAGCAATTCGATTAAGGGCCTTCCTTAGGTTCGTTTCCGTCGATCGGTACTTTTAAATAACATAGGCATCCAGCGGGACGCTTATCCCAGGTTCAACTTGGTCATACAACGATTGCAATTCGGCCAACAGTTCAGGAAACAACGGCACGACTCGTTCGCCCTTTCCATAGCGGGCCGTCTTGCTTGAACGAACCTTGAAACGCCCTCGGTCCCAAACGATATCGGACCAACGCAGGGCCAACAACTCCGACGGGCAACGCAGGCCACCGAACCGGGCCAATGCAAAGATTGTTCGCCATTCTTGGTCAGGGCATGATTCCAGGATGGCCGTAGCCGTTTCACCATCGATGAAACGATTCTTGGTTTGGTCGCTACTCAAATCGATTTTGACTCCTACGAATGGGTTTGACTTGATCAGTCCATCATCCAAGGCAGAACGCATCATTTGCCGGCAGCGTTTCACATTTTGGCCAGCCGTGTTCGGGCTCAGCTTAATATCGAAAACCATCCAGCGATGCCATCGATCAACGTCGCCTTTCGTCAGTCCGGCCAAAGCAACATCCCGTTTGATGAACTTCTGAAGATGGTCAACCGCTTGCTTGTAGTTCTCGGGTTTCTTCCAATCCGACCGGGACACGATATACGCTCGCATGAACGCCAGGATTGTTCTGGGTTGTTCTTGAATGGCTCTCGGTTCAACAAGAAGTAGATTGGCCAATCGGTCATACACTTCCGCCGGGATCGATTCGAGCCAACGGGACGTGATTGGTTTCGGGGGCCTATTGCGAGAACTCATCTCAACTAGATGTTCGATATGCGATTTTGCCAATTCAGCATCCGATTCATCGGTGACACAAAGTCCGATGGTTTCCCGTTTCTTGCCCAGGTAAAGACGCAACCGCCAACCATCACGCCCGCCAAAGTCCATTCGCTCTAAACTAGCCATCGAATCAACTCCCCTACGTTGAACCCATAAGAAATAAACGCCACGGCAACCGGTATGGGTAACCGGCTTTCGGCTCTAGATTCCTAGCCGTGGCACCATCAGCATAGGGCCCCAGCCATCACAAGGCAACACAACCGCCACAAACGCTCTACGAATGCAGCAACCACCGCCAAGGCTCAGGCAATCACCCGAGCCCAAAATCGTTGTCAAACGTCAAATGACAGATCCGTTTTTTCAAAGTCAGCACGAACCGCCGAACCACCAGCCAAAAATAACCAGGCCAACCTCGAGCAGTCTCGGCACCGCATCCCCCGAGGCTCATCGTTGAAACGCCGGCATTGGCAAAACGGACAATGGAACCCCAGGGGCATCTCATCCGACTCGGGCGCCGGGGCAACGGGTTGTTCATCAGACTCCACCGCAGCCAACTCACTCAAAACGTCACCGTGGCAAGCACTCGGGGCACAGTAGCAACCAAGCACCTTTCCCCGCAGCTCACCCAGGGCCGCCATCAACTCGGGTTGATTCACAATCCATGCACGATATTTCCCGATCACTTCGGCACGATCGCCATCACGCCCGATGACAAACGGGTTTCCCCATTTACCGGGCCGCCCTATGAAAACATCGAACGCCGCCCGCTTGCAATGGACAACCAACCGCTGGGGATCCAATTGTCGTTCGGGCACCGGCTCAACCGTTTTCCCATCCGATCGCAACAACGCCAGCAAGCCATCACGATCGGCACGCAACCGAGCCAACCTATCCGCAGTCATCACGCCATCCGGGGCATCGAATGCCAACCGGCCATCATCGATGAACAATAGCACACCAAACAATTGCAATTCTTTCAACAGAGTATCGGGCATCACACGTACCCTCTTACACGGGCCGGGGGCTCGATTTCCACAAGCACCCCTTGGGTGCCATAAGTTCCGGAAGTGTCTAAAGGGGTGGTTTTCGTGCTTTCGACAGTTCCGACAGTTTCGACACCCTTAGGGTGCGTTTGAAATGCTAGGGGGTGCATCCGGTAGATTGTCTTTTTTCGCCCGCCGGTTTCCTCTTGGAAAGTTCGCAACCAACCCAACTCTAGAAGTAACTCAACAGCGTTAATCGTTGACTCCCGCCCAAGCCCCTGCCAGTTGTTCCGATAGACCTCCTTGATAGTGAATCCATCCTGGACATCTCCCGCCTGGACTCTCGCAACCAGCCGTTTAACCGCCGATTCCTCAGACCGTTCCGCAGCGTGATAGACTCGAGCAGCATGGCCGGCCAGGTAGTCGCACCAAGCAACCGCCCGTATTGTTGAACCCTCCCCAATTGGCCCACGCTCTCCATCGACCAGATGGCAAATGAGGGCCAACGTCGGCATCAATCCACGATACTTAGCCAAATGGCTTTCCATTGCTGGATGAACCGCATCCGAACGCATCTCACGTTCTAACTTGGTCAACCATTGATTGAAAATGGTTTGGCTCGATGAATCGAAACGCAAGAAGGGCAAAGACTCACCCTCGCCCAACTCGGCCCCTATGTCGGCAGGGCACAACTTACTCAAGTTTTCGATAGCATCCCACGCATGGCCCTTTGCGATTGTGTCAGGATACCGATCGACCAACGTCCATTCACAGTCAGCTATTGGCCAAACCATTAGTTGCAGCCGTTGAATCAGGCCATCATCGCCAGCCCCGCCGTTAGTTGCGTTCTCGAAGTACGCTTGCAATGGGGAAGGTTGAATGGACCCAATCAACGATGCACTTGCGCGTTTGATGGTAATGGTTCCACGTCCGATTCGATCCGTGATATGGCACCCCTTCCCGTCCCACAATTCCAGCCAGGCCGCACGATCACTAGCATATTGTTCTTGCTCGAACTTTCTCAAGAACCCCAGCAACTCATCTCGATATTGAAGAACCCCCAATGGATTCTTAGAAAGTATCTCGCCAAGTTTTTCGATTGATGAATCGTTGACGACGTATCTCCTAGAAGGGGCCACGCCACCGCCGCTCTCGACCTTACGCAACTCCTTTGCAAGCTCCATTGCAGTTGCTCTATCTTGGGCCTTAACCGCCTTCTCGATTTCACGGGTTAGGTGCTTTACCTCAGCCGCTAGAATAGCCGGATCGCAGCCCGTTGCCTCAACCTCATCGGCAAACCGTTTTTCCTCATCGGCTTGCAGTCGATAAAGCATTTTCAACGGCTCTCGAAGGCTAGGCGTTTTCAACAGCGATGGCCTACCAATCACGCATCCCCATAAATTCGGTACTTCCGTCCAATCGTCTTTCGCTTTGGGCCGAACCCCAATACGGGCACCGAGGGCAGTTGCAGCAACAACCATCATTGCAACCGCCGCAAAGTCCGGGGGTGCTTGCATACGCTCGGCAACGTCGGTACATGGTTTGAATCTAGTTTTGCTCGGGGGCTTTGATTACTCGTCATGATCAGGGCCCCCTTTTTCGTTTTTCCGGCTCAGCACTTCCGAACGCAGATACCGCCGTAACCGTCCAACCTTGTGGGATGGAATCTCACCCGATCTCGTCAAACGCTCGACAGTCGGCACGCTACATCCAAGCAACTCAGCAACGGCATGAACATCGATCATTGCATCGACTTGGGAAAGCCGGCTTTGTAACCGATCAGCGATTGCATCCGCCAGGGAATCAATTTCATGTGGTGACATCATTATTGGGAACCTCCTTGCAACGCTTGAAGTTCTTTAGCGTAAATGTCGGGCCATGTACCACCCTCGCCGCCCTTTCTTCGAATGCTATCGAACCGAAACTGAAAATCCTCATCTCGATCGTAAACAGCAATACGCTCGCCTAGTTCGATTGCAATTGACAATGCGTTTTTGTGTTTTTCCGGAATGAGTAAACCATCGAACGGCCCCCCTCTCAGGCACCTTTCTACGGCAAGCCATCGGGCATGATCCAGCAATTCAAACTGATCGTCCTCGCTTAGCGTGGCGTAAAGTTCGATCAGCTCACGAAGTATGTCGTCATTGAAATTAATCATTATTCGGCACCGCCTTTGCTTTGCAAACCGGCCATCGCATCGCCAGCCAGTGCCCGCACCGAATCCGTCGCAACATCGGGGCAGAACAGCCATCGATTCCCCGCTTTCAGCCCAGGCACTTTGCCGGCTTCGGCTTGCTCTCGCAGCCACTTAGAAGGCACGCCCAGCCGGGCCGCCATTGGTCGCAGGGGCAATAGATCACGCCTCCGCTCGCTTGAATCCATTTCCATCTCACATACTCCATTTGAGCCACAAAACATTTGCCAATCGTTACATCGATCAACCTATGAATGGAGTATCAAGACTTCTTAAAAACTTGGCCCGGGAACGAATCGGGAACTTTGCGGGAACTATTCGGGTACTTTGTTTTTCACTTCCTTAGAATCCATCAATCGATACTTGCCATCGCTCACTCGCCTTATCAAACAAGCTACCGGATGCATCGGGGGCTCTCCCTCACGATTTTGTTTGAATGCCTGGGGAAGAAAACTGCCATCGAATCTATACTTCGTTCGATTCCTTATCATGTCTAAATCGACTACAGGAAACCCCTTCTCGTATTGCTCAACGAAAACGCTCAAAATTTCCACCATCTTGGGTGTCATTCGATCGAATTGCAAACAGCCTATCCGTATCGTTCGTTCTTCGGGGAATAACTCGTACTTCGGCTCGCTAACTTCCTCCGGGGTATCGCTTTGTTCTATTTCGACTAACCCTTCAAATGGCCAGTCATTCTTGCTCAGCCATTTCGCTACCAAAGAGCTGGCGGTAATCGTGTCCTCACATAGGTATTCCTGGCCGATTTCCAGGGTCTTGGCCCACAATTCCTTAAATTCCGCTTGCTTCTTGTCTATATCTGGCTCGCTTGGATTCTCTGCCCGCTGTTTGGCATCGCATGCCTTTAGCCATGTGTATTGGTCCACATAGGCTGCTCGTATTGGCAGGCTTAGCACGCCTTTTTGATACAGTCGGCCCATTGCCAGTAGCCACCCGCACACACCTCGGGGGTAGTTAGCGCGTCCCTCTGTGTATCCTCGCAAGTGCGCCTCAAGCAACGTTCGCGATAGTTCATCACCCGCCGATCCCGCCACAGTCAGCCAATTTTCGAACCCTGCCGTAAATCGTGTACCCTTGTCGATCTCGAACATGTATTGCTCGTTAACGCCAACGTCACCCGTTAGCTCGATCGTTTCTACTTGCTCCCCATGCCAATCATTGTCTGCATTGACGATGGCGGGTATGTTGCCTTCCCGATGTATTAGTCTGGTCCATGTGTTCTTTTCTCCAGGTCCTGCGCACCTTATGAATCGTTCGGCAAATACTTCGAAACTTGCTTGCTTGGACCGAATAGCAACTTGATGCACGGCAGATACTCCATTTTTCATAACTCAGAAAATGCTGCTAGCCTCTAACGATCGAATGGAGTTACGATCGATAGGGACTAGCGCGGGGTAGCTACTCCCCTGGCATTTGGATGGTCAATTAAACGCTCTAGTTTGCCGAGTCCAGTTGGAAATCAAATCGATTCACATGCGTTTGCCTGGGTTCTGAAACGCTAACCTCTGCTTTAATGTCAACCCTCATCGGCAAAGCCATTTTCCGCACCGCGGCCAGCATCTTGATGGCTGACAAATGACGTTGGTGCGCACGATCAATTCGCTCTTGGTTGAACTTAGCTTGGCCGACCGTAAACTTCGTAGCTTGCGCATTGGATATTTCAGCGAAGTTCACACTCAGCCATGTTTGGACTATTCGCTCGATAAGCACGCGTTCAAGCTTCGGTGCCCCATCCCAACCGAATTCTGCACGCATGCGAGTAAGTTTTTCTTGAATTATCATCCGGCTTCCTTTTTGCTCGCCGAGGTAAGCGTTGAGGATACTTTCCTCTGCTTGAAACGCCAGATCACCGCAGATGCGTACCAGAACATCCGCATTTGGCCCGTGCAATTCCTCACGCAGTTTTGCGATCGCTGGTTCGTCGCCCTGGTTGCCTTGCCGAACAAGTTCCCATAAGTCCACCCGTTTTGACGTTTCCGTCTTATTTGCGATTGTTGTCATTTCGCCGTCTCCATTCTCCACGCTTATGTTGATGAAATCCGGAAAGAACCAATAACCCATTGGCGATACACTCTGCAAAATCGCTAAATAAATCGAGATCGCGCGATAGGGAAGCATCCTCCACTTTTTGCAGCAGCAAACCTTCGCGTCCTACTGCCATTTCGCACCTTCGAATCAAGTCATCCTCATGAGCTATTTCGCCAGGGACTCCCTTGCCAATGTATTCGCGTACCACTTGACCGTCGACCCGTCGGCTTCGGGTGTAATACGCCCCGGTACCGTTTCGCTTTTCCCAACTCATTTTGTGTAGCGCTTTCTATAATGCCCCGTCGTCAAGGCAGAATTGTACGTCATTCGTTGGTTTTTTCAAAATCCTCTGCAATTCAGAAAGTGGCGTGGACTCATTCTCGTGGGACCCGGTCTTCGAGGGGGCAATTTGCGTCTCGTTTTCATTGCATACACGAATCTCATTGAATTGGTACGCGGTCGAGTAGCAAAGGCGGCAAAGTAGTCCCAGACAATCAGGCCGCACCAATATACAGGTACTGCTGGAACACCGCAAAGAATTTCCCAATCTCTGGAGCCGGACCAAGTGCCATTTGCGCATCGGATATGGCCTACTGGCCTCGGTCTCGCAGCAGATGACTTGATGCAATTTGTTCCTAGGCTCATCAAAGGAACGCAACCAATTCCGACGACCGAAAAGACTCTACTAACTCGCCGGAAGAATATTCACGCTCAGAAATATCATTCCGACGCCGGGAAGGTATAGTGAAGTCTGATTCCAACGCCTACCGAGCCTTCCTCTATGAACGATATCACCCAAATCCTGAGCCAGATCGAATCTGGCGATCCGTTAGAAGCTGAGAAACTGCTGCCGCTGGTCTACGACGAGTTGCGGAAATTGGCGGCCGTGAGGCTAGCCCAAGAGAAGCCGGGGCAGACGCTGCAGGCGACGGCGCTTGTGCATGAGGCGTATGTGCGACTGATTGGCGATGACAGCTTAAGGGAGTGGAATAGTCGAGGACACTTCTTTGGCGCGGCCGCCGAAGCGATGCGGAGAATCCTGGTTGAAAATGCCCGCCGTAAACAGCGAATAAAGCGAGGAAGAGATTGGCAGCAGTTGGAATTGGACCAAATCGATCCGAATGCCGAGTCACCGCCGGACCAAATACTTGCGATTAACGACTCGATTGTGCGGTTGGAGGCTCACGACCCTCTAGCTGCTCAGGTGGTCAAACTCCGCTACTTCGCGGGCCTGACGATGCCACAAACTGCTGAAGCACTGGAAATTCCGCTTAGGACTGCTGAGAGGAATTGGACGTACGCTAAGACATGGTTGCATCAAGATCTGCGCTGAGAATGCCGTTACCGGGCTTAATTGAGTAGAAAGTTTTCAGAATACGTGGCGGGGTTGACCGCTATTCGTCGCACTGTCTTTTGTGCCGATCTTTCTGTCCAAGAGTAACCAAATGAGCAACATCGTCGCCAACGCAAAGTCGATCTTCCTCCAAGCTGTAGATCTTTCGTCACCGGAAGATCGCCGCAATTATCTCGATGTTCATTGTGGTCACGACTTGAAACTTCGTCGGCAAGTTGAAGTCCTGCTTAGTCATCACGGAGTAGTTGGCGACTTTTTGGAGTCGCCCCCCGCCGCCCTTGTGATTGAAGGCATCGATAGGACCGAAGCCGCTCGCCCCGTCACCGAGCTCCCCGGCTCACAAATCGGGCCCTATAAGATTCTTGAGCAGATTGGCGAAGGGGGCATGGGAACGGTCTATTTGGCAGTGCAAAAAGAACCAGTCCGGCGCACAGTGGCACTAAAACTCATCAAGCCAGGGATGGACTCGAAGCAAGTCGTGGCTCGCTTTGAAGCCGAACGTCAGGCGCTGTCCATGATGAATCATCCCAACATCGCTCGAGTGCTGGATGTCGGGACCACTGATTTGGGTCGCCCCTATTTCGCGATGGAGCTGGTCAAAGGGATTCCGATTACCGAGTTCTGCGATAAACGGCAGTTCAATGCCCGCGAGCGGCTCAAGTTGCTAGTCACGGTTTGCCATGCCGTTCAATACGCTCACCAAAAAGGGATCATTCACCGCGACATCAAACCTAGCAACGTCCTCGTCGAAATGCATGATGTCATACCGGTCCCCAAAGTCATCGATTTCGGTGTTGCAAAAGCCATCGGTCATCAATTGTCGGACAAGTCCGTGCACACCGGCTTCAGTCAGATGATTGGAACACCGTTGTACATGAGCCCCGAGCAAGCTGGCGAAAGCAGCGTCGATGTCGATACTCGCAGCGATGTCTATTCACTCGGAGTATTGCTCTACGAAATCCTTACCGGACATACGCCATTTGACGGCGAAACGCTGAAAACGGTTGGCTTTGATGAGATGCGTAGGTTGATTCGCGAAGTCGATCCACCACGGCCTAGTGCTCGGGTCAGTACTCTAAATGCACAAGCGTTAACGACAATTTCGGATGCGCGCCGAGTGGAGCCGAACAAGCTCTGCCAGCAGTTGCGTGGCGAGCTGGACTGGATCGTCATGAAGACGCTCGAAAAGGACCGATCGCGCCGATACGAGTCTGCCAGCGCCCTGGCGGCTGACATCGAGCGATTCCTTTGCGACGATTCAGTCCTAGCTTGCCCACCTTCGATAGCCTATCGATTCAAGAAATACACCCGTCGCCATCGACTCGCCGTAGGGGCGGCACTCATCACGACAATCGGGCTGCTTGTTGGTACGGGCATAGCAACTTGGCAATCGGTGGTCGCTCGCGATGCACAGCTTCAAGCCGAAGATGCAAAACGTCAATCCGAAGACGCCAAACAACAGCTAGCTCAACGTTATCGCATTGCAAAGGAATCCGTCGATACGTATCTCCTACGCATCACGCAAGACGAACAGTTGGACCATCCTAGCTTCCGGCCATTGCGGCAACGACTGCTTGAAGCCGCTTTGCCTTACTATGACCAGTTGAACAAACTTTCACCGACCGACGACGTATCGCAATCCGCACGTGCCGAAGCCCTTAATCAACTCGGGCGCGTTCAGCATGAACTCGGCCAATTCAGCGAGTCTCGCACCGCCTTTGAAGAATCCGCAAAGCTGTTCGACCAATTGGCTGCGGCCATTCCTAGCAAAACCGGTTATCGTCAAAGCTTGGCTAATGTTCTGGTCAACTTGGCGGACCATTACCGCACGCGTGGTGACAGCGGTAGCACATTGGACTACGAACAGCATGCTCTGGAACTGCGTAAAGAACTACTTACCAAGCACCCCAGCAACGACTTGATCCAGATGGAACTTGCTCAAAGCTATACCAATGTTGGTGTTCTCACCAACAAGGACCAGGGGCGCAAACTGCTCGAAGACGCTATCCAACTTTGGCAAGGACTATCAGATCGATTCCCAGCAGAACTCAGTTATCGCGAGTACTTGAGTCTTGGCTACCACAACCTTGGACATCAAGTTGCATCGAAAAGCGCCGAAGAAGCCAAGCCGTTTCATTTGCGAGCCAGCGAGTTGCGTGCTGCATTGGCCTTGGCAGCGACTCGTGACTGAGTATCCGGACGTGCTGGAATACAACCTAGGATTGTCCAGCGCCCAGCAAAGTCAGGCTGTCCTGATGGTGGCCCGAGGCGAATCAGCCGAGAGTTTGCCGATACTCGCTCAAGCTCGTGAACGGTTGCAGGAGACACTCGATCGCGTCGGCCCGCATGCGCAAGGCAACCTACTGATGCGCAGCATCTACCGAACGCTAGCCGATACTCGAAAGTCGCTAGGCCAAGATCGCAATCGTTCGGCAGAGGACGAGATACCTGAACCAACAATACAAATGGCCGGTGAGGCTCTACCACCAAGTAAATTCCTCACCGACCTGTCCTATCCATCGTCGCACGGTCTGCGCGATGAACGAGAGGCTTCGAGTTTATCGCAGCCCGAGGATGAAGAGCAAACTATAAAACGTCAACGTGAAAAACTTTCTCGGTCGAGCCGAGACTCGGCCACCCGTGCGAAGCGATCGCTCATTGTAGAATCGCTTGAAGAACGACCTCTCATGGCGGTCGACATTTCCATTGGCAACGCCACGATGAATGAGATTGGCAGTGCAAGTGTTTTCGTGGCTCCAGGTAGCGGCGGACTCAGCGCACCACAGGCACTGACTCTTGGGCCAGATAACATCGTCTACGTAGTCAGCCAAGGTAACAATGCGGTCCTGAGGTACAACGGTACTACTGGCCAATTCCTGAACGTCTTCGTGAGTCCAGGTTCGGGTGGACTATCAAGTCCGTACGGGCTTGCATTTGGGCCAGATGGCAATCTGTATGTCACTAGTTATGCGACAAATCAAGTTCTGCGCTACAATGGAACGACTGGAGCTTTCCTTGGTGTGTTTGTTCCTCCGAATACCGGACTCAATGGTCCATGGGGCATCACCTTTGGGGCCGACGGCAATCTCTACATAAGTAACTTTACGGACGGTACAATTGCTCGCTATAAGGGTCCCTCGTCCGCTAATCCTGGTAGTCCATTCGCAGCGAACGGACAGTCAGGCTCAATTTTCGTAACGCCGTTCAGTGGTGGCTTAATTGGACCGCTGTACTCCGCCTTTGGGCCAGATGGAAATCTATACGTTATCGGCGGGCAGACGCGGGGCGTCTTACGTTACAGTGGCTCAACAGGCGCCTTTATTGATCAGTTCGTGTCGCATACGGATTCTAACCTTTTTCTAGGACGCAGTTTAGCTTTTGATCAAGAAGGCAGACTATACGTCGCCGACCTACTTTGCAACGTGCAGCGATACGACACCAATGGGAATTCAATCGGTGACCTGCTCGTGGATGCCGTATCGGGCAAAAAACTGGCCAAGCCAGCTGGAATGGCGTTTGACTCGAAGGGAGCACTATTGATAAGCGTGCGAGACAGCAACTCCGTGGTGCGCTACGACAGCGGAGTTGTAGTAAGCCTTTCGTCTAGCAGTTCCACGCCTGTTAGTGTCGATTACGCTACGGCCGATGGTAGCGCTACGGCGAGCACGAAATACTTCGTGCAGACAGGCACCGTGACTTTTAACCCAGGCCAAACGTCAAGGCGCATCTTGCTAGCCGCAAAGGACAACCTCGTTGCAGAGCCCATCAAAGATTTTTCGGTAAAGCTGCACAACGCCACAGGTGGTGCCAACATTTTGTCCAGCATTGGTACCGTAAGCATCAATGATGATGATAGTACGCGTCAAATTTCCGTTATGGACACATCGGCTACAGAAGGTAATCACGCGGCCCATTACCGCGGAGCTTTCGTCCAAGCTATTCCTGGGCTTGGCGTAAATAATCTGACGTTTGGGCCGGACGGCAAACTGTACAGCAGCGCAAGTTATACGAGTAATGGTGGTGGCATTGATCGGTTTGACGGAACGACTGGTGCGTTCATCGATCACTTTGTACTCAATGAACGCTTCCTAGGTGGAAAAACTCTTGTCTTTCGAGGTAGCTACATGTACGTTGCAAGCAGTTCCCTCGAAGAAGTTTTACGCTTTGATGCAACAACAGGCGCGTTCGTGGATACATTCGTGCCTTCGGGGAGCGGGGGTGTCATTGGCATCATCGATATTGCATTTGGACCTGACGCCAACAATGATGGCATTCCGGAACTCTACATCGCGAACCAGAGTGACAATCGAGTACTTCGGTTCGATGGCGCAACCGGCTCGCCGATGGGGACGTATATCACTTCGGGTTCAGGCGGGTTAAATAATCCCAGCGAACTACAGTTTGATTTGTCGAACACCTTCCTCTACGTTGTAAGTCGTGGTTCAAATCAGATCCTTAAGTACGATGCCCTCACCGGTACATTCGTTGGTGTTGCGGCCAGTTCCGGGATTTCGAATCCAACATCCGTGAAGTTCGGTTCCGACGGCCTGATGTACGTACTCAGTACCGGTAACAGTCGGATTATGCGATTCAATTTAAACGGTACATACGTGGATGACTACGTTCCCGCGGGCAGTGGCGGCTTGACTTTTGCCTTGCGTATGGCATTCGGCCCAGACGGAGATCTAAACGTCGCCGCAGGTAGGTCGGTTCAGATTACCGGACCCAACGAAATTATGCGATTCGGAACGGAATCCGAAGCGCTGCTGACGATCACGAACACTACGCCAAGTACTCTTCCGCTAACTGTGAACTACGCCACATCAAACGGATCGGCGACTGCAGGCAGCCGCTACGTAGCATCAACCGGTACTGTTACCTTTGCCCCTGGTGTGACTACCGAAACCATACGCATCCCCTTACTGGATGATACCATTACGGAGCCAACCGAGACTTTCAACGTCATCTTGTCGAACCCAGTCGCTGCAACTATCAAACGTGGTCAAGCGGTCGTCACTATTCTGGACAATGATCCGTTCACCAAATTCTATGTGGTGGACACTACCGATAAGACTTATGAGTACCAAGCAAGCGGAGCAGCCGTCGAGAACTATCGACTCAATACTGGCAATACGGCTCCGCGTGGTGCTGCCAGCACAGCAGCCGGCACGACCGTTTGGGTTGTCGACGCAAATAAGACAGTCTATTTGTACGATACCAGTGGAAACACCTTGGGATCTTGGACTGCCGGTGGACTAGCATCCAATGCACAAATCGAAGGGATCGCCACCAACGGCACAGATGTATGGTTGGTCGACAAACAAGCCGCAAGCGTGTACACCTATTTGGGAGCAGCCTCGGTAACCACCGGTAGCCAAATTGCCAAGAGCAGTTTTAGCTTGAATAGCGGCAACAAGAACGCGAAGGACATTGTCACGGACGGCAACTACTTGTGGGTTGTCGACGACAGCAATAATGACAAAGTGTTCAAGTACACCGTCGCTGGAACATACGTGGGGAGTTGGACGATTGCGACCTCGGGTGCTGGGAGTCCGACAGGCATCACGCTGGACCCAGCTAACGCATCGGCCATTTGGATCGTCGATAGCGGTACGGATCGAGTGTACGAATACGACGCGGCTGCAGGGCTGACTTCGGGTAGCAAGTCCGCGAATTCAAGCTTCGCTCTTTCGGCTGGCAACACCAATCCACAAGGCATCGCCGATCCACCACTGCCTGGCAACAACGTTCCGCTCACGACCTCAGCCATGGCACCTCTGATGACGTCCAAGGCAATCGACACTGCGCTTAAACAGTCCATGCAACCGGCGACAAGCGAGAATCGAGAATCTTGGGACATCCCATCCAAGCGATTGACTGGCCCAACAAACTACATCTTTTCAAAATGGAATGCGGATATTTTGAAAGACTTCGGCTGGTAGCACCAGCGTGATTTTAAAAAACAAACCCGGCCGGTGAGCGCTTGGCGCCAACCACACTGCTCACCGGCCGGTACGCAATCGCAGCGCACGGTTTGCGCGCTGCGAAAGGCGTTTCCATTTTAGCAAGCCATCGAAAACAGATCGAATGAAAACTACTACACGCCGATCACCAAATTATCATCGTAACCCACTTGCATTCAAACGCCAAACGCGACGCCGGCTAATTATGGAATCGCTGGAAGAACGAGCTCTCATGGCGGCAGTCCCGGTACCACCTGGAGTGGTCAGCTGGTGGACCGGAGATGGCACTGCAGCCGATCTAACTGGGAAAAACAACGGCGCGATGTACAACGGTGGAAATTTCGCCGTTGGGCAAGTAGGCAGCGGTTTCAAATTTGATGGCATAGACGATAACATGCAAGCGCCGACAGGTAGTTTGCCTACTGGCGATGCTGATCGCACAATTGAAATGTGGGCTCGCATTGATCAGCTACTTAGCAAAGAAACTTTCTTCGCCTCCTATGGCGCCCCTGGAATTGGCAATCAAGCCTATTCCCTGGGAGCTTTGACCGACGGTCGGCTTTTCGTCTCGACGTGGGGAACGGCAATTACGGGGCCAGCTTTGCAGACTGCCCGTTGGTATCACATCGCAGTCACAAATGCGGGCACATCGTTCAAACTCTACCTGGATGGCGCACAAGTCGCAGCTGGTAGCATGGCCGTGGATACACCAGCCGACTCAACATTTTGGTTGGGGCGCCAAACGATGACCTTCCTGGGCGACACTCGGCACCTGAATGGCATGGTGGATGAAGTCACGGTCTATAACCGCGCGCTTAGCGGGTCGGAAATTCAATCTATTTCCAACGCAGGCGCGGATGGAAAGGACAAGACTTCTACGTTTGTTTCCGCCAACGTTTTGAAAGTCGTCGAGGGCGGTGCGGGTACGACTTCCGTTGCGTCGTTTGCGATAAATCGAGTCGGCGACCTTTCGGGCAACGTCACGGTCAATTGGGCTACGTCGAACGGAACGGCGACGGCCCCATCCGACTTTGTTGCGGCATCGGGCCAAGTCGTCTTTCTAGCTGGAGAGTCTCTGAAGACAGTGGACATTACTGTCAACGGGGATAGCACGCCCGAACTCAACGAGAACTTCAACCTTGTCCTCACGACCACGGCACTCGGATACGTCACTACTCCGGGCCAAGCGACGATCCTCGACGATGATGTGGCGGCATCGGTCTCGAACGCGACGGCGATCGAAGGGGATACATCCAATAAACCACTCGGCCCATTCGTCAAATCCGGCGGCTTAATAGCCCCATACGCAATGATCGTAGGCACCGATAATGCCTTGTACGTCACGACCAACGGGGGCAGTTCCGTGTACCGTTACGACGCAGCCACCGGCGCACCTTTGCCCGCACCAGGCAAGACGGGGGCAGAGTTCGTCTCCCCGGGCAGCGGTGGGCTTCAATTCGCCCGCGACCTCGCATTTGCGCCGGATGGCAGCCTCGGCGTGGTCAGCGAGGGGACCGACGCCGTCCTCCGCTACAGCCTGGTCACCGGGGAATACCTAGGGGCTCTGGTGGTGCCCGGGTCCGGCGGGCTCGACCGCCCACACGGTTTGACCTTCCGGAGTGGGTACGCCTACGTGACGAGTTATGGTGCCGACACCGCCACCCCAGGAAAGGACTCGGTGCTGCGGTACGATGCCACGACTGGGGCACCGGCGGGCGTGTCCGGCCTGCCCGGCGACGCCGTTTTCATCGCTAGTGGCAGTGCCGGCTTGGGTCAACCCAGCCGAATCATCTTCGGCCCGGACGGGCGGGCGTACGTGTCCAGCACGGCTATCGTTGGCACGTCTACGACGACGAACTCGGTACTCCGGTACGACGCCACAACGGGAGCACCGGCCGGCAATTCGGGCCAATCCGGGGACGCAGTCTTCGTGTCACCCGGCAGCGGCGGGCTGGACGGCCCGATCGCAATGGTGTTCCGGCCGGACGGGTACCTATACGTAACCGGCTGGCGCAGCAACTCAGTCCTCCGCTACCAGGCTAATAGTGGCGCATTCGCAGGTGCGGTCATCCAATCCGGCAGCGGTGGCTTAAGCGTCGCCACCGACCTGCTGTTCGAGCCGAGCGGGAACTTGCTGGTCACCAGCGGTGCAACGAACGAGGTACTCCGCTTCGGCCCGGGTTCGCTAGCGGCGTTCGTGGTGACGCTCAACCACCCGAGCGCGACTCCGGTGACCGTCCAGTACGCCACGGCCTCCGGGACCGCGACATCCGGCAGCGACTTCAATCCGATGTCCGACACATTGACATTCGCCCCGGGCCAGACGACGAAAACCATCATCGTCCCGACGGTGAATGACACAGCGGCCGAAGGGACCGAATCCTTTACCGTCATCTTGTCCAGTCCTGTCGGAGCAGTGTTTTCCAGCGGTGCATTAACGATCAATGGCGTGGGCACGATCACCGATGATGACGCGACCAAATTTTACGTCGTCAACGACGGCAGCCCCGATCGAACGTATGAATACGCACCAACCGGCGCCGCGATCGAGAATTACCCGGTTGCGAGCGGCAACACTGCCCCCCGCGGCGCGGCCAGCAACGTAGCGGGAGACAAAGTGTGGATCATCGATGCCAACAATAACGTCTATGTCTATAATACCAGCGGCGGTCTCCTCGGCTCCTGGTCCGCCGGCTCACTGCCATCGAACGCCGACGTGCAGGGGATAACTACCAACGGCACCGACATCTGGATCGTCGATAACAAGGGGGACAAGGTCTATCGCTACACCGGCGCTGCCAGTCGCCTCTCCGGCAGCCAAACCGCCGCCAGCAGCTTCAATCTGAACGGCAGCAACACCAATCCCGCCGACCTCGTGACCGACGGTTCCTCGATCTGGGTTGTCAACAACACCTCGACCGACAAGGTCTTCAAATACAACATCAGCGGCACGCTTCTCGGAAGTTGGACGATCAATTCCGGTGGCGGCAGTCCCACCGGCATCACCATCGACCCATCCAACGTCAGCAACATCTGGATCGTCGATAACACTACCGATCGCGTCTATCAATTCGATGCTGCCGCCAGCCGCACCTCACTCTCCCAATCCCCCTCCACCTCATTCGCTCTCTCCTCTGGAAACACCAATCCACAAGGTATTGCAGATCCACCACCGCCCAGCGACAGCGTGAGGATGCCAAACGCGGTAATGGCATCACCAACGGCGAGCGGTTCGATGGCACCGATGGCAAACTCCAAAGCAAGTGACATCGCATTCTCACAGTTCTCAGGCGACGTTGTACATAGTCGTGCAAGTAAACCTATCGAACGTGACCAAGCCGAAAGCGAGCCGTCTTTGGCTACGCTGCAATCGAGGAATAATCTAATCGCTTTCTCGACTCAACAGCCTATGCAAACGGCGACAAGCGGTAATCAAGCTTTATCGCAGGCAAAGCGATTGACTGGCTCTACAGACGGTATCTTTTCGCATTGGAATACAGATGCTTTGAAAGATTTCGATATGTAGCAATCACATCGTTTAAGACGCTCGATCACGGTTTTTCTTAACTGTTTTCGAGCGCTTTTGGATCAGATGGATCAATCGATTAATTCGCCTGTGGCGAAGCAATTATCACATGCTGCGAAGAATCTTCCGCCAAATTTGACCGACATTAGAGTATACGTTTGCTCGAAGAAAAAAGACGCTCCTTTTAGGTAAGACCAACTAGACTGACAGCCATGAGACTTAGTACCCATCGAGAACAAAAACTCCGCAAAAAAAACCGCGCTCGCCGCTTGATGCAGTTTGAGAAGCTGGAAACGCGGGCCCTGCTTACAGCGGTTCCCGTGCCAGCGGATCTTGTCAGTTGGTGGACCGGAAACGACACCGCTGCCGATGTGATGGGGGTTCACAATGGCACACTTGTTGGGGGTGCCTCCTACGCCCCAGGGAAGGTCGGCCAGGGTTTCAGCTTGGATGGAATCAACGACACCGTCACCCTTGCGGGTACCTTCGGCGGGGGCCCGGAGGCGACGCTCGAAGCCTGGGTCAAGACGACCGGAACGAATAGTGACCTCCAGGCGATCATCTCCGCGACCGAAACTCAGTTCGTGCAGCTTCAACTTGGTTCATTTACCTATAACTTTGCCTATGCGGACAGCGGTGCGGTTGTGCGTATGCTAAACATCCCGCAGACGCCGACGGACACTTGGCGACACATCGCGTTCACGATTAAATCGGGGGATTCGCGTCTTTACGTCGACGGTGGACTGGTCAACACCAACGCGACGACCTTTACGTCGTTGCTCACGACGTCGACCTTCCGCATCGGCTCGGGTCTCGGGGGCGCGCGGTTCTTCCAAGGTGGAATCGATGAGGTGTCTTACTACAGCCGCGCGCTCGGTGCCAGTGAAATTCAAGGCATCTACAAGGCTGGGAGCGACGGCAAAGTGTTAAGCCCCATCGTGATCGATGCTCCCTCGGTTATCGAAGGAATGACGGGAACGACCACTCCTATCACCTTCACACTGACACGAACTAACACGTCGGGTCCTCTAAGCATGGCTTGGACAACGGCTGACGATACTGCCACCGCTGGGTCGGACTACGTCGGGGCATCGGGAACAGCCACTTTCGCTGACGGCCAAGCGACAACGACGGTCCAAGTGATTATCATCGGCGACAACACTTCGGAGTCGGACGAGACACTCAAATTGATCGTCACCCCGACTGGTGGGATGTCAGTCATGGGTATCGGAACGATCCTCAACGACGAAGCAGCCATTTCGGTCGGCAATACCTCGGCCATCGAAGGCACCAACACATTGAAGTTCCTTGATCGATTCATACCCCTTGGAAGTGGTAGCCTTACCCGGTCGAGTGGTTCAATCTTCGGTCCAGATGGCAGCCTGTACGTCGGCGACCAAGCCACCAGTAGGATCCTGCGCTACGATGGTGTTACCGGGGCATTCAAAGACGTTTTCGTTCCTTCAAGTAGCGGTGGCCTGAAAACCCCATACGGTATCGCGTTTGGCCCGGACGGCAAATTCTACGTCGCAAGCTATGACAGCAACCAAGTCCTCCGTTACGACGCGTCGGGGGCGTTCGTCGACACAGTGGCCAGTGGCCTATCGTTGCCACTCGGCCTTACGTTTGGCCCTGGTGGGAACCTTTACATCGCGAACAGTGGCACCAACGAGGTGCTGCGCTACAACAGCGCCGGGCTCAGCGCGTTCGTGACCGCCGGCAGCGGAGGCTTGAGCAAGCCTCGGAATGCGGTTTTCGGGTCGGATGGCAACATGTATGTCGCCAGTGCGGGCACTGATCAAGTGTTACGCTACAACGGGGTGACTGGGGCATTCATCGACGAATTCACCACCATTCCCACAATCGCAGGCGGCGGCCCATTGTGGGTGGAGTTCGGAACCGACGGCTACCTGTATGCCACAGCGCGAGACTCATCCACCAACTTTAATACGAGCATCCTTCGCTTCAACGCCGCGAACGGCACTTACGTCGATACGCTTCCCTTGGGGCGAGACGGCTGGTCGTTCAACCTCGGGCCGGGAAACATCATCTACGACTCGGCCAACGGCGCGGGCGGTTTCGTGGACCGAATCTGCCCGTCCTCCATAGCGGCATTCACCGTCAGCCTGGCGTCGGCCAGCTCGGTTACAACCACAGTTTCCTACGCGACGGCCGCCGGTACGGCTGCCGCCGGCAGCGACTTCACCCCGATTTCCGGCACCCTGACCTTTGCACCGGGCGAGACATCGAAATCGGTCCTTGTCCAAACCGTAGACGACACGATTAGCGAGTTGACAGAGACATTCAACGTCAACCTCTCGAATCCGGCCGGGGGTGTCATTACTACAGGAACGGGCACCAGCACCATTCTCGACAACGATCCGATCGTATTGACTCGCAACCTCGCCAATGTGACAGGCAACGTACTATCGACTTTAACTAACTCAGGTACATGGAGCTTTCCGCAATCACAAAATGAATTGGTCACTTTGACCGCGTCGCTTGGCGATGTTGTCAAGAACGCCAACGCTACTTGGTCCTGGTCGTTGGTACCGTCGACTAAACTGGTCGGACAGCAAGTAACCATCACCGCCACCTATGGAACCAACAATTCATCCGTCACCTTTGCGGTCAATTCTTTAGTGGCTGTTAGCAATCGCAAGGTCTATTACAAGGGTTCCAGTTTTGCGTCGGGCATAGTAGATAATGCGCTGGACCCCAATAAGGGTTTGGCTCAGTCCGGGGCCGCACCACAGACGCTTAGCTATTCGAATTTGATCAACACGACGCGCGGCATCAACGGAATTGTTCTCGATGTTGCAGGGCTCGCATCGGCAAGTCTAACAGCCAGTGATTTCGCAATGCGCGTTAGCCCAAATGGCTTCTTCGACGAGGCAGCCAATCCCCCTAGTAGTTGGGCAGCTGCTCCGGCTCCGACTGGAATTTTTGTGACTCCAGGTACTGGCACTACTCCGGCCCGCGTTCGATTGGAATGGGCCGACAATGCGATCGAGAATTGTTGGTTACAAATTCGAATCCTTGCCAATGCGAATACGGGGCTCCTGAGTAGCCAGGTCTACTACCTCGGCCATTTGCGTGGCGAGATAAATGGACAAATCATTGGCGGTGCTTACTTCGTGAACAATGCGGATTTGACGGCCGCATTGCCAGTTGGACAAGTGGCAACGGTCGGCAATACGCGGGACGTAGACAAGAACGGATTCGTTCTGAATGCGGACTTCATTATTGTTCGACTTGGGATTATCAACGGTTTGGTGTTGCGTAACATCACGATACCCGCTGCCGGGTCGGCTAATGAAGGTTCGTTCGGAATGCGTCCGTCTGCTGGCATGTCGCCATTACCTCCGATCACCCCTGTAGTTGTCGCTACTCCTATCGTTGTCGGACAGTCGCTTGCAATTGCAACATTGGATCCCGCTCCGAGCAGACTTGATCAATCGATAGCGCAAACATGGGTAACGGCTCGCCGTGGTACGAGCGCTGACGAGGATTCCTTTTTGCAACCAACTACCCAGACTAAGGCTGATGGGAAGCTGGTACGGTTAGTGGACGACTTCTTTGCGAATCTAGGTCGGCAACGATTGATTGCGATGCGTACCGCTGCGCAGTTTAAAGGAATGCCAATTCATTCGTTCTTCCAACCTACAAAAAAAGATCTTTGATCCTCCCCCACATCCTCCGCTGCACCCGCCATTCGACCTCCGTTGTCAGCGGCCTCAGCAACTTCTCACGAATAGTCGCTTTCCTCTGCATGACTTCCCGTAAGTGAAGTAGCTCTTCCTGAATATCCGGCGCCAAGTTCAGTAGGCTCATGATCTGCGTCATGAGTGGCAATGCGGTGATTGTATCGGACGTTCGGTCGCCAAAAGTATGAGTTGAATTCATTTCCGATCTAGCAAATACTGTTCTTGGAATCACCATAAAGAGGTCTAACTACATGGGTTGGCGGGATTTGTGTGTATTGTGCGGTAAACATTCGCCGAAGGTGTGTGCGGAAGTTGACTTGGGTAGTTCAGAGTTGAGTTGGTTTCCCTGACTCAGCGGTGAAATTGATGGCGAAATATTTT
>JAYVPJ010000169.1:0-15224 GCA_043757445.1 Pirellula sp. | reverse complement strand
CAGTTCGTTCACAACACTCGAAAACGAGGGAAAGCACTCCTCAATTCGCTCGTTGAGCGACTTTTGGTATGACCTCCCCGGAACACCGGATGAGCCTTTCATTTTTTTTGTTCGAAAACAAATGCGTATGTGCTTACCGTTCATTTGCAATGCGATTCAGCAAAGAATGTACTAACTGCTGAACAGTTGGGACAACTGTTCTACTCTGATGCAATCACTTGGCGGAGAAGTAGGTCTTACATTCCTACAGAACACCAGCCGCGAGGGACTGGCCCGATTGCGGACTTTCCTTTCTTACACCTGGAAAACTTTGCAGAGTTTCAATTCTGCTTCGCGATTGCGTGACTGCGTTCGATGTCGTCAATGGCTGTAACCTCAATCGAAACGTCTTCGATTCGCCACCTTGCAATGATACAACGCGACCGTTCTTCTCTTCGAAGGAACGCGGGTTTGGAAAACCAGTGGCTGGCTCCAATCCAACGACGTACCCGTCCTCGACCGCCGCTGTGTTCTTCCAAAGGCTCAAGTAAGGCAATGTCCGCGTATCGAAATGAACTGCGAAGCCAAACGCGCCATCGGCTGACGCCAACATGGCTTCGGACCAGCTTTGGTCATCGCCAACCGGATCGATGAAGTAGACTTGCTCTTGGTATCCAACGGCTGGGCCCTCGCATTGATTCCAGCGTTCATTCGATTCTGCTGCTCGAGCATCGCGTGGAGCTAAATTGCGATAGGCAGCGTGTATTGTTGAGCCAGACTGTAGGACTGGTTGCCCCACGTTGATGTGATAAAGCAATTGCATTGAACCAGGTTGACTCGAGCGATTTGTCACCGTATCGATGACCTCGATGATGGGGCTTCCAATGTGGAATCGATATCGCGTTTGCAATTCTAACGAGTAGACGAGAAATCGCGATTCACTCACTACACCGATCACATCCAGGATTCCTTTTTCAACATCGACTTGGATGGAGAGTTGATGTGCTGGCAAGTTTGCAATGCGACCATGAAGCGGGTAACGAAGCACTCCATTTTCAGCAAACTCGGGTGCCCCATTGCTCTGCAGGCCACATCGAACCAATAGTTCATCAAACCCTTCAAGCCAACCGATGCCGGAGGAGTCATGTACCGGAACGAAGCTCGGATGGACTGGCCCAGGGACTGGACTTTGCCATCCAAATTCAAGATCACCGCTCCAGCATTTCCATATCCCCATGCCACGATCGGGCAAAATGGTCGCAACGACTTCGCCTGTATCGATGGTCAAACAATACAAGCCGGACGAGCAACCGGAGCTAAGTTGTTCGTAACGAATACCAAATCGTCCGGTGCCCGCCGTGACCATCTCGGGAATATCGAGATCGACAGTACCGTCCTTGCCATCGCGATGAATGGATGTAGCGGAGAACGGCTCACGAAGCCGCCAGCTCAACAGAGAACTTGTCGACCTGTTCATTTTGTGCTTCCGAAATGCGGTGTTGGTTTGGCAACACTGCAGGCGAAGTCTAACCTTGCAGCCAGTTTGCCTTCGACCGTGACCTTGCCCGTCATGAAGTAGGCGGTCGATATTACTTCATTCAGTGTGACATGGATTTCAATGGTTTCGCCTGGACGCACCATGCGTTTGAATTTGGCTCCATCGATCCGCGTGGCAACCGGTACTGAGCCATCGTTAGGTGTGAATTGGCTAAGCAGAATTGCACCGCTTTGCAAACAGCATTCGCAAAGGATAACGCCAGGTACAAGTGGAAAGCCCGGGAAGTGGCCCTGCAAGAAGAAGTCTTCGTTCGAGAAGGTTTTTTTGCAGACGATGGTTCTCTCTGTCTGCTCAATCACCTCGTCCACTAGCAACATCGGCTTGCGATGTGGTATCAGTGTTTGAATTCGATCTAAATTGGCAACGGTCATTTTGGATGAAAGCCTGGCATATTGGATGAAGCCTGGAGTGCGGGTAAAGGTTAGGCTCCTATCGTACGAAGCAGCCGAAACTTAGCAAGCGCTGCGGATTTGTTGTTGGCACAACTAGTGCTCAGTCATGGCTAAAAAGTGGGGTAAGCTTCCAGCTTGCCGTCAGTGATTCATCGCAAGCTGGAGGCTTACGCCACTTTGACAACCCAAAAAGTAAGGATTGACAACGCACTACGGCGAGCGGTCGTTTGCAAGATTTAATTGAATGCGCAGAAAGTACACATCATGCTCCGCGTGATGTTGCCTCAAAAACCAAAGGGTTGTTGAACTGCGAAAATCACGCGGAGCGTGATTGATACTTTAAAATCACAGCCTCTGAGCGTGCCACACTGCATTAGCATTGCTAGCGATGTGCAAAGATAGACGATCGTCGTAGGCGACGGTTCGTTCAACGTTGGCTGCTAACCTGAATTACTCACCCGGGTTTTAATGATCCGCCAAAAGGCTTTAGCCGCCGGTTATGGATGGGTGGACAACCGTGGGCTTCGTCCAATAAATAATCCAGTCTACGTCGATGCGTCTAAAACCGCCTGCACACGATTGTTTGGTTCCTCGTGACGTTTTGCAGTGACAGAGCCGAAGTTAAGTTCCAATTGGTCATACTCTCTGCATCCAGCGAACTCCTTGTAGAGCATGCTGGGTTGAACGTCACGATTGTTCTGATATTTCTCGCTCGCGTATTCGCGGACTTCACCGATAAGTTCGTGATAAAAAATTTGGCAGATCCGGATTCCTGCGTAGATGCGAATCGGTTGTACTGCAAACATTTCGATCGTCCAATGACCTCGAAATCCCACATCTCCAAAGCCAGACGAACAATGTACAAATAGCCCAAGCCGAGCGATGGAGCTTCGTCCCTCGATCATCGGCACTAAATTATGCGTCTCGGTGTGCTCGACCGTTCGACCAAGAAAAATTTGGCCGGGACTCAAAATCATCCCCTCTTTCGGAATAGTAATACGGCGAAATCGATTCGGGTGCTTAACATCCAAAACGACCTCTTCGTAGACAAGAATCTCATTGTGCAAAGTCAAGTTGTAACTGTTTGGATTGAGGCATTCCTCACAAAATGGAGTGATGTGAATGTCTGTACCTTGCCGTGCTCGGATTTCTTCGCCTGACAGGACCATGCCGTAACCTACGCAGAGTTTTGGTTGACGATCGATCTAAACGGGTGCGGTGAGAACGATCACCCGACGAAGGATCAAGATACACGGGAAACAGGATTTCGTGCCACAGGATCAAATTTTTTTATCCACATTCCCAAGAATTCATCCAAGCGGGTGCAAAAATGGAAAAATTTACCAAGTCAGAATTTTTGACGCAATTTAAAACGACATGTTGCGAAAACGTTTGGGGGAGATCTTACGCGTAACATTCGGTCGAAGGGGACGATTCACCCTCCGCCAAAATTTAGCGAACTTTTTGAATGCTTGGTTCGTCGAATGCTTAGGTCTTAATCGGGAAAGGTTGCTTCTGCGGCGACTACAATGGTGCCGATAAACGCAGCACGAGGCTGCCGAAACGATTTAAGGAGGGGTGGGTGAGAAACAAAATGAAATTCAACTTCAATTCACAACGCAAAAAGAAAATCGATGCATTTGTTGCGCATTTCCATCTCCTGGGCCTAAGCCGGGGGGAGTGTCGCACCCATGTTATTCGGTCGGCTGCTCAAGCTACGTCGATGGCTTTGAGTTATGGCGGAAGCCAAAATGCAAGCGACCATGTTCAACAGGCAGTCGATGATACTCGCCGCGCCAAGATCGTCTTGGCTACCTATCGCTTGTTGGATCCGCGTGAAAGAATCGAACTATATGAGCGGGTGCAGCTTTGTTACCCCATTGATCGGGATGATTTGGTCGATTCGATGGAATCCACGGGCAAGTTGATTGACCAGATGCCAAAAGTGCCGCCGAAGATTCGTCGCCGACCTAGCACCATCGTTACTCTGATGGGCCAACCGCTTATTGACGAAGCGATTGAGGGGAAAACACCAGCTGACGAAGAACCTGAGGCGGCGAAGGACAACAGTTCCCCCAATCAACCTGATAACGAACCGTCCCTCGAAGAGCGTCGACGAATAGTACGATTGCTGCTTAAGTCGGACGAGTCGACTATACGCGGCCTCTCGCCGCTCGGCTGGCTAAGATCGCGGCTTGGAATCTAGTGCCTCGACTACTTCGATTTTTTAGGTAGTGGATACGTCACCAGCACCGAGTTGCTAAATGGGTTGACACTACGCTGAATCAAATCAAGCGACGTTGGACCGAGGCAGGTTGTAAAGAGTTTGCTTGGAGAATTCGGGTTAGCGTTCTTCCGAAACACTAATGATCGCAGTAGTTGAGTGAGAATCCCCTGGCGAAAGCTGGATGCTATCGGCAGCCACATTGGCTGTTTCGATACAAACCATCTTCTGCCATTCGTCGTCACCAAAGTCAGCCATTCGGATACTTTTGTCGATCCAAGGGTTCCAGATCACGGTCGATGCTGACCCAGTTTTCGTTACCCGAATGATGCGTCCCATACCCTCGTCTATCAAAACGCAATCGGCAATCGTGTTTAAATAGACTCGATCCGTTTCTTTCGCAAATCGGATCGGACCATTCGATGCAGGCGTCATTGACGCATGGTCTGTTTTGTCTACATAGCTCGTTTTTTCCAATCCTCCAATGGCTATTGATCGAACGTCGCTTACAGAAAAGTAAGTGTGCAGCGCGTCCTCGAAGGTGACGGATGAAGTCGCATTGGTGGACAAACACGTTCGCAGAGTCATCTTTAACTGCGCACCGAACTCCACGTTAAAACTAACCGAAAACGGTTCCATCGACGCTTCCAGTCTTAGGGCAATGGCTCCATCCTCTTTCGATTCGGTAGAAATCATTCTCCACTCGACGAGGCGGGCAAATCCGTGCGCAGGTGCTGAGGGATCTTTTGCACTGGACCCGAACCAAGGAAAGCAAATCGGGACGCCACCTCGAATGGGTTTCCCTTTTTCGAAATTCGAGCACTGGCTTAGCCAAAGTACCGGCTTATGCCCATAGGGAAACCAGGATGTAACATGCGCGCCTTGAAAATACAATTCGCCGCAAGCCGTTGGAGTCTTGACGACTGCTCGCGTTAATGCTTTCGTATCCTGCGCGAAAGTTAAACCTGGAATTGCAAATTGCTTGTTTAGTTCGTGAAGCATGCGTGGTTAACTATGCTCGTGCATCATGAGAATGGAGACAGTCACGATTGCCCTGACCAAAGTTACTTGGGCAACAATCCTAAGGCGGCTTCGGATGGTCTAGCAATTACATGGCAAGCGATCAGTTTCCCGAGCCCTTCTACTCGCGGCTTCGCGGCTTCGATAGCGGCATTTACTGCAGCCACGTCGCCTCTAATAACCACAGTAACGTATCCGCCACCTAGTTTTTCTTTGCCCACGACTTCAACCGATGCCGCTTTGCATGCTGTATCGATCGCTTCGAATACTGCGGTAAAGCCTTGAGTTTCGATGAATCCGAGTGCTTGACTATTCGACGCCATGGTTTTTTTTACTCCGAGAGAATCTAAGGAAGTGGTTTCGTTCAAAGCGGATCGGGGCCGTTTTACTACAGATTGCTCGATCAATACGTTGTATTCATCTGGGCTTAGGATAGCTCGCAGGGCTTGCTCGTCCGGTCTATTTATCAATCGCACCATCGATTTAGGGACCGAGTTTGCGTGGGTCGGTGGATGCATTTCATTGGCTGCCTTTAGCCCAGCCTCCAAAGCAGACTGAACATGGCTAGTACCGCCTGCAATCTTAATGACCGATCCAAGCATGTCATTCCATTCTGCTTGTAGAACGACAATTTGTGCAGCTTTGGCCATCTTGTCGAGCGCAACTATTGCGGCGGCCCAGCCAAGCGTTTCCAAGATACCAATTGCATCCAGCGACTCAGCAGGATTCGAAAGTGAACTATTGCTCATTGCTTGGGAGCCATATCGCTTAAAGGAAGATGTCTATAGTAAGACTCAAGACAATAGATTGCGAAACAAGTCACATAGAGTCGCCCACCTCCTCCTTCGTGAGGGTCTCCAACAGGTGACCAACTCCCTTTGTCTTTGCCTGAGCCAACTTGCAACTCGGGTAAAACGTCTTTCATGGTAGCATTCCATTCCTTCCAAAAATTTCCCCCGATGTGGTGTAGTGTGGTCGTCGCATAGTACCAGTAGTAGTACGATACGCGGCCTTTGTCTGTTGAAATCGGTTGACTGCAAAGAAACTCGGAGCCACTTTCGATGCGAGGGTCCTTGGTATTCCACCCCAGGTAAAGTCTGCACAGCATACCTTCCGCTGTCATGGAGGGAGTTGGCATCGAAAACGCTTGGTACGCATAACGCTCACCATCTGGGTTGACCTGGGTTGTTCGACCATACCGTTGTACCGTATCTAGAAAAGCATGCACCCGTTCCAGTACTTCACTGTCGACATCTAAACCGGCCATCCTTGCACTGATGAGTGCCATAACGTACCAGCCTGTTACGCACGTGTCGCCTCCTTCTTTAGGCATGTATCTCCAACCACCGTTTTTGGCTTGAGCCTTTTCCGCATAACGGACTGCTTTTTGCGCTAAGTCGCGGAGTTGGTCATCGCCCGTCATGCCATAGAGCTCACAAATTGCGATCGTGCACTGAGCTTGGGCGTAGGTGCGTTGATTGCCCGCGGCTTGTTCGGCAAAGAACCCCTCTTTGTCTTGTAATTTTTTAAGTACACCAATACCTTTAAGAACAATATCTTTGTAACCACCGGATTGATGAGTATTTCCCGCCCCCATAAAAGCCAACAGCGCCATGGCCGTTGCGGCAGGTTTGTTTTCAGTGACACCACCATCGCCATAGGGACCGACTAAACTCCACGAACCATCGGAACGTTGATTCCGTGCCAGCCATTTAAGGCCTGCTTGCACTGCGTCCTCGGTCCCTCGTGTGCCACCGTATGCTCGTAACAGAGCATCCTTCATCGGTCCCGTTCGGCCTCGCAAACCATTGCTCAGGGTGATGGGAATCTTTAGATCGGATTGCGTAAGAGATGGGGTGAAATCCGGGACGCTTATTTCACTCAAAGAAAGATCGGACATTGCTGCTAATGCTTGGCTTGCCTCCAGCTCAGCGGAATCCGTTGCTGCTTCGAATAGAGTCGATTCTTCACCGACATCCTGGGCCTCGCTCATTCCGGAGATCAACGAGATCGAGGTGCGAATCCCTTCGCTCAATGGAATCAAAGCGAGCAAGAGAATAATCGCAACGTGCACCGTTAAGCTGACAAGCCACGAGGGCGTTTCCTTAAGCGTCAACGGCATCCATCGCAAAATAAGCGAGCCTGAATCTACCTGATTCAACTCTTCCGACTTCGATTCGTCGGACGGGTCTTCCTCTTTTTTGAACACAAGTGGTTTCACTGAAATTGACTGCGCGCTCGCGATGCTCGACGCAACGCGAAGCCGTTCAGTAACGGCAGCATCTGGAGATGGTTTTGGCCGAATTGGAACGAACGGAGGAGGTGCTGAAAACGGGGGCGGAATCGAATTGGTCAACGAACTTGCGTTCGCCGGCGGCGGCATTACTGCGTCGATGATTTCCGAGGGTTTTTGAGACACCGCGATAAGCTTCCGCTACCACTAAAACACGGTCACGACCGTTCGACCGAAGCACTTGCAGCGGTTGTTCCGGTTGTGCAGACAAATAGCCACCTGCCAGTATATTCCTACAAGTGAATGTAGGACATGGCTACGCTGCAATCAATTAACTGCCGCACTAAATAGGTCCGAAACCGCTTTGCGTCTCAAAAAAGATAGATCTACAAAGGTTTCTTGCGCAGTTCCAGCCATTCGCTATGGAATGTGCCCGGCTTGTCAATTCGCTGATAAGTATGCGCACCAAAATAATCCCGCTGTGCTTGAAGCAAATTTGCTGGCAAGCGAGGCAACCGGTAGCTGTCGTAGTACGCAAGTGCAGTTGTAAACGCGGGAGCCGGCAATCCCAAATGTGTCGCCGCCATTACCGCAGCACGCCACGACTCTTGAGCTTTTTCAATCGCCTGCGTGAAATAGGGATAAAGCAAAAGGTTTTCGAGATCCGGTTGAGCGTCGAACGCTTCCTTGATCCGGTCTAAGAACTGAGCTCGAATAATGCATCCGCCACGCCACAGCAACGCACAATCGCCATAGTTCAATCCCCAGTTGTGCTCCTTGCTGGCTTCCTGCAATTGGACGAAGCCTTGCGCGTAGGAACAAATCTTAGACGCGTACAAAGCTTGCCTTACGGCTTCGATAAACGCCTTCTTGTCTCCTACAAGCTTTTTAACTGCGACGTCGAAGTTACTGTTATGAGACGCCGAGGGGCCTGGTAGAATTTTGCTCGCACGAATGCGAGCTTCTTTGATTGATGACAACGATCTCGCATAGACTGCGGTTGTTACCAAAGTGGAGGGCACTCCTAAATCGAGGGCCAGTTGACTCATCCACTTGCCCGTACCCTTTGCGCCAGCAACATCGACAATTTTGTCGACGAGAAAACCGTCGCCGCCTTGATCGTCTTTCGCACTGAATATATCGCGAGTGATTTCGATGAGGTAGCTTTGCAACTCACCTTTATTCCAATCCGAAAACACGTCGTATAGCTCATTGTTGGTAAGCCCGGCTGCTTCCTTTAACAGGAAGTATGCCTCGCAGATCAACTGCATATCGCCGTATTCGATTCCGTTGTGGACCATCTTGACATAATGCCCTGCACCCCGTGGCCCAACCCATTCGCAGCACGGAACATCATTCTTAGGACCTACTTTGGCCGCAATCGACTGAAAGATTGGTTTGATGGTTTCCCATGCTGCCTTGCTTCCGCCCGGCATGAGACTGGGTCCCTTCAGAGCTCCTTCTTCGCCGCCCGATACCCCCGCGCCAACAAACAACAACCCCTTGCTCTCAACATACTGCGTTCGACGTTCCGTGTCGGCAAAGTGTGTGTTGCCTCCATCAATGATAATGTCACCTGGTTCAAGATATGGGAGAACTTGTTCGATCAAATCATCGACGGCCGGTCCGGCCTTTACCAACATCATTACGAAACGAGGCCGCTTGAGATTCTTGACCAACTCGACCATGGAATGGCATCCAACAAAGTTTTTGCCCTTAGCACGACCCTTCATAAGATCGTCTACTTTGTCAATGGAGCGATTGAACACCGCAACTCGGTAACCTCGACTTTCAACATTGAGAGCCAGATTCTCGCCCATTACAGCCAGGCCGATGAGGCCGAAGTCGCACAATTCGCTCATTAGTTTTCAGTTGTGGTAAGCAACCGTCACAAAAGTGGTGTTGAGGTAACTCTAATTGCTGGTATTCAGTCTAACACCAACGCTATGAAACGAAATTCTAGCCCGAGTCACCAATCGTATCAATTGCTAGTAAGCCTGAGCGATTGGCCTTCCGGCCAAAGAAGGATTTTTGATATGACATGCGGTTGTCTGTTTTTTGGCATCGATCATAAGTCGGGCTGAACCGCACGCTAGCGCGTTGCGGCTGATTAGCCGAGGGCGCTAGCCCACGGTTTGCAGCCCATGTTGTGATCGACGCTGTTTTTTTGCAACTTTCAGTGGCAACCCGGCAAGGATGTCAGGTACATGAAGCGATTCGTCTATGCAGCTGCAGCAATAGTTCTGACGGGAGTGCTCGTCTTACTGGCAATGGCTATTGCTCAGCGAGACGCTCGAATCGGTGATTCGTCAACCGTGGAAAACGAACTCCCGTATGCAAATCAATTGCCACAGCCCATCCCAGGTTCAAGTGTCGATCCTGCTGATTCTTCATTTCCAAACAGCAATTGGCCCCCCGCGCCTATCGTACGAGGAAACGATTCTCCCCTTCCTCGAAATCCTGTATCAACTTCTAGTCACGAATTGCAGCCTTCGAGCCACGCGATGCTAACTTCGTACGACAACGACGGCTCTCTTCCAACCAGCCCCAATGAAACTCCCAATCGAGCGCAGAGAGCGACATCCGTGGACAGTATTGCGGAGCCGCCGCCATTGATTACAAACGCTTTGAACTCATTCCTGAGTCCGACTGCAAACGCTTCCGATTCCGTTAGTCAAGCAAATCCAAATGCAGGTCATCCAAGCACTTTTCCAAATACCCTGCCCTCTTCACTTCCTGCGATTCCTAACTCGATTCCTAACTCGATTCCTAACGTACCAACACGCCAATCCAATGGTAACCTCTTGCCTCAAAGCAATCTTGCAAACCCGATCAACCCGATCAACGCATTGCCTGTTGAGCCTTCCAGCAGTCCTTTTGGTGCACCGCCAACATTAGCACCAGCGAGGATGCCTTCGGAAACCGATCTTTCAAACTTTCCGTCGCCTTCCCGCTCACCGAGCTTCGCTCCGTCCCCCTCGATTCAAGAACCGCCGCCGGTCGCAACCTTGGGTATGCCTATGCCCTCCCAATCAACTTCCTCCCCAAACATGCCTCCCTCGGCCTATTCTTCTCGGGGTTTTACCGCGAGCTCTGCTCCACCAATGGATGCGCCAGCGATTTCGTCTCCCTCGAGTTTGGCGACAAACTCTTCTACATCCAACAACGCTTCGTCTCCAAAGTCGATTGGGTTCTCAAGCTCTGCACCGGGTCTTCGACAATTGGATGGATCGCAAAATCCCAGTATGGAAATTCAAAAGCGTGCACCCCATGAGGTCCAAGTGGGTATTCCGTCTACTTTCACTGTATTGGTTCGCAATGTAGGAAATGCTACAGCCTACGACGTGAACGTTGTGGACTCCGTTCCAAAAGGAGCGAGATTAATTCGAACTAGTCCGCAAGCTCAACAGGTTGGTCAGAATGGCCTCACTTGGAGATTGGGCGAAATGGGGGCTGGCGCCGAACAAATTATTACGATCGAACTTGTCCCAGAATCGGAAGGCGAACTTGGTTCGGTCGCGAGTGTCCATTTTGCGGCTCAAGCCTCGGTGCGCACGATGAGCACGCAACCAAAGCTCGTGGTCAAGCAGTTGTTCGAGCCGGTAGTTCTGGGTGGCCAAAGCGTTAATATCATGATCGAGGTTTCCAACATCGGTACGGGAACGGCGCGAAACGTCCGCTTGGAAGAAGACGTTCCACAAAACATGCGTCACGCTTCTGGCGCTCAAGTGCTTGGGTTACCCTTAGGCGATTTAGCGCCAGGCGAATCGCAAAAACACGAAATTCAATTGACAGCCGTTAGCGCTGGCAAAGTATCCAACATCCTTCGAGCTGTCGCAGATAATGCAAACTCGAATGAGTCCGCTGCTACCATTGAAGCGGTCTCTCCCAAGCTTCAAATCGGATTGGACGGACCGAAACTGCGCTATTTGGAGAGGCAAGCAACCTACACAGCTAGCGTCATCAATACGGGGACTGCTATGGCAACCAATGTCGACTTGATCGTTTACCTGCCCAGCGGAATGCAGTTCAACTCAGCCGAAAATGGAGGCGAATACATGCCGAACCAACGGGCTGTCATGTGGCAACTCACAGAACTTGCAGCCGGAAAAACAGCCTCAACCAAGGTAACTCTACTACCCGTTGAGGAAGGTGATTTCGTACTTCGTATGCAAGCCAATGCGGATTCGGTTCGAGCAGACGCGGTGGAAAAACCCGTTCGAGTAGAGGGCCAAAGCGAACTCGCGTTTTCCATCGAGGATGACAACGACCCGATCGAAACCGATGGCCAAACGACCTACATCATCAAAATCGTGAACAACGGTACACGGGTAGATAACGATGTGCAGCTCCAAATCGATTTGCCCGAGGGAGCTAGCGTAGAACAAGTTCATGCGCCCGTAAATTACCAAGTCGTCCAGAGAGTGATTCAATTTTCGCCAATTGTACAAATGAAATCGAAAGACCAACAAACGATTCGGATTACCGTCCGTCACACGCGTGAGGGCACGCATGTTCTCCGCGCACAGCTCAGGAGCAAGCTGCGACCAGGCGCTGTTATCAAGGAAGAAAGCACGCAAGTCTATCGCGATCAATAGCTACAACAGAAGCATGCCACGGTTGAGTCGGCTGAAAAGGTCGTACTTGTAAGAGATAACCTGAACACAAATACGCTCGGTTCATTATCGAAGCCTTCCCTGCAAACGAAGGTTCGGCGACACCACTTGGATGGATTGCCCAGAGCTGGGTGGCCCCTACGTTGGCCCGTATGAAACGTCTTGAACAGAAAGTTCCAAATCCCAGTGACCTAACGAGTGTTCGAGAAATTAGTGTTGCCAGCCATGCCATTTTTGATAAGCACACGTGAAGAAGTATTTTGGCATAACGTGTAGCCGACGTCGCTCCGCGACTCGGCAATTCAGTGTCGCGGAGCGACACTGATACAACGATCGAATCAAAGAACTTCTGCCGTAGTGCTTAGTTGGAACAAAGAGCAACTTACTGCCTGCGCACACGCTATCGGAATGGTTGATCCGGAGTCGTCGCTAATCGATCACTTTGAATCAGCGAACGCCACGAAAAAGGAAAAGCTTTCTCGAAGTTTTAAGTTCTTTCGAGACTTGAATAGGGACGCTAGCAAGTCGATAGGCAAGCGTTCGTGGTACGAATGATAAGGCCCGCATTTCGCCGCGATTGCATCTCTAGTGCTTCATCCAATTTAGATTTTAAGTTCCGTCCAAAAGTGGCGTGGGCGTCTCGCCCATGAAATCACGGGCGAGACGCGCGAGACGCCCGTGCAACGCAAGCACACGTTCCTGTTTTCGCGTCTCTAAAGTGGAATAAACCTTGCTGAGGTTCATACCTCAACTAAACTAGTTGCAGCAATGAGCAAAGGATCGTCCCGCTCACCTGTCAACGATCTTACGTTTCACAAGAGAAAATCATGAAAAACCGTGTTCCTTTTATGTTCTGCACCATGTTTGCGTTTTCAGCAAACGTCTCTTTACTTGTTGCTCAAGACAAAGAAGCTACCGCAACAGCCGTGCGAGCTCCGGCGGCTTCGGTTCCGAAAATGGGGCCGTTGACAGTGACGGTCGAATTGATTGGGGGGCAGAAGGTCACAGGAACGTTGACCGAAATTACGGATCTGCCTTTTCGTGGAGCCGTTGGCGATGTAAAGGTTATGCTTTCTGAAGTTGCTGGCGTCAAAATGGCATCTGCCGATGATCCATCGACTACGATTATCTTCAAAAATGGTGACTCAGTCACGGGCGCTACGGATCTGAAGACGGTCTCAGTAGATACGGAATGGGGCAGCGCCAAGATCAATGGCTCGAGTATTACGTCGCTATTGCTTTTGCCCGACCTAAAGTGGAACGCCTCTATCGGCCTTAACGGAAAACGTTGGAGTCTAGTCGATGGCAAGAACACTCCAAGCGGTCAGCCTGGCCAAATTATAAATGGCCAATTTGTACCTAGCACGACAGGTCAGCCAGGAACGCGAACTACCACCAGTCAGCCAACATCGAGAGTGGTTTCGCCAAACTAGTGCTCTGTCCACAATAGATATTGGGGTCCCCTTAAGTTGTACGACGCTTCGCGTCTCGGGAGTCACGATGCATAGCGTCGTGCAACTAAGCGTCGTGCAACTATGTTTACCAACCCCAATTCTTAATCTAGATGAATCACTAGCCCGACTTACTCACAGGATCATTACCGATCAGCCATTGGGCGCTCACTTTGAGCCGCAACGCGCTAGCGCCAAAAGTCGTAAATCCCTTCCATTTTTTGAAGCCTCGTTTCAATCTCCCGACCGCACTTCTCACGAAATATTTGGTTTCTCAGCTTCCGTCGGATTCATTCCGGCTGGGCAACATCTGACAGTTACCATTGCATACCAGCTACCTTATTTAACTTACATCTTGGCTCTACGTCTGGTTCATCCAGGCGGGAGCAACGTGCTTCCGTTCGGATAAACCGAAACGGAGAGCTTGACCTCAAGGTAATCGAACGGTAGCTGCCAGATGTGGCACCGCCGATTAAACTCGACGGAAGCCTTAAATATGCAGCTCCGCTCCGCACCGCACCGGGGGGATATAGCAAATACTCCACGTCGTCGGCTCATCGCCAGAGGGTTTCTCAAGAACTTCCAATCGAACGTGAACAGTGCCGTTCCGGTAGTCAACTGGCGATAGCCAATCCTTGGGGCGATCCGCGTTGAGCAACTTGTCCTTCACGTAAAGGCTCATCCGGTGTTCCGGGGAGGTCATGCCAAAAGTCGCTCGACGAGTGAATTGAGGAGTGCTTTCCCACGTTTTCGAGTGTTGTGAACGAACTGGAAAAACGCGAGATAGAGCGGCAGTTTTTCCTGCGAGATGCCACGATGAGGACGTAGCCAAGAGCGAAGCAATGACCAGAACCCTTCCATCGTGTTGACATGTACTTCGCAGAAACCATCACCGTCGTCATCGCGTGCATACTCCTTGCGTCCATGGTTAACAGTCTTGTGTTTGTAGCCCCATTGAGCCACCCTTGAATAGATGTCGTACTCGTCCGTGTAGACTATCGTTCCAAGGGCAATCGTAGCTCGCAATATTGGCTCGATTGTCGCTTGTTGCACGTTTGCAAGCATTTGCATAACCACCTCGCCCGACCGCTGAATCATTCCGAAAATTGGAGGCTTCTCTTTCTCCAAGGTGCCTCGTCCTCGATCTCCTTTTAAACGCCTGCGACGCCCTTCTCGTTCTTTTTTTTGACTGCCTCGGGATTCCCCTTATGTCCTGCAACAATATAGACTTCGTCGCATTCGACCTCACCCGAAAGAGTTACTTCTGGTTCTTTCGCGAGAATCCCATTTCGAAGCAACGTAGCCATCTCATGGGCGCTGTCCGGGTCCAGTTCGAGCTCTTTGGCGATTTGAGAATTCGACAGATTGAGCCCCATAAAGTAGAGACACAAAATCCAAACCCGAAGTGGTTGATGGTGGCCAGCAAAAATGGTCCCAGTGAGATCGTCGAACTCCCGTTGGCAGTCACTGCATCGGTATCGCTGTCGCTCCTTCTGCGTTTCATCAAAACCACGCTTGGCAACGTTACTGGAGTCGCAAGACGTACACCGAACGCCAGTAGGCCAACGCTTACGCCGCACTTCTTCAAAACATTTCCGATCATCCATCAAAAGCAAAAGCGTTAGCGCCATCCTTGGCATCCATCGGTAAACTGGGAGGCGAATAACCCAAAATCATGGGTTCACTCGATTCTGTTAGAATACCTGAAATCCGATCAACCAAACAGACCTCCCCGAAACGCCGGATGAGCC
>JAYVPJ010000168.1:0-49321 GCA_043757445.1 Pirellula sp. | reverse complement strand
CTCCCGCAGAGATCCGTCCGGCACGGCATCGCCGTGCCGGACGGATCTCTGCGGGAAATCACTTAAGGCAATTTTATGTAGCTGTCAGATGCCGTCCCGCTGGCGTAAAGCCCAATGGCGGGGATGAAAATCGCCCTGGTGAATTCCCAGATTGCAACGTCTACCTTGGCGATGGAACTCGAGGTGTCCAACACGCGAGATTCGTACCACCGCCATTTGGCCAAACGGTCATCGATGCCATGAGCGACTTAGCGAAATTTGTCAACCAAACCCATCGGCACATTCCGCCCCTGTTCGTTATCGCGTTGATGCACTATCAGTTTGAAACCATTCACCCGTTCCGTGACGGGAACGGTCGCATCGGTCGCGTATTGATCTCACGCTCGCTCGTAAAGGAGGGAGTTTTAGAACAGCCTGTCGTTTACATGAGCGCCTATATCAATGAACACAAGCAAACTTACATGGAGCTATTGCGAGATGTAAGCAGACGCGGAGGCGATACTTGGGTTGACTGGATAGGCTTCAACCTAAACGCCATAAGGACACAAGCCCTCGAGGCCATTTGGCAAAGCGAGAAACTGATAACGCTTAGGGAAGACTTTCATCATCGTTTGAAGCAGGCTTCCTGCCATGCACGATACTTCAAAATCGTCGATGATCTTTTCTCCCTGCCCGCAATCAACATTGCTGAGATTGTTGAGCGAACGGAGGTATCAAAACCTACTGCTGCGGCTGTGGTCGAAAAGCTCGAACGGCTCAAAATTCTGATTGAATATACCGGACGTGAACGGGATCGAGACTGGGTCGCACGAGACATTATTCACGTTATTGAAGAAGAAATCCCGCTAGCTGATTCTTCCACCCTTAATACGTAGCTTCCAAAGCAACATTGAGGTACTTGATTGTCCACAACCTCCGACATCGTCGCCAAGCTCTGGTCATTGTGCCACGTACTACGTGATGATGGCATTACCTACCACGAATACGTAACCGAACTCACATTTCTGTTATTCCTCAAGTTGATGAAAGAGACGGAACAAGAAAAGCTGCTGCCTGCTGGCTACCGCTGGGATGATCTGACGGCTAAGGATGGTGTCGAACAGTTGGCGTTCTACGAGCCCAACTCGCCATTGAAGCACATGCGAACATAGTAGTAGCCCGTTTCCTCTTCCCATCTGCGATGATACTGCACGGCAATTAGTTTCCCACAAACATGCGACGGCAGGTTCGTAAGAACATGGATCACCGTTTCACCTTCTTGAGTCGGCTAGTAAAGTTCAATGGTGATGCGACGCACTACCAAAGCATCATGGTTTGAGGAAAGACGCATCGGCTGCTCATAGACAACGCCAGTGCTGCTCGTTCCGAGCTTTCTGAGCTCACCGATTAGCTCGCCGTGCAATCGACCATGCCGACGAATGATGAAACTGCTACCTTTGTTTTCAATTTGATTCATGAATGAAACGATGCAGTAGTGCCTGTCGGCTATGATCACATCGGTTTGCAGCAAATCGTCTACGATCGCATCGCAACTCTCGTTCCTCTTGAGACTTCGAGCCTCTTATCATTCTTTTCCAAGTGATTGCCATCAATCGCCAGCAACCGGTAACCAGGAATTCCTTCCCACAAGCTGATGCCCAAAGCGTCTTGCATTTCTGCAACCTTTATTGCTGTGTCGGCAACAATCTGCTGAGACAACTGGGGACTTGTGCAGTTGATCTTGTCATAGAACCGCGAGCGAGCGAAGTTGAGATCTTTCTTGTGGGCTCGATACGCTTGATTCGGATTTTTGCAAATACCCAATGCGACGTCAGCCACGGCAATAGCCAAATTTTCGAATGTCAAAACATCTTCGTATTGCCTTCCACGCGCGTGTTCAAACGATTGGCTGAAGCAATCGTGAATGCACTCACGCAGAACAATTTGCGTCATGACAGCAAAAGGCGACTGGCTGCAAAAGGCGACTGGCTGCAAAATCGATCAAAAGTGGATTCGGTCTTCATCTTGTGCATCCATGCAAAGAAAAAAGAAAGTAGAGAAATCAATCTTGCCTACTTTTAGCATAAAATGCAGACTAGCCAAAGACCGGGACAGCCCTTGGACATTGGTCCCATCCTACGGTAAAGGAGCTCCAATCACCGCGATGGTGGAGATGGATGCACTGTCGATTTTGCTAGAATCATCAGAATAGCTGAGACGAAATTAACTTTAGGAGAGCGTAAGATGACAGAGATCTTGTTTTCGGTTGTTGAACCGACGGAGGGTGGACTGACTGCCCGCGCTGTAGGACATTCGATTTTTACTGAGGCTGAGAATTTAGAAAAATTGCGCGAGAATGTCCGCGAGGCTGTCGAATGCCACTTCGAAGCGGGGCAAGTGCCGAAGTTGATTCATTTGCACATCGTTCGCGACGAGGTTTTGACAGTATGAGGCTACCGCGAGACATTTCTGGTCGCCAGCTAGCGAAGTTATTGGAGCCGTGAGGAGAGCGAAACGTGAGCGACAATATTCCAATCGGTTGGGAACGATCAACGTTGAGTAGCGTCGCGTCATGATCGAACGAAAAATGTGAGCCTTCCTCAACCAACCTATTACGATATATTGGACTTGAACATATTGAGAGTGGCAGCCAACGAATAGCTGGGATGACGGACTTTCAACTGGGACTTACAGGAACCATTTTTTTGTGGGTCTACGGGTGCGGCTGTCCCATTGCAGGGCAATTGGCAGACAAGTTTTCAAAGCGCCAACTAGTCGTGTTGAGTTTAGCCGTCTGGAGCGTTGTGACTGTGGCAACGGGTTTGTCATCGTCCGCGTTGATGCTTCTAGGGTTGCGTGCCGCGATGGGCGTTTCCGAATCGCTTTATATGCCGGCAGCAGTTGCCCTAACTGCCAACGCTCATCCAGCGGACAAGCGTTCGAGAGCCGTTGCTATGCTTACCACTGCGCAGATTGCGGGAACGGTGGGCGGTTCTTGGTTCGGTGGTTGGATGGCTCAGCATGGGCAGTGGCGGCTGGCCTTCTTTGCTCTCAGAGGAATTGGCCTTCTCTACGCAGTGCCGTATTACTTGTTCTTACAAACGGTGCAAGAGAGTTCGGAAACGGAGCTTCCGAAATCTCATGGAAGGCTCGCCTTGTCGCAAGTGGTTCGCGTCCCAACTTTTCTTTTGTTGAGCGTTGTCTTTCCTTCGTTTCTTTTCGGCCTGTGGATGCTGTATAGTTGGTTTCCTAGTTTTCTCTTTGAAAAATTTGACTTAACGCTCTCAGATACAGCCTTCACTGCAACCGTCTACTTGCAATCTTCCACGCTTGTTGGCTTATTATGTGGAGGCATTCTGGCGGACAAGCTCTATGTGAAAACAAAGGCGGCTAGACTCTACTTGATGACCGCGAGTTTGCTCCTTTGTGCTCCATGTCTTTATGCTATTGGAAACTCCGAAACGTTGAACGCAACAAGGTTGGCCGCTGCAGCGTTTGGGCTTTTTGCCGGATTCTTTATGGGAAACATTTTCCCAGCGGCGTTCGAAGTCGTCCCGTCCAACACGCGTGCGTCGGCCGTAGGACTTCTTAACTTTTTTGGAGCCCTTGTATGCGGGCTAGCGCCTCTAATTGTGGGTATTTGGAAGAAATCGATCGGCGTCGGACAACTGCTGAGTTACGCTGCTTTGATTTATCTACTAGCGGCGATCGTGTTGATCGTCGGCATTCGCGTTTTGTTTCAAAGGGATTTTGAGCGAGTCCAATGAAGTATGGCCAAAATATTAATTGCTGAATGCAAGCAAGAGGTCTCGACCTTCAACCCGCATCCAAGTAGTTACGAGGATTTTACGATTCGTATTGGCGAGTCCATCTTCCGCTACCACCGCAGTGTGGGAAATGAAGTGGGTGGTGCGCTCCGTGTTTTCGACGCGACGCAGGGTATTGAGTTGTTCCCTGCCTATAGCGCTTGCTTTATCACTTCGGGCGGCACACTAAACACTGCATCATGGAACCAAATCGCGGCTGAGTTTCTCGAGTCGATTCGCACGGCACCGCCAGTTGATGGAATCTATTTTTGCATGCATGGGGCGATGGCGACCGAGTTGGAGTTGGATCCGGAAGGCTGGTTGCTTGCCGAAACTCGAAAAATCGTTGGCGAAAAAATTCCGATCGTTGTTTCTCTTGACTTGCATGGGATCTTAACCGATCAGATGCTTCAACACTGCGATGCCATCGTTGCATACCATACCTATCCACATGTCGATTTCTTTGAAACAGGAAAGAGAGCCGCTCGTTTGCTGCTTCAAATCATGTCCGGCGACGTAAAGCCTGTTACCGCTAAAGTCGCGATTCCGGCCCTCGTTCGAGGCGATGAACTAATTACGGCTACAGGGCTATTTGGGAAGTGCATTCGGATGGCTCAAGAAGCAGAAGCAGGTCCGATTGGGCTATCTGCTGGCATTTTTATTGGGAATCCGTTTACGGACGTGCCTTCGCTCCAAACTTACAGCTTTGTGGTGACAGATGGAAACTTTGCCTTGGCTGAGCGCGAAGCGCTGCGCATTGCTGATCAATTTTGGCGACATCATGACCGGATGCATATGTACGAAGATTGGTGTGCAGGCATGGTCCACGTAGACGCCCCCGGTTCCTCGAGTGCCAACCTTAGATATCTTGGCCATCAACGGTGCCCGCGTCCTATTTTTCCTTTGGACAACAACGTTCAATTCATACCTCAGGTGAAACGATTTCAGCGGAGCTTTTGACATTTATGAAAATTCGAGAGATTCGTTGCGCTGGTTTACGCGGAGCTACTCCAATGGGTGGCTGGAGCAATGAGCTTCGACCTGACGATTGCGTCCATACTCTGATTGCTGTTCATACCGATGGCGGAGAGGTTGGACTTGGAAGCGTGTTTACCAATGACGCATTGGTACGAGATTCGCTCGCAATTTTGGAGCCACTGTATCGGGGCGAGAATGCGATTGAACCGGAAAGAGTAAGCGAGAAGCTTCACCAGAATATGTTCTGGCTGGGACGAGGCGGGACGATCACGCATACTATCAGCGGTATTGACATAGCTCTCTGGGATTTGCTTGGCAAGGCGACAGGGCAGCCCGTTGGCCGATTGCTTGGCGGAAGATATCGCGAGCGAGTGCAACCCTATGCATCGCTTTTGATGGACGAGCCCGGTAAATTGCGTGACCATCTTTTGTCCGTAAGAGCTCAAGGTTTTCGAGCATTCAAGATTGGATGGGGCCCGTTTGGTCGACGCAATGCAGCGACTGACGAAGCGATTGTCAAAGCCGCCCGCGAAGCGATCGGCTCGGATTCTTTTCTGATGGTCGATGCCGGTGGCAGCGACGCCTATTGGACCAACGGATACAAGTGGGCGCTCAAAACTTCGAAGATGTTAGCTGAGTACGACGTGGCTTGGTTCGAGGAGGCCCTTTCACCTGACTCGCTCGAGGACTATGTCAAATTACGAGAGCATTCACCGGTGCCAATTGCTGGTGGGGAAGTACTGACACGCCGTCAAGCATTCCAGCCATGGCTTGAGGCTCGCGCTTTTGACATCGTTCAGCCCGACGTGACCAAAGTTGGTGGCATCAGTGAAGAGCGTCGTATTGCTTGGATGGCGCAGGAACACGGCGTTCGGTTCATCCCGCACGGTTGGAACACGGCGGTTGGCTTGGCAGCCGATTTGCAACTCGCCTCAGCTTTCCCAGGAACGAATTTTGTCGAATATTTAACTGGATCGCCATTCATCGACGACCTCGCGCTTGGCGGTTGGAAATTGGACGCAAATGGAATGATGGAAATTCCTGACCGCCCCGGCTTGGGACTGGAACTAAATCGCGATGCCCTGGCGCAGTACGCGGGAAACACAGGTTTGCTCGATTGACCTCTAAAGCTTGCCGCAGTAGTCAATGGCTGCAGCTATCTCAGTCTTCAATCGCCAGCGGTCTACAATTCTGTCGATGTAGCCGTGGGCAAGAAGAAACTCGCTCGTTTGAAATCCTTCTGGCAACTCGATCCTGAGCGTTGCCTTGATGGTTCGTGGGCCAGCAAATCCGATCAATGCCTTTGGCTCTGCAAAGATAAGGTCGCCAAGACTCGCAAAGCTGGCCGCCACGCCGCCCATAGTTGGATTGGTAAGAACGCTCACAAAAAGACCTCGATTCGCATGGAATCTGGCCAGCGCCGCCGAAACTTTGGCCATTTGCATCAAGGAAAGGATGCCTTCGTGCATGCGTGCCCCACCACCTGAACCACTCACAATAATGAGAGGCAAAGAGTGCTCAGTCGCTCTCTCAATCAGTCGTGTCAGACGCTCTCCTACCACCGAACCCATACTCCCCATTATGAAGGCCGAGTCTGTTACTGCGATCGCTACTCGACGCGCTCGAATCATGCCAGTTCCGCACATGGCAGCGTCGGTGAGCCCAGTTCGTATCTGTTCTGCAACCAAGCGTTCGGCATAAGGTCTCTTGTCCGAAAAATTCAATGGGTCCGTCGGCAAGATATGTTCATCAACAATTTCAAAAGTGCCGTCGTCGAGCAATTGTGCGATTCGTTCGCGCGCCGAAACGTACATGTGGTACCTGCACTTTGGGCATACGTTTAAGTTGCGTTCGACTTCTTTGCGATAGATGGAATCGCCACATCCAGGACACTTTATCCAAAGCCCTTCGGGCACGCCACGCTTGGAGGCAATTGGTAGCGAATCAGAGGTACCTGGCAAATCTACTGTGGACATGAGATCGACTCAGCTATTGGACAAAAAAAGGATCTGCAGATCGTGGCATTTCCACCGGGGATCCGGCTTTGCATGCGGAAACGAAGTGAGCGCCGATCGTGTCATGCGTATCGGAATCGATCATTTCCCAGGAGCCATTGTCGCATTCCGATTTCCAAAGATCGCCTAGTTCGGTTTCCTTGAGTTTGGACGCGATCAAGCTTGCAAGCGGTTCGGGAATCACGACTGCAATGGTTTCGTTCGCATGTTTCTTACAGAGCTTTACAATAAGCTTCTCCACGCGGGCCTCGGCTGCGGCAACTGTTTCACCGCCTGGCGGACAAAACGAGCGAGGGTTTTCTTGAAGTTGCTTGTAAAGTCTCGGCTGTTGCCTCTTCAACTCATCAATCAATTTGCCTTGCCACAGGCCATGATCCAAATTCCGAAAACAATCGCATACTCTCCATTTAGCTCGCGTTTGTTCGGCTATTTCTCGCGCAGTGCTTTGGGCCGATTCACACGGACCACAGTAAACTGTTGAGATCGGAAGCTTGGCTATCTCCAATGCGATTCGCTGAGCCTGTTCAATCCCTGATGAAGAAAGCGGCATGTCAAGACTACCCTTGATTCGCTCTTGCTCGTCGAAAAGGGTCGATCCAGGACGCACTACAACTACATTGCACATAGACAAGTTTTCTTAAGTGGAACTAATTCGATGACGCAATAGCATCGTTCTAACTTTGCATTTGGCGACGCAATCGAGTCATCGCTTGGCAGTAATCTGCTTGGCGAAATATCGCAGAACCTACCACGAGCAGGTCTGCTCCATTGGCCGTACATTGGCCAACCGTCGTTTCATTGACGCCGCCGTCGACCTCCAAAAGTAGATCGGCACCGTGTGTTGCTCTGAGGTCAGAGAGGCGGCGCAAGGCTATCGTATTAAAAGCTTGTCCGCCAAAACCAGCCTCTACACTCATAACTAAAAACAAATCGCAAGCGTTAACAAATGGCGAGACCATTTCCATCTCCGTCGACGGGTTGATTGCCAGCCCAGCTACAACCCCTTGAGAATGGATTTTTCCTAATAGACCACTAGGTTGCGATAATGCTTCTATGTGGAACGTGATTGAGTCAGCGCCAGCGTCCACGAATTGCGGTGCATAGGTTTCCGGATCACGAATCATCAAATGAACATCGAGCAAGAGCTCCGTGACCTTGCGAAGGGCCGACACGATCGGCATCCCATAACTCAGATTGGGAACGAAATTTCCATCCATCACATCCAAGTGGAGGCACTCAATGCCTGCCTCTTCTAGCCTACGAACCTCCCTTTCCAAATTGGCAAAATCGCAAAGGAGAAGGGAGGGTAAAATCGTCGGACGAACGCTACGCATAGTAGCGATTGTCTTCTGGACTCGAGTACTAGGCTCGGACATGGATTAAAATAATGTGAACGAAGGCCGGTTTGAAAAAATGAATGCAAACCACTTTTATGCAGCAACTAACATAGGGACAATCTGGGGCTTTCGACAAGAGCCAATACACTTATCTACACGAGGGTGGACCGTGACAGTTGCAATTTCAACGCGAACTTTTACTGAACGAAAAGCAATGTTTTAAGAAGGACAACGCTAGCGGAAAAGAAAAACCCGGTGACGTGTTCTTAAAGGAAGATAATACGTCGTTGCCTAAATTTCCATCCAATCCACTAAGTCGGTACAATTTGGAGGTAAAACAGCCCTCAAATTTAATACGCACCTGAAAGTACGATCGAATCCACATGAGTGCCACGAATCCGAATTGGGGAGCTGCAATGAAATGCGTTTGGATCCTGCCGATTTTGCAACTTAGCTTCGCGGTAGGTTCGGAGCCAGCAATCGATTTTCGGCGACAGATTCAGCCCATTCTTTCTGAACACTGCAACGTTTGCCATGGAGCCGACGAATCCGCTCGCCAGGCAGGGCTTCGGCTTGACGTTGAGTCGTTGGCTTACCTCGGTGGCGAATCTGGGACGCCTGCCATTGTGCCAGGAGACTCTGCCGCAAGTGCGTTGGTTCAACGTATTTCTTCCTCCGATCCCGACGTCGTGATGCCGCCTCCGGATGAGAAAAAACCATTGAGCAAATCGCAGTTGAGTCTGCTTCGGCAATGGATCGACGAGGGTGCTAAATTTGAATCGCACTGGGCCTTCGTACCACCAGTCAAAATGCCCTTGCCTATTAAAGCACAAAACCCGATTGACGCATTTGTTCAGCACCGGCTACAGCAACTTGGATTTTCCTCCGCTCAGCGAGCTCCGTCCGAAATATTGCTGAGGCGCCTTCACCTCGATGCCACTGGCATTCCGCCGTCCCCAACTGAGTCGGCGATGTCCGAGAAATTGGCGATTGGAACAAGGATTGATGAGCTTCTGGCAAGCGAACGGTTTGGCGAAAAATGGGCGCGGCATTGGCTCGATGTGGCTCGCTATTCCGATACGAATGGCTATGAAAAGGATATGCGACGAGACCAATGGGCTTGGCGAGACTGGGTGATCATGGCGCTAAATCGCGACATGCCCTACGACCAATTCATCGTTGAACAAATCGCAGGCGACCTGCTCCCAAACCCAACACAAGAACAAATGGTTGCAACAGGCTTTTTGCGAAACAGCATGATCAATGAAGAAGGGGCGATTGTGCCAGAGCAGTTCCGGATGGACGAGATGTTTGACCGCATCGATTGCGTTGGCAAAGCGGTGCTTGGGTTGACCATCCAATGCGCTCAATGTCACACCCATAAATTCGATCCCATTACTCACGAGGAGTACTATGGGATGTTTGGGTTTTTAAACAATTGTTACGAAGCTCAATCCCCCGTCTACACGGCGGAACAATTTCGAGCAGGTCGATCCATTCGAGAGTCCATCGCCGTAATCGAAGACAAAATCAAGCGAGAAGTCCCAACCTGGGAATCGGAATCGAAGGATTTTCAGAAAACGATTCAAAGCGGACTTTCGGAATGGAAGATACTTGAGTTTGACGATTTGAACAGCGTTAGTGGTCTAAATCATCCAGCACCTCAATCGGACGGTACGATCTTGATGACGGGCCATTCGAGTTCCGAAGTGTACATGATCGGTACGCCGAATCTTGATAGCGTCACGGGATTACGATTGGAGGTGTTGATTCATGGCGATCTTCCTTTGCGGGGACCTGGACGGAGTTCGAGTGGCTCATGGCAAATCCATTCAATCGATTTGAAGGTTCAGAAGCCTGGTACCAAGGAATGGGAAAAGCTCAAGATTGCAAACGTAACTGCAGACTTTTCATCCCCGGAGTCGAAGAGCAAAGATGGCAAGATCTCGTACGGACCCGTTTCGTACTTGTTCGATGACAAGCCCGATACGTTTTGGACTTCGGATCGAGGCAAGGGGCGACGAAACCAACCGTCTGTTGCAGTTGCAGCCTTCGACCATCCACTGGCCCTGCCAGTTGGAACGCGATTCAAAGTTGAGATCCACATGGCGGACAATGTCGGTTGTTGCCGGTTGAGCTTGACTAAGTCTCCACAGCCTATTGCGCCCGTTTGTGATCAGGCTGGAGTCTTAGCGACGACCAAGCTTGAAAGCGATCGAACTCCGGCTGATCAAGTTGCTTTGTTCACATGCTGGAGGAAATCGAAAGTCGAGCTTCAAATGCTCAATTCTCAAATCGACGCGCTATTCGAACAATTGCCCGAACATCAAACAACCGTTCTGCATTTGACGGAACGTGAAACGACTGCCACGCGTCCGACTCGACTGCTTGACCGTGGAGAATGGGACAGGCCTAGGCATCAAGTGTTGCCACACGTTCCCAAGGTCTTCAATCCCCTCTCTGAACATCAGGAAGGTCCGGCTCGATTGGCGTTTGCGCGTTGGCTAGTGGACCGTCGTTCGCCGCTTGCAGCCCGCGTTGTCGTCAATCGAATTTGGCAAGCCATCTTCGGCGATGGAATAGTGGAAACAGCGGAGGATTTCGGAACGCGAACAGCGATCCCTGTGCATGCTGATTTACTTGACTACTTGGCGGTCGACTTCATGGAACATGGTTGGAGCCAAAAGCACTTGATCAAGACGATACTCATGAGCGAAACATATCAACAGGCTTCCGTTTTTAGGACGGAGCTCATGGACATTGATCCGAAAAATCGGTTGCTCGGCCGCGGTCCACGGTTCCGCGTGGAGGCTGAAGTGGTTCGCGACATTGCGCTGTCCGCAGCTGGTTTGTTGTCGAGTAAGCTAGGTGGCCCGAGTGTTATTCCCCCGGTTCCGCAGAATGTATTAAATTACAACTATGTCGTTCCGAATTATTGGAACGTGGCAACTGACGAGGATCGATATCGTCGAGCCGTTTATGTCTTCCGAAAGCGGTCGATGCCGGACCCTGTAATGTCAAGTTTCGATTCACCCAATGGCGACTTCGCCTGTGCTCGCCGAGTTCGATCGAACACTCCGCTGGCCGCGCTCGCAGGCTTGAACGAAACGATCTTTGTCGAAGCGGCACAGGCCATGGCATTGAGAGTGCTTCGCGAAGGGGGCAAAGACGATGGTTCGAGAACAGAGTATGCATTCTTGCTATGCACGAACCGCAAACCGAAATCAAGTGAGCTGGTGGCAATTGCTGAGCTATTGAGAGAGCAGCGCAGACGCTTGGCGGAAGGCTGGCTTAACCCTCGCGAGATAGCCACAGGTGACTCGACAAAGCTTCCGCAAATGCCTGAGGGAGTCAATCCGCAGGACGCGGCCGCCTGGACAATTGTATCGCGTGTCTTACTCAATTGTGACGAAACCCTTTCAAAAAACTAGCGCAATGAATCCAATCTATCCAAACAAAGATGCGTTGCATGCGGTCGAGCGAGTCAAACGTCGCTGGTTCTTCCGCGAATGCGGCGTTGGACTGGCGGGCATAGCTGCGTGCTCGTACTTGCGAAAGGAAGCGAACGCGGCAACCGACAGTGTGGATGCGAATCCGTTGGCCCCAAAACAGCCTCATTTTCAAGCAAAAGCCAAACGTGTGATCTACATGTTTCAAGCCGGCGCGCCGAGTCATTTGGAGTTGTTTGATTACAAACCTGAGTTAACGAGGAATGATGGTAAGCTGCCACCCAAGGAATTACTCGCCGGATACCGAGCTGCCTTTATCGACCCGAATTCAGCCCTGTTGGGCCCGAAGTTCAAATTCGAGAAGCACGGGCAATGTGGAATGGAATTGAGTGAGGTGCTACCCTACACCGCAAAGATTGCGGACGAAATTTGCTTAGTAAGGACGATGCAAACGGACGCCGTCAATCATGCACCTGCGCAGATCATGATGAACACCGGATCGCAATTATTCGGCCGGCCGAGCTTTGGTTCATGGTCGTTGTACGGCCTTGGCAGTCAGTGCGAAGAACTTCCTGGCTTCGTAGTGCTGACTAGCGCCAAAGGAACAAGCGGCGGAGCAAGTAACTATGGATCTGGCTTTCTTCCGACACTCTATGGCGGCACGCCGTTGCGCAGCGCTGGAGACGCGGTGCTATATCTTTCCAATCCAAGAGGGTTCGATACCGCAGCCCAGCGATCATCACTCGACACGATCAATCGTCTCAATACCCTAGCCAGTAGTGAAGTCGGCGATCCGGATATTGCAGCCAGAATACATAGCTACGAAATGGCATATCGATTGCAGACCAGCGCACCGGAACTGATGGATTTAAGTAAAGAATCCAAGGAGACGTTAGTGCGATATGGCATCAAGGACGCGAATGAGTCGTCTTATGCTAGGAATTGCTTACTTGCTAGACGGCTAGCAGAGCGAGGTGTGCGGTTTGTGCAACTATTTCACGAAGTCTGGGATCACCATGGCGGTCTCACTGCGGGGGTCAAAACGAATGCGATCGATACCGATCGATCAAGTGCTGCACTCGTTCACGACTTGAAGGAGAGGGGGCTTCTTGATGACACGCTGGTCATATGGGGCGGTGAGTTTGGACGAACACCAATGGTCCAGGGAGGAAACGATGGTCGCGATCATCACAATCGTTGCTTCAGTATGTGGTTTGCAGGGGGAGGGTTTAAGCGGGGCCACGTACACGGTCAAACGGATGACTTTGGATTCAACGTGGCAGCCGATCCAGTGCACGTCCACGACTTGAATGCGACGCTACTGCATTTACTGGGTTTCGATCACACCAAGTTGACCTATCGATTCCAAGGACGTGATTTTCGTTTGACGGACGTTCATGGAACTGTCCAAAGCGCAATTTTAGCCTGATTGAACTGATGTTGGACCATTCGCATTCGCGCTGATCGAAGAACTATGTCGGCAAACTTGCTCGGTGAACCTCATTCATAACCATCGAACCCTTCGCACTCTATATCGCAGAATCGTTTTCGTCGGCTGTAGGGTCGAGATGTCCGGATTTGTTGATGGCCAGGAGTATGCGGAAAGCAACGAGTGTGCTAACCACAAAACCGATTAAGCCCATGAGCGAAAGATCCTTTAGTCCTAATGGTCCTCCGTCCATGAAGAGCAACGGAGGCACCTTCGACGCCATCAGTATGGACGAGCCCAATAACAGTGAACTAGTCAAGAGACCAAGAACCAATCGATTGATGGATGGGCTGAGACCACGGTGCGAAAGCTGTACGTCGAGTTTGCCCTCTTGGACCAATTCGACCAGAGAACTAATTTGAGAGGGCAAACGCTCCACTAACCCCTCAAGTTCGACGTACATGCGACGAAGTCGCCTAATCTGACGGCGAGGAGACAATCGATTCCACCGTAGCTTGCTCATCAAGGGTTTTATCGCCTCGATAATACTGAAGCGTGCGCATGTTAATCGCAAGGTTCCTTCCAGAGTCACCAACGTCTTGATCAGGATCCCCATTTGGCTTGGCAGAGTAATTCTATGTCGATGCAAAATGTCGGTGGCGTCATTGAGTGCTCCACTCAGATCCAAAGAGTCCAAGGGCTGCGAACCGTAGGTCGCGATCAAGTCGGCTACGTCGTTGGATAGTTGTGCATCGTCAATCGATGCGGGGATTTTCCCGGCGCGTTTAATCAGTGAGGTTAGTAGAGCCGAGTCCTGCTGCATAACAGCCCAAAGCATTTCCTCAATTGTGCCCCGCAGCGAATCGTCGATACGGCCAACCATACCGAAATCTAACAGTGCAATCGTTCCGTCCTCTCGAACCAGTATATTTCCTGGATGCGGATCGGCATGGTAGTGCCCTCTGAGGAAAATCGATTGGACATAAAGCGAAGAAACGCGTCTTGCGATTTCATTCCTATCGACATCAGGCATGGAATCCAGCGAACTAAGGCAATGGATCGATTGCCCCTCGACTCGCTCCATGGTGAGGACTCGCGCCGCCGATAGTTTTGGATAGGCATGTGGGACGACAATACCTGCGCAGTCCTTGAGTGCCGTTTGGAACATTAACAAATTGGACAACTCTCGGGAAAAGCTGAGCTCTCGCTTGATCGACCTCGAAAGTTGTTCGACGATTCCGCGAGGTTGCCATACTGCAAGTTCGGGAATGCGTTCGGCAAGGACAGCCAATCCGCGAAGAACCTCCAAATCCTCGTTCACTTTCGCCCGAATATTGACGTGCTGAACTTTAACAACGACAGATGTACCGTCGATCAATTTGGCGGAATGAACCTGCCCGATCGATGCCGATGCAATCGATATCTCAGAAAACTCAGAAAACAGCTGATCGATCGGCAGCTTGAGCTCCGACTCGATGACCGTTTTGACCTGATCGTACGGGTCAGCCGGGACCTGCGATTGCAGCTGCTGCAATTCGGCCGCTTGTTCGGAGCCCACTAAATCAGGACGCAACGAAAGTACCTGACCAAGTTTGATAAAAGTTGGGCCTAGGTCCGTAAGTGCCATCCGAACGCGGGCTTCCCGCGAATAGCTGGCCAAAGGAATACCATGGTCATCCTTGAGCCAGTCTCGTATGAAATCAACTCGAAGATTGCTTAGCCAATCGGCCAATCCATACCGGCGCAAGACGACGATGATCTCTTGCCATCGTCGGAGATTACGATAATAGCGTGGAAGCGAACTGATTCTCATTTATTCGGCGACGACTCAAGCTTTGAGGACGGTTGTTTGCTTGACGAAGTCGGGGCCTTGGTTCTTGCCTCAATACGCTTTTTGAATTCGGGATAATCTAGGTTGCCAAAGTCGTATAACGGTTCGTCTACGCTCGGCTCTTTTGTCCAGTTTAGTTCCACACGCGTACCCAGGTAGTCGACAACAATAGTGTTCTGGTCATCTATTATTTCTTGCGAGAATGCAAGGCCACGAATAGCAGGCAAGTCATCGCGGTTATAGAGGATCCTGCCGCTTCGAATATCAATCATGGCGATGGACATGAAATCAACTGCTTTGTTAGCTAGTTTGCTTATCTTAAGCATTCGAACAAAAGTCGCCACCGGCGAATTGCGGTTTTGCGAGATCGGGAAGAAAAATTGTCGGACGATGGGATTCTGTTCCCATACAATACTAGCGTCCTTTGCCGAGAGAGCTATCACTCGCCCCGCTACTGGCACGAAGTTGGTATCGCTAACATCTGGCGATACCTGGAAATTGTCTAACTGCATCGATGAATGGTAAATCATAACCAGCATGGTGTCTCCGAACCGCTGCACTGACATTTGACTAACTTTTTCTCTTTCAACCAGACGAACGAACTCTTTCACCTCCGAAATGTTCCAATACACCAACTCGCTAAACTGTCTGGCGTCATTTGGTTTCTCGTCGGTCGGTTTCTTGTCGGTCGGTTTCTTGTCGGTCGGTTTTAGGATGATTACGCCGGTCTCACCATCCAAGGCAATTTTGGTTCCGGTGGGAAGGTCTGTCTTGAACATCAATCTGCCGGTAACCGAATCGACAAGGCAAAGTAAACTCGGCTTGGCATTCTCTTTCTTCGCTGCTTTCTCCATCAACCAGTAGCGTCCAACGGCAGCAATCGCGGATAGGCCTTCCTCCTCCAACAAGGCCTCATCGAGCGTTGTTCCATCCCGCACATCGAGCTGGAGCACCAATCGATTCTTCGGGCGATAAACGAAAAGCTTTCCTTGCTGGGAAGCGAAACTACAACCTTGAAAACCAGTACGCGTCCAGAGTTTGGAGCCTGTAGTAAGATCCAGACAGGACAACTCGTCTCCTTTGATAATGATGATGCCGTTTCTCGAGACGGAGGCTACTCGAAACTCGCCTTTGGTAGTTGGCAGTCCCCAGTTTTTTGGATCCGATATCAATTTGGTTCGGTCTTGTTCTTTTACGGGATTCTCAACCTCAAACTGCTCTCTCCAGAGCACCCCCTCCATGTCTTTGCTTGAACCCCTCAAGGTATCTACAGCAATAATTTGTCCCATGATTTCAAGTAAGACAATGCTATCGACCGAATGTGCAACGGTCACTGAATTCTTCTCCTGAATCCCTGCAGCGGCAAAAATCTGGAATGATTCGCCACTCGTGGAGTTAGAGAAAACAAAATTGGTTGAAGCAGAATGAATCTGCCATCCTAGCAACGAGTCACCGATTCTCGTTTTCCATCGAATTAGGGAAGTCGAGTCCATTAGATTTGTCTTGTCTAACGTTGGAGCATCAGTAGGACCGGTGGTTACCTGAACTTTTCCAGTTGGCCATTCGGCAACTGACTTGGAGGACTTGCTCCTGTTGATATTAGGATCATTCGGCAGGAGAAAGCTTGGTGACAGGTTACCAGCCGCCTCTCGAATGATCTTGTTCAAGCGTTCTGGATCGCCATCCACATACCGCGCGGCGAGTTCTAATCGTTTCGTTCGAACATAGACACTAGCGAGAACTTCCTTTCGTCTTTTCGCTTCAATGGACTTTGGGTCTGAAATATCCAGTAATCCATCGGAAGTCATTAACCGTTCGGCTTGCAGGTAATCCCTTTGTGCAGCCAACACAATTGCGGCGGCTAGCCTGATCGACTCGGTTTCGCGTATGGATTCGAAATGACCGAGTTTTACCCCCTTGATGTGCGATGGTAGTTTACTCATGGAAACCAATTCAGCAGCTACGAGCGTCTTTATTTCAGCTATTTCGGCAGGTAGTAATTTGTTAATCGAGTTACTGACTTGCGTGGCAATCCACCTGTCCTCTTGAACGGACCATCCAGGAGTCAGCGCTATACTTGCTATGCCGGACATTTGTTCCTGTCGTTGCGACGTGCGAAGCCTTGAAAGTTTCAGCAACGTCGCTAACGTCTCTTTATAGCGACCTTGCTTTTGAAGTCCTTTGACCATCAATCGCAGGTAAGGAATCTTGTCTCGATCGATTGCTAGATTCTCAAATAAATTGACTCTCTCAAAATACCTATCAAAATTGTCGGTCAACGCAGCGATGCCAGCTTTGTTAATAAGCAGAATAATCTCTGCGTTTTTTGGGTCAATTTTACGGGCTTGATCGAGAAAATTAAGAGCGTTGTCGAAGTCACCGTTGGCCAATGCCAGTTCGCCTTGCTGGGCGAGCCCGCTCGGTGAATGCGAGTTCCGTTGCAATTCTTCTTTCAGTTGCGTCTGAAATGCCTCACGAACCGTGTAGCAATCCAATTCAAATGGTGTCGCACAAATCAACCGATCACCGACGGAAATCAAGTTGCCTAGGGGCTGTTCAACCCGAACGGATTCCGCAATCACGCCACTAGCCAGATCGATTCGCAGAATGTTTTGGCCTGAGGTCGGAAGCAAATAGGTGCCTTCTTTCCGAACACCTCGACCGATCACTTGTTGCGAATCTGGCAAATCAAGCCGAGGCCATTTCATGACGCCGCTTTTCAGATCGATTGCAAGCATGGAAGATTGACAAACGAACAAAGCTATGCCGTTCCATTCCCCTGCCACATAACGGACATTATCTACTTTTGAATCGCTCAGCTTCCAAAGAAGCGTTCCATCCTCGATCCTAATTGCGTATGCGTCACTTCCATCCGATGGTGCAAAAAGAACCACGCCATCGCTGATCACTACGGAAGTATCCGCGGAACGTGGCGTCAAAGGTGAGAAGTCAGCAAGTTCCATCCGTCCCCCCAATACACCCACTTGGTTCGGGTTCGAGAGGTCAGCCTTTACCTGATATTTGAAAGCCCACAGCATGGAGCGAGTGGCTTTATCGTATGCGATCAAGTAGCCTGAAAGTGTGGGACAAACGATAATCGATCCGTCCGCCGCTGGCATCGCTCCGGCGCTTCTCCTCATCGGGTCGAGAGCTATTGTCCCGTAGTTGGTAGTGAGCGGTTGTCGCCAAAGCAACTTGCCGGTTTCTGGCGCTAAACCTAACAAATACAAGTCGCTATTCAGTTCACCCATTACCAACAACTCGTTTTCGTGTGGCAATGGCGAACCTAGAAAAAGCATTCCAGCTAACTTCGGTTCCGTTTGACTCTTCTGGCCGCCAATTTCCCATTTGATCTTGCCTTCCTCACGTACGCTCCAACACTGCATGACGTTGAAACTACGAAAGCCTTGAGGTTTGCCCACACTTGCATTGGGACCCAACGCAAAACTCTCGGCAACGTCGACCGCAGGTAGTTCACTGATGCTGTAAATTCTCTCTCCGTCACTTGAAATTGCTCCCAAAAGGGATTCGCCCCACACGCGTTTTGCTAGGTAATCGGGTGCCGGCAGATTAAACGAATGGCTATCGCGATTGAGGTACTTATCCATCGAAAACCCAAGCGGCATGCCGCTATAAAAACACTCCCATCCCAATCGGCCCGTGAGCGTATCGATCGCAACAATTCGCTGATCGTAAGTCGAAACGATGACCCACTGCCCGACGCATATCGGGTACCGTGAAGGAATGAAACTCGACCTGGCTTCGGCCAACTTTTGCTTGAGCGTAAGCTCCAAGTTGTCTTTGTGTTGTTTGGACTCATGCAACTCGGTGTGCCAACGAAGAATTGGCAACGGAATACCTGCGTTAGTGTCTGCATTCCGGCTTGCACTACCACTTTGGTAATGTGGTTGCTTTACGATTCGATTTACAGACTTTTGGCTACTCAACTCCAAACTGTCGAGAATTTCTTTGGAAAGCAACGATCTACTATCCCACGTGATTCTCGATCCCTTCCAATTCAGATCGAGCTTGTTGAATTGGGTTCGCGTTGACTCGATGAGACTCAATGCTTCTGATTGCCTTCCGACAGAATAAAAAGTTGAAGCAGCAAGGATCCCCAATTCTGGACCCAATCGTTCGTTGGCACTTTTTTGTCGACAGGCGCGAGAGAATAGCCTAGCCGCTCTCCTCGCATCGCCCTTGCGCAACCAATGCTGACCCAAAATCACAGTCGCGTCTTGGCCAGCAGTTGTAAACCCATACTTCCCAACCACCTCAGCCATCTTGTTCCAATCGGATTCGATAATGGCTTTCTCCAACAATTGGCTTGCTTGCAGTCCGTATCTTAAATCGACGATTTTAGTGGCTTCGGCAGGCAGTGACTCGATGAGTTCATAGACTCGCTGAAAAACCGTGCGCCTATGGCTGTTCGGAGCATTCGTTTCGTCTTGCGTTGGTATCGGTTCTGAAAGCTCGTCCTTTTCCAAAAAAAAGTCAATACCGGAGAGATCGTCCTTGCGGACTTCCTCAAGGCCTAACAGTACACCTAGGGTAAAAGTCGCTTCACTCCATTGTTCACTTCTTATCGCGGCTTCCGCCTGTTCCAGGAGAACGAGAACTTCGCGAGGCGCAGCCATCAACACCACCGCCATATTGATCTGCAGCGTCTTCGGCCTGCGCTGCGCGTTGGCAACAGAGACACCCAATCCTGGCACCGAAACAAACACCAGGCTTGCCATTGTCATGACCGCGAAAAATCGAACCGACGAACCCATCCATTGGTTTTGCATTTTCTTCGTTCCAAATATCCAGTAATTTGCCTCGCAAAAACGATTTTGCTTGCCCAAGTTTAACCGGTTTCACACAAATTTGCAGAGCTTGACGTATTCAAGCCTGTTCCTGAAGCTGTTTTGCGAGCAACGCGAACTTTGCCTCATCTTCGGACGAAAGCTTGGGGTATTCTAAGTTCAGCGAATCGACATGGCCAGCGATGATGTCGCAAACTGCCGCTCGCGCGTACCATTTGTCATCAGCCGGGATGATGTACCATGGCGTTGATTTGCTACTAGTCGCTGACAAAACGTCTTGGGTCGCTTCCTCGTATTGGTCCCAAAGCTTGCGTTCCTCGAGATCTCGCTCATTGAATTTCCAACGCTTTTCTGGTTGAGTTAGTCGATCCAACAAGCGTGCCTTTTGCTCCTCCCTCGAAATGTGCAAATAGAACTTTAGTATGCTTGTTCCACTATTGACCAGTGCCTGTTCGAACGTGCGAATTTCTTCGAAGCGTTGCTTCCAAAGATCCATCGGCTTCTTGTAAGGGGGCAAGTTCTGCGGCCCAAGAAACTCTGGGTGCACTCGAACCACCATGACTTCTTCGTAGTACGAGCGATTGAAAATCGATATCATGCCCCGAGCAGGCAAGAATCGCATCGGACGCCACAGAAAATGATGTTGCACCTCCTCTGTATTCGGGGCACGAAAACTGTAAATGCGGCAACCCTGAGGATTGACGCCGCTGATCACATGCCGAACCGTTCCATCTTTACCCGACGCGTCCATTCCTTGCAAAATGATGAGCAATGAACGCTGCCCACTAGCGAATAGTTTATTTTGAGCCTCTTGTAGCTCGGCGTTGTCTACCTTGAGCGATTCGATCCCATCCGCTTTTTTGGACAGATCGTTCCCTGCCTTGGTGGAGATCTTACTTAGTTTGATCGGATCCCCTTCTTTGACTCTAAATTTTTTAGCTTCAAATCTATGCTTACCCATTTTTTAATATCCAATCGAGCCCAAGATCTAAGTTTGTTGCCGAATGCGTGAGGGCTCCCACACTAATTCGATCGATACCAGTTAGCGCAATTTTCCCAATCGTTTCCAAATTGACTCCACCAGAAGCTTCTAATTCCACCGAGAGTGCCAACCGATCTCGAATCGAAACACATTCTTTGAGCAGATCGCAGTTCATGTTGTCGAGCAAGACGATATCGGGCAACGCGCTCAAGGCGGACTCCAATTGGCCAATTTGATCAATTTCGATCTCAATCATCGGAGGATGCTCGAATCGATAAGCACCGCTTGCTACAAAGTTCCTTGCGATTTGAACGGCGGTTCCGGCGTCAAGCAATTTGCCATCCTTTGAGGCCCTACAAGCTAGGTGATTGTCTTTGATGAGAATTCCATCAAAAAGGCCCAAGCGATGGTTGCGACCACCTCCACATCGGACCGCATACTTTTCCAATCTTCGCCATCCCGGTGTTGTTTTGCGAGTATCGTAAACGCGAGCTTTGGTCCCTTCGACCTTCAAAACGTACCGACTCGTCAGCGTTGCGATGCCACAAAGCCGACCGAGGAAATTGAGGATTGTCCGCTCGCATGTCAGCAAATCCCGAGTTTCACCTGACAGCGTCGCGATCGGCTGTTTAGGATTAAAACGCTCTCCGTCCCCTACATGCTGAGTCCAAGTGATCTTGGAATCCAACTCCTGCAAGATGGCTTCGATCAAATCCACCCCAGCCGCAACGCCAGCCACGCGTGGCAAGATCACGGCTGAGCCGTGTATTCCTTTCGGAACGATTGCCAACGTAGTTAAATCCGCAATTCGATCGAGGTCTTCGCGGATCGCCAACCGGACGAGATGCGACAAATCGTCGAGTAGGGCGGCGTCGATCGTTTGCGAGCGGTAATCGGTGAGCATGCTGAACTCGAAATAGATTCCGGAGATGGTGGGGCGATACTGTTCAATTCGTTTGCGATCGTATAGTGTAACTAAGCGGGACGCTTCAGAAATCGCGGCATCACGGGTTTTCATTCTCGAAACAGCGATAATGGCTTCCATTTTCCCCAATAACACTGACTATTACAGAAACCCAGCAAACGGAGATCGATCGATGAATTGGCGAAATATGTTGGCTCTATCGGTGCTTTGTGTACTTTGTCAACCTACCCTGGGTCAAGAAAAAACCGAGAAGAAAGATGGAGCTGCAAAAGTAGAGATGCTGGAACTTGGCAAAGGTAAGGTTGTCGTTGCGAAACCTGAGACTTGGAAGACCGTTCCACCCAAGAGCCCAATGATCGAAAATGAATTTAAGGTTGTCGGTGAAGGCGAAAGCTTCGCTCGGATTACTATCATGCAAGCCAGTGGGGGCATCGAGGGAAACGTCGATCGCTGGATAGGCCAGTTCGACGGTGTAAAAAAAGAGGACGCCAAAGTAGTCAAGAAGGATGTCGATCAAACCAAAATTCATATTGTAGAGATCGCAGGCACCTTCAAGGAATCCATGGGTCCGATGGTACCAGGCGCCACTACCAAAAAACAAGAAAACTACAAAATGCTCGGCGCAATCCTTGAACTGAAGGATGGGTCTTTGATCTTCATCAAAGCAACGGGTCCGAAGGATATCGTCAACGGCATGCGAGATAGCTTCAACAAGATGCTCGACGGACTTAAAAACAAATAGCTATTCACACGCCCTTCGTACCTCTAAAGCGAGCGGCAGGCTGAAATCTACCAGTAGCATGGCCCCCTGGGCCGTGCGAAACTCGGGCCAGGGGCCCAAGCTACGGTATACCAACTCCTGGCGCTCGCCTAAAGCAAAATCGTGGTCACATCCTAAAGGATCTTTTGCATTGCGAGTTGTCATTTTAGAGACGCTAGAAGCAGTTAACCAATTCGCTGCCGACGAAGTTTCCGCACTGCTCCAACTTCGAAGCCGGCATTCTTTGGGTGCCGTGCTTGGCCTTGCAACGGGGGGAACTCCACTGGGCCTCTATCGCGAACTAATCTCTCGATATGCTCGTCGAGAAATCTCGTTCGCTAACGTCGAGACATTCAACCTCGACGAATATGTGGGCGTGGCACCCGACAGCCCCAGCAGTTATCACTACTATATGCTTGAAAATCTATTCAAACATATCGATATCGATTTATCGATGACGCACGTTCCAGTGACTTGCGGCGTCGATTTAGAACAAAGTGCTGCTACCTTCGAACACCAAATCGAACAAGCGGGTGGCATCGATCTGCAAATTCTCGGCATTGGGGTCGATGCGCATATCGGATTCAATGAAATCAGCTCATCTCTGGGTTCTCGCACGCGTGTCAAAACGCTGACACAACGAACTCGCCAAGACAACGGTCGCTATTTTGGAAGCATCGACGAAGTCCCTCAAACGGCCCTGACCATGGGTATCGCAACCATTCTCGAAAGCCAAGCGATTTTGCTGATTGCTACTGGCGCTAGCAAGGCCAAGGCGATTCGCGATTGCGTCGAAGGACCAATCACCGCGTCTGTTCCTGCAAGTGCGCTGCAATTGCACCCAAACGTAACTCTTGCGATCGATCGCGATGCGGCAAGCGGTTTGGCAAATAGCGATTATTTCTTGGCCGCGGAACGCAACAGAGCTGTCGCTTCCCGGTCCTCTTGAAGTAGCTTGTCGGTGCTCTCTGCGTCGACTTGCCGGCAACACTCCGTTAAGCGTTCGATAAGTGCATCCCAAGGCTTCTCCCAAGTTTCCTCGGTAGTGCTCTCGGGAGCTATTTGACTGACTTCCTCTGCCAACAAAATGAATCGAAGCACATGACGAAACAAGAGCCCCTCTTGTTTTTGAAACCCCTTTGCCAAGATGTACTTGTTGAACTCGCAGTTGAATTCAAGTAGTTCGCCGACGACCCATACACCGCGCGTGTACAAATCATGTACGCGTGGGAATTCATGGTTGAACAAACGTCTCAATTTCTCGGCTAACGAAAGCGCAGGGGGTGGTGGCGGTTCCCACTTGTCATTCCAAGTTCTCGAAGTGCCGCCCGTTTCCGAAGCGAGTTTTTCCAAATCGGGCTCTTCTTTTTTCTCCCACTGTCCCATGATTTCTGATGAACCGGCAAGTCCTAGCTCCAATAATTTGGGGTGCAGAACATTCGTAGCAAGCGGTCCAAACGGGATGATATCCGGCGGTGGACAACTGACCAATTTGGAAATGTTGGCTGGCAACTCCAACACGCTTTCAAGGGCCTGAATGCGCTCCGCTACGTCGGCATGTTGCAACAATTCGATCATGAATAGCCCAAAAATGGGATTCACACTTCTAAGTTGGACTAGAAGTTCAAGTTTGTCAGTTGGCTCAGCAGTTTCTGGCCGATAGGTGTCCAACTCGTAACGAATTTCAGCGCCGTCGATCGCACTCCCGATTTCCACTTCCACTGCCACTTCTTCATCGTCGAGGACTTCGATGGCTTCGTTTGCATTGGGTTGAGCCGAAAACGCAATCCAAGGCTTACGTTCGGGCTCTGCCTTCGGTTTCTCTTTCCCTTTCCCAAAAGCATCCTTGACGGAGGCAACATTCGAAAGCGGAGTCGGTTTGGGTGATAAGTGTAGATAACCGGCGGACCAAAGCGTGATCAACATCTGATTGAGTTCACGTTGGGCTTGAGGGATCTCGCTCGACGGTAGCAGCCGGCGACCGACTAAATCGCGCAGAGGCTGCACATTGGATGAGTTCAAAAGCATGTATGCCAGAAGCCGCCACGGCAGAAGTCCTTTGCTAGCCAGTCTGGCTGCTGGCGCTTGCCTGAGCTTTTCGAACTGCTCTTTAGTCCAATACGTCTCACCCGCTCGCTTCGTTGGCATCTTCTTTTTAAGTGCTTTCCTGGCTCTAAGGAGACCGGGATCTTTCGTATCCTCAGGAATCAGATCGAATTGAGCTTTCCATCGCAAGTATTTAACGTCGTCTTCGTGGGCAAGCACATAGACAAACCCTTGCGAGTCAAATTGAGGCCGACCTGCGCGTCCAAAGATCTGTTGTGCAGAACTTGGTTCAACAATCTTCTTTTTGCCCCACGGTCCCTTGACCATGCTTGGCAAAATGACACTTCGGGCAGGAAGATTGATGCCCGCCGACAGAGTCTCAGTGCAAACGCAAATACTAAGTAGCTTTTCTTGAAACAGCTGCTCCACGATCCGCCTGTATTTCGGCATCAGTCCTGCATGATGCACCCCGATCCCGCGAATCAGTACTTGCTTGAGCTTCGTGCCGGCTCCCTGTGAAAAATCATATGCGTCAAGGCGTTTGGTTAGGATGGCTTGCCGCTCCTTGTCGATGAGCTTTTTTCCTTTGAGCACCTCAGCGAGTTGCCAGCACTGATCGCGATTGAAACAAAACACCAGACCTGGTGTTCGCCGCTTAGCTTCATCCCCCTCCGCGATCCGTTCCAGGTGCTCGTCTAGATAGGCGTCATCGACCCATTCAAATTGAAGTGGTACTTTGCGATCCGTACTTTGGACGAGCTCCATGTTTCGGCCATGTGCTCTCATAAGCCAACTACAAAACTCGACGCTGTTGCCTATCGTAGCCGACAGCAGCATGATCCTTGTATGACGCGGGAGCATGCCAAGACTCAACTCCCAAACTATCCCGCGTTCCGGGTCGTTAAACGAATGAAACTCATCCATCACGACCGACGATACCTCATCGAAGGATCCAGGATCCTGCATCAATCGATTTAACAATATCTCTGCGACCACGACGAGCACCGGTGCATCGGGATTGACACGTCGGTTGCCGGTGACCAAGCCAATACTGTTGGCAGGATAGCCCCAACGTTCTGCTGTCCCTTGAATCTCGGTTAGTTTTTGATCGGTCAACGCAATCAATGGGGTAGTGTAATAGCACTTTTTACCGGTTCGAAGCGCTTCGTAAATCGCAGCCTCAGCAATCAACGTTTTCCCAGTTCCCGTGGGTGCGCAAACGAGCATCCCCTGGTCGCAAGCAAACCAAGTTAGCAATGCCTCTTCTTGAACAGGATAGGGCGGAAATGGGAGTCGATCGAGGTACTCGGACGCGAGCGAATCGCGGTCGACCGGTACGTTCAAGTCTTCTGGCAGTTTGCGATTGTCTTGGTTCATGGCTCGGCATTGTAAACTCGTTTCACCGTGAACCGTAGCCAACGGCTGCGGTTTCGCTGCAGTCGGTAACGGATTGGGGATACAAAGATACAACGACGCGATAATCCCTCAGGAACCTACCTTGGAACCCAATTAAGGCCGCTCCCTTTCCTTTAAACTCCCGCTTTCAGGTAAAAACCTAGCGAAAATGGGTGGTTTAGGGGGGATTTGACATACTCAATCCCAATTGGATTTGACAGAATAGTTTCACGAGTTGAGCCCGGAGACTCGATACTATCGTTACAGATTCACAACGACCCCGGTGTAATTCTGCTTACGAAAAGCAGACGGCGTGTTCGTTTTGCTGTTTTTTGACTTCAATGGCGATCCCATTGCATGCGAAGAATGGACCATTTTGTTTAACCTTTGCGCGAGCTAAACATCTGATGTCAACCGAAGCCCCCTCGACTTCGAACAAAACTGTCAAAACTGTAAGTGGAATCACCGTTCGTTTGTGCGGCGATTCGGGTGACGGCATGCAATTGCTTGGAACCCAGTTGACGAACACCTCAGCCTTGGCTGGCAATGACATTGCAACATTCCCGGATTTCCCGGCTGAGATTCGCGCGCCTCGCGGGACACGAGCTGGAGTCTCTGGTTTCCAAGTTCAGTTTGCTTCACACGAGGTGCATACGCCCGGGGACACCCTCGACGCCTTGGTCGCGATGAACCCAGCCGCCCTCGTCACCAACATCGCCGACTTACCCAAAGGCGGACTGTTGATCGTCAATGAAGATAGTTTCGAAGACAAAGATCTTAAGTTGGCCAAACTCAAAGTGAATCCACTTGAGGAACCGGCTATGGAAAATTACCGACTGATTAAGGTTCCGATCACTCGATTGACCAAGCAAGCCGTGGCAGAGCTTGGTTTAAGCGTGAAGGAAGCGGATCGCTGCAAAAATTTCTTCGCCATGGGTTTGGTCTATTGGCTGTATGGCCGCAACATGGATGCCACGCTTCGCTATATAAATGGCAAGTTCGGTGATGGAACGTCATCGATTGCAAAGGCAAACGAAAAAGCCTTGCGAGCCGGCTGGGCATTTGGTGAAACTATTGAGGCATTGGGACATAGCTACAACATTGAACCAGCCAAGCTTGTGCCGGGAACGTACAAGAATATCATCGGCAATCAAGCGATGGCCTTTGGACTGATGGCCGCAGCACATCGAAGTGGCAAGCAGATTTTCTACGCCTCGTATCCAATTACACCCGCCAGCGACATCCTTCACGAGCTTTGCAAGTATAAGAACTTTGGTGTTTGCACTTTCCAAGCAGAAGATGAGATCGCCGCAGTTTGCGCTGCCATCGGAGCATCTTATGGTGGCCAGATGGCTGTCACTTGTTCAAGTGGTCCGGGGATCGCACTTAAAACGGAGGGCATGGGATTGGCGTTGATGCTGGAGTTGCCGTTGTTGGTAATCGACGTTCAACGAGGCGGACCGAGCACAGGGTTGCCAACCAAAACAGAACAGTCCGACTTGATGCAAGTCATGTTTGGGCGAAACGGCGAATCACCATTGCCCGTCCTCGCGGCACAGAGTCCTGGCGATTGCTATGAGATCATTCAAGAGGCATGGATGTTGGCAACCCAATTGATGTTGCCTGTCATCGTATTGTCAGACGGCTACATCGCCAACGGTTCGGAACCATGGGAGGTTCCAGATGTATCGAAGATGACACCGATAGTCATCACGCATCCGACCGAGAATAATAATCCGGATGGCGCCTTTATGCCATACAAACGCAATGAATTGCTAGCTCGACCATGGGCGATTCCTGGGACGGAGGAACTGATGCATCGCGTCGGTGGACTCGAAAAAGAGGACGGCTCAGGCAACATTAGTTACGACCCAGACAATCACCAAAAGATGGTGAATATCCGCGCACAGAAAGTTGCGAATGCTGCAAAAATGCTACCACCGCAACAGGTGGTCGGTCCGCAAAGCGGTGAGTTGTTGGTGCTTTCGTGGGGAGGGACGTATGGTTCTTGCTTAACGGCTGTTCAAAACGCGCAGGCGGAGGGAGCAAGTGTGGCATTGGCTCACATCCGTTACCTCAATCCGTTCCCAAGCAACCTTGGAGAAATCATTTCGCGTTACAAACAAGTTCTCATTCCGGAACTCAACATGGGACAGCTACGAACGCTGATCCGAAGTCGTTACTTGGTCGACGCGATAGGCTTCAACAAAGTCAAGGGCAAGCCGTTCACAGTTACGGAACTTCAAGAGAAGATCATCGAGATGACAAAGTCCGGCTCGCGGAGTGCATCGCACTCCAAAGCCAGCTGATTGGTAACTCCATAGGCTCGACCCGTGGTTCCTACAGTCCAATTATTACATTGCACATATCAGTCCCAAAACAACCTATTTAGATACAAATGAGCACAGCACTCCCCGTCCTTAAAGCCGAAGACTTTACTAGCGACCAAGACATTCGATGGTGTCCTGGCTGCGGCGACTATTCCATTCTCTCTCAGATGAAAAAAGTCTTACCTGAAATCGGCGTTCCACCCGAAAAGACTGTCTTTATCTCCGGCATAGGTTGCAGCAGTCGTTTTCCGTACTATGTCAACACCTATGGCATTCACTCTATCCACGGGCGTGCACCAACGTTTGCGACCGGCCTTAAGTTGACACGACCGGAACTTAGTGTTTGGGTTATCACCGGCGACGGTGATGCCTTGAGTATCGGCGGCAATCACTTCATTCACTTGCTTCGTCGCAACGTAGATTTAAACATCATTCTGTTCAACAATCGCATTTATGGCCTAACCAAAGGGCAGTATTCTCCGACAAGCGTTGAGGGGCAAGTCACCAAAAGTACGCCGATGGGCGTTGTCGACCATCCACTCAATCCGATTAGCGTGGCAGTCGGCGCCGAGGCGAGCTTCATCGCTCGATCCGTCGATAGCAACGTAAAGCACTTGGCCTACACGCTCAAGCGCGCCGCCGCACACAAGGGAACGTCGTTTGTTGAAGTCTACCAAAACTGCAACGTGTTCAATGATGGTGCCTTTGCATATGCGCAAGACAAAGCCACGCGGGATGATGCTACGATTGAGCTCCAACATGGCAAGCCTATGATCTACGGCAGGGACAAGGACAAAGGCATTCGGCTCAACGGTTTGAACTTAGAGGTTGTTGATTTAAGCCAAGGCAAGGTAAAGGAAGACGACCTCCTGTTCCATGATGAGCAAGCGAATTCCACTTTGGTTTACATGCTCTCGAGACTTCGCCGCCCAGAATTCCCCGAACCGATCGGAGTCTTTCGTGCGGTCGAGCACCCAACATTCGAAGAAGCTGTTCGCGGCCAAATCGATGAGGCAATAGAGCAAAAAGGCAAGGGCAATCTTCAAAAGCTGTTCAGCAGCGGAGAGACATGGAAGGTCGGCGCCTAGCCCACTAGCCCACCCTAGTCCATAGCCCACCTAGCCCACCGATAGACATGCAGATTCTTTACGAAGACAACCATCTTTTGGTTCTAAACAAACCAGCTAACTGGGTTGTCCAAGGAGCCCTTCCAGGCCAAAAAAGCCTTTTGGATTGGTCGGCGGCTTATCTAAAAGAGAAGTATTGCAAACCCGGCAAAGTTTTTATCGGGGTCGTCAGTCGACTGGATGCGCCGGTGACTGGAGTCATGCCCTTTGCTCGGACGAGCAAGTCAGCAAGCCGATTGAGCGAGCAGTTCCGCGAGCATACAACTCGAAAGACTTATTGGGCCATTGTTGGCAATCGCCCCAAGGAGTCTGCCGCGAGACTCGAACACCATCTCGTGCGTCGAGAGGAAGATTTCAAAACTCGTGTCAGCCAGTCAGCTACCTCGGAAAGCAAACTAGCGATTCTTGAGTATCGATGCGTTGGGCAAAATCGACTCGGTTTCGAACTGGAGATCAATCTGATTTCCGGACGCAAGCATCAGATAAGAGCCCAACTGGAAGCAATTGGGTGCCCGATCCTCGGCGACAAAAAATATGGAGCAGAAGAGCCCTTTTCGATAGGAATCGCTTTGCATTGCCGATGCTTGGAGCTGACCCATCCTACTTTTCACGCAGCGCTTCGTTTTGAAGCCGAGACTCCACCGTATTGGCAATGGAATGCGCTACAGCCTTGATCTACCTTGACAACAACGCGACGACTCAAATCGACCCAACCGTGGTCGAACGCATGCATGAACTCATGCGGATGCGATTGGCCAATCCGAGCAGCCAGCACGCAGCCGGGCGACAAGCCAGACAAGTTGTTGAGCAAGCGCGCGAGACTATCCTGAATCAATGTGGGGGCCGGACACGGGGAATGGCCAGCGATCAGCTCCTATTTACAAGCGGCGGCACCGAGTCGAACAACCTCGCTATCTTTGGTCTTTCGGAACGGAGACCAGGTGCAATCGTCGTTTCCAGCATCGAACATCCTAGCGTCCTCGCAGCAGCCCAATATGCAGGTGAACAGGGGCGAGAAATCCGCTACCTGCCATGTTCGGGTGATGGGGTTGTAAACCTGGATAGTCTGGAAGAATGGTTGGCTACACAGCCGACAACTGGCCCCATCTCTTTGGTCTCACTCATGTTGGCTAACAATGAGACGGGCGTCCTGCAACCGGTGACAAGTGCGGCCGCAATGTGCCGAAAAGCAGGTGTGCTTTTACACACGGACGCGGTCCAGGTACTCGGGAAATCCGAGTTGGACTTCGAACGATTGGATGTAGATGCAATGACGATCACAGCTCACAAATTGCATGGTCCGGTTGGCATTGGAGCGCTCGTCTTACGGCACGGCGTTCCATTGAGTCCCCAGTCATTTGGAGGGTTCCAACAGTTAGGCCAACGCCCAGGAACGGAAATGCCTGTTCTCGCTGGTGGATTTGAATTGGCGGTCACCAATGCCAAGACTCAACTTCTACAACGTGTGGCTCAAATGCAACGACTTCGCAATGCATTGCAATCGAAGATACTTGCAGCTATTCCAAATGCGATTGCGGTGGGCACGCAGGCCGTTCGTCTGCCCCAGACTTTGAGTATGGTATTCCCAGGTATTGATCGGCAAGCTCTTCAACTTGCTTTGGACATGGCCGGCATCGCTTGCAGCACCGGTTCAGCCTGCGCAAGCGGATCGAGTCAACCATCGCATGTCCTAGAAGCCATGGGATTGGCACCATTGCTCGTTCGCGGCGGTATACGATTCAGCGTTTCCGCAGAAACAAAAGAAGCTGAAATCGAACAGGCCGTGCAATCGCTTGCGGCGATCGTGTCGAGATTGGCCTAAGGAATTCCAATGCTTGCAAGCAAGCAATTTAGCTACGCTGCTTACTTGCAAGTGGACTGTTTTGCATCGACGACTTCTACACTCCTTTCCGTTATCGATTCTGTCCGATCAGCTTAATCGCTTGAAGTCCGAGTTGCACGAATGCTGCGGCACGTGGGTTTTGTGTCGGGACATTTCTTTCAACGCGATACTCGATCGGGCCGACTGGTCTTCCAGGCGGCAATGCTTCTGGTGCAGTTCCGAATGGTAGTGGCTGTTCGTCGTATCTCGGCGAGTCGAATTCGTATGTATCCCGTGGATAGCCGGGTTGTGCATTGAATCGTGGATCTGCCATAGGTGTTTCGCGGTATTGAAAGCTGTTGTTCCAGCCATGATTGCGTGAGTTGGCGAACGCGGGCGGTGGACAAAACTTGGGCTGAGTAGCCGCGAACGCTTTGTCCAGATTGCATCGCAGTCGCTCGACTCGCTTCGACAAATCGTTGATATAGTCGCGCGTTCGACGATCGTTTCGAACATCGCAATCGGCATTGGCCAAAGCGTTCACTTGGCCGGCAATTCCACACGTCCGCGACAATGAAACTTGAACCTGTTGCCACGACGCGCCGCACTTGACGTCCTCTACCAACTGGCAAGCTGCGTTGTCCATATGGAGTGCAACTGTCGCTACCTGACTATAGGGGAACTCCCGATTCAGTCGATCGGCAATGTCTTTGGTTCGGTACTGGACGGCGCGTGCATCTCCTAATGCGCGCGACCATGGATTTGCACGAGTTGATGGTGCAAGAATGGACACCAAGCAGATAGCTGCGAACCGAATTCGCCATGACTGAATGTACCCTTTTACTGTTGAAATCATCGTCTTACCCCCAAACATCCTTCGATTGCCAAGCTGACTTGTCGCTGATCAGCAATTGCTGGTCACTGTAGTGGTAAATACAAACACTGTTCCAATTGAAAGAATTCGTATGAATCTCCAAAAAATTGTTGAGAGTGCCCGGGATTACTTTTTTGTTTATGTTGACTCACCGCCTTCTTGATCACGGACGGCGCAATCACATCGATTACACCGTATTCTTTTAGATCCAGCAGCTTCCTTCCCTCGCACGGGTCGATTTCAGTCTACCGATCGCCTACAACGAGCTAAGGCGAGCGGCAGGAGTTGGTATACCGTAGCTTGGGCCCCTGGCCCGAGTTTCGCACGGCCCAGGGGCCATGCTACCGGTAGATTTCAGTCTGCCGCTCGCCTAAGACTGTTTTTGGCCCGGCAAATTCTCTATGATGAGTCTATCCTGCCACCGTGTCTCATTACCGCCCACTACAAGGAAGCTCTCTCGTGATCGTACCGATGGACATTTCTCGCCGCGATTTCGTTGAACGCGCAATCATCGCTGCCAGCGTGGCTTTAGCCAGTGGAAGTGCTTCAAACCAACTGCCGGCCGCTGAACCTGATCGCGTTGTTGGCCCGAATGAGAAACTGCGGGTCGCTACGATTGGGGTGAATGGTCAAGGGGGCTCGCACCTGTCGGAATGGCTTCAATTGCCTGACGTCGATGTTGTGGCCATATGCGATTGCGATCCTGCGACTTATGAAAAGGTTATTGGCAAGTTTAAAGACGCCTCGGTCCAGCCTCGGTATGTGCAAGACGTTCGCAAATTATTGGAAGACAAGACGATCGACGCGGTTTCAATCGCCACGCCAAACCATTGGCATGCACTCATGTCCGTATGGGCGATGCAAGCAGGCAAGGATGTTTATATCGAGAAGCCTTGCAGCCACAACGTTCGAGAAGGACGAGTGATGACGCAATGGGCGCGCAAGTTAGGGCGAATTTGCCAAATGGGGGTTCAGAGTCGAAGCATGACTGGGATGCGAGCTACACTCGATTTCGTTCATAGCGGCAAGATCGGTAAAGTGAGTGTCGCCAAGGCAATTTGCTTTAGACGTCGCGGTAGCATTGGAATAGTTGATTCGCCCGCTCCAATTCCGACAGGCATGGACTTCGACCTATGGTGTGGACCAGCCCCCAAGGTGATTCCTGTCCGCAAGAAGTTGCACTACGATTGGCATTGGGTTGGCGCAACTGGAAACGGCGATCTCGGAAATCAGAACCCGCACGAATTAGACAAAGCAAGGTGGGGACTTAAGAAGCAAGAACTTCCGAAGCGCGTTCTTAGCATTGGCGGACGTCTTGGTTACGTAGACAACGGTGATGTGGCAAATAGCCAAGTCACGTTTTATGAGTGGGATGATGCGCTGCTGATCTCGGATGTTCGTGGCCTCGACATCAAATCCAAAGTGACCTTTGGACTAAAAGGCGTTCAACCATTCGATGGAGCCTCCAATCTTTGGTACGGTACCGATGGTTATGTCGTCGCACCGAATTACACTTCCGGCGTTGCGTTCGACAAAGATGGCAACGTGATCGAACAATGGAGCGGCGGTGAGTACAAAGCCCACTTCGCGAATTTCGTGAAAGCAATCCGAAGCCGCAACTACAAAGACCTTCATTTGGACATCGAGGATGGTCACCTTTCGAGTGCATTAGCGCACCTCGGGAACGTTTCTTGGCGTTTAGGCAAGGAAACGACTCCCAGCGCGCGGCCTAGCAAATGGTCAGAAAATAAGTACGTGGCGGAAACGCTGTCTAGTTTCGAAGAGTATGTCAAGGAAAATAAAGTCGACTTCAGCACGACAAAACTTTCTTTAGGCATGGAGCTGACCATCGACCCAAAGACCGAACTTTCAACCAGTGAGGCGGCCAACAAGTTGTTCACGCGAGAATATCGCGAGGGCTTTGTTTTGCCTGAACTGGGATAGTTGGGGCGAGAGACAGGCTGAATGTGGGCGAGGCGCGTTGCAACTCGCTTACGTTTTTGGGTGGCAATTTTTTAAACCTCAATCAATTAGGCATTGCTCATGTTTTTACTACGTTTCCTGCCCTTGTTCGCACTATGCGTGGGCTTGATGTCTTCCGAAATCATTTCGTTCGCGCAAGAGAATAAGGCCCCGAACTCGAATTCGCAATCGACACAGTGGATCCAAACCTGGATCGATGCAAACCTGGCAGCGTTGGTAGACGACTATTGGTGGTTGCATGAGAATCCAGAACTCTCCTATGAGGAGGTAGAGACGTCCAAATACATCGCCTCAGCCTGGAAAAAAGCAGGCTTTGCAGTAACAACCGGAGTTGGGGGGAATGGAGTCGTCGCTTTGCTCAAGAATGGATCGGGACCGACTCTCATGTTGCGTACAGATCTCGATGCCTTACCGGTAAGTGAAGTCACCGGTTTGCCGCGTGCCTCCACGAAGAAGACAACGCTTTCTTCCGGTGCGACGACTGGCATCATGCATGCCTGCGGTCACGATGTACATATGACGAATCTGATAGCAATCGGCCAGCTCATGGCGGCCAACAAAGATCGTTGGCGAGGTACCCTCATGTTGATAGGACAGCCGGCAGAAGAACGCGGCGGTGGCGCTCAAAAGATGCTTGACGATGGATTGTTTTCAAGATTCCCGAAACCAGATTTCGCCTTAGCCCTTCACTGCGAAGCAACCAAAGCAACCACGGTCGCGTTGCGAGAAGGTTATATGATGGCCAACGTAGATAGCGTTGATATCGTCGTCAAAGGTCGCGGAGGTCATGGCGCCGCACCCAACTCCACCATCGATCCCATCGTACAAGCCGCTGAGTTAGTCATGAGTTTGCAAACAATCGTAAGCCGGGAAATAAAGCCAACGGAGCCCGCCGTTATCACGGTTGGTGCTATTCATGGCGGAACAAAGCACAATATTATTGGCGACCGATGCGATTTGCAGTTGACGGTTCGAAGCTATACGCCGGCCGTTAGGAAACTGCTGATCGATTCCATTCATCGAAAGGCCAAAGCCATCGCAGCGGCCTACGGTGCCGAGGAGCCCATCATCACCCTATCTGACGGAACTCCAGCCCTTTACAACCATTTGGAGCTGACCAAACGACTTCGCAAGACGCTCGAAGGTGCAATTGGAAAGGACCGAGTCGGAGATGCCGATCAAGTCATGGGGGGCGAGGATTTCAGTCAGTTCGGAATCGCTGGCGTTCCGAGCGTAATGTATCGCATCGGAACTATTGAATCCGGCAGATTCGATGCGATGCAACGTCGAGGCCAGACGCTCAGTTTACACGCTCCGGACTACTACCCTGACATCGACAAGACATTGCCTACCGCGATTCTATCGATGGCTGCCGGTGCGGTAGAACTATTGACGGAACTTAAACATACCGAGGACTCGCTTAAAACAGTCCAAGAGAGAATAGCCGCAAAAAAGGCGATCCTAGTTGATGTTCGCGACCTGGTAGAATGGAATGATGGACACATCGAGGGGGCGATCCATCTCCCCTTTAGGGATTTGCAGGACAAGTTCGACGAGAAATCGTTGCGAGACAAGCTACCCAAAGACGTAACCATCTACACTCATTGCGCGGTAGGCTTTCGCGCTCTTAAAGCCGGCAAGATCATCGAAAAGTATGGCTATGACATTCGACCATTGAAGCCAGGCTACAAAGAGCTCCTCGAAGCCGGATTCAAAAACGAAAAGAAATAGACTGGCGATTTGGAGCGAGGCCACTGTGAGACCCACGATATTGGTTGCAATGCGATTCCTGGCTGTTTGTCTAATCACGGTCCCCAGTCGGGCAGACGACTTCGACTTTTACGAAATGGAAGCCGGGTTGGATGATCATCCTTTAGCGTCGCAGCAGAGAGGCGATCGAACCGAACGCGGACTTCGGCGTGTTTTTCGCGATCGTGTCGATGCTCATTGGTTCGGCAGTTCATCCAAGTTCTGGTATCGAAACGATCTTGTTGGTGGCGCAAAGGAGTTTGTAACGGTACATGCGGAAACAGGAAATCGCAAGCTCGCTTTTGGTCATGGCGATGTCGCGATAGCGCTCGGTGACGGAGCTACCGCAGGACGCTTGCCGATCGATGAACTTGAATTCAGTGATGATGGCGAGCGACTATTTTTGATTGGTAAGAAGAGATGGGAATGGCTGGCTGCAACCAAAGAGTTAAGGGAGTCCACCGAGCAATCATTCTCCCAATCGAACGAACATATAGCCATCCCAGGAACGTCACGTGCTTTGCAGACTGGGGCGGACACGGAAATTTCCTTTGAAAATAAAACGGTCAGCACCATCGAGGTTTTTTGGATCTCTGGAGATGAACATCGAACATCGTATGGAAAAATAGGTCCAGGAGCTAGGAAAGATCAGCATACATTTGGTGGTCATCGTTGGGCCGTCGTCAGTGAGAAAGGAGAAGAACTAGGTGTCTATGACGCAAATGATCGACCGACCGTTTTCGTGATCGATGGAACGAAAAAGGCCTCACCCGCGTCTGGTCGCCGTAATCGGTCCAGAGGCAGCGAACCAGATTCCGGACGCTCACCTGACGGCAAATGGTTAGCACTTGTCAAGGACTGCAACATTATCGTTAAGGGAAGCGACGATTCTGAGATTGTGATCAGTGAAGATGGTGCCGACGGAAACGCATATAGCCAGCTCGCTTGGTCGCCCGATTCCAAAACGCTCATCGCTTTTCGTGTTGCGCCCGGAGATTTGAAGGAAGTCCACCTCATTCAGTCTTCGCCAGAGAATGGCGGCCGCGCCAGGTTGCAATCTCGCCCTTACGCCCTCCCTGGCGACGCGTTCAATCGGTACGAATTGAATCTGTTCCAGCTTGAATCTCGTAAGCAAATCAAGCCCCATGTCGATCGCTTCGAAAGCGAATTCGCTCGCCCGAGGCTTCGCTGGAACAAGACCAATACCAAGTTTACTTACCAGCAAACCGATCGCGGCCACCAGCGTTTTCGACTGATCGAAGTCGACCTTGTCGATGGCAGTGTTCGAAGCATCATCGATGAAACAAGCCCCACATTTATTTGGACAGCACATACGGATAACGTAAGCCAGGTGACATGGCTTGAATCGTCCCAAGAAATTCTCTATGTATCGGAACAAAGTGGCTGGAGGCACATCTACCTCGTCGATGCCGAAACAGGATCCATTAAAAACCCAGTGACCGCAGGCGAATGGGTCTTTCGTGGGATCGAACAAGTGGACGAAGAAAACCGGCAACTTTGGTTTCGAGCATGCGGTTGTTTTCCAGGCCAAGACCCGTACTTGATTCACTATGGACGAGTCAATTTCGATGGCAGTGGATTGGTTTGGATAACGGCAGGAGACGGAAACCATTCGATTCAGTTTTCACCTGACCGCAAGTACCTCATCGACAACTACTCGCGCGTAGATCTTGCTCCTGTCACAGAATTGCGTAATGCCTCGGACGGAAAATTGGTTTGCACGCTTGAGCGAGCGGACACAACCGCATTGCAATCCAATGGATGGACACCGCCTCAAGTAGTGTCATCCAAAGGTCGAGATGGAAAGACCGACATTTGGGGTTTTGTTTCGTTCCCTCGCAACCACGATCCCACTAAAAAGTATCCGGTCATCGAAGACATTTATGCTGGTCCACACGGTTCGCATGTGCCCAAGTCCTTTAGCCCGAGCCATCGATACGATTCCCTTACCGGACTTGGATTCATCGTTGTAAAGATGGATGGGATGGGAACTGCCAATCGATCTAAAGCCTTTCACGATGTTTGCTGGCACAATATTAAAGACGCTGGATTCGAAGATCGAATTCTTTGGATAAAATCAGCTGCAGCTAGATTTCCGGAGATGGATATTTCGCGAGTAGGAATCTATGGCACCTCCGCGGGTGGACAAAACGCAGCGGCAGCCGTGTTGTTTCATCCTGAATTCTACAAGGTGGCTGTGGCCGCCTGCGGATGCCATGACAATCGAATGGACAAGGCGTCTTGGAACGAACAGTGGATGGGTTATCCCGTTGGTCCTCACTACAGCGAGTCCTCGAATATCGACAATGCACATCGCTTGGAGGGCAAGCTTCTCCTGATCGTTGGCGAAATGGACACCAACGTTCCGCCAGAGTCCACCTTGCGTTTCGCGGACAAGCTCATCAAGGCCAACAAGGATTTCGACCTATTGGTTGTCCCTAACGAGGGCCATGGAATGGGGGGAGCGCACGGACAACGCAAGATGCACGACTACTTTGTTAGAAACCTACTCGGCAAGTGATCGACGCTTTCCGAATTCGAATATAATCGCAATGCCCGATCTCAGTTCCCATTCGATTTGTTCCGCTCCAACGCTATTCCACTTTGAGTTAAAACCCGATGAAACGAATTCCTTGGTTTCTATTCCATATACTTTGTTGCCTGTCCTTACCGCAGCTATGCGTCGGGCAAAACCCAGTAGATGAGCGGGCCGAATGGGTCCGTGCTAATTATACCAAATCTGAAGTTCGCATTCCCATGCGAGATGGAGTAGAACTTTTTACCTCCATCTACGAACCCAATGAAGCCGATCCCGCACGTCAGTATCCGATCTTGCTTTCACGGACTCCCTATAGCGTTGGGCCGTATGGTTTATCCCAATACAAATCCAGGCTTGGCCCGATGGCTGAGTTTGAAAAGAATCGTTACATCTTTGTCTTTCAAGACGTACGTGGACGTTACATGAGCGGTGGCGAGTTCCTGGATATGCGTCCCCATATTGATAACAAGACCACAAACAACCAGTTCGACGAAAGCAGCGACACCTATGATACGATCGACTGGTTGGTAAAGAACACCCGCAGGAACAATGGTCGGGTTGGTCAGTGGGGGATTTCGTATCCTGGATTTTATACTTCGGCTGGCGCCATTGATTCGCATCCGGCCTTGCTTGCCGTTTCGCCTCAAGCACCGATAGCCGATTGGTTCTTCGATGACTTTCATCGCAACGGTGCCTTTGTATTACCGATGGGATTCAATTTCTTTTACTCGTTTGGACGTCCACGTCCAGGGCCAACCACCGAGGGCAATCCATCGTTTCAGTTTCCAACGCGAGATGGGTATCAGTTTTTTTTGGAGTTGGGGCCACTAAGCAACGTCGACAAGTATCACTTCCACGAGGAGATCGGTTTTTGGAACGACATGGAAGCCCATCCAAACTATGATGCCTTTTGGCAGGCGAGAAATCTCCTTCCCCATTTGAAAAACATCAAGGCCGCTGTGCTTACCGTAGGTGGTTGGTATGACACGGAGGATTTGTACGGGCCGCTTAAGACTTACGAGGCTATCGAAAAGCAAAACCCAAGGATAAAGAACCATTTGGTCATGGGGCCCTGGTCGCACGGTCAGTGGAGCAACGACGAAGGCAGGAAACTTGGACAAGCCGATTTCGGATTCGCAACCTCGACATGGTACCAACAAAATGTTTTGCTCCCATTTTTCGAATCACATCTCCGTGGAAAGTCAAACGTAGAGCCAGCGGAAGCGACGGTCTTTGAGACGGGCGCGAACCGATGGCGGCAGTTTGATCAATGGCCACCAAAAGAAGCGAAAAAGACAAATTGGTACTTTGCCGAAAACGGGCAGATCGATCCCGTTGCTCCCACTGTTTCCGACGCTTTTGATAGTTTCATAAGCGATCCGAGCAAGCCTGTTCCGTACACGACTGAGATCACGACGGCCTGGGCCAAGGATTACGTCACTGAGGATCAACGATTTGCATCGTGGAGACCGGATGTGTTAGTCTACCGAAGTGACGTCTTAAAAGACTCACTTACCATTGCCGGGCCAATCCAAGCGAGCTTGTGGGTAACAACGACTCAAGGCGACGCCGACTGGATAGTCAAGGTGATTGATGTAGGGCCAGTTCCAACAATCGATAACAATCGCAATCGAACCTTGAGCAAAGAGGCAATTGGCAGTGGGCGACATGAATTGATCCGCGCCGCAGTCATTCGCGGTAGGTTTCGAGAGAGTTTTGCAAATCCCAAGCCATTTGAGCCTGGCAAGCCCGCATTGGTCGAATTGGAAATTAGTGACATCCTGCATAACTTCCAACCAGGGCATTGTCTCATGGTACACGTGCAAAGTACTTGGTTCCCCTTCATCGATCGCAATCCGCAGCGCTATGTTGCGAATATCTTCGAAGCCAAAGAAGAGGACTTCGTGAAAGCCACGCATAGCATATTGCGCAGCAGCAAGTTTCCGAGCCATCTGAAGTTGCCGACCTTGCCCAAGTAAGTGCAACACAAGCCAACCTTGTTTTGGCATAACATGTAGCCGACGTCGCTCCGCGACTCGGCAATTCAGTGTCGCGGAGCGACACTGCCACAACGATCGAATCAAAGAACTTCTGCCGTAGGGCTTACGTCATGTAATTCAGGAAACTCCGTACTGATCAGTTGGCTAGCCACAAAAAGGCACAGACATCACAAAAATTGGATTTCGATTTCGACTTCAGTCTCGACAGGGTTAAGCGGTTAGTCGATACAGATACTTGTTTTGTGTCTGGCAATGAAACAGCTTTTTGCGGTGCCAAAGCTCCGTTGGATGTCTTACAATGGCTAGACTATTTCGTGGGATAGGCTGGTAGCCTGCCGTTGCAATGACAGGCGGCAAACCTATCCTGCGTCTATTTTCAAGGAATCTTAGGTCGATGGGCGAGTTGGATATAAATGCGATCTTGGGCCCCACGGGTAGCATTTCGCGACGCATCAAAAACTACGAACATCGCAATGAACAGATGGCCATGGCCGAAGCCGTCGGCGACGCGCTTCGCAACCGAAATCATTTGATCGTCGAGGCAGGGACTGGCGTCGGCAAAAGCTTTGGATATTTAGTCCCGGCGATCCTGCATGCGACTTCAGCAGAGAATGCGATGGCCAGCAAATCCAAATCGGGCGTCCCGGGAAAGGATAGTCGAAAGTCAAAGAATGACGGCGATGACAAGGAAGATGATGACAAGGAAGATACCGTCAAGCGAATCATCGTTAGTACGCATACAATCAGTCTCCAAGAGCAGCTCATTTCCAAGGACTTACCGCTGCTCAAAGCCGTTATTCCGCGCGAGTTCACAAGCGTTCTGGTAAAGGGTCGCGGGAACTATTTGTCAAGGAGACGGCTGGAGTTGGCGGAGACCAGGTCCATTAGCCTTTGGAGCAACGAACAAGATCACGAACATCTTCGCTCAATCAAGGAATGGGCACGTTCGACCAACGATGGCTCGCTTAGCAGTCTGTCGTTTCGACCACCAGGAAACGTCTGGGACGAAGTGGCAAGCGATTCGGGGAACTGCATGGGACGCAAATGCAAACACCATGATTCCTGTTTCTATTATGCAGCGAGGCGTCGAGTTCAGAACTCACAAATCCTCGTAGTCAATCATGCACTCTTTTTTAGCGACTTGGCCCTGAGAGCGCAGGGTGGCGGTATTCTGCCCAAATACGATTCGGTCATCTTCGACGAATGCCATACTATCGAATCGGTCGCCGGCGATCACTTGGGACTGCAGATCAGCAACTCCCAAATAGATTATACGCTTCGCAAGCTCTACAATCCTCGAACGGAAAAAGGGATTTTGGTCGCGTTGGGGCTCAAGCAGTTGACGCAGGATACCTACCGATGCATGGAATCGCTGGACGATCTCACTGCCGATCTAGCCGGCTGGCAACTTGGACAAGAGAAAACCAACGGCCGTGTTCGAGCCCCCTTGTTGATCGAATCTGTTTTGGGAGAACGATTGCAGACGCTATCGGAACAACTCGAACGATACGGTCAAGATCTAAAAGATGCCAACAGTCGTCTCGAGATGATGTCGGCCAGACAGCGACTGAGTTCGCTCGCAGCCAGCATCGATCAATGGCTTCAGCAAAAGTTAGAGGATTCAGTCTATTGGCTTGAGCAGCAGACCAAGAATGTCCAGTCAAGAAACACGGTTCGGATCACGATGCGAAGCAGTCCGCTCGATATTGGAAATCATTTACGTGAACATCTCTTTCGGAAAGTAAAGAGTGTTATCATGACGAGCGCCACCGTTGCCACAGGGCAGAGTAAAGGAAAAGGTTTTGCTTTTTTTCAAAGCCGCATTGGCGCGACAGGCTCCAAGACGCTTCAGGTGGGAAGCCCCTTTGACTATCCGAAGCTTGCGGAAATACATTTGATCACCGATATCGCCGATCCATCGCTGGAAAAGATCAAGTACGAGCAGGCGATCGTTCCTGTGTTAAAACACTTTGTCGGACAAAGCGATGGCCACGCTTTTGTATTGTTCACCAGTTACGACATGCTAAGGAAGACCTGCACTGCGCTGACACCTTGGATGAACGAACACGGATTGACCATTTACTCGCAGGCGGACGGCGTCCCACGCAACCAGTTGCTTCAAGACTTCAAGAAGAATCCTCGGGGGGTCTTGTTTGGAGCGGAAAGTTTTTGGCAAGGGGTCGATGTTCCTGGCGATGCACTCCGGCTGGTTGTCATAAGCAAACTGCCGTTTAGCGTGCCAGACCATCCGTTGTTGGAAGCCAGGCTAGAAGCGATTCGAAAGGCTGGCGGTAATCCCTTTCAAGACTATCAATTGCCTGAGGCGGTGATCAAATTTAAGCAAGGCTTTGGTCGACTCATACGTACAGCTACGGATTCAGGAATCGTCGTGGTAACCGATCCTCGATTGACAACGAAAGCCTATGGCCATACTTTTTTGGATGCACTGCCAAGCTGCCCCGTAGTGCGCGTTCGCGCCTCCCAACTAGTCCGCTCATGAATCTTAACCAACTGTTGGACGCGAGCGAGTACGAAGCGTTTGGAAAAGCGTTGCATCGATTTAGCGATCGCTGCATTCGGCTGCATGTACGTCATTTGGATGTGGAGTTACCGTTTATCGTAACCGATGTCCCTTGGTACTCATGGGGACGTTTTTTAGTCGATTCCACTCTTCGGCCCGCATCGTTTTTGAACTACGCAACAGGAGACTACTATATTCAAGATGCGGCCTCGTTGTTACCGCTCGCTTTGCTGGACCCGCAGTCCGATGAGAGTATTTGCGACTTGTGTGCATCGCCGGGCGGCAAGGCATCAGCAATCGCAGAGCGATTGGGCTCCAATGGATTCTTAATGGCGAATGAGAGCATTCGATCCCGATTGGATGTTTTACGTTATTCTCTAGCCAAGACAGGCAATCCGTGTTTTGCAGTTTCGTCTTACGACCCAGATGAACTAGCAAGGCAAATGCCAAAGTCCTTTGACGCTGTGTTGGTAGATGCGCCATGCAGCGGTCAGACGCTCGTTGCTCGAAACAAGCGCGATGACAATGCCTTTTCTGAAAATCAGATTGAGCATTGCGCCCTTCGTCAACAACGCATCCTTCAATCGGCCATTCGAATGCTCAAGCCGGGAGGGCGTCTGATCTATTCGACCTGCACCTTTGCCATCGAAGAAAATGAATCGCAAATCCAGTGGCTTCAAGAGCAGAATCCAGATGCATGGGAGCCAATCGAGCCAAAGGGACTTGAGCCGTGGAGGTCCCCAGTTCAAGCTGGCTGTTATCGACTTTGGCCGCATCGAGATCGCTGCGCTGGTGGTTTTTCTGCCGGTCTTAGGCTTGTGAAAGAGATCGAGTTTGATGCAATTTCTATTGGCAATCGCATTGGTATTCATCGCAAGACTTCGGTTGAAAAAACGAAGCAACGAACGGAATTGGAAAAACAAAAGAGAGTCCAAGAGGTGCTTGTCGGCTTGGGAGAATTCAGCCAAGCAACGACGGAATGGAGCAATGGTTTCGCACAATGCACAACTTCCGGCGCACTTAACGCGATGCGGGACCATCCTCGAGTGGCCATGGATCCGATGGCTGTTTTGGTCGAGACCGGCAATCATTTTGTTCCAACCCAAGGTCTCGCACTTTTGGATGACGCGTTCTTTACACCGCGTTCTGTTCATGCTTTAGAAACGGATCAGGCGAGAAAATATGTGGGTGGAGCCTCGATTGCATTTTCGCCAGTTGTCGAGCCCTCGATGTCGACGGGAGTCCCATCGCGAGGAGTCAGCGGTTGGGCGGTTGCAACTTGGAATGGCCGACCGCTTGGCTGGTGCAAGGCACTCAGCAATCGGCTAAACAATCATCTACCTCCCTGGGCTCGGCTGATTGTATCTTGAGCCAGTCGATCGCGATGGAATCCCAAGAGCGACCATCGCTGAAATTGGCTACGAACGCCGCAATGGTCATGCATGATACGACAACAGATTGATCAACCGGATCGTCTTTTATGGTTGTGAAGTCTACGCGGGGCAACTCAAGGCTGGCGAAGACTATTCCATGCTGAAACCTGTCTATTCGATTTGCTTGCTCGAAAAAACTTTGTGGAACGATTCCTCCAAGGTTCACCATGCATTTCGCTTGACCGATGCCGATTCCGGTCGGGTAACTTCCTTGCATCAAAGCAGTGATGACAAGGGCATTAGGATTTCCCAAGAAAGATTGGTTCGCCTAATCCATCACGAATAAATTTCTCCATTTCCAACAAGTCGTCACCGAATTCTTTTGAAGAGACTTCATGGTATCGCCAGCAGGAAAACTTGTTTACCGGGACTTTCTCGTTCAATTGGCGAGACCGAACTAAGTGATCCTCGGCCATTTGAGAGTCGCCTACAATTGAAAACGCTAAAGCCAAACATTGATGAAGGTTCGCATCTTTCGACTCCATGGAATGCTTTCGGAATTCATCGATTACAACTTGGAAATCGCGGCAGTCGGGAATGCTATTCAGACACCACCGTCCGATCGCTATATTGAATAGATTTGGCAGGCTAACTTTTTCAATTTGATTCAGCCGATCGATTGTCCGTTCAAGAGCATCTAATTGTCCGGCTCCAATGCAGCAGAGTAAAGACAAATGTGCCAAACTCGAACTCTTAATTTCGATGCTGCTCCAGCCCTCCTTTTCAAGGCGTCGGTCTACGATTTTGAACGCGATTTGTTGCCATTTCCGTGAAGTATCCATGAGACCCAAAAGATACTGAAGTTCGTCCACATCTAGTGCGGAAATCAATTTCAAGTCTGCAATTGCTTCTGGAGGCTCTGCACCGAACTGTTGCCATAGTGGAATTGCTCGTCGAAGTGAATCAATACACAGAAGAGGGTGCTTCAGGGCCCGCGCAAGTGCATCACTTGCCTCAGTCAAACGCTGTTCTACAGCAAGTGATTCGGCCAAGTCAACTAGAAGCTCAGCTTCCCATTCTAAATCACTTTGTTCTGCGAAAGCATATGCTTGCTCAAATAGACTCGTTGCTACTCTCGAGCTACCTTGCTGCCTAAAGTAACGACCGCCCCAGAGGAGCACTTCTGTGTCTGTAGAATGTCTTTCAAGTATGCTGTTAACCCGGTTTTCAATATCGGCAATTCGCTGGGTTGAGATGGTTCGAGGCGAAGCGTGTTTCCTCAGGTAGTCAATGACACCTTGACGATCGTTCAGATTGCAGGCAATCAACGAGTTCATTAATTCACGATACTGTTTCGCTAGCCGGCTGCGGGGTCGTCTGAGGACAAACAAATCCTGATTCAGCAACTGCAGGCTTTCGTATCGCTGGATCGTTTGAATACGCATAGGCGAATCCCGTTTGCTTCTATCGCGACTAAACACTTTTGTAAATCGATTCATCAGTTGCTGCAAAATGCCTTCTTCGTCGTCAAGCACAGGCACATTCGACGCAACATATTGAATCTCAATCTTCGAATCGGGATCGACTGACTTTTCAAGCTCGATTGAATCTATAATTAGAAGCAGTCCTCGAAGATTCTGTTCGTTTGGAATGAATAGAACGACAACATGGTTCGGCAATTGTCTTGTGCAAATGCCTCCAACTTCTGTGAATCCCGTTCGTGAATCGATCAGCACATAGTCCGGATTTAGCTTTTCCTTCCATTGCCGCTTAAGATCTTCGAACAATAAGAATCCTTCATGCTTTTCGTACAGATCTTGCCAGTGAATGTTTCCTAGTCGCGTGCCATAGTCACTTCCTCGTTTCCCGGCTGGCATGACCCAAATTTTCCCGGGGACCGTTTCCGATTCAGATACGGGAGCTTTGAAGACATACTTGGTGATATCTGGAGGAACAGAACGATCGAGATAATCATTGACGAAATCCACAATCCCGAATTGTCCGGGCGCCCCCTTTAATTCTTGAAAGGTATCTACGCCAGGGGCCTCCAAATCAAAATCGACGACCAGTACGTTTCTTCCCGTTTTGGCTAACTCGGTCGCGACGTTTACCAATGCCAGAGTACGCCCAACACCACCCTTGAATGAGTAGAACGTGCTAATGTACATTGCGAGACACCGATGGACTCATGAGTGAAAACGTTTCGCGTCGCTTGAGGGTTCCTTGCGAAAAAGCTCGTGTGCGAACCCACTCTACCTGAGTGTTTGAAACCGAGTTCGAAACAATCAACTTGCCGTTATCGACTAAACCAAGTCCCTCATTTGGCCCATTGTCAGTCAATGCGTTGCGAACACTTACCAAGCCAAGAAACAATCGCATCAAGTTGTCCATGGCTCTGTTCTGAATAACAGCACCTGTCAACCATCGCGAAACGGATTCTTTCGCGACGCCAATCCGTTTTGCGAAGTCCGACTGGTTAATTGCGAGCGCTTTCAATCTTGCTCGAATTTCGTCTGGTTGTAGGAAGCAAAGGTGTACTCGCAGTTCCTGTGATATCTGGCGATCCGTTTCCGAGCTAAAGTACTCCTCGCTACAGGCCGAACATTTGTCTATCTGCAGTTCCGGGATGAAGAACGAGTGTTGTTTGCCATCATGTTTTACTTCTGCATGGTAAGGGATGGAGCAAGGAGCAACCGTCTCTTGATCGCATTCACTGCATACTCGTGGATAAGGAAGGCACTTATTTGCCGTCATTTGACATCCCTCTGGTTTATTTCGGATGCATGCTTACGATCGTAAGCGTCGCGTCATTCTTGAATTCTCTGAGAATGGTCTCGATGTAGACTTCTGTCCCGTCAATTGGAATACGAAAATCGTAGTGAAATCTGTTTTCATCGAGGTGCCCTTCACGTTTTTCGACTACTTGATCTATTTCATGGCCATCTTGTACATGTTGGAGCAAACGCTGTGCGATCGAAAGTTGCGTTTGATTTTCGAGGTTTTTTCTAAGCCACTCGGCTGGCAGCTTCTTCCACTGGACATATCCACCTATATCCTTTGCGCCATTCTGCAACGCTTGTGCGATCAAGCTCAGGAGTCTCGAGTCGGTCAGTTTGCTCACCCGACAACTCCTTTGAAACACCTGTATCGGCTGAGCGTACCAAAACTATATTGCACAAATAGACAAAAGTCAACATAAATCTTACGTGACGCCATGCACGATTGACATAGCTCAATTAATTTGGTGAAAAAGAAATGCGACGGACTGTGCAACTCGAAACTCAGCCTTTTAACAGGGCGGCACTAAGTAAAAACGCTAGCAAACAGGAACAACGACAGAAGGCTCCAAAGTAGAACTCCGAGTTCGCATGGACGCCGCAGTTCAATCCTACTAGATTGTAGCGTTCCAGAATGGACGGAACATCGAGTCTGCACGATTTGCACCCGATTGGTGAGGCCCGAGTAGGCGAGTTCAAGAAATCGTAAATTTGTTGGATTCTCTAAGACCGAACTTTTGACGCATCGCCACTGGAACCACGTCGAAGGAAATTCGAAAGTAGCAAATGGGGCTCAGTTTTCAACAAACTCGACGGTAAACTCAGGAACCCAAATTGGAATCTCTCCAGGGACGACGGGAAACTGTCTCTGCTGTACATGAAGTCCGTGCGGCAGGCAGAGCTCAAAGCGATCCAGAACCGCCTCTGGATTGATGTCGATTGATCCCACAACTCGGAGTCGTTTTCTTTCGCTGATCGCGGCACGAATTTGCTGTATCAGAAGCTCGTCGCTAATCGGCAAAGAAAATCCAAATAGTAGGATCGACTCGGCATGAACAATGGCTTGATACATGGCCTTCCACATAGTGGCGATTTCCTTAATGTGTCCATAGTTCTTGCTCATGGTCGGCATAACCAAAACAGGAAGACACTCAGATTGGCAGTAGCTACAGACGCACTTTTCGAACGGTTGGCAATGAGTGTCCGCGACGAGGCAGTTGAACATGCAACAATGACTTGAGTTGCAACGCTTCCACGCAATGGAGCCGTGTGGTTTCAGGACTATACCTTGCCAAAAGTCTCCAATGTCGGAATTTCTTTGGCTACAAGAACATGCTAGTTCAAGCAAGCGTCTCATTCGACAATGCGGGCAACTGGGCTTTTGCCCGAAATGACTGAGCCCTTTGCGAGAGGAGAGAACTCTCTCCGCGATGTTGTCGTAGTTCATTGAGACAACCGTTGTGTCTGCACCGCATTCTGCCAGAAGCTGGGCTGCCCAGTTCGAATCATCAACGTCTAAAGAGCCTTTCAGGCGTTCAAGTGAATAGTCGATGAGTTCTTGCTCGATCACACTTGAGTTAGTGAAATGTCGTTTCATCGAACCGGAAAACATCGCCTCTGGTGCTGTTTTCATTTGCTCTAGAGTCAAAAGGACGTTTTCGACATTTGCATCCTGAATCAGTGCACATTTTTGATTGCAACCAACTTCCGACACAAAATCAAACAAGGCTGGGTGTTGTTTCTGCGAAGCTGGGTGTTGATTCTGCGAAAGTTTATCAAAGTAACCTTTCATCAAGGGCATCTTTCCGTCTGTGGCTGCCACCGAGAAACCGGCGCCAATCAACATAACGGAAGTGTTCTGCATGTCCCAATTCATTTTTAACACTCCTTTTCCTCAGGTTATCAGAAACGTGCTTGCATCCGATGGTTGTGACTCGTGTTTCCAGTATCAACGGGAAGGCGTTAGGTTTCGATTCGGTTTGTAGCTATTAGCCCAACGCCTTATCCTCAATCCGGCTGTCTTGAAGCAGGTATCCGATTTCAGTTCCAGTCAAACCCGTTTCGGTGTCCGCTAAGACCCGGCAGATCGCTTCCAGATGCTGGGCGGAGAATGTTGGAAACACGTTTTTGGCTTCGATGACCATGACTATAGCTCTCCCCTGAATGCCCGCTGGACGAGGGAGTTGAAGAGGTCGTTTGAATTGTCAGCGTGAGTTGCAGTCTTGGTTCTGAATTGCTGACAATGTTTAAATTCACGAACGAAACTCTCTTGCAACCCAAGCTCGGGTAACGGAACCGGAAGCGCCTTAAGCTGAGTGATGTTGATGCTGGCGAGATTCGATGTCCTTTTTGCGCAACTTAGAAAAGGGCTCTTCCGCACAATTAGTGGGTGAAACAGTGCTCATTGGGGCCAGCCCCAAACCCCGGAATTTTACGCATAGGGCAAAAAGCAAGCCTGTCATAAT